>DKZG01000010.1 GCA_002493595.1 Ruminococcaceae bacterium UBA7080 | reverse complement strand
CAGGAAATAAGTCTTGAAGATGTAAAACTAATCGGTTATGATAAAGTTAATCAAAGTGATGATTACGGAAAAATCGTGCATTTCTTTCTTGACGATTACAGATTTGAGAGCATATACAATGACCCTGAAAAGAAAATTGAAAAGTTAAAGCAGTATAAGGCTGTATTAACGCCTGATTTCAGTATGTTTATGGAGATGCCGATTGCTTTACAACTGTTCAGCACCTTTAAAAACCGCTGGGTTGGTGCTTATCTTCAGGAGCAGAGAGTAAGTGTAATACCAACAGTGCGCTGGGGTGATTTAACAAGCTTTAATTTCTGCTTTGACGGCATTGAAAAAGGCAGCATCGTTGCCGTTTCCACAATCGGAGTTAAGAAAGAAAAGTCGCATTTTATGCTTGGCTATAACGAGATGCTCAGCAGAATCAAGCCCCAAAAAATCATTTGCTACGGCAAGCCTTTTGATGAAATGAAAGGCGATATCATTGAGATTGATTATGGTGAAACCAATAATCTGAGCAAGGGCTTTTTTGTGAAAAAGACTTTTATAGCAACAATTGAACCATTACACAAGGGCGGCGGCTCGGCAGACGGACAGAGTTCAGGGAATCCGAGTCATGAATTTGATGAGAATCTTGATATGCCCAAATTCCCGGGATATGAAAACAAAGCACCGGGAAAGGATTTTGAGTGGAGAGGAAGTTCAAATATAGAAAAAAATATAGGAAATTGGTACAATAAAAAAACAGGAGAATCCTTTCATTGGGATATGGAGCATCCTAAAGGAGTACCGCCGCATTGGGATTACAAAAGAAGAGATACAGAAAATCAATACAGAATATTCCCCGATAATTCGTGGGAAATAAAATTATTTGAAACTGGAGATGTTAAAATATGAAAGATGAATTCGACTGGATTGAAGACTGTTTTCAGGTCTATAATGAGGGAAATTGGCTGACTAACATGACTTTCCGAAAAGCCGCAGTTACGCAGGGAGATCACGACCATTGTTATTTTGATGCAAAAAGGATAACCAATAATGAAGCATATCAAGAGTTTGAGGAGTGCGATATGCAAGGTTACTTTTCAACAAACGGTCATATATGGCTTTGCAAAAACTGTTTTGAGCAGATTCAAAAACGACACACCTTAAAAGAAGAAAAAAACACCGTTGAAGATGTAGAATCGGCTTTATCGCAATTCAAAACCGTTGTGATTTCTCTTGAAAACGAGCAATACATCGTTAAAAATGCAGGCGGTAAAATAACCGTTGCGCATAACGGCAAAACAAGCGAATACGACGACATTTTGCAAATGGAGCGTAAACAGGCTTTCTACGGCAAACCGCTGAGAGATATTATTGATGACATATTTATCGGAATTATATGAAGGAGCTTTTCTGAAAACAGTAGGAAAATAGGATAAGTAATCAAAAGCATTACATTATAAGGAATACAATAAATATAGATTATAAAAAAGTTTTATAAAAACGCTCTCAATATCGTTAAAAAAATATCAATCACTTGTGATTTTCAACAAAGTTTATAAAGTATCATTGACAAAATATTAAACAATACTATAATGTAATATAACACAAAAAATAATTAATATGAAATAGGAGAATCATTATGGCAAGAGTTTATAACTTCAGCGCAGGTCCCTCAACCTTACCTGAAAAGGTGCTTGAGCAGGCTGCAGCAGAAATGATGGATTATCAGGGCAGCGGCCAATCCGTAATGGAAATGAGTCACCGTTCAAAGGTATTTGACAAAATTATCAAGGATGCAGAAGCACTTATGAGAGAGCTTTACAATATCCCTGACAACTACAAGGTTCTGTTTTTACAGGGCGGTGCGTCTGCTCAGTTTTCAGCTATTCCTCTTAACTTTATGAACGGCAGCGGCAAAGCAGATTACATCATCACAGGCCAATGGGCTAAAAAAGCTTTTCAGGAAGCGCAGAAATACGGTGATGTTGTTGCCGCAGCTTCATCAGCAGACAAAACCTTCAGCTATATTCCTAAAACTAAGGCTGAGGATTTTCGCGATGACGCCGACTATGTTTATATTTGTATGAACAACACAATATACGGCACACTCTATAAAGAGCTTCCACCGGTCGGAGACAAGGTTCTTATCGCTGACGTATCATCCTGTGCACTCTCGCAGCCGCTTGACATCAGCAAATTCGGTGTCGTTTATTTCGGCGCGCAAAAGAATGTCGCCCCTGCAGGTCTTGTTGTTGCAATCATTCGTGAGGATTTACTCGGCAAGGCAAGAGACATTACACCTGTTATGATGAACTATCAAATTCAGGCTGATGCAGACTCCCTTTACAACACGCCTCCATGCTGGACTATTTATATCTGCAAACTGGTTCTTGACTGGATTAAAAACGATATCGGCGGTCTTGAAAAGATGAAGGAAAGAAACGAGAAAAAGGCTGCTGTTCTTTACAACTTCCTTGACAAATCCGAAATGTTCAAAGGTACTGTTGTTGCCGAGGACCGTTCGCTTATGAATGTTCCGTTTGTAATCGGCGATGATGAGCTTGAAAAGAAATTCATCGCAGAGGCTACAGAGGCAGGCTTTGTTAACCTTAAGGGTCACAGGTCAGTAGGCGGCATGAGAGCATCCATCTATAATGCTATGCCAATCGAGGGTGTTGAAAAGCTTGTTGAATTTATGACTGAATTTGAGAAAAATAACAAATAATATTGGAGTATAATTATGTTTAAGATTAAAACACTGAATAAAATTTCAGATGTAGGCTTATCGAAGTTTGACACTTCAAAGTACACCTATGCAAATGAAATAGATAACCCGGATGCAATTATGGTAAGAAGTGCATCTATGCACGACATGGAAATGCCTGAATCACTTCTGGCAATAGCAAGAGCAGGTGCCGGTGTTAACAACATCCCTGTTGCCGACTGTGCTAAAAAGGGTATTGTTGTATTCAATACCCCGGGTGCAAACGCAAATGCAGTTAAAGAGCTTGTTATATGCGGACTCCTGCTTTCAAGCAGAAAAATCACAAAAGCGATTGAGTGGTGCAAAACCATTAAAGACGAGGGAGACAACGTCGGTAAAGCTGTTGAAAAGGGCAAGAGTGCTTTTGCAGGCCCCGAAATCAAGGGTAAAACACTTGGCGTTATCGGTCTTGGCGCCATTGGAAGACTTGTAGCAGAGGCTGCGGTTGATCTCGGAATGAAGGTTATCGGTTATGATCCATTCCTTCCTGAGGATGCTGAGCTTAAAGCAGGCATTACAATCAATAACAATCTTGACGAGATTTTCCCTATAGCTGATTATCTTACACTTCACGTTCCGCTTACTCCTGAAACTGACGGCCTGATTTGTACAGATACAATCGCAAAAATGAAGGATACTGTAAGAATTCTCAATTTTGCCCGTGGCGATTTGGCTGTTTCGGCAGACATTGTAAATGCCCTCGAAGACGGCCAAATGGCTGCTTATGTTACAGACTTCCCATCAGCAGACCTAATCGGTGTTGACGGTGTTATTGCTATTCCGCATCTCGGTGCGTCTACCCCGGAAAGTGAGGAAAACTGCGCTTCAATGGGTGCTCTTGAACTGATTGATTTCCTGGAAAACGGAAACATTAAAAACTCAGTTAATCTGCCATCTGTTTCAGTCGCAAAGACAGGTGTTGCAAGAATTACCGTTATTCACATCAACCAGCCTAATATGATTGCTACCATTACCGATACCATTAGTAAGGATGGCATTAACATCTCCGCATTTGAAGATAAAAACCGCGGCGAATTTGCTTATTCAATCATTGATACGGACAGCGATCCTGCGCAGAAGGTTGTTGACGATATTACGGCGATCGACGGAGTTATCAAGGTAAGAACAATAAAATACTGATTATTAGAAAAACCAAACAGCCGATACTTTTGTATCGGCTGTTTTTATTTATATAAACGGGAAACATTTTGTTTAATCGCCTATTTCAACGCACCAGCCTTTGCTGCAGCAATGCCTGCAGGTAAGCTTTCGTGCTTTAGGTGTATGCTTAGATAAAAAAACTTCCCGCTTAGATGCCTTGAACACCTTATGACATTCAGGACAAATATAGGAAACATTTTTATAATAGTAATTAAAAGCCCATATACCGAGTGCAGCTATAGCAAGCATGCCCAAAACAAACGGAAACCAAATTCCCTTTAGAATCCAGAGCAAGAGTGTACCAATTTCTATAGCATCCATCATCAGTCCTGCAATTACCATCCTTATGTGTACTTTTTTCAGTCTTTCTTTGTTTTGCATAACAGTCACTATGTCATTAATGGAGTCAACAGAAAATGACCGGCAATCTTTAAGCTCAGCCAAGAAGGAATTAATCACTTTTAAACTTTCGCCTTGCTTTTGAATGTTTCTTTCAATCGCAGTTCGCTGCTCCTGCAAAATGGCGGAAATTACATTTTCACTGTTGTCCGCTTCAAGGATATCTGCAATGCTGCTGATGGATAAATCCAAATCTCGCAAACAGCATATCAGCTTAAGCTTTTTTAAATCTTTTTCACTATAGAGCCGCCTTCCGCCTTCGCTAAGTGCAGATGGGACCAGTATCCCCCTGGAGTCGTAATACTGCACGGTGCGCACCGTTATTTTGCAAAGCTTTGCCATATCACCTGTTGTATATTCTGACATAATTTATTCACCTCCTTACAAAACCTATTTTACATGATTACGCAGCGTAACAAGCAATAGGTAACGTAAGGTATTTTTTATATTTGGTACAAAATCTTAATTCTGCTTTCTGACAATATCATATTCACTGCCGTCAGGACGAAAATAGCGGCAGGTTTTATTCTGCTCCTGCATCAGTTTTACGTATTCATCCTCGTCAAGCACAAGGGAGCAAAAGCCTTCATCACTTTCATCATCATATTCATTATACCAGCATTTTTCACAAAGACTGTCCATGATCAGTCACATCCTTTTTATATTCAAATATCACAAATTCAACTGTTAAATCCAAACAGTCTGCATCATCAAGCTTTGCTTTATCACACTCATTTGTTCTGTAAAAATACGGGGTCATGGAAAAAAGAGTCTTTAAGTCCTCCTTTTCTATACTCACCCGTTCCCCGATTTTTGTCTTTGATACAAGTTTAAGTCTTTCTGTTTTCGGCGGTTCCTCATCATTTTTATACGGAGTATCATATATAATTTTCTTCATCTCCCAAAGATGATTTTTACCGCCCACAACCGAATAAAGTGTCCCGCCCGGCTTAAGAATTCTGGAAAACTCCTTATCATTAAACGGTGCAAAAAGATGAAAAGCTGTATCTATGCTTTCACTTTTAATAGGTATGTTTGAAAGGTTTGCAACAAAATAATGATTCTTTCTGCTTTTTGAAGCAAGGCGTATCATCTCCTTGCTGATATCAAAACCGTATAACTCACCGGCATAATCATCATAATATCCCTCGCCGCAGCAAATATCCAGCACTGTACCGCACATTTTTTCTTTAATATAATTCTTCAGACAGGCATAATACCCCTTTGCAAGCAGCGAATGCCTTGCCCTTGCCGACTCCTTGCTGTCACCTTTTTTATCACCGTTTTTGGAGCCCAAAAGCAAATTGACATACCCATCCTTTGAAAAATCAAAAGAGTGATTGTCGGCGCATTTCAAAGAATTACCGATTTTATTAAGCCCTTTTGCGCACACAGGGCAAATAAGAATGGACATACTCTACCCCTTAAAATTAAATGTTAATATCAAGCTCAATCGGGCAATGGTCCGACCCAAAAATATCCGTATGAATTTTAGCATCAAGCAAGTTACCATCCAGACTTTTTGATGTAATAAAATAATCGATTCTCCAGCCGGCATTTTTCTCTCTCGCCTTAAACATATAGGACCACCAGCTATAGACGCCCTCCCTGTCGGGATAAAAATACCTGAAAGTATCCGTAAAGCCACTGTCAAGCAACTGTGAAAGCTTTTGTCTTTCCTCATTGGTAAAACCTGCATTTTTGTGATTGGTTTTAGGATTTTTCAAATCAATTTCCTTATGAGCAACATTCAAATCGCCGCAATAAATCACAGGCTTTTTCTTTTCCAGAGTGAGAATATACGTCTTAAAATCCTCCTCCCACTCCATTCGATAATCAAGCCTTTTAAGCTCCCGCTGTGCGTTAGGCACATATACGGTTAAAAAATAAAATTCATCAAATTCAAGCGTTATCAGTCTGCCTTCTTTATCATGCTTATCCACACCCATACCGTATCTGACAGCAATCGGCGGCCGCTTTGTAAATATAGCGGTACCTGAATAACCCTTCTTTTCGGCATAATTCCAAAAGCAACTGTAGCCCTGCGGCACAAAATCAATCTGCCCCTCCTGCAGCTTTGTTTCCTGCAGACAGAATATATCCGCATCAGCTTTGCAAAAAAATTCTTCAAAGCCTTTATTCATACAGGCACGCAGACCGTTAACATTCCAAGAAATCATTTTCATTATGAATCACCTATATTGAAAACCAAACAGAAAAAGCATAATAACGGCAAAGTTTGCCTTAAAACCCTTTGGTTCTGACATGGTTTTCATCTACAGCAAAGAAAGAATAATCACAGGATTATTCTTTCTAATGCTGCTATATTTATTTAAAATTAATGATGGAATAACCTTATTCCTGTCATAGTCATTGCAATACCGTAATGATCACAGCATTCAATAACTGCCTCATCTCTTACGGATCCACCCGGCTGTGCAATGTATTTCACACCTGAGCGTACAGCCCTTTCAATATTATCCTCAAACGGGAAGAATGCATCCGAGCCCAAAGCAACATCACTCATCTGCTTATGCCACGCATCCTTTTCCTCTTTAGTAAATGCAGCAGGACATTCTGTAAAGTATCTCTGCCATACACCATCTTTGAGAAGCTCTTCATACTCATCCGAGATATAAAGATCGATTGCGTTATCCGCATCACATTTGCGAATACCATCGACAAACGGAAGATTAAGCACCTTCTCATTTCTTCTGAGCCAAAGCATATCTGCTTTATTGCCTGCCATACGTGTACAGAGAATTCTGCTCTGCTGGCCAGCACCTACGCCAAGAGTCTGACCGCCCTTTGCATAAACAACTGAATTTGACTGTGTATATTTCAACGTAATCATTGAAATAAGCAAATCAATCTTTGCAATTTGAGGAATTTCCTTAACCTTTGTAGGCATATCATTGAATAAATCCATAGTGATTTTTGCATTGTTGCGCTTTTGCTCAAATTTAATACCGAAAACCTGCTTTGTTTCCATTTCTTCAGGAATATAATCAGCATTCATTTTGATAATAAGAAAATTGCCTCTTCTCTTTGATTTAAGAATTTCAAGTGCTTCATCTGTATAATCCGGAGCAATAATTCCGTCGGAAACCTCTTTCTGCAAAAATTTTGCCACAGACGCATCACAGGTATCCGAAAGGGCGGCAAAGTCACCAAAGGATGACTGCCTGTCACAGCTTCTTGCGCGCACATAAGCCTGTGCAATCGGTGAAAGCTCCAAGCCATCCGGTACCATGCACACCTTTCTGTCAACCTCATCAAGAGGCTGAGCAACAGCCGCACCTGCAGGTGAAACATGCTTAAAAGAAGCAGCACTTGCAAGACCGGTCGCCTCTTTCAGCTCCTTAACCAGCTGCCAGGAGTTAAATGCATCCAAAAGATTAATATAGCCTGCTGCACCGTTTAAAATTTCAAAGGGCAGCTCCTTTCCGTCCATATGTATCCTTGCAGGATTTTGATTGGGATTACAACCGTATTTAAGCTTGTACTCTGTCATATTCTCATCCTCCGTTATTTAAATAACTTTTTAATATTGTTATTTTATACTATTACATTGAAAAAAGCAAGGTACAATGCTACAATATATAAAATTGGAGATAAAGAAATGAACGGAATTTTATTAGTAAATCACTTTTTAAACAACGGCAAATTCAACGAGCTTCACAAGCATCTCATTGGGGCTGCAAAAAAAATAAATGTTAATCTTGTTTTGAAAACCAATCTCGAGCTTTCGCTTAAGCCTGAAGCAGCTGATTTTGTGCTCTTTTGGGACAAGGATATCAATCTTGCCGCAAAGCTTGAAAAAAGCGGACTGCCGGTTTTTAACTCATCAAAATCCATTGCACTGTGCGATGATAAAGCCAGAACCTATATTGAACTTGAGGGTGTTGTTGCACAGCCGAAAACACTGGCAGCACCCAAAAGCTATTTCCAATCGGATATGCGCTGTTTCGTAACCAAAGCGGTTGAAATTCTCGGCCTGCCTGTTGTGTACAAAGAATGCTTCGGTTCTTTCGGTGAACAAGTCTTTCTTTGCCGAAATACGGATGAGATTTTAAGTCATATCAGCGAAAAGCCATTCATCCTGCAGGAATTCATAGCCGAAAGCAGCGGACGGGATATAAGGCTTGAGATTGTAGGCGGCAAATGTGTCAGTGCAGTCAGAAGAGAGAATAAAAATGACTTTCGCTCCAATGTTACAAACGGCGGTAAAATGACTGTATATACACCCGATAAAAACGAAATTGAGTTAGCTGTTAAAGCCTGCCGCCATCTCGGGCTGACCTTCGGCGGTGTTGATATTCTTGAAAACGGCACGGTGTGCGAGGTAAACTCAAATGCCCATATTATAAACATAATGCACAGCACGGGAATTGATATTGCCCCTTTAATATTTGATGAAATAAGGTCACGGTTAAAATGAGCGGTATTCTGATATATACAGAGGATGAAGCAAAGCGCAATGCCTTTGCCATTAATAAATTTGCTGAAAATCTTGATATAAAATTAGTAGATGAATGCTATAAAGGCAATGCTGATTTTGTAATCAACAGAACCAACAACTATAAAATCAGTGAATACTTTGAAAACCGGGGAATAAGGGTATTTAATCCGGCTGACCTTTCAAGACTTGCCAACAACAAACAAAACTGCTATGATTTTATGCAGAGTAACGGCATACCGATCATGCCCATTCGCTATGATAAAGTACCATGTGTAAAAAAGCCTGTTGACGGTCACGGCGGACAGGGCGTAGTCATGCTCAATCACAACGAAAAGCACAGGGAAGATTTTGTGTATCAGAAGCCCTGCGATACACTCGGCAAGGATTTGAGAATATGGCTGATAGGCGGCAAAATCATAACAGCCATTCTCAGAGAAAGCGAAACTGATTTTCGCTCAAATTTCTGCCTGGGCGGCAAAGCATCTGTTTACACCCTTTCTTCTGAAGAAAAGCAACTTGTAAACAGAATAAACAGCCTGATAAAAAGCGATTACATCGGAATGGACTTTTTGTTTCATCAAAACAGGCTTGTTTTTAATGAAATTGAGGACACTGTAGGCGCAAGAATGGTATACAGCCAAACCGATATTGATATAATTGCACTTTATTGCAATTATATAAAAAGGGAATTGAAAAAATGAAATACAATATGAATATAAAAAGTTGCGAAGAGTTTTTCAAAAAAATTTCTGATGACCCTTTTTTTACAACAGAGAAAAGCATGTCCGGCCTTACACTAAGATACAATTCAGTATTTACATTAATTACAAATCCAAAAATTAATCTTATCAAAATATCCGATACCGAACTCGAAATTGATATTCTCCCCGGATTATTCACAATAATCATCTGTATCATTTTTACGTTGTTTTTCTGGGTATTAGCGGCTGCTGCTGTGATTTTGCAAAAGCTCAGCACTGCCTTAATCATTGCTGTCTTCTTGCTCCCATCACTTATATGGATACTCAATATTTGGCTCAATAAATCAATAACAAAACACATTGTTGAAAGACTCAATTACATCAATAACAGCAATTGTGATACTGATAAAAGGAATGACTAACTTCTTTTTGAGGCAAAACTGCACTTGCGTCATTTTTTGCTATAAAGAATATTTACAGAGTTTTTCTTCTATACCGTTCGCAAAATAATGCAGATTCTTCTCAAAACCATAAATGGAATATTCCTGCTGATAAAACAGCAAAATCCCTTAGCTGTGCGTTATACACACAGCTAAGGGATTTATCAATAGAATGACTTTTAATCTTCTTCAACTTACTCCCACTCGATTGTGCCGCTGGGCTTTGGTGTAAGGTCATAAAGAACTCTGTTTACGCCGTCGACCTCGGTTGTAATACGGTTTGTGATGTGCTTAAGAAGTTCATAAGGAATTTCCTCAATGGTTGCCGCCATTGCATCCAGTGTATTAACAGCACGGATAATGACCGGATAAGCATATGTGCGCTGTCCATCTTTCACACCAACTGACTTGAAATCAGGAACTGCTGTAAAATACTGCCATACCTTGCCCTCAAGTCCGTTCTCGGCAAATTCCTCTCGCAGAATGGCATCTGATTCACGAACACACTCCAAACGATCTCTTGTTATTGCACCGAGACAACGAACACCGAGTCCCGGTCCGGGGAAAGGCTGACGATAAACCATATTATCAGGAAGGCCTAAGGCTTTTCCTACCACTCTTACCTCATCCTTATAAAGGAATTTTAAGGGTTCAACAAGCTCAAACTGAAGATCTTCGGGAAGTCCGCCGACATTATGATGTGCCTTTACGCCGTCACTCTCAATAATATCGGGATAAATAGTACCCTGGGCAAGAAATTCTATACCTTCCTGCTTTCTTGCTTCTTCCTCAAATACTCTTATAAACTCTGCACCTATAATTTTACGCTTTTTTTCAGGCTCTGCCACATCTGCAAGCTTGTCTAAAAAGCGGTCAACAGCATCAACATAAATAAGGTTCGCATCCATCTGATTACGAAAAACCTCTATAACCTGCTCAGGCTCACCCTTACGAAGCAAACCATGATTAACATGAACACAAACCAGCTGCTTGCCAATTGCTTTTATAAGAAGGGCAGCCACAACAGAAGAGTCAACACCGCCTGAAAGAGCTAACAGCACCTTCTTTTCACCAACCTGATTTTGAATCTCAGCAACCTGCTGTGCAATAAAAGCATCTGCCAGCTCCTGTGTTTCAATTCGCTGCATAGTTTCGGGACGCTTATTGTTTTCCATAAAATATCCTCCGTAAAAAATATTGGTATTAATCATATAATACCAATAAAATTTTTTAGATGCAATAGGTTTAAACCTAATTTATAAAAGATTTTTTCTTAATTCTTCAGCACTTAACTGATGAAGGTATGAAGGCGGAATATCGAAAAGTGTTTTACATCCGCACATTCCCTCTTTATTCAGTCTGTAAGCAGCTCTTGCACAGGCAACCAAAACACCTGCAGTAAATTCAGGATTGGAATCAAGCGTCAATTTATATTCAATAATATGCTTATGCTTTTGATTTTCGCCGGTTGTGCCTGTCCTAAATACCACGCCGCCGTGCGGAATACCGCAATGGTTCGCCTTAAACTCGTCCATATTTATAAAATGAACAGTAGTGTCATAATCTGCAAAATAATTAGGCATGGTTTTAATCTGATTCTCTATATAATCAAGATCTGCACCTTCGGCAGCTACAACAAAGCATTCTCTGGTATGCTTTTCACGTGTAGAAAGCTTAGGCTGTTCACCGCTTCTTACACTGTTCAGTGCAGCATCAACAGGGATAGTATACTGCTTTGCATCAAGAACACCGTCAATTCTTCTGATTGCGTCAGAATGGCCCTGACTGACACCCTTGCCCCAGAAGGTATAGTCCGAACCATTTGGCAAAATTGCCTGTGAATATAAACGATTAAGAGAAAACATTCCCGGGTCCCAGCCTGCAGAAATTATACCTATTTTTCCACTTTCCCTGCTTGCCTTGTCAACCGCATCAAAATGCTCGGGTATTTTAGCATGCGTATCAAAGCTGTCAACAAGATTAAAGTGCTTGGCAAGTTCAACTGTCTGCACCGGTAAATCATTTGCACTGCCGCCGCAGATAATCATAACGTCAATTTTATCTGCCATTTCGGCTGCTTGTTCCATTGAATAAACAGGCACATTTGTTCTCGGCTTAATCTGCTCAGGGCTGCGGCGTGAAAAAATGCCCATAAGTTCCATATCATCAGCATTTACCAATGCATATTCAACGCCCTTTCCCAAATTTCCGTAACCTGTAATTCCAACTCTTATTTTATTCATACTCAGTCTCCTTTATTCCTTTTTATCTTAAAGCCATTCCACGGTTCCCGGTGGCTTTGATGTTATATCATAAACAACGCGGTTAACCTTTTCAACCTCGTTTGTAATTCGATTTGATACCTTAGCTAAAATATCAAACGGTATTCTTGCCCAATCTGCTGTCATAAAATCGTCTGTAGTTACTGCACGAATTGCTATTAAATGATCATACGTTCTGTGATCGCCCATTACACCGACAGTTTTAACACAGGGCAACACACAAAAAAACTGTGCAAGATTTTTTTCATATCCGTTTTTCTCCATTTCATCACGAAGCACCCAATCCGCTTCCTGAAGAATCTTAATTTTCTCCGCTGTAATTTCGCCGATAATCCTGACTCCCAGACCGGGACCGGGAAAAGGCTGACGCCATACAAGCTCCTTAGGTATTCCCAGCTTCTCACCAACCTGCCTAACTTCATCTTTGAACAAATCACAAAGAGGCTCAATAATACCGAGAAATTCAACATCATCAGGTGTTTTCACTCTATTATGATGTGTTTTAATAACATCGGCATCGCCCTTGCCGGACTCCACGCAATCAGGATAAATTGTACCCTGCGCAAAAAATCCCAGCTCCTCCTGCTTTCTGATTTCATTCCAAAACACATTAAAAAATTCTTCACCGATAATTTTTCGCTTCTCTTCAGGGTCAGTAACTCCCTTCAGCCCGGAAAGAAATAAATCACCGCAATTGACGCGAACAAAATTCATATCAAAAAGAGAGGTAAAGGTTTTTTCAACCATATCACCCTCATCCTTTCGCATCAGTCCCTGGTCAACAAAAACGCAGGTAAGCTGCTTGCCCACTGCCTTTGAAAGCAGCCCCGCTGCAACTGAAGAGTCAACACCGCCTGAAAGACCGAGGATTACTTTTTTATCACCAATCTGTTCTCTGAGTAAGGATACGGTATTTTCAATAAAATTATCCATAACCCAATCACCTGTGCAGCCGCAGACCTCATAAAGAAAGTTGTAAAGCATCTGAGAACCAAACCGAGAATGTGTAACCTCAGGATGAAACTGAACAGCGTAAATATTTTTATTTGTATTTTCCATTGCTGCACATGGGCAGTCATTTGTTGTGCCAATAATCTCAAAACCATTTGGAACGCACGAAATATAATCCGTATGACTCATCCAAACAATCGACTTTTCATCAATACCTTTAAAAAGCTTAGACCTTTTATCAGCGTTAAATTCAATTTTGCCATATTCACTTACAGGAGCAGTCTTAACCTCTCCGCCGCCCATCCAAGCAACAAGCTGACAACCATAACAAATACCGAGAACCGGAACCCCTAAATCCAAAATCTCTTTTGCATAATGAGGAGAATTCATATCATAAACAGAATTCGGCCCGCCTGTAAAAATGATACCCTTATATTCATTTGCTTTAATATCCTCAAGCGAAACAGTATAAGGTAAAATTTCGGCATAAACATGATGATCGCGCACACGCCTCGCAATTAACTGGTTATATTGACCGCCAAAATCCAGAACAAGTATTTTTTCCATAGCCGTCCTCCTATATAAATACAAATAAAAATTTTATTTGATTATTATATACAATTTATATTGTCATTTCAAGTATTATAAGCTTTGAAATACACAAAATATTTTTTATACAGACTAAACAAAAAATCCGCAATAGCATCGCCTTACGGATTTTAAATAATACAGTTTAATAGCCTAAGCTTTCATTCACAAGAATCACCTTGATTCTATCCTTATGCCGCTGCTTAGCTGATATAACATAATTGCAGCAAATACGCTGCGGGCTTTGGCATCCGTCACATAAAAACGGATTATTTTTATCAAGGCTGATGCATCTGCCTGTCGCTTCACATGGTGTTTTACATGAAAGACGTTTGGTATTATACACAGCTGCCTTTTCCTTCACTCTCAAAACAGCTTCATTTATATCCTTAACAATTTTATTAACACCCGCAACCATAATAACCTGTCGCGGGCCATACACTATACAGGCTACACGGTTGGAATTGCCGTCAACATTATACAGCTCTCCGTTTTCCGTAATCGCATTAGACGAACAAAAATAGGTGTCACAGCCAAAGGCTCGTATATAGGATTGCCGAAGCGCCTCGCCTTCAAGCCCTGTTCTGTCAATAAAATCATAATCACCGCATGCTAAAAGACGGGAAACACCTGTTTCCTTTAAAGAAACGGAACCGCCGTTTGATACACTCTCGCCTTTATGAATAAGTGTTTTCACAAGCGGAACAACCTCATCTTTTGTTTGCACAAAATATGGTTTTATACCGTTCTTTTCAAGATTTAACATCGTCTTCTTAATATCCATTGCTTTAACTCCTTGTATTAATATTTTCGCTATTCCAATATTTGCGGTCAAGAGAGCGATATTGAAGTGCCTCGGCTATATGATTCATTTCGATATTATCGCTATCATCAAGATCTGCTATCGTTCTTGCCATACGAAGAATTTTGTCATAGGCTCTTGCAGACAAGCCTAATTTTTCAAAGCTTATTTTAAGCAGTTTATCCGCATCCGTACTCAGAACACAAAATTCCTTAGTCATTTTAGGTGTCATTTTTGCATTGCAGCTTACATTTGTACCTTCAAATCTTTTCCTCTGTATTTCTCTGGCCTTGTCAACACGCTTTTTTATATCAGCCGATGACTCTTCATTTCCCCTGCCGGACAATTGATCATATTCCACGGGTGCAACCTCAATATGAATGTCTATTCTGTCAAGTATAGGACCTGAAACCTTGTCCATATATCGCTTTCGTGCAGCATCCGAGCATTTGCACTCTTTAGCAGGATGACCGTAAAAACCGCACGGACAGGGATTCATAGCTGCAATCAGCATTAGATTTGAAGGATAGGTTACCGAACCCGACGCTCTTGAAATATTAACAGCTAAATCCTCAAGCGGCTGCCTTAATGACTCTTTACACCTTCTGTCGAA
The DNA here is from genome assembly GCA_002493595.1 of Ruminococcaceae bacterium UBA7080. Taxonomy (GTDB): domain Bacteria; phylum Bacillota; class Clostridia; order Oscillospirales; family Acutalibacteraceae; genus Eubacterium_R. The sequence goes on along the minus strand of DKZG01000010.1, from coordinate 40,249 downwards.
TTCCGGAAATTCATCCATAAACATTACACCGTTATGTGCAAGACTGATTTCACCGGGTCTGATATTTATTCCGCCGCCTGCAAGTGCCTGAACAGACACAGTATGGTGCGGAGAACGAAAAGGTCTGCTGTCGATAATTGCCTTATCTCCCGGTATTAACCCTGCAATTGAATAAATCTTAGTGGTTTCAAGCTTTTCCTCAAAGGTCATATCGGGAAGAATAGTGGGCAGTCTTCTTGCCAACATGGATTTGCCTGCACCGGGCGGCCCTACCATTATGCAGTTATGTCCGCCTGCTGCTGCAATTTCTAGTGCACGCTTAGCCTCAGCCTGTCCCTTAACCTCGGAAAAATCAATATTATAGCTTATTTTTGATGTCCTAAATTTACTGTTATAGCAAGAAGAAATCTTTTCTGTACCTGAAATATGTCTGATTACTTCAAAAACGCTTTTTACAGGCAAAATATCTATACCGTCAAGGACACTGCCCTCAAGCATATTGCCATATGGTATAAACACAGCGGAAATGCCCTGTTCTTTTGCTTTCAGCAGCATAGGCAACACACCGTTAATCGGTCTGATATCACCGTCAAGTGAAAGTTCACCTATAAAAGCATAGCTGTCTGTATCGCCTTGCATCTGATTGCTTGCTTTAAGCATGGCTATAAACACCGGCAAATCGTAAAGTGAGCCCTCTTTTTTTATATCGGCAGGAGCTATATTTACGGTAATACGTGATACGGGAAACTCAAGACGGCAATTTTTTATTGATGCACGGACACGCTCTCGGCTTTCTCTCACCACTGCATCGGGAAGACCGACAACATCAAACCTCGGCAAACCCTGACTGATATCGCACTCAACAGTAACATCAAAACAGTCTAAACCGAAAATACCGAGACTCTTTACTCTTGCATACATAAATACACCCCCGATTTTGGATTTTAACAAATGAATTTAATTTAATTATAACAATTAATATCATTATTGACAATATATTTTAATAGGTTTAAAATATAAGCAAATAAATAAGATGGATAAGGATGTGTCTGAATGGATATTAACGCTCTATACAGCGAATGGCTTGAAAAGGCAGTGGTTGACCCTGATATAAAAGCCGAGCTTGAAAGCATAAGCGGCAACTACGATGAAATACTTGACAGATTTTACCGCAGCCTTGAGTTTGGAACAGCAGGTCTGAGAGGTATTATCGGAGCCGGTACAAACAGAATGAATTATTATACGGTTTGCCGTGCCACACAGGGTCTTTCGGATTTTCTGAACAAGCATTTTGATGCACCTTCAATTGCAATAGGCTATGACTCACGCATCAAATCGGATTATTTTTCAATGGAAGCAGCTAAGGTGCTTGCTGCAAACGGCATTAAGGTTTATCTTTATAAGGAGCTTCAGCCAACTCCCTGCCTATCCTTTGCAATCAGGCATTTTAAAACTTCCAGCGGTATTATTCTCACTGCTTCGCACAATCCTGCAAAATATAACGGCTACAAGTGCTACAACTCTAACGGCTACCAAATGACAGACGAGGAGGCAGCCGAAACCTACGAATTCATTAAAAATGTCGACTACTTTACAGGCATTAAAACAATGGACTTTGATGAAGCTGTAAAAGACGGACTTATTGAATATATGGGCGATGAGGTGATTGATGCCTTTCTTGATGAGGTTATCAAGCAGTGTGTGAATCCCGATGCCGTTAAAACTGCCGGACTTAAAGTTATATATACACCTCTTAACGGCACAGGCAATAAACCTGTACGAAAAATCCTTGAGAAAATCGGTGTTAATGAGGTTTATGTTGTACCTGAACAGGAAATGCCCGATGGTAACTTCCCTACCTGTCCGTTCCCTAACCCTGAAATAAAACAGGCATTTGAATACGCGCTCAAAATGGCGGACAAAATTCAGCCTGATCTGCTGCTTGCCACAGATCCTGACTGCGACCGCGTAGGTATTGCGGTTCGAAACGGCGAAGGCGGTTACAAGCTTATGAGCGGCAACGAGGTTGGTGCTATGCTGCTTAACTACCTGCTTTCTCAAAAAAGTAAAAAAGGGCAGCTTTCAGAAAACAGTATTGCCGTTAAATCCTTTGTTTCAACCGATTTAGCCGAGGTCATTGCAAAAAAGTATAATTGTACTTTCAAAAATCTTCTTACAGGCTTTAAATATATCGGTGAGCTTATTACGCAGCTTGAAGCAGAAGGAAGGGCCGATGATTTTGTTATGGGCTTTGAAGAATCCTATGGATATCTGGCAGGCACACACGCAAGAGACAAGGATGCTGTTGTAGCCTCCATGCTGATATGCGAAATGGCAGCGTATTACAAAACGCTGGGCAAAAGCCTTGCAGAGGTTATGGACAGCATTTACGATGAATTCGGCTATTATTTTAATACTGTAGCAAGCTACACTTTTGAAGGTGCTTCGGGTATGGAAAAAATGGCAGGAATCATGGACGGCTTGAGAAAGAGTACTCCAAAGAGCTTTGCAGATATGCCTGTTACTGTGGTTGACGATTATAAGACCTCCGTGTCAACGGTTACAGCGCACGGCAAAACTGATAAAATCGAATTGCCTAAATCAAACGTTCTTGCATACACACTTGTTGACGGCAATAAAATCATTGTTCGCCCTTCAGGCACTGAGCCTAAGATTAAGGCATATATAACAGCTATCGGAAATGATAAAGAAACAGCGCAGAAAATTGCAGATAAGCTTTTAGCGGATGCAGATAAACTGATGAAATAAAGGAGATAAAAATGAACAGGAAATGGGTTAAAATAACGGCTGTTATTCTTGCTGCACTGATGGCAGTAAGCGGACTCGGTGTAGGAATTGTAAGCCTGATTAACTGAATATAAAGTTAAAAAGTAAAAATCATGCAGTAAAGATGAGATGCGGTAATGAAATATTGCTTAAAATGATTACCTTTTCATCTGTAATGGCATAAAAAATACATAAGGCCGACGCCTTGTGTATTTTTTATGCCTAATTCTAACTAAAAATGCAACAGCTTTAAATACTTGCCGTTTGCAGCAAAAGAAATCAGCCTTTAAATTATAGTAAAAAACGAAAAAACATTTATGTATTTTAAAGTTTCGGGCCTGTTATCAAACACTTTGTGTGAGAAAGCAATGCCCCACTATCGCACTTTGCATTAGCTGCCTTTCTTCATTTATGTGCAAAAAAGCTCTTATTTTCAGCATATTCCACGCTTCGTGGAATTCTTCTTTTAAGCGTGCATTGTGTTTTATTACAGCTTCTGATACAATATCAATCAGGGAGGGTAGCTTATGGATGCAAAAATTACCGGTAAATTAATTAATTCCAGAAGAAAAGAAAAAGGACTTACACAAATACAACTTGCAGAAATTTTAAATGTAAGCAACAGAGCAGTTTCAAAGTGGGAAAACGGTGATGGATTTCCCGATATAACACTGCTGCCTGATATTTCAAAGGCACTGGAGATCTCTATTGATGAGCTCTTAACCGGAGTTAAGCCTGAGCCTGTACTCCAAGTTGCTGAAAACAATGCAAACAAAAAAGACAAGCTCCTGAATGATTTTAAAATCTTTTTTGTCGGATCTCTCTTTTTCTCCATCTTTGCAGCGCTGCTTGGAGGAATCACTGAACTTTACTGCATATGGGCTTTTCCTATTCTGTTTTACACCCATTGGGAAATCATGTTTGCTGCCGTATCACTCGTAGCTTTAGCAGCATCGGGGCTTATCTTTGTTGTTGGCATTACCAGGCTGCATCTTGCTTTTTCAAAAAAAGAAATTATAAAGCTCACTGCTAAAAAGTGTCTTATAATTGCATCTATATCCATCCTGTTCCCTCTCACCTTTCTGGCTAGAATAATTGATTTTTCCCGTTGGGGAAATTATACATTGTATATCATGATTGTTATCAGCGCTGCAGTCGTATTTGTAATAATAAAAATGTATAAAAAATTAAAAGGAAATAAAAATGAAAAATCTGACAAAAGCAATTAAAATAATTGCACAGCTTATATTAATAGGTTTTAGCGGATACTATTTATTTATGTTTGTTTGCCCTGTTTTTCACAGAATTGTCAACATCGGTAATATACTAGGAATTCTATTATCATTCACAGCTTTACTTTCCGGCGTTTTTCTTGATAAAATAATTTCTTTTTGCAAAAGGCATTATAAAAACAAAACAGCAAAAGCTGCACTGAACACGGCATTTACTGTTTTAGGGGTGGGCATAATTTGTTTTTGCCTTACCATGGGCAGTATAATCACTTCGGCCAAAACGGATGCCTGCGACCAAAATACAGTAATCATTCTCGGCTGTGCTGTTCGAGGAACTACTCCCAGCTTTACACTGAAATCAAGAATTAATGCCGCATTTGACTATCTTGAAAAAAATCCCGAAAGTGTTGCAGTGCTCTCCGGCGGACAGGGGAAGCATGAAGATATAAGCGAAGCCCTGTGTATGTATAATATTTTAACCGAAAAGGGAATAGACCCAAAGCGTCTTTACCTTGAAGATAAAAGTACAAACACCTATGAAAACCTTACCTTTTCTAAAAAAATCATCGAACAAAATAAGCTCAGTGACAATATCGCTGTGGTTTCCTCTGACTATCACTTAAAAAGAGCCACTATGCTCTGTAAAAAAGCAGGCTTTAACAATGTTAAAAGGATTAGTGCCCCTTCAACATATTTTGACAAGCCGACCTTTTATCTGCGCGAATTGCTTGGTGTAGTAAAAGAATTCATTTTCCCCTAACGGCTTTTTAACCTGTTGTGCTCAAACTCTATTTTTTCTATAGCAAAACACCCTCAAAACTAATTAGCTTTGAGGGTGTTTTTTATCAAAAATTTTGTGATAAGCAAAATGGATATTATTAATTCCTGTCAGGTGTCTTGAAAAGATGAATTCTTCCTGCATCATTCAGCGCTTTTATTGTCATTACTGCAAGAGGAACAATAAACATACCCATAAATCCAAACAGCTTAAGACCGAAATAAAGTCCGGCAAGCGTAACAAGAGGGTGAACCCCCAGCGATGATCCGACTATTTTAGGCTCAATATACTGTCGGATAACCGTGATAACCGCATAGATTATCATAAGGCCGATAGCTGTAGGATAATTTCCAAGCACAAGACTCACAAGTGCCCACGGAATAAGAATACCACCTGAACCGGCAACAGGCAAAATATCAAACACGGCAATCGCAATTGCAATGATGAAAATATAACCGCTGTCTAAAACGCCGACCCACTTGAGTATAGACAATCCAAGAAAAAGCTCACAGAATGTAATAAACATAATCAGTGCATATGCCCTAAGCATCTTCAAAACAGTTTTAGAAAAAATCTGCTTTACTTCACTAAGGATATTCTTTTTACCCGCAGGCAGCTGCAGTTTAATAAAATTGACAATATAGTTATAATCCTTGGTAAAGAAAATCCAGGCAATAACTCCAATTACAATTCCGATAAGGACTGCAGGTATATTTTTTACTACGCCGTAAATACCGCTGACACCTGTAGTAAGACTGCTTGTTATTGACTTCATATCAATACCCAAAGAACTTAAATCGAAATTATTAATCATTCTGCCGAAAAATTCGGATATTGTATCCGACACGGTTGTATAAACGCTGTCAGGCAAAAATTTGATAAGACTTAATATTTCTTTTTCCAGTGTGGCAAGAAAGGATGGTAAATCATTTAACTGTTCTGTTAAATAGCTTATAAAATTGCCGATTTCTTTGCCTATTATGGAAAGGATAATAATAACCGGCCCGACAATGATAAGAATACACAGCAAGACAAGAAGCATAGACCACAGTGTGTGAAATTTGTTTTTCGTTTTTTTGTCAAGCATCCGCAGCGGCTTTTGCAGTAAAACAGCAAAGAAAAAGGATAACAAAAACGGAGCTGCGACCGAAAAACAATACTTAAAAAAAACAAATACAAGGCCTAATATAACAGCAGCATATACGACATTAATAATCGTCTCTTTTCTTTTTTCTACCTTTTGCGTCATATTGTAACTTCCTTTAAATGTAAATACTATTATTATAATAATTCAAGGTCATATATTTATCAAGATATAAATGTAATAAAAATATTAACTTTTTTTAAATTAGGTCTTGATACTTTTCTTTTTTTTTGTTAATATAATACAAGTGTTTTTCACAGCAAAACAATGTCCGCATACGGAGGACAACGTGTATGGAAAAAATGAAGTATTATCTTGTTAGCTCAAGTATTTTGCCGTCTGTCTATACCAAAGTTATAGAGGCAAAAAATTATCTTGCTTCAGGCGAAGCAAAATCCGCTTCGCAGGCAGCAAAAATGGCAGGCATATCGAGAAGTGCATACTATAAATACAAGGATGCAATTTTTGAATACAGCACAGACAGTAACGACGAAACTGCAACCATAAATGCAAAACTCAGAGATAATGCCGGTGTATTATCAGCGGTAATGAATGAGCTTTATAAGGCAGGTGCAAATGTACTTTCAGTCAGTCAAAGTGTCCCTGTTCATTGTGTTGCAGATGTTTCAGTCACGGTAAGAGTAACGGAAATGACTGTCAGCGTTAAGGATTTGCTGGAAAGTATAAAAAATATCAAAGGTGTTAATTCAGCTAACTTAGGAGGTTAAGAAATGAAAGTTGCAGTTATGGGATATGGTACGGTAGGCTCAGGTGTGGTTGAGGTTATCGAAACCCACAGCGACATAATTCCCAAAAAAATAGGCGGTGACACGCTGGAGGTTGCGCATATTCTTGATTTGCGTGATTTTCCGCAGGATCCTCACAAGGATTTATTTACAAAGGATTTCAATGATATACTTAATGATCCGGAGGTAAAAATTGTTGCGGAAACAATGGGCGGTGTAAATCCTGCCTTCGATTTTACCATAAAGCTTTTAAAAGCAGGCAAAAGCGTTGTTACATCAAATAAGGAACTCGTTGCGCAGAAAGGGCTTGAGCTTTTGCAGGCAGCCGAGGAAAGCGGCACAAACTATTTGTTTGAGGCATCTGTCGGCGGTGGAATTCCGATTATCAGACCCCTTACACAGTGCCTTGCCGCCAACCATATTGAAGGCGTTGCCGGCATATTAAACGGCACTACAAACTTTATTCTGACAATGATGATTGAAAAGGGCATGTCATTTGCCGACGCACTTAAAATCGCACAGGATAAGGGCTATGCCGAGAAGGATCCTACTGCCGATGTTGAAGGTCATGATGCATGCCGCAAGGTTTGTATTCTTGCATCACTCGCATTCGGCAAACATGTTTACCCGTCACAAGTTGAGACTGAGGGTATTTCAAACATCACATTAGAGGACGTATCCTATATCAACTCTGCAGGCGGTGTTATTAAACTTCTGGGTCAGATTAAATATATCAGTGATGATAAGATTGCTGCCTTTGTAAGCCCTGCCGTTGTTTATAATGGTTCTCAGCTGGCATCCGTAAAGGATGTATTCAATGCCATTCTTGTGCGCGGTGACGCTGTTGGCGATGTATGCTTCTACGGTCCCGGCGCAGGCAAGCTGCCGACAGCATCTGCTGTTGTTGCCGATGTTATTGACTGCGCAAAGCACACCGAACGAAAGAAGATTTTTGGCTGGGGCTGCGGTGACGAGGATTATGTTGTTGATTACAAGGATTCCATTAAAATGCAGTTTTACGTTCGCGCTAAGGCAAGCTGTGCACAGATAAACGGCATTTTCTCGGAAGTAAAATACCTTTCACGCAAAGGTCAGCCATCCGATGAGGTTGCATTTATTACCGACGTAATGACGGAAAATGAATTAAACAATAATCTTAAAAATATTGAGGTTATTAACACAATCAAGGTTACAAACTATTAATATATTAAATTTAATGAGGAGGACTTGAACGATGGGACTTATTGTTCAAAAATTCGGCGGCTCATCCGTAGCGGATGCCGACAGAGTTATGAATGTCGCCCGTATTGTTACCGACACCTATAAAAAAGGCAATGACGTTATCGTTGTTGTATCGGCTCAGGGTGACACAACAGATGATTTAATTGCTAAGGCCAATGAAATTAATCCCTCTGCTCACAAGAGAGAAATGGACCAGTTGCTTGCAGCCGGCGAGCAAATTTCAATCTCTCTATTGGCAATGGCAATTGAAAAGCTTGGTTTTCCTGTTATCAGTCTTTTAGGCTGGCAGGCAGGTTTTAACACCAACTCCATTCACGCACAGGCAAGAATCAAAAACATCAAACCAAACAGACTTCAGGCTGAAATTGCCAAGCACAATATTGTCGTTGTAGCAGGCTTCCAGGGTATAAACAGATATGATGATCTTACAACTCTCGGCAGGGGCGGTTCAGATACCTCGGCAGTAGCAATTGCTGCAGCCCTTAAGGCAGACAGATGTCAGATTTTTACAGATGTTGAGGGTGTTTACACTGCTGACCCAAGAAAGATTGAAAACGCTAAAAAGCTTAAGGAAATTACTTATGATGAAATGCTTGAACTGGCAACCTTAGGTGCTCAGGTGCTTAATAACCGCTCAGTTGAAATGGCAAAAAAATACGGAGTAGAACTTGAAGTTCTCTCATCACTTAATCCAATTCCGGGTACTATCGTTAAGGAGGCAGCTAAAATGGAAAAAATGTTAATTCGCGGTGTAACAAAAGATAATGACGTTGCACTTGTTTCAATTTTAAATTTACAGGATACACCGGGTATCGCTTTTAAAATATTCTCAAAGCTTTCTGCTAAAAACATCAATGTGGATATCATTCTTCAGTCATTTGGCAGAGACGGCACAAAGGATATTGTATTCAGCGTAAGCAAGGATAACGGTCCTGTTGCTGTTGAGCTTTTGGATGAAATGCTTGATGATTGCAAAATTGTTTGCAATACCGATGTTGCTAAGGTTTCAATCGTCGGTGCCGGTATGGAATCTCATCCGGGCACAGCTTCAAAAATGTTTGAGGCTCTTTATGAAACAAACGTTAATATTCAAATGATTTCAACATCTGAAATCAAAATTTCAGTTATTATTGATGCTGCAGATGCAGACAGAGCCGTATCTGCAGTACACAAAAAATTTATTCCTAACGACTAATAAAACCTAAAAAGGGGGAGCCTTGCTCCCCCTTTTTTGTTTTATACTGTTTAATGAAAACTCTATACCAATGAAATAACATCAATAACCGTTAAAACACCATTTCTCACTTTAAAATGAATATCAAAGCTCAAATACTTAACCCCATAAATCCTATCAGGCAAATCCTGATAAGACGGGCGTGGATCATGGCGCAAAATACCCAAAAGCCCTGCTTGCTTAGCAGGCGGTATTTTATCAATAAGCACCTTGGGAAAATCCACTTCCAGTGCATAATTTTTATAATTCTCCGCAAAGCCCTGAAGTGCATTGGGTCTGCTGTCAGTATAGGTTATATACGGTTTTATGTCATATATTGGTGTACCATCAATCATATCCACACCGCTGACATAAATAACAGGTCCGGTATGCTTTGTAAATTCGACCCTTTCAAGCTTAACACAGGACATACCAATAGGATTAGGCCTGTAAGGTGAACGAGTGGCAAATACCCCCATGCGTTTATTTCCGTTTAGGCGCGGCGGTCTGACAGTAGGTGACCAATCGTCACGCATACTCTCGCTGAACTGCCACAGCAGCCATAGGTGAGAGAATTCCTCAATCCCTGTAAGAGCTTCTCTGACCCTATATTCAGGTTCAAAAACAATTTTTCCGCTCAGCCCTTCAACAATGCCGCTTTGCCGCGGAACACCAAACTTATCAGGCATATCGGTTTTAATTTTCGCAATTATTTTCATCATATGCTACAGCCTAACGGGTATATCTTTATTATTCAGATATTTTTTCAGCTCCGGTACAGGCAGCTCATTAAAATGAAATAAACTTGCAGCAAGAACTGCATCTGCTTTACCTTGCGTAAAGGCATCATAAAAATGCTCTGCTTTTCCTGCTCCGCCTGAAGCAATAACAGGAATTCCTACATTTTCACTTACAGCTTTTGTGAGTTCAATATCATATCCGCTTTTCCGGCCGTCACAATCCATAGATGTAAGAAGAATTTCACCTGCACCGCGTTTTTCAGCATCTGCTGCCCATTTTACCGCATCAATCCCGGTAGGAATACGCCCGCCGTTAAGATATACTTCCCAGCTGCCTTCAGCTGTTCTCTTAGCATCAATTGCACACACAACACACTGCGCTCCGAATTTATATGACGCGCTATTGATTAAATCAGGATTTCTGACTGCAGCCGAATTAACCGAAATCTTATCCGCACCGGCGCGCAGCAATTCTTTAAAATCATCAACTGTCTTAATTCCTCCTCCCACTGTGAAAGGAATAAAAACAGTTTCTGCAACACGCCTTACAATATCAAGCATCGTGCTCCTTCCCTCATGAGTCGCTGTTATGTCAAGCAAAACAAGTTCATCTGCACCCTGTCTGTCATAGGCAGCAGCACATGCAACAGGGTCACCGGCATCTCTTAAATCCACAAAGGAAACACCCTTAACTACCCTGCCGTTTTTCACATCAAGGCAAGGAATAATCCTTTTTGCATACATATTTTATACCTCCATGGAAAGAAAGTTTCTAAGAAGTCTCAAGCCTGCTTTGCTGCTTTTTTCAGGATGAAACTGAACAGCACAAAGATTGCCGCGCTGCACAGCACATTCAATATTCACACCATAGCAGGTAACAGCAGCAACATCCTCCTTATCTGCATCCTTAAGATAAAAAGAATGCACAAAATAAAAATAACTGTTTTCCTCAAGTCCGGCAAATATACCGTTTTTTTGCTTAAAACATACCGAATTCCAGCCAATATGCGGAACCTTCAGCTCGTCTTTTTTTGGAATTTGAACAATTTTACCCTTAAGAAGACCAAGTCCTTTTACCCCGGGACTTTCCTCACTTTCATCAAAAAGAAGCTGCAAGCCAAGGCAAATGCCCAAAAACGGCTTTCCGCTTAATGCTGCCTCCTTAACAATTTCAACAAGCCCGCGCTCCCGCATAGAGTTCATCGCATCGGCAAAGGAACCGACACCCGGAAGAATAACATGCGAGGCAGACATAATTTTTTCTCTGTCCTGTGTAATTTCACTTTCAGCACCAAGGTAATCGAGCGCCTTTTTAACGCTGGAAAGATTGCCGGCACCGTAATCAATAATAGCTACCATAATTTTCTCCGTGATTTATAATAAAAACATTTTATCACAAAACATACTTGCTTTCAACACATTGACAAAAGGAATATAAAGTGATAAAATCAACAGGCAATATAAATTTGCAGTGGTACCGAAGTGGTCATAACGGCATAGACTCGAAATCTATCGTGTGCTTCGTGCACCCGTGGGTTCGAATCCCACCCACTGCGCCAGTAAAAGCACCCATATATATGGGTGCTTTTTTTGTTGAAAAACTGCAAAACGCTTAAAATCGCTGAATTTCAAATTAGAATAAAGCAAAAAATACATAAGGCACAAGCCTTATGTATTTTTTAGGTAATTATAGCTGAAAGCCACGATTTTCAACAATATTTGTTATCAAACCTCAGATATGAGGGACATTTTTAATCTTTTAATAAGTAATATTATTTATTGCGATAAATAATCGCTTCTCTTTCCGGTCCGTTTGAAACCATTGTAATCGGGTAACCAAGCTCACTTTCAATAAATTCAACATAGTCCTTTGTTTCCTGCGGAAGCTCGTTATAATCCCTGATACCGCGTATATCGCAGTGCCAGCCCTTCATTGTTTTGAGAACAGGTCTGCATCTCTTAAGATCGGGCGTTGTGGGGAAATCGTTAATAATTTTTCCGTCAAGCTCGTAGCCCGTGCAGATTTTAATTTCCTCTAAATAGGAAAGGCAGTCAAGCGCTGTCATCACAACCTGAGTTGCTCCCTGACAGGATACACCATAACGAGTAGCAACGCAGTCAAACCAACCCACACGTCTCGGTCTGCCTGTTGTTGCACCGAATTCACCCTTATCACCGCCGTGAATACGAAGTTCCTGTGCTTCCTTCTCGTCAAGAATTTCCGATACAAATTCACCGGCGCCCACTGCAGAGGAGTATGCTTTTGTAACAACCACAACATCCTCAATACTGTGCGGAGGCACACCGGCACCTACAGCACCGTAGCCGGCCAATGTTGATGATGACGTAACCATAGGATAAATGCCGAAATCCGGGTCCTTAAGTGTACCAAGCTGACCCTCAAGAAGAATATTTTTGCCTTCCTTAAGTGCATTCATAAGATAGGTATGTGTGTCACAAACATAAGGTGCAATTTTCTCTCTGTATTCTATACAGGTATTATAAAGCTCCTGCTCATCGAGAAGCGGCTTATTATAAACATATTTCAAGGTAAGATTTTTAAGGGTGCAGATATTCTTGATTTTAGCCTTAAGGGTTTCATCATCAAAAAGCTCATTTACCTGAATACCGATTTTAGCATATTTGTCACTGAAAAACGGAGCAATACCGGACTTGGTCGACCCAAAAGCATTTTTGCCGAGTCTTTCCTCCTCGTATTCATCAAGCAGAATATGATAAGGCATAAGTATCTGAGCCCTTTCGCTTACCAAAAGATTCGGATTAAGCCCTGCTTTTTTAACATCCTCAAGTTCATTAAAAAACTTATTGATATCAAGTGCCACACCGTTACCTATAATGCAGGTGGTATGGTTATAGCAGACACCCGACGGCATAAGATGAAAAGCAAATCTGCCGTGCTCATTGATAATCGTGTGTCCTGCGTTAGCACCGCCCTGAAAACGAATAACGATATCACTCTGACCTGCAAACATATCGGTAATTTTACCCTTGCCTTCGTCTCCCCAGTTTGCACCTACAATTGCTCTTACCATTGCATAATCTCCTATTTCAAAGAAAAAACTAAGAGCCACAGCCGGCAGTTAACCGACACCGTTGCCCTTAATTAATTATATTATAAGCCATAGTCAATGTCAATGCAATTATTAGCGGAAATTACCTGTATAATACGTGAAAATTTTAGTTATTATTTCAGTTGTAAAGCTATATTATTTATGATATGATAAAAAAAATAAGATAATTCTGAGGTTTAATATATGAAAATCTATAATGTTATTCAATACGGAGCAAAGGGAGACGGCATTACCAATGACGCCTTTGCAATTCAGCATGCTATAGATGACTGCGCAAAAAACGGCGGGGGTCAGGTAGTGCTTCCCAGCGGCAGAATATATTATTCGGAGTCTATCAGGCTCAGATCCAACGTGGATTTGCACCTGCAAAAAGGGGCTACACTTAAAGCCACCGGGAATATTGACGGTTACATCAGACCAAATAAACTGATTAACGACCCTAAAACTGCACTGATCGGCAATCCGGTAACAGGCAAGCCCAGCTTTGTATTTATTTATGGATACGAGGCTGATCACTGCTCAATCAGCGGTGAGGGAACAATTGATGCTAACGGACACGCCTTTGTTCAGCGTAAAGACCAATATTATGTAACAGGTGATTTTTATCCACGCCCTACCGTTATTTATGTTGAAAAGAGCAATCATATTTCGTTCAGAAATTTTACAGTGGTTGATGCACCGTTTTGGACACTTCATCCGGCCGGATGCGATGATGTGCTTATCGATAAAATAAGAATTTTAAATGACCTTGATGTTGCAAACAGCGACGGTATTGACCCGGATCATTGCTCTAACGTAAGGATTCTCGGCTGTCATGTTACATGTGCTGATGACTGCATCTGCTTAAAGGCATCAAAAGGAAACGCTGAATATGGTCCGTGTGAAAATATCATCATTGATGGCTGTACGCTCATTTCCACATCTGCGGCAATAAAAATCGGCACTGAGGGTGTGGGTAATTTTAAAAACGTTATTGTTTCAAACTGCATAATCAGCAAATCAAACAGAGGATTGTCTATTCAAATACGTGACGGCGGCTGTGTTGAGAATGTCACATATCAAAATATTATTATTGAAACCCGTCGTTTCTGCCCGGACTGGTGGGGAACAGCCGAACCCATTGTGATCAGCACCTTTAACAGAGATGAAAATACAAAAAGCGGCTCTATTAAAAATATACGCTTTTTCAACATTACAGCCAAAGGTGAAAACGGCGTTTTAATTCACGGAAATGCGGATAATATTATTGAGAATATCAGCTTTGAAAATTGCTGTATTGAGCTTACAAAAACAAGCAAGTGGCCATGCGGTCTTTATGACCTGAGACCCTGTCTTGACTGGGGCGTTGAAGAATATGATAATTCTGCATTTTTTATCAGATATGCAAAAAACATACGCATTGAAAAAACGAAATCAAGCTGGGGCAGAATATGCGATACTTACAAACATGCAATTGACGCTGAACATGTTGAAAACCTTGAGCTGATACGATTCAACGGCCACGCAGTTGACCTAAACACGAAGGATTATAAATTCAACAATGTTAAATACAGTGAGGTATAATTATGATAGAGCTTAAAGGGTATAAAGTTAACCGACTTGAAATTGAGAATAAGGCCAAGCCCGGTACACAGCTCAAGCTGCAAAATCAGTTGAAATATAATGTTAACTATATGGATGACCGCAAAACCTGTATCGGTATTATGGAGCTTAGAATACTAGATGCCGATTTAAATCCGTTTGAAATAAAAATTGAAGCCGTTGCTGAATTCACCTATGATGAAAGCGATGAAAAAAAGGATATTCACACGCAGTCCTTTGACCAGTTTTTCCCATTTATAAGGCAAATCGTAAATACAGCTTCATCCTTCACCGGTATGCCGGGACTGATTATCCCGATTATGAGACTGAATAAGGACACTGTGCATGTAAACGCGCCAAAAAGCGGTGAAAACTCACCGCTCAACTGATAAAAGGAAAGAGGAACACTGTAGTATGCATAAAAAGTCCGAGGTTATGAAAAACCTCGGACTTTTCTTATGTTTCAATGCGCCGAAACGCTGAATTAAATTATTCAGCTGCAGACTCTGTCAGCTCGTCACTGTATTCATTAAGCAAATCATCATAAAGCTGTGAGTATGCTGAATCCAGTTCACCTGACTCCTCAACAGCCTTGCTTGCAAAGAAAAATGACGCAACACCACTGATAATTCCAAAAACAAAGCTGATAATTACACAAGCAAGTGCAGCCTTGCCGCAAGCCTTTGCAGTCTTTGGCTTTTCCTGCTTTTGCGTAAGATATAAAACCAAACCGACAACAGGTATAAGGAAAGAAACAATTGCTAAACCAACATTAACCTTCTCCTCCTGCGGCGGCATATTGCCATTAAACTGATTGAAGCCCTGAGGCGGCTGCTGCGGTGGCTGATAGTACTGCTGCTGATTATCCTGCTGCGGCACTTCGTACTGATTGTTGTTTTCTTCTGACATAATAAAACCTCCTCTTTTTTAATATATTTTATCATTACCGCATTTATGTGTCAATATATTTGTTCATCTTTTATTCACTTTTTATTCAATAATTATCTTAATCTTTTCTCTCTGTTTGATTAGAATTTTCCGACGTAACATACAATACCTGCTTTTGCTTTTTCATCCTCAACACATAGAATGCAGCAATAAAAAATACATATATAGCAATCCAGCAATAATAACTTCTGCTGACATGATTGCCCTGTGAAAGATTAATTACCACTGCACAAATACGTCTGCCTGCATTAAGCAGCAATGCTGTTATTTGATAATCCGTAACCATTCTTGAATTGAGAAAGTCTGACTTAGCCGCAACAAAAAGCAATATAAACATTGCCGTACTGTAAAGAATAAAACCGGAAAAATAGCTGTACAGCATATTACCGTTAGAAATCGGATTTATGTATTCGCTTAACTGCTCCTGCATCTCCATGAAAAAGGGAACAATAATCAAAACAGCCAAAATCGGCAGCGCTTTGATATTTTTTGTCTGCTGTTTTTTATAAAACCATATAAGTGCAAATACAAAAATAACCGCTGAAAATTTCTGCACAATAAAATAAACAATATTGGCCTGTGCACTGAGCTGCTGCAAGCCTGCTATATACGGGGGCATCATCCTGAAACCAAATATGGCCGTAAGAATGGCATAAAATGTATCCTTTGATTTGGTTATAAGAAAAAATACGACCGCTGTCAAAACGGTAAAAATCAAAGCTTCACAAATTGCGAACGTCCTTGTGATATCGCAGCAGATATGAAGTATTCTCTGAATAATATATCCGCCAAGTATAATGATAACGGATATAAGACAGTATAACTTATCCCCGGTGATTTTTGTTTTCATATGAAATCCCCTTTTATGCTTAAACTATATAACCAATTATATATTAGGAATTAACGGTTGTCAATTCGGATACTGTTTGGGCAAGCGATACAAACAGTGTATGAAAAAGCATAGTGCGATGCATTTTCCGTTGCAGCAGAAATATTCACATGCCGATGTAATCCATAAAAAATGCCGTGAGAATATCTCTCACGGCATTTTTATATCAAAGTGTAACCTTAGTTACGATTTTATCATCACTTAGTGAAATAAGCTCCGAAATCTCAATTTCAACTTCCGATGATGTATTTCTTAACAAGTATGCTTTTCTTACCTCTTTTGTAACTCCGGGTTTAATCTCAACATCAAGCAAGTCGGTATCTTCATCAAGAATTGCGGTTTCAAGACCAACACCTTCCTGATAAGCTGCAGCATCAAGCGCTACATCAAAGCTAATTGCATTTTTTGAGTTATTCGTAAAATCATATGTGATCAGAACAGCGTCCTTTCCGGCGTAATCCTTACACTTTTCAGCACCTTTTACAATGCATTTATAATCTCCGATTGTACCGTCGCTTACTTTATTTGATTTATTTTTATCCTTAGCCGCACGGACATCATCAGAATAAGATGAATCGGCGGCATCATCAGCATCAGCCAGACCGCTGAACATAGCGGCACCCATTACCCCATACATAACACCAATAATAACTATGTTTATAATAAAGCTTGCCAGTGCACACTTGCCGCAAACTTTGGCGGTTTTTGGTCTGGTATCCTTTTTGGTAAGATAGAGAATCAATCCGACAATCGGGATTAAATAAGAAAGTATGGCTAAGCCCGCACTGGCTTTTGTTTCCTGCGGCGGCATTCCCATATTGGGATTAAAACCCTGAGCTGCTCCCTGATAAGCGTTTTGCGAATTTTGCATGTTACTACTCTGTACCTGTTCATTGTATCGGTTGTTAAAATCGTCTGCCATATTGCAAACCTCCTCTTTTTTATTCAACATGATATTAACACATAAGTGTTCTTTGTCAACATATGTATTCATAATGCTGCGTTTTTTATCATACACTTACTATGAGGTGATTTTCATGTTCATACCAACATTGGACGCAGTAACAGTTGGAAAGGTAATATCTGAGATAAGAAAAGAAAAGGGCATGTCTCAGGAGGTGCTCAGCGGTCTTGCAGACATAGGCAGAACGCATCTCTCTGCAATAGAACGGGGAGAACGCAAACCCACTCTGGAGACACTCTATCGTATTGCCTGCGCACTTGATATGAGAATGAGCGATATAGTTAAACAAATAGAGGCACAGCTGGATTAACCGGCTGTGCCTCTGCCTTTTTTAATTTTATTCTTCTGTTTTGCTTTTTAATTAAAAATTTCAAATTCTTCCGGCGGAATATCCGCATACTTAAAATCCTTAAATGCATAATCATCACGAAATACAACATTTCCGTTTTCATCGTAAAATACATCATCCGGTTTATAGTACAAGTGATGATAATTATCAAAATATACCCCCTCACCAATATCTTCCGGCATATAGATAGATATTTCATCGCTATACTGATTAAAAATACACAAATATCCGTCATCATCTATATAAATGGAATATTCAGAATCCATATCCTCTGTATATTCCTTGCCTGTTTCAATGCACTGCATACCAATTCGGCAATCCTGTTCGTCAATAATTGCACGATAACTGTTTGCTTTTCTGTCATACCACTTATAGTCATTTAAGAATTCATCAAAGGTATATGTATTTCCCATTTTATCATAGATAATATCATTGCCGTTTTCATCCTTATAGGTAACATCACTGCTGCCAAACGAATTCGCTGCTTCATTTTCTTGATTTATAAATGTCGGAACAGCGCAAAACGCAGTAAACAAAACGGCACCGATAAGAGTGAAAATAAACAAAAGCAAAATCAGCTTCGCTTTGCGATTATTCGATTTCTTGATTTTCGCTTTATCTTTTCTCGCAGCAAAGCAAATAAAGGTTATTGCGCTGATCATTCCTATAACTGCAGTCAGGATAATCCACAACTTTTTTGATCCTGTTTCTCTGTTTTCACATTCAGCAGCAACACCAAACGTTAACAGAAGACGCAGAGCAGCTGCAAACAAAACGAATACCGCATAAATAATGAATAAACGAATAGAAATCATAGTCTTTCCTCCTCTTCATCAAAAAAGGTTTCGACTAATATTCCGTTTTCATACTCAAAAGTATAGCTTTCTTCATCCTCTGCGCAGTATATTGAAACTGATACAGCAGTTATATCCCCATCAACTGTTTGTGTATAATCGGTAATATTTGAAAAATCCGCAATTTCAATCAAGTTCTCTATTCGTGAGCCCTTCTCAAGCGCAGTAAGCTTTGCCTTATTTTCCTTGCTGAGAGAAGCTGTATGTGCTGAAAAAAGTCTTTTGCTTTCGTATAAGCCATCCTCGTCATCATCCCTGATTTGAATGGTATATGCGTCATTTTGATACACCATCAGCATGCCGTATTCCATTTCGGAAATATCGTAATCCTGAAGTCCTTTTTTTATCGCAAGAGTCTTTACCTCATCAGCAGACTGCGGAATAATCAGTGCATCAAATTCCTCTTTGGCTTTCATAGTATTATCCGTTAAATTCTCCTCATAGGCTTTATTTTCCCGCGCAGTAATCGCAAAATCATAAATACCTTCGGCACAAGTTCCTGCTAAGGCTGCAACAGAAAGGATTATCAAAAATGTTGAAAATCGCTTTACCTTAATTTCAAATTTATTGCTTCTCTTGTCAAGATTAAGCTCCTTGGCATAAACAAGCGAAATGATTCCCCATACAACACATAAAAGTGAAATCAAAATACAAATAATTGTTAAAGTATAATATATACATAACGGAATTCCGGAAGGAAACAAATCATCCAGTTTCCAGAATATCTCATTACTGTTAAAAAAAGATTCCTTTGCAATAATGGCTGCAGGAAAATCAGTTACTATACTGACAAGCTGATAGCCAAATGGTATCATAGCATACATAGAAACCACGGGTGTTGCAATACTTATAACACCATGTAAAATCAATAACAAGGAATTTCTCGATTTTACAGCTGTATAAAATGCAAGTGTGCCGGCCAAAAAAATTAAAACAGATATAAAGCTGCCGAATTCGTTTACTTCTGTAAAATCCACCATATTGATAATAGAAAAATCATAAAATTTTATATTCGCAATTATCAAACCGACAATATAAAATATCATCAATAGGATAGATAGAATTACCCAAAGGGTATTATTATGTAATTTTGCCATACTTTTGGCGACATCTTCTGCACTGCCCATTTTTTCGACGGCTTTTTTTGTTGCACAATCAAGCTCATATCCTGCATCAGTATAATATTTAATTCTGTCTTCGATATGTGCTTCAATCTCATTCTTTATTTCACGCTTTGTATTTTTGTTTTTTATAAGAGAAACAACCTGCGAAATATAATCTTCTTTATTAATCATAATACACCCTATGCAAAATTAAGCACCTTATTAACATGAGTTGAAAACGATTTCCATTCTGCCTTTTTCTCCTGCAGCATTTTTTTACCTTTGTCGGTTATATGATAGTATTTTCTGTTTCTGCCGTCAAACGACTGCCAATAGGATTCCAAACACTTTTCCTTCTCCAGCGCGTGAAGAATTGGATAAAGCGTACCCTCACTCATTTCAAATGCACTTTCGCTTCTGATTTCAAGTTCACGAATGATTTTATAACCATACATATCATCCTTTTCTAAAACGGAAAGAAGCAAAATCGTTGTACTGCCTTTTAATAACTCCTTACTGTATCTCATAGAAACATCTCCTTTCACAATACATTGTATTATTAGGTATATATACATTGTAATACAAGGTAATGCAATTGTCAATATAATCCTTTAAAAATGATAGAAAATTCTGCCGCCGTATGAAAATATAAAAACAGTAACAACAAATCAGATTCTATATACACGAAAAAATGGCAATTCTCAAATAAATCCATAAAAAAATGACTGTCCCTATTATGAGACAGTCATTAAATCTATATAGTTTTTGCGTGCAGAAGTTAAATAAAAAATAATATGGAAACAATCTGAACTCTTTTTCATCTAACAGACATCAAAGCCCGAAACTGCACAGTTTGATTATTTAGCACTTTCCTCAACAGCTACTGCACAAGCAACGGTTGCGCCTACCATTGGGTTGTTGCCCATACCGATAAGACCCATCATTTCAACGTGAGCAGGAACTGAAGATGAACCTGCGAACTGTGCATCGCCATGCATTCTTCCCATAGAGTCTGTAAGACCGTATGACGCAGGACCTGCTGCCATATTATCAGGATGAAGTGTACGACCTGTACCGCCGCCTGACGCAACTGAGAAATAGGTCTTGCCGTTTTCGCCGCACCACTTTTTATAAGTGCCTGCAACAAGATGCTGAAAACGTGTCGGGTTAGTTGAATTACCTGTGATAGAAACATCAACGCCTTCGTGCTTCATAATTGCAACGCCTTCAAGAACGTCATTTGCACCATAGCACTTAACAGCAGCTCTCTCACCGTCTGAGAAGGCCTTTTCCTCTTCAATTTTAAGGTCGCCTGTATAGAAATCATAATCCGTTTTTACATAAGTAAAGCCGTTAATTCTTGAAATAATATAGGCTGCATCCTTACCAAGACCGTTAAGAATAACCTTAAGAGGCTCTTTACGTACCTTATTTGCAGTTCTTGCAATACCGATTGCACCCTCAGCAGCGGCAAATGACTCGTGACCTGCAAGAAATGCAAAGCACTTGGTCTCTTCGCTGAGAAGCTTAGCACCAAGATTTCCATGGCCGAGACCAACATTTCTCTGCTCAGCAACCGAACCCGGGATACAGAATGCCTGAAGTCCGATACCGATTGCAGCAGCAGCTTCAGACGCGGTCTTAACACCCTGCTGAATTGCAACTGCAACACCCAGTGTATAAGCCCAGCTTGCATTCTCAAAGGCAATTGGCTGAACACCTTTAACGATAGCGTCAACATCAATTCCCTTGGATAAACATAAATCTCTTGCTTCTTCAAGACTTGAAAGACCATATTCAGCAAGACACTTTTCAATTTTAGCAAGTCTTCTTTCCTTGCCTTCGAATTTTACATCGTTTGCCATTTTATTGTCCTCCTTATCTTATTCTTCTCTTGGGTCGATATATTTTGCAGCATTTGCAAAACGGCCATAATTACCGATATTTGCTTTATAAGCCTCGTCAGGTGTTTTGCCGTGGCGAATATCCTCAAGCATCTTACCAACCTTAACAAACTCGTAGCCGATAACCTCGCCCTCTTCGTCAAGCGCCATGCGTGTAACATAACCCTCAGCCATTTCCATATAACGAACGCCCTTAAGCTTTGTGGAAAACATTGTGCCAACCTGTGAGCGAAGCCCCTTACCGAGGTCCTCAAGTGCAGCGCCGACAACAAGACCACCCTCTGAAAAAGCAGACTGTGAACGGCCGTAAGCAAGCTGCTTAAAGATTTCTCTCATAGCAACATTAATAGCATCACAAACAAGGTCAGTATTCAGGCACTCCAAAAGAGTCTTGCCCGGAAGAATTTCAGCAGCCATAGCAGCTGAATGCGTCATACCTGAGCAGCCGATTGTTTCAACAAGTGCTTCTTCAACAATACCATCCTTAACATTAAGGCTGATTTTGCAGGCACCCTGCTGAGGCGCACACCAGCCGATGCCGTGTGAAAAGCCGCTGATGTCTGAAATCTGATAGGATTTTACCCATTTGCCCTCTTCGGGAATGGGAGCAGGACCATGATGCGGACCCTTTTTAACGGTACACATCTGTTCAACTTCATTTGAATAAACCATTATTTACTCCTTCCAAAGTAGATTTACAAAAAAGGATAACCCAGTTCTGTAAATTATTTAATAATTTTAAAAATTACCACAATTATTATAACCAATTTCGTATTTATCTTCAAGAGCAAATACGAAAAATTTGCCATATTTTAGATTTATAATTTTGTGTATATTGCTTAGTATGAAAGCTATATTGAAATGTCTTTTTTTTTTTGGTATACTAAATAAAGACATTCTTTGGAGGAATTCATATGAAAATTAAAGATGGATTTGCAAAACGAAATATAGCCGGGTCAAATATTGTTGTGCCGGTTGGAGCAAAGGGCAGGGAATTTAACGGAATGATTACGCTTAATGACAGTGCCTCTTTTTTCTGGGACTGCTTTTGTAACGATATTACGATTGAACAAGCCGTTGATATCGTAACCGATGAATATGAAGTAAGCAGAGAGACAGCACACAATGACATTGAAGCATTTATAGAAATGCTTAGAAAAAATAATTTGATTGAAGAATAGCAAAACGACTGTTCCGATTAAAACAGAGCATCACAAAATGCTTTTAATCGAAACAGCCGTTTTATTATTACATAACACCCGGATTACTTAAATCAAGCTGTTCATAATTCTCCTTAGTAAAATGAATCGCTTTTTTAAACTGCAATTTTTGTTTTTCCATTTGCTGATTGTCAAGATTTTTACTGATATAAGCATAATCCTTTGCATTTATTATACCATCTTTAACATAATCGCATGTAACCAGCCTGATAGGCTTTTCAGTAAAATCGTTGCCGTACTGCGTTGCAGAAACTGTTATTGTAATCTTTCTGTCTATTGCATGATCCGCTGACACCGTAAACACCTTAAGTCCTGCTGTAAGGCTGAACGCAAATTTTCCTGTTTTATCGGTTCTTGCAATAACAACGCCATTGCTGTATATTGCTGCATTTTCAACCGGATTTCCTGCATAATCCTGAACAATTCCCTTAACACCGTGCATAGGGTCAATATTTATCGGCACCTCAAAATCAGCCGAAGCATCAACCACCTCAACAGTAAGTTTATTTGATTTATAATCATCTGTTGACTGGGCATACCAATGATCCTTATACTGTGTATGCTTATACATTATCTTATAACCGTCAACCTCATCACCGCCGTTAACATAGCTGATTCTGCCGTCAGTGTAATACACGGTTATCTTCATATTTGCAATAATTCTTGAAATATTATAATAGTAAAACGATACGCCGTTTGTGTCCTTATCCCACCAACCATCATTGTATGCGCTGAGTGTTGCATTACAGGATAATACAATATGATCCACTGTTTTTTCATCATAGCTGTCACATTTGAGCATAACGGTCATTGCAGTTACATCTCTGTCATATGTCATTTGCATCAACCAGCCGCAAGCATAGTAATATGTTACACCTGCATCAAGGTGATAAGTCAAACAAAACTGAATATGATTGTTGCCATGCTCCTGATAATTGGGATCTCCCTGTGAATAGGCAAGCTGTTTATATACTCGTCTGTTGCTGCCCTCTCCCTTTTCTTTAATAAAGAGATACGCTTCAGACGCATATGCATTATACGACAAAAAAGAATATGTGCCTGACTTTTCAGGAGTAAAGGTATACCAATTTAAATCACCGTCTCCGTCAAGATGATTCGTGGTTCTTACATTAAGCTCAATTGGTCTTGTCAGTGCAAAAGCCGATATGGGAAGTGATAGGCAGGAAAGGGCAATTGCTATCGCCAAAAAAACTAACAATACTTTCCTTTTCATAAATCGTGTCCTCTGACTTTCATATATTTATAAATAAAATTATAATTTCTTATCAATAAATAGTCAATAAATCCAGCGATTATAAACGCATGTATTTTTAATAGTCATACGTCTATTTAATGGCAAATTGATTGTAATTGTACTAATAAAATGATAAAATAATGAACATACGACAAATATTTAAGGAGATAGAAAAATGTCAAAAAAGGACGGTTCTGTAGATTTAAGAATAAGAAGAACACAAAAAGCGATAAGAGATGCATTTTTTGCGTTAATAAAAGAAAAAGATTTTGAGCAAATAACGGTTAAAGATATTACCGACAGGGCAATGATCAGCCGAAATACATTTTATCTCCACTATTCGGATAAATATGAGCTGTTTAACAAAATCTGTTATGATTTAATGCGTACTCTGTTTTTCCGCGCCGGAAAACAGCTCAGGCGTGTGCAACAGCATGATTTTACAGTAGAAAGCGTTGCCAGCATTATAAAGTACGGTATTGAAACGGTTGACGAAGACCGCGAGCAATACAAAATACTTTTTTCCTCAGCCGTAACGGCCGACATACTGATTGATAAAATGAATATTATGGCAAGGCGTTTTTTGGATTTAATCAAGGATGATATTGACGGAATCAGTGAATGGTCAATGGCGTATATCGTATCCGGAGTAACGGGCGTAATAAAATACCACATAACCCATAATATTGACGATCTTGAAACCGAGTGCAGAAATTTTACAAAAATTCATTTGGGCAGCATTATTGAAATTGCACGTGCAAAGCATGATAAAAGGTAATAGCTATGAAAGAAAAACAAAAAAAGCGAAGCTCTAAAAACTTAAAGGTACATACCCGAATCGTTTTATCATCGGTTCTGGCCATCATTATACCGCTTTTAATCATATTGCTTTTCTCCACAATTTTTTACCGTATGCTGCCGTCATACTTTAACCTCTCTGCTGTAACCACAAACACATACAGTGCAGTCAATCAGCTGCAATGGTCACAAACACTCAGCGGACTAAGCAATGAACTGACAGAAGATATTGACGAAACACAGAAAAAGAAAAATGTTGCTGCCTTTGTTAATCCGATTGAGGATTTAGGCTCTCTTATATGCATTGAGTATGGCGGAGAAATCTTTTATGCAACAAAAGGGTCAGATGAAATAAGGGCAAAAGCCGCAAAATTAGCACCCGGCAATGATCAAAAAAACTTAAACTATTTCGGCAGTGACGGACTTCTTATCATCAATCACATTCAAAAGGATGAAAACAGCCCTAAATATAAAATTATAATTATTAATGATAATTATATCGTTAACGATGCTTCACAAAAAATCGGCATAAGTGATTTAACAAAACTTCTGCTCGGCAGAACAGGATTAATTGTTCTTGTTATCGTTATGCTGTTTGTTACAGCAATCTCAATCATATCGTTTATAACTACACAAACAATTGTTAAGCCGATAAAAGAAATCTCACACGGAGCTGACGAAATTGCACGCGGCAACCTTGATTATGAAATAAAATACAAATCAACAAACGAGCTTGGAAAAACCGTTGAAAGCTTTAATGAAATGAAATGCAAGCTCAGAGATTTAATAGAAAGACAGCAAAAAGCAGAAGAAGAACGAAAAATTCTTGTCGCAGGCATTGCCCATGATTTGCGCACGCCGCTCACCTGTGTAAAAGGTTATGCAGAGGGACTGGCCGACGGTATTGCAGACACACCCGAAAAGCAAAAAAAGTATGTTAAAACCATATGTGAATCCATAAGCAATACCGAAAAAATACTTGATGATTTACTCACGGTCTCTAAGCTTCAATTAAGCGGATATGAGCTTAACAAAACCGATGTCAGTGTAAACGAATTTTTTGGTGACGGAGCAGAAGAAATCCGCATGATTTTAGAACGTGAGGATTTCGACTTCTGTTATGAAAACAAATGCGATGCCGGCACTTACATCTTCATAGATATAGACAGATTTTCACGTGTTATCAACAACATAATATCAAACAGCATTAAATATAAAAGAACAGATATCAAGGGCAGAGTTGACATAGCAATAGATGAATACGAACGCTCCGTAATTATAGAAATATCCGACAATGGCATTGGTGTTGAAAACAGCAGTTTAACTAAAATATTTGATGCTATGTACCGAACCGATCCTGCAAGAACGCAGGTTTCACAGGGCTCGGGATTGGGACTCGCCGTTTGCAAGCAGATTGTTGAACTTCATTCCGGCTCAATATGGGCAAGAAATTCAAAAGGCGGCGGACTTTCCATATTTATTTCTCTGCCAAAACAGCAGTTTTTTGACAAAGACCTTGATTTTAAAACGATTGACCAAGAAAAAGAAGAGGTAAAAAATGAGTAGAATTCTGATTGTAGAGGATGACAACAACATTCTTCAGCTTGAACGTGATTATCTTGAGGCAAACGGATTTGAGACGGAATTTGCCCTTGACGGAAACAAAGGCATTCAAAAAGCCTTAAACGGTTCTTTTGATCTGATATTGCTTGATATTATGCTGCCGGGAATTGACGGTTTTCAGGTTTGCAAAACAATAAGAGAAACAAAGAATATTCCTATTCTTTTGGTAAGTGCAAAAAAAGAAGACCTTGATAAAATTAACGGACTGGGCTTTGGTGCTGATGATTATATTGTAAAGCCTTTTTCGCCGGGCGAGCTTGTTGCAAGAGTTAAGGCCCATATTAACAGATATAACCGCCTGACGAAAGCTACAAACCACAGTGACGAAATTCTTAAAATCGGTGATTTGCGTCTCAATAAAAAATCAGGAGATGTCAGAATTAAATCCACTGAAATCAACCTGACAAAAAAGGAATTTGAGGTGCTGTATATTTTAGCCGCTCAGCCTGACACTGTCTTTTCAAAAAATGAACTGTTTGAAAAGGTTTGGGGTTATGACTCTTTGGGAGACACCTCCACCCTCACTGTTCATATCAACAGACTGAGAGATAAGCTAAAAGAAGCAGATTCTGATACCGATTATATAAAAACAATCTGGGGCAGAGGATACAGATTTAAATGATACAGCATAACAGCGTGTATAAACATATGCTTATTGCGTATAAAAAACGAGAGGATTAAGCACGTATAAATATAAATAACCCCAAAAGACGATTGTCTTTTGGGGTTATTTATTCTCTTATTCTGTTTCTGAAGAAAGCAGCATTCTGTCATTATCAAGCTCCTCACCTGATGTAACCTTAAACTTAGCAAGCAAATCTGCTGTCGTCAGGCTCTTCTTTTCCTCCCCTGAAACATCATAAATAATCTTACCGTCATTCATCATAATAAGTCTGTTGCCGATAGCAATCGCGTCTTTCATATTATGTGTAATCATAACCGTTGTCAGATTATCTCTCTCTACAATCTGCTGTGTAATTTCAAGTACCTTATGAGCTGTTTTAGGATCAAGTGCGGCTGTATGCTCATCAAGCAGCAAAAGCTTTGGCTTCTTCAAAGTTGCCATAAGCAGAGTAATTGCCTGTCTCTGACCGCCTGATAAAAGGCCTACCTTTGAGGTCAGTCTGGTTTCGAGTCCTAAATCAAGGGACTTTAAAAGCTCCTGGTACTCATGCTTTTCTTTCTTTTTAACACCATTGGCAAGCGTCCTGAATTTTCCGCGTCTTGATGCCAGTGCAAGATTTTCTATAATCTGCATATCAGCAGCAGTTCCTGTCATTGGATCCTGGAATACTCTGCCTAAAAAGGCAGCACGCTTGTACTCAGGCAGTTTGGTAACATCCTCACCGTCAATAATAATGGAACCGCTGTCAACAGGATAAACACCTGCTATCATATTCAGCATTGTTGATTTACCTGCGCCGTTGCCGCCAATCACCGTTACAAAATCGCCCTCATTAAGAGTGAGATTGATACCGTTAAGTGCTTTTTTTTCATTAATTGTACCGGGGTTAAAGGTTTTGTGAACATTTTTAATTTCAAGCATTATTCTTTAACCTCCTTATTCTTAACTTTCTTCTGCGCGATTTTGGATTTCCAGTAAGGTACACCAAGAAACAGTGCTACTACCAAAGCGGTCAAAATCTTCATATCATTTGTATTAAATCCAACATTTACAACAGTCTGAATAACAATGTAATAAATCACACCGCCAAGTCCTGCACCGAGAAGCCTTAGCGCAAAGTTTTTGAAAATTTTGCCGAAAATAACCTCTCCTATAATGATTGCCGCTAAACCGATAACAATTGCACCCTGACCCATGGACACTTCGGCAGAGCCCTGATACTGAGCAAATGCAGCACCCGACAAAGCCACAATACCATTGGACAGTACAAGTGCTATAATAGTAGTTGCATCTATATTAATACCATTGGCCTTTGCCATATTCTTGTTTGAGCCTGTAGCTCTGATGGAATGACCCAGCTCCGTACCGAAAAACCAGTAAAGCAGTGCAATAATCAGCGCCATTATAATCAGCAGCGATATTAATGAACGGCTGGTAAACATGCTGCTGATAATCGGCGTGAACAATCCTCTGGGTATAGATTCAAGAGCTTTAACATCTATTCCCGATGGTGTAAAGTCCTGACCGATAATTCTAAGGTTAATGGAGTAAAGGCCAAGCTGTGTCAATATACCTGCTAAAATAGGGGGTATGCCGAATTTAGTATTGAATATACCTGTTACAAGGCCTGCTATGCATCCTGCAAGAAAAGCAAATATCATTGCAAAATAAATATTCACACCGTTTAAAACGGATACCACAAACACAGCACCGCCTGTAGTAAATGAGCCGTCAACCGACAAATCCGCAAAATCAAGAATTTTGTAGCTGATATAGAGTCCTATTGCCATTAACCCCCATATCAGACCCTGCGCTATTGCACCGGGCATTGATGATAGGAATAAATTTAAATCCATTGCTTTATTCTCCGTCCATTTAAATAATAACTAAAGAGCAATATTTTACTATTGCTCTTTGCGTTGTTTGCTATTTATTATAAGGTTGAAAACGATTAAAGTCAACAACAATTTAAAGCGCTACATAATCAGATGTGATTTTGTCTGTTAATCCATATCTCTCTACAGCGTCCTTGCAGTACTGAGCAGTAAGCTTTTCCGGTGCCTTAACATTCATTTCAGCAGCATTTGCACCGTTTACAAGAATTTCATAAGCCATTAAACCTGCATTATAACCGATATCATAGAAATCAATTGAATATGTTGCAACAGCATTTGTTTTTTTAGCAATGTCTGTTTCACCGGCAATAATAGGAGTCTTAGCCTCTTCGCAAGCTGTTCTGATTACATCGCAGTTATTTGCTGCCGTATTATCGGTAGGAATGTATAATACTTCCGAATCTGCTGCAGCCTTTGCAATAACAGTCTGAAGATCTGTCGTATCCTTAAATGTATAATATTTTACTGTTACATTCTTTGCTTCAAGAAGCTCTTTCATTCCATCAGCCTGATACTTTGAATTTGCCTCCGATGTGCAGTAGAAAATACCTACATTCTTTACCTCAGGGAAGAAATATAACAGCTGCTCTGCCTGCTTTGCAAGAGGAGCAAGATCGTGTGTACCTGTTACATTAACGCCGCTTGCACCTTCCGGTTCAAAGTCAAGCTTTAATGCAGTAGCAAAATTGGTAACTGATGTTGCAACAATCGGAATTTCGGATGTTTTGTTGTAACATGCTGTAAGTGCAGGTGTTGCATTGGCCATAATCAAATCCGTTTTGGCAGCAACAAACTTTTCTGCAATAGGGGTACAGTTCTTTGCTTCACCTGCAACCTGAAGATCAAATGTAACTCTGTCCCCGAGCTTATCCTTAAGTGCAGTCTGGAAACCTTCCGTTGCCTTATCCAGTGCAGTATGCTTCATAAGCTGGCAGATACCGACTGTATAAGAATCCTTAGCTGTATCCGCTTTGCCTGCATCATCCTTTTTTGCTGAGCAGCCTGCAAATACGCCGCCGACCATAACAGCGGCAAGGGCAACTGCACCAACCTTTTTTATAAACTTGTTCATAAAAAATACCTCTTTCAATTTGAATTTATGTATTATGTTAATGACAGTTTAACACATAAAAGCGATAAAGTCAATGGTGAAATGCAATAAGATTTTCCTTTCATTTTTGTATAATAACACAAAAAGCTGCGGCAATATATGCCGCAGCTTAAGTCATATTTTATATTTTTTCCGCTCTTTCAATATTTTCCTTTATCACCTTACAGGTATACTCGAGCTGCTCTTTTTCCTTGTCATTCAGCGGCAATTCAATAATATCCTCAATACCGTTTCTGCCGATAACACAGGGGACACCGCATGCAACATCATGCATACCGTATTCGCCGTCAAGCAAAACAGATGCAGGAATAACACGCTTTTCATCATGGAATATCGCTTTGCATATATCCGCACAGGCCGCACCAATTCCAAATTCTGTTGAACCCTTGCCGTTGATTATATCATAGCCTATATAGCGCGTTCTCTCCAAAACAAATTCCTCGGTAAGCTTGTTATATTTTTCAGGCTTTGCCTGCTGAAGCTCCTTATAATGCTTACCTCCAAGGGTCAGCGTTGAAAAAGGAACAAAAGAAGAGTCGCCATGCTCACCGATTGCACAGGTTGTAACACTCCTTCTGTCGACATCTGCAAGCTCACTTACTGTTCTCTTTAATCTCGCAGTATCAAGAGATGTTCCGGTTGAAAAGCACCTCTCTCTCGGCAGCCCCAAATGCTTTCTTGCATAATCGGCAATAATGTCCGCAGGATTTGTAATGGATACAATAATCCCTTTAAAATCAATGGGCTTCAGATTTTCCACAACATCCTTAAGCATAATCACGGAATCATCAAGCATTTCAAGCCTTGTCTGCCCCGGTTTTCTTGGCATACCGATTGAAATCACTATAATATCCGCATCCTCGCAGTCGTTATAATCACCGACACTGATTCTTGTTGTTGAGCCTAAAAACAAGCATGCATCGGCGACATCATAGCAATTGCTGACTGCCTTGGCATTGTCTTTATCAATAAATACAATCTCATCACAGGTGCCCTGAAAGCAGAGTGCCATAGCAACATGTGAACCGACATGACCGGCACCTATAATAACAACCTTTCTTTTATCAAGCATATTTTACCCCACACTCTATTTTTTTATATTATTCTGATTGGATTCAAACAAATTATTACAGCTGCTCTGCTATGCTGTAAATCATTTCCTTAGTCTTGTCCCAGCCGATACAAGGATCGGTAATGGATTTGCCGTAAACACCATCCTCAACCTTTTGACTGCCGTCCTCAATGTAAGACTCTACCATGAAGCCCTTGACCATAGATTTTACATCCTTGCTGTGGCGCATGGAGTGGAGAACTTCATTGGCAATTCTGATTTGCTCAAGATATTTTTTACCTGAATTTGAATGATTTGTATCAACAACAACTGCAGGATTTTCATATCCGCCGCTGCAGTACATATCAAACAGCTGCTTTAAATCCTCATAATGATAATTGGCATGATTGTTACCGTGCTTGCTGACACTGCCGCGAAGTATCGCGTGCGCAAGGGCATTACCCTTTGATTCAACTTCCCATCCTCTGTAAAGGAAGGTATGTCCGCTCTGAGCAGCCTTAATTGAATTCAGCATGATGGAAAGATCACCGCTTGTAGGGTTTTTCATTCCTACAGGAACACTCATTCCCGATGAAACCAGTCTATGCTCCTGATTTTCAACTGAACGTGCACCAACAGCAATATATGAAAGCAAATCCGAAAGATATCTGTAATTTTGCGGATACAGCATTTCATCGGCACAAGTAAGACCGGTCTGCTCAATAGCATCCTTATGAAGCGCGCGAATAGCTTTGATACCCTCGAGCATATCGGGCTTTTTATCGGGGTCAGGCTGATGAAGCATGCCCTTATAGCCTGCACCTGTTGTTCTCGGCTTGCCTGTATAAATCCTCGGTATAATAATAAGCTTATCCGATACCTCTTTTTGAACAAGAGCAAGACGATGAATATAATCAAGCACAGAGTCTGCCCTGTCTGCTGAGCAAGGCCCGATAACAAGCAAAAACTTATCGCTTTGACCCGTAAATACCTTCGCTATCTCGTCATCACGTTTTGCCTTAACTGCCTCAGCCTCAGCCGATAAAGGCATTTGCGCTTTGATTTCCTTAGGAATGGGCAGTTTTCTTTTAAATTCGATATTATT
The DNA here is from genome assembly GCA_002493595.1 of Ruminococcaceae bacterium UBA7080. Lineage (GTDB taxonomy): Bacteria > Bacillota > Clostridia > Oscillospirales > Acutalibacteraceae > Eubacterium_R. Next base: position 8,000 of record DKZG01000010.1, on the reverse strand, counting down.
CATATTTTCCATATAAATCACCTCAGTCTTTGTTTATATTATAGAATGTTTAAAGAATATGTCAATATAGCGTGTATACCAAACAAAGCATATTATAGAATATTTTTCTAATATTGTAAACAATCTGTAATGATTTTGATTTTTATATAGAACAAAAGCAAACAATGTGTTAATATGATGTAAGTTAAATGAAAGCCGTTTTCAAGGAGTTGTTATGGTATCGAAAAACAAACCGACAAAAAGAAGGAAAAAGAAAAGCAAACCCGAACTTAAACAAAAAACACTTATCACAGCGATATTAATTGCTGTTTCAGCTGCTGCACTTATTTCTTTTATCATATTCTTATGCAACCATTCAAAAAACCCACAGCAAATTTATGATTTTCAAAAATCTGTCGCACATGGTATTGATGTTTCCGAACATAATGGCAAAATCGACTGGGATGCTGTCAGCAAAGATTTTGATTTTGCTTTTATCCGTGTAGGATACAGAGGATATGGCAATGGTGAAATATATACGGACAAGCGTGCAAAGGAAAATTTAAAGGCTGCCCAAAAAGCCGGTATTCCGTTTGGTGTATATTTTTACACACAGGCTGTAAATGAAGAAGAGGCAGAGGAGGAAGCCGAATTTGTGCTTAGCACAATAAAGCATTATAATCCTAAGCTGCCTTTGGTTATTGATTTTGAATACCCTGCTGATAAAGACGGCAATCCCACCGGAAGACTCAGCGACAGTATTTTGAGTCCGTCAGATAATACCGACATTGTAAATGCTTTTTGCAAAAGGATTGAAAATAAGGGATACATTGCAGGTATATACGCCTCATCCGGTGTGCTTTATCACAATCTTGAATTAAAGCATATCGGCAAGCAGACTCTGATCTGGGCTGCAGATTATAACAGCAATGTTACATTTGACATTGATTATGATGTATGGCAGTACTCAAAAACCGGACAAAATGATGCACTCGGCAGCAAATATGTTGACCTTAACTATTGGTACAGCAAAAACGAAAGCAAAGGATGATGAATTTGAAAAAAATAATAAAAGCCATATCAATTGCGCTTGTTATGCTTCTGTCGTTACAAAGCAGCACAATCGCATTTGCACAAATTAAGGAAAAAAGCCCCTACACAGCACATACATATACGCATCAATCCAGATTTGATGAGCGTCCGAGATTAAACGGTGTTGATATATCACAGCATAACAATACTGTTAATTTTAAAAAAGTAAAGGCTGCAGGTATAGATTTTGCATTCATTCGTGTGGGATATACGGGATACACAAAATCAAGATTTTCCCTAAACTATGACACACACTATAAAACCAACATAACCAAAGCCCTTGATGCAGGTCTGGCTGTCGGAGTTTATTGGTATTCTCAGGCCTTAAATACCACTGAGGCTAAGCAGGAAGCACAAAAACTGATTGCTGCCATTCAAAATTATAACATTACGCTTCCCGTAGTTATGGATTATGAATTTGCAGGAACATCGGCAGGCAGATTAGACAGTGCCAAGCTGTCTAAAAATACAATGACAAACAATGCACTTGCTTTTCTGTCAGAACTCAGCAAGGCGGGTTACGACGGCTGTCTTTACGCAAACAAAAGCTTTCTTGAAACGCATCTTAATGCAGCACAAATCAGTGATGATTATAAGATTTGGCTTGCACATTATACCACCAATACACCATATGCCGGTGAATTTGATTTTTGGCAATACACCGAATCAGGCAAAGTAAACGGCATTGAAGGCAAAGCAGACGTTAACTTTTGGTATTATGAGGATCATTCTGTTGAGCTCAAATCTTATATTTATACCGGTCAGGCAATTGAGCCAAAACCGGTTATAAAAGATGATGAAAAAATACTGGTTGAAAACGAGGATTATACCCTCTCATACAGCAACAACACAAATGTCGGCACTGCGCGAATTACCGCAACAGGCATAAATGATTATAAGGGCAAAAAATATAACTTTAAGTTCCTGATTAAACCGGACCGAACACCATCGCTCACATTAAAATCAAGAAGCACAGATACACTAAGCTTTACCTGGAATGCAGTTAAAGGTGCACAGACATATTATGTTTATATTAAAAACAATTTTACCGGAAAGGGATTTTCAAAAAAGGTTTCAACTAACGGCATTACCATTACAGGTCTTACTCCGGGAAATGAATATAATGTAAGCGTAAAATGCGGCAGAAAAAGCAGCAGCGGAAAAATAATTTACGGTTCTTATTCTGCCATCAATACAAAACATACCATTGCCGACGCTGTAACGGGATTAAAATCTACCGGCAGATCAAATACATCTGTCTCTCTCCAGTGGAATAAAAAGCAGGGTGCTGCCGGCTACAGAGTATACCGTTATTCTCCATCATCAAAAAAATACAGCCTGGTTGCTGATTTAAGCGGGTACAACAGCAACAAATATACTGTTAAAAATCTCAAAGTCGGTGAAACCGTTTATTTCAGCGTAGCTGCATACACAAAAGACAGCGAAAAGAAAATAGGCACAAAAAGCCCCAAGGTTGCAGATACCACCAGACCTCAACCAATTAAAACAAGAAAAATCAGCAGTCCTTCGTCAAAAAAAATATCTATGCTTTGGTACCGCGTAAACTGCACGGGTTATCAAATTCAGTGGTCAACATCAAAGGATTTTAAATCAAATGTTCAGTCAGCAAGATTTAAACAGAATACAAACAAAGCAACTCTCTCCACTAAATCCGCTAAAAAAACGTATTATTTGCGCATTCGCTCATACAAAACCTTCAATGGTAAAAACATTTACAGCACCTGGTCAAATGTACAACGCATCAAAGTAAAATAAATCAAAAAATGCAAAAGCGGTCTGCCCGTATTGTCGGAGCAAACCGCTTTTATTTTTATCAAATATGTAACGAATTCACTATTTTTCGCTTGTATTGCAGAAATTCGCTGCTTAAGTTAAAATCATCTCTGCGCGGCTTCGGCACATCAATAACAATTTCATCTGTAATCCTTGCGGGCTTTCCTGCTAAAATATAAATACGGTCGGAAAGGAGTATCGCTTCATCAATATCATGCGTTATGAACACGGTCGATAAATCAATTTTCTTCATAACATCAAGATACCACTTGTGAATACTGCTTTTCGTAATCGTATCCAGCGCACTGAAAGGCTCATCAAGAAGCGCTACTCCTTCGGAGGCAAGATAGGTTCTTAAAAGCGCAGCCCTTTGGCGCATACCGCCCGAAAGCTCAGCCGGATAATTATACTGTGTACCGTCTAACCCAAATTCCGCAAAATATTCAGATGCCTTTAAGCGCGCTTCCTTTTTTTTAGTTCCCGAAAGAAGCAGAGGCAACGAAACATTATCAATAATTCTTTTATATGGCAAAAGCAAATCCTTTTGCAGCATATAGCTGATTTTGCCCGGTACACCTGTAATATCCGCACCATGCAAAAAAACCTGTCCGCCGTCAGGCTTATATATACCCGAAAGCACATTAAACAGTGTCGTTTTTCCTGAACCGCTTATGCCGAGAAGGCTAACGATTTCACCTTGATTCAGTGTGATTGAAACATCATTCAGAACATGGTTATTTTCAAAATTTTTGCATATATTTTCTGCTTTTAATATTTCCATAGTTTATTCCAAATAATCGTTCGTGAAGCCTGTACCTGCGGGCAGCTCTTTTTCTACAAGCTGATTATCCCAAAGCCACTTATAGAATCTGTCCCAGCGCTGAGGAGCAATATAACCCCATTTTTCAGCATCAGCAATATACTGCTGCGAAATCCATTTCTGACTTTCATAGACAAGCTTTTCGCTGCCTGTAAGGGAGCCTGTTTCATCAGATTTTATAAGAATATCGGCAGCTGCCTCAGGCTTTTCAATTGCGTATTCATAGCCTTTTTTTGTTGCAAAAAGGAAAGCCTTGGCAATGTCAGGATTTTCGGCAAGAAAATCATTGTTTCCGATAAGAACAGGCGTGTAGTAATCAAAGGTTTCGTTAATGTCTTTAAAATAGAAATAGTCAACATCAACGTTGTTCACCTCAGCATTGATACCGCTCCATGCATAGAAAACCCAGATTGCGTGATCAGGATTATTTTTTATATCCTGTGCCTCATCGGTAACGGTATTCGGAATAAGATTTACCTTGTCCCAGTTGCCGCCGTCGGAATTAACAATGCTTTTCATAATAGCAAGCTCAGTAGGTGAGTCCCAGGTCAGAAATGTTTTCCCCTCAAGTCCTTTGGGCCTATCCATGCCTGCACCCGCCTTTGACATAATACCGGATGTATTGTGCTGAAGAAGAGCGGCAACGGCAGTTACACCAAGCGGTGTATCGGATGTGAATACAGGTGCTAAAGTATCCTGAAATTCAACCGCAAACTGAGCCTGACCGGATGCACATACCTGAACAGCACCCGTATTTTCAGGCGGCTGAACGATTTCCACATCCAGACCGGCCTCCTCATAATATCCTTGATCCAGCGCAACAAACATGCCTGTGTGGTTCGTATTCGGTGTCCAGTCAAGGCATACGGTCAATTTTGTTTTTTTGTCAGTATCTTTTTTATTATCATTGGTTTTGCTGCAGGCAGCAAGACTGATAATAAGTACAGCAGCCATAATAAGAGCTGTTATTTTTTTAAATTTCATAATTATATATCCTTTTTCTTTTTTTGCCAGGGCATTACAATTTTTTGCAGCAGGCTGACAAAAGCCATAAGCAGCAAACTGATTGCCGAAACAAATACAATTACGGCAAACATTTTGTCAAAGGCATATGCTTTCTGAACTCTGGTCATATAAACACCGAGTCCCTTAAAACCGCCAAGCCATTCCGATATTACCGCACCTACAACAGCATAGGCTGCTGAAATCCGCAGACCCGAAAAGAATGCGGGAGCAGCAGTCGGCAGCTTGATATGTCTGAATATCTGAAATCTGTTTGCGCCCATTGAACGCATCATATTGATTTCATCACTGTCAACGGACTGATACCCTTCCAGCAGTCCGACAGAAATCGGAAAAAAGGTGGTTATTGTGATTAAGGTGATTTTTGGTGCCATATCAAAGCCCATCCACAAAACGAGCAGCGGGGCAATGGCGATAGTAGGTATTGTCTGCGTTATTATGAGTATGGGATAGATTGCCTTATATAAAAATGAAAATCTGTCCATAAGCGTTGACACAATAAATGCAAGCAATATTCCTATACCCAGCCCGTAAACCGCCTCCTGAAGCGTAACCTGCGCCTGTTCTGTCATAATAGAAAAATTGTTGACAAAGGCATTGAATACATCGGCAGGGGACGGCAGCATATACGCCGGAATCAACTCACCCTCACAACAGAAATACCATATTATCAGCACCGCGATAATTGCAATTGCCGGGGCAATTTTATTGGTGATGCTTTGTAACTTTTTTGTCAATGGTGAGAACCTCGCCTTCAGGGTTGTAAACAACTTTGATATAAGCACTTACACTCGGACAGCCTGCGTTGATTGCAACCTTTTGACAGTTTGCAATAATTTCCATAAGCTGATCATAGCTTTCTCCCTCGATAGTTGTTTCAAATGGACCTACATAGCAGTTCAGACCTGTACTTTTAATGTAGGCGATAACCTCGTCCACAATGCGGATAAGCTCATCTTCACTCTGAACATCAGGTAAAACCTGAATCGCAACACTTGCTTTCATAAACAGCACTCCTTTCGTCAGATTCCTAACAAGTCAAAAGAAAAAAGAAAAACCCTATTCAAACATATAGTCAGAATAGGGTGCAATTATGCCAATTAGATAGTCTCCGCCGTCCATACTAATGCTCGGCTTAGAGGGTATAATCTCAGCCGGAAAATCCGGCACCCCTGACTTATTAAGTTGTATTTATTATAATACCTATATTAATCATTGTCAAGCAGGCCCTTATAAAATTCGCAATAATCCTGCCTTTTATCTGCAGTAAATGCCATTGCTTCTCTCGGATGGCGGTTTAACTGTCCCGTAAGCATGTATTGAACATCATAACCCCATACTACTCCGCTTTCTTTAAGCGGGATAATATATTTTTCAAGGAAGGTAAGCAGACTGTAAAGGTTATACTTAGGATTCTTAAGAAAGCCTAAAAGAAGCTCCATTGCGCAGTTGCCCGAGCCTCTTCCCATACCGGATGCGGTTGCATCCAGATATGAAACACCATATGAAAGGGTTTCTATTGTATTTGCAAAAGCAAGATTTTGATTATTATGAGCATGAAAACCAATTGCCTTGCCGTATTTCTCCCCAATCTCAAGATACTTTTTTGCAAGCTTGCCTGCCGATTCAGGATAGAGTGAGCCGTATGAGTCAACAAGATAAATAACATCCACACTGCTCTGACCGAGCATCTCAAGTGCTTCTTCTACCTGCTCGGAATTCGCTTGGCTGATTGCCATAATATTGCAAGTTGTTTCATAACCGAGTTTGTTAAAATACTCAATCATTTCAATGGCAGCAGGAATTTGGTGAATATAGCAGGCTACACGCACCATATCGATAACAGAATCACACTTTGGAATAAAATCCTCTTTAAAATCACATCTGCCTACATCTGCCATAACAGCAATTTTCATATCAGACACATTTTCTCCTACAATGCTTCTAATATCCGACTCATCGCAGAATTTCCATTTCCCGAATTTATTTGTATCAAACAGATTTTTTGAAGCACGGTAACCAAACTCCATATAGTCAACACCTGATTTGATGTTTGCTTTGTAAAGCTCCGTAACGAATTCATCAGTAAATTCAAAATTATTGCACAGACCGCCGTCTCTGATTGTTGCATCCAAAACCTTGACGTCTGTTCTTACCGTCATAAGATTGCCTTTTCTTGCATTCATAATTATTACCTCTTTTAACAACAAGTTCACTTTAGTGCTTTAAAGTCTCTTTGCTTTAAAGCGTTTTCATACATTATAGCAGACCGCTTTAAAATAATCAAGTCCAAATTTCAAAACAATATAATTTGGGATATGATTTATGCTTGATAAAAAATTTTTTCAGGTTTATGATAAAAATGTGTCAACTTTTATCATCATTTCCGTACTACTTAACGGGTAGACGATTTAAATCAAAACTTACCTAACGAATAAGGAGGTGTGTTGTTTGAACAGTAATCATAATAAAAAAGCTGTTCAGGATAGATTTACGCAGCTTTATAATCAATATAAGAGTCCTATATTTAAAATGTGTCTTGTCAAGCTGAAAGACAGTGACAGTGCAGAGGACTGTATGCAAAATGCATTTATGGTTTTATATAAAAAAATGCTCGCCGGAGAAGAAATTGAAAACCCCAGGGCTTTTCTTTATAAAACCTCGGGCAATTTTGTTTTGAAGTGCTTTGATGAAAAAACAAAACATAATCAGCGCATGGTTCCGATATATGACTATGAGGATAAGCTTATTGATGATAATAATAAAATCTACAGCAATATGGATTATGAAGCCCTTAACAAGCAGCTTAATGATGTTTTGAATCCTGATGAACAACAGCTTCTGAAGTATAAGTACATATATGATTATACAATTGAAGAAACGGCAAAAAAACTCAATATCTCAAAAACAGCAGCAGCAAAACGTCTGCAGCGCCTAAGAACAAAAATTAAAAACTCTGTTGAAATTAACAGATAGGAAGGAGATCACAATGACTACTTTAGTTAACGAAAAGATTTTAAGCTCACTTTTTAATGATAAAAGCTTCAATCATGAACTTAAAGAAATGCTTAATATGATAATTGATGATGAGCTGAGCAAAGAACCTGCTGCAATAGACTGCGATTTAATCGATGAATGTACAAATTTACTCATTGAGCTTGAGCAGGAAGAAAATAACGGCTTTGCTGTTATTGTTCCGCTTATGAGCAGCGAACAAATAATGAAGGCCTGTAAGACTAGCGGATTTAAACACTTAAACAAAGCGATGAGAGCATCGCTGATTGCCTGTATC
>DKZG01000026.1 GCA_002493595.1 Ruminococcaceae bacterium UBA7080 | reverse complement strand
TTATAGAACCTAAAGTTCTACGCAGAAATTATTGAAAATCGAAGTATTGTATTCTTAATAAGTTTTAAATTTCAGCAGGGTTCAGCCCTGTTCTTTTTTTCGCTTTGCAGCACAGCCTGATAATAAAAGCATTGCACCTGCAGCACATAGCAGAGGCATAAAGGGTTGAATATCCTCAGCTCCCGTAAGAGGCGAAAGCTTTTTCACCGGCTTTGGCTGATTAACAATTTCAATTTCAGCTATCTGATTGTTTTCAGTAAGATTTATCTCAAATTCATTGTCGTTCAGTATATAACCTTTCGGTGCTTTCAGCTCTTTTACAATATACTTTCCGACCCTGATATCTTTAAATGCAAAGCTGCCATTCTCATCGGATACTGATGTCATCAACGCTGTTTTTGCTGTAAATTCGGCAATATCAGCATCAAATAATCCAATTAATGCACCTTTAAGAGCGTCGCCTTTCTCGTTAACTTTTGTTCCTCGAATTTCACCTCGCTTAAGTACATTTACAATTTCAAGCGTTACGAATTGATTATCGTCTGTTAATTCAACAACATAATCATTCGGATCAATAAGATAATCGTCGGGGGCTGCTATTTCTTTAACGATGTATTTTCCCATAGGAACTTTTAAAAATGAAAACGTGCCATCCTCAGCAGATGTGGTTGTTGTTACAGCTGTCTCTGCTGTAAACTTTTCTGTATCAGCTTTGAAAATACCTATTACGGCACCTGCAAGCGCATTTGAGCTGTCATCGAGCTTTTTGCCGTGAATTTCACCATATTTAAGCGGATTGCTTATGGCATTTCCATTATTTATTTTGACATCAATCGTTTTTACTTCCTGACCCTGATATTCGCTTGAAAAATCATATTTAGCATCCGAAATTATGTAATGCTCATCTGTTTTTAGTTCTTTAACATACCAATTAAATCCGATAGGAAGATCACAGCTGAAAGTAATACTACCATCACTGTCACAGTATGATGAGGCGATAAGAGCGTCAGCAGGAATTTGACTTTCATCTAAAGCAGTAATACAATCGGTGCTGAAAACGCCGAAATTAACACTCCGGATTTCATGATTCATTCCTATTGAATAAAGCTCGTCCTGTTCAAGAACCTTTGCAAGCGATACGCTTACTGTCTGCCTTGGATTATAAATTGACAATGCAGCTGCTACAGTTTCCACTTCCTGTCCGGCATAAGATAACACAGCCTCATACTCTGTCTCATCCAAAACGAATGTATTTGGTGCCTTGCTTTCTTTAACAATGTATTGTCCGAGATAAAGCTGCTGCGATTTAGCCTTTCCCTCGCTGTCCGTTACTATTGTGTCAACAAGAGTACCTTTTTCAGCTCTTACCGTGCCGTCTCCGGTAACAATATCCTCAGCTGCATAAATTTCAAACTCAGCATCCGGTAGACTTTTCTCTTCAAATTTTGGAGTATAAAGATCCTGATTTTTATCAACAGATGTGAAAATTTCTCCTGTCTTGCTTATCTCAATAACACCCTTTTGTGCCGGATTGCCCTGCGTTACAGGCACAATTGTCAGTTCGCCCTCATTGGAAGAATCATCCTGCGTTACGTCAAATTCGACAGGCGTTGAATCCAAAACATACCCGTAAGGTGCCTGAACCTCAACCAATTTATATCCCCTGCCCAAGGGCAGTTTTTCAGGCGTAACCAAATATCCCTCACTGTTCGTATAGAAAGTATCAATGGTTGTAGGGGTAGGATATGTGTAACGCATAGTAACTAAATTTCCGCTTGGGTCATAAATTTGATAACCGGCCGACGACGATGTAATCGGCTTTTTCGTTTCTATATCCACCTTTTCTATTTTAATATAGCTTTTAAACGGCGGATTGTTCAGCAGATAATTATATTCTTTGCCATGTTTTTCAATAAGCGGATAAAAATCTGGTACATACTTTGTACCCTCAAGCCCCTTTGTCTGATGCACGACATAAGCACCATACGGCAGATCTTTTGTTTGAGCAAAACCATTTTCATCAGTTACAACAATATCTTTTTCATACGGCTTGGCTTTTTCATATGAGCCTGCTGATTTAAGATAAACCTGGAATTCAGCACCCTTCTCAGGTGTTTCAATTTGCTCATCGCAGGTGTTGCTGTGTTTAATAATATTAATCTTACCTTTTATAACCGGCTCATAAACATCTTTTTTGATTGTATTGAGCTCAATTTTAAAGTTTTTGGCACCGGCAGGGATGGGATAAACCGTTTTATCCAAATTATAGCCTTCACTGGCTTTCTTCTCTTTAAGAGTCCATTTATTTCCGCAAATCTCATAATCGGTGGTGAATTTTCCCTGAGCATCTGTTGTGTATTCCTGAACCAGCTCGCCGTTATTATAGAGGCCGTAAACTGCACCCTCCAGCGTTGCGTCACCCTGCGCTTCATCTTCTTCATTATCCTTTTTTACGACTTCAACTCTGAATTTTTTGAGTATATTGTGGAATTTAACCTCTGTTGTCTGATTTGCTCTTATTATTATAGTCTGTGATTCAGGCTGAACATCCTCTTCTCTTGCATGCTCGGTAACTGTATATGTACCGGTCGGAATATTCATTAATGTAAATTCACCGTTACGGTCGGTTTTACAATCATAGGTCAATTCATTGCCTTGAATGGTAAACGCAATACCCTCAACCTTACCGCTCTCGCTTGTCTTTTTTAGATGAACGTTGCCGCTCTCTGTTCTTACTCTGAAAGTACTGTAAACAGGATCAGTAAGCATACCTGTTAAGCACTGCTTCTTATTCTCATTCGGAATATATCCTAAATCAGCACCTGCATTTGTATGGCTTTTTAACAGAGATACTGTCCTATCAGAGGATACAGCGTCTTTTGAATAGACTGTTAAAGCATTTCCCGATTTTTCAAACTTAATGCTGCCGACTGAGGAAGGAATGTCGAAATCACTGATGATGCTTTTGCTGTCACTGATTCTTACCTCATATCGTAATTTTGAAGCATTCCACTTCATAACATAGGTGTTACCATCAAGACTCGGCTTAACCATATGATTTTTAATTCTATTTAAAATTCCTCTATAAGCTGTCTCAACATCACTATACGGCTCCACACCGGATGAATAATACTGCAGGCGAACATCAAAGCCGGCCTGGTTAATAGTATCCTTAGTTTCGTCACTATCATCATCAAGACCGGCGGTCGGATTATTACCATCTGCCGAGGTGCGGTAGCCTTGTGAATACTCCCATATAATAAACTGGGTAGCAACCTGGGCTGCTTCGGCAGATACGCCGTAAGTATAGTTTGGATAACCATAAATGGTAGCGCGTTTAATGCCGCTTCTTTGCTCTTCCTTAAATGACCGCCAGGCAGGTACATCAAAAATACTGGTTTCATTTTCAAACTGGCCGTCATCACCCATCACTTTGCCAAACTCTATACAGTAAGCCGGTTTGCCTTTATTGGCACCCTCACTGACTGTTGCGAGATGAATACCGTTTCGGCTGTTTGGATACCCCCAGTTATTCATATACTTATAATTTGTACTTGTCCTGATTGACAGCCTAGCACTTGCACCAAAAGCAACTGTTGGTACAAGCACTGAGCTGAGAATAGATAAAATTAAAAGCAGCATGATAGACTGCTTCATATATTTTTTTAATTTGTTCATAAACATCCTCCTCTGCATCGTCTTTATAATAACAGACGATGCTAATTTGCTAATCCATCAACGATTCAAACATAACATATATAAAATATCCTTTACCTTCATAGCCCGGTCCGAATTTCACGTACATAGCTATATTCTTCCAATCATTATCAACACACTCCTGATACTGCCAATCAATCGTATGCTTAATCGCTTTAAGGAGCTCCTCCTTTGTCTGGAAGTTATTGGTTGCGGTTTCAAAAGAATAACATCTTGCTCTATCGTCCAGTTTGATACCCCTGCTAAGAATATACTGGTTAGCCTGATTCTGCACCCACTCTACATCACTTTTTGTCAAAACATGTATTTTAGAAGAAGTTGAAGGCTTTTTGGCAGCCGCTTTTTGCGTTGTAACGCTTTTTGCGGACGGAGACCAGTATGAGTAATATGTTTTGCCCTTAACCTTTCTGAAGGTACGTGACTGAACATAATACTTGGTTCCGGCTTTTAATCCTTTAACAGTAATTGTTGTTTTGTTTTTGCCGTTAAGCGTGACTGTTTTTGCCTTGCTTAAATTGCTTTTCGTGGAGTATCTTATTTGATAACCGCTTGCATTGGCTGACTTATAGGTAGCAGCAGTGAACATTTTATTGCCGCCCTTAAGCGATTTAACATGAGCAGGGTCGGGGCAATTTTTATTAAGTGTCGTAACAGGCTTTGAAGTTGACCAGGCTGAATAAGTATATTTTTTTCCTGATTTTTTATATGTTCTGACTCTGACATAATACCTTTTGCTGCTGCCAAGCTTTCTGATTGGAGATGAAGTCTTGGTGGTTCGAATCGTTTTGGTTGATTTTGTATTAAACTTCTTTGAAGTTGAATACTGCATCTGGTAGCCGGTAATCTTTTTCTGCTTTTTAAAATTCGCCGTAAAACCACACGGGAATACAACAATTGAGGTAACAGATGACTTTGGCAGACCTGCCGCCTCGGTAACAACCGGCAAAGCTGTTACAATGCTGATAAGCATAATAAAGGTAAGCATTAACGATGAGAATTTTTTCATAAAACATTTCCTTTCCTTTGCTGTTATTCTGACATAACAGCTTTAACAAATTATTTATGTATACATTATATATGTTATACATTTATATTTATTATATACTATATATTAACATATTTCAATATACTGATATGTCAGTTTAACATAAAGAATACTTATTTTTTGTAAAATTCAATACACACTTCAAAAAACAAATCTGATTTATCCAATAACCATTACATTATTCACTTTTCACGGTTCTGTCAGGCAAGTCTCATCTCATTTTCCCTGCCTAATATATTAAGTGCAAAAAAATAGTAAAAGTAACAAAAATATTTTTAAATAAATTTTTTTCACGGATTTTAAACAAAATTTTACAGCAAAAAGACGCAAAAAAAGCCTTGCAAAGCAAGGCTTTTAGATGATATTAGAAAAATAATATATCTGCAGTACAGATAATTTTTGTTTTATTCAGAAAACAAGGGTGTAGATAAATACCTGTCACCTGTATCAGGAAGAAGCACAACAATTGTTTTACCATTATTTTCGGGGCGCTTAGCCAGTTCTTTTGCTGCCCATAATGCCGCACCGCTTGAAATGCCTACAAGCACACCCTCTGCCTTTGCAAATTCCCTGCCCACTGAAAAAGCATCCTCATTTTCAACCGCAATAACTTCGTCATATATATCGGTATTAAGTGTTTCGGGAATAAAACCGGCACCGATTCCCTGAATTTTATGAGCACCTGCCTTCCCTTTTGAAAGAACCGGTGATGATGCGGGTTCAACAGCAACAATTCTGACATCAGGATTTTTAGACTTTAAATATTCACCAACACCGCTAAGTGTTCCGCCTGTGCCGACACCTGCCACAAAAATATCCACCATACCGTTTGTATCGTTCCAAATTTCAGGACCGGTGGTAGCACGATGGGTTGCAGGGTTAACAGGATTAACAAACTGCCCTGCAATAAAAGAATTAGGTATCTCTGCAGCAAGCTCATCAGCCTTGGCAATAGCACCCTTCATTCCCTCAGAAGCATCTGTAAGCACCAATTCCGCCCCATATGCCCTCATCAAATTACGTCTTTCAACACTCATTGTTTCAGGCATAGTAATTATAATTCTGTAGCCTTTTGAAGCTGCAACAGCAGCCAAGCCTATGCCGGTGTTTCCGCTTGTTGGTTCAATAATTACCGAATCGGGTTTCAAAATACCTTTTGACTGTGCATCCTCAATAATTGCTTTTGCTATTCTGTCCTTAACAGAGCCGGCAGGATTAAAATACTCAAGCTTAGCAAGCAATTTTGCGCCGAGTTTATTTTGATTTGAAAAATGATTTGTCTCAACAAGAGGTGTATTGCCTACAAGTTCAAGAACCGATTTATAAATTGCCATAATGTACTCTCCTAAATATTAATCAATTCGGCTGAAGGCCTGATCTAAATCATGAATTATATCGTCGATATGTTCTGTTCCGATTGAAAGCCTGATTGTATTAGGCTTAATATTCTGAGACTTAAGCTCATCAAAGCTAAGCTGACTGTGCGTTGTTGTTGCCGGATGAATAACAAGTGATTTAACATCTGCAACATTAGCAAGAATTGAAAATATTTTTAAGCCGTCAATAAATTTTTTAGCTTCGGTTTCACCGCCTTTAATCTCAAATGTAAAGACGGAACCTGCACCGTTTGAAAAATATTTATCATAAAGTGTCTTATACCTGCTGTCAACAGAAGGATGATTTACCCTTTCAACCTTTGGATGACGCACAAGATATTCAATCACTTTTTTAGTATTGTCAATATGTCTTTCAGCGCGCAGTGAAAGTGTTTCAAGACCCTGAAGCAAAAGGAATGCATTAAACGGAGAAATTGCAGCTCCTGTATCACGCAGCAGAATGGCACGAATATAGCTTACAAACGCATTTGCACCTGCAGCTTCTGCAAAGCTGATACCGTGATAACTGGGATTAGCTTGCGTAATCTGAGGGAATTTTCCGCTTGCCAGCCAATCAAATTTACCGCTGTCTATTATGACACCACCAAGGGTTGTGCCGTGCCCGCCTATAAATTTTGTTGCTGAATGAACAACAATATCTGCACCGTATTCAATGGGTCTTAATAGATAAGGAGTAGCAAAAGTTGAGTCAATAACAAGCGGAATGGCATGATTATGAGCAATTTTTGCCACGGCCTCAATATCAATCAAATTCGAATTGGGATTACCGAGCGTTTCAATAAAAATAAGCTTTGTATTTTCCCGGAGTGCATTTTCAAAATCAGATAAATTGTCAGGGTCAACAAATGTTGTTGAAATGCCTGAACGCTGAATTGTATGCTCAAGATAATTATATGTTCCGCCATAAATGGTTTTAGCCGCCACAATATGATCGCCGGCTGATGCAAGTGCCTGAAAAGTATAAGCAAGTGCCGCTGCGCCCGATGCCGTTGCCAAAGCAGAAACACCGCCCTCTAAGGCAGCTATACGCTTTTCAAAGACATCCTGAGTTGAGTTCGTAAGGCGCCCGTAAATATTACCTGCATCCGAGAGATTAAAGCGCGACTGTGCGTGGGCACTGTCTCTGAAAACATATGAGGTGGTCTGATAAATCGGTACAGCCCTTGCATCTGTTGCAGGATCAGGCTTCTCCTGCCCAACATGGAGCTGTAAGGTTTCAAAATGATATTTATACTCTGACATAAATTTTACATCCTTTCAATTATAAATTAAATTATTCAACATGGCAAGCATAAAAATATGTTTTCATGATTTCTTTTTAAACCTATTGTAGCAGTAGGCTATGTAACTATAATATACATCTTATTTCCTACTTTGTCAATAGGTTTTATATGTTTTAATTCATTACAAAAGCCAAAGCACGGACATGCTTTGGCTTTAACTTAATCTATTTTCATAAATGAACGATAAATTTTTTCGATATCGTTATAATCAAACTGCATAGGGTGATTAACCATTCTGGCAACATTAACTCCCTTTACGCACTCATCAAGTTCACACTTTGTCAAAGATAAATCACTGCATAATCCCAAATCAAACAAAAGCTTTTGAAAGCTGTCAGGCGTAAATCCCGAAATAATTTCCGTTTCAGCAAGTTTAAGCTGCAGTTTTGGTGTTTTACAATTTTCAAGCATATACTGCCAAATATAGGCAAGACAAAGTGCAACTGCCTGACCATGAGCATATCCCTTAAGCTTGTGCAGCTTATAGCTCATTGCGTGGGGTGCAGCAGTACGTGCTATATTAATGGCTCTTCCGGCAAGCTCACTGCACCTCATCATCGGCTCATAAGAAGTCTTGTCATCCTTTAGATAGGCTTGATAATACTTAGCAAAAAGTTCAAGAGATTGTACTGAATATTCTTGGCTTTCAGATGTTGCATCAACCGACCAATAGGCTTCAACACTATGGCAAAAAGCATCCAACCCGGTAACTACCCTTTGATAAAAAGGCAATGAAAGAAGCGTGCTGTAATCAAAAATGGCATAATTAGGAATGATATCATAGCTTCCTACCGAATCCTTATCACCTTTATTATAAAGAACGGCAAATCTGGTAACCTCTGCCCCGGTTCCGGCAGTGGTAGGAATCGCAAGGATTTTAATATCAGTCTCGGCAAAAAGCTTTATTGCCTTTGCAACATCCAATGCACTTCCACCGCCGACAGCAACAATAAAATCACAATTTTCTTTTAATAAAAGCTTTGCACCTGCCTGTGCTGAAGACACTTCAGGAAATGGTTCAAAATCCGTGAAGCTTATGCAATCAATTTTTAAATCATCAATTGCTTTTCTGTAACCATACCTGTCATATGCTCTGCTCGCAACAAAAAGTATCTTTGACGGCTTTTCACGCTTAATAATACTCTGAAATTCTTCTAAAAATCTCTCATTATCATATTTCATAATAAATCACTTAACAATTTTGCAGCCACTTGAAACCGGAGTGGTAACTGCAATATCCTTTGCATAATTATTTAAAAGCTTAGAAGCATTAACGGCATTCTCCTTATTATCAAATATACCGAAAACCGTAGGTCCGCTGCCACTCATACAAACACCGAGTGCACCGTTGTCACGCATAATATTTTTGATATCGACTTTATTGACAACATCAATAAACTGTTCAAAAACGTTTTCCATTCTGCCTGCAATATCAGCTAAATCCCTGCCCTGCATTGCACACAGCATCCCGAATTTATCAGGTGTATGTACTTTGCCGCACTGATCAAAACGCCTGTAGGCATAAGCTGTATTAACACCAACATCCGGCTTAGCAATAAGGATATAGCATTTTCTCAGCGGCTTAACTTTATTAAGCACATCACCTATACCCTGAGCAAGGAGTGTGCCGCCTCTTATACAAAACGGCACATCAGCACCGATTTTAACACCAATGCTGCACAGCTCGTCCTCAGTAAATCCGGCACCGGTCAGTTCATTAAGTGCAACAAGCACACCTGCACCGTCAGCACTGCCGCCTGCCAGACCTGCTGCATGGGGTATTCTTTTTACAATATCAATATTTATGCCGTTATTTTTAATTTTAGCTGCCTTAAAAAAAGCATCAGCGGCCTTGAACGCAATATTCGTTTCATCAAGGGGAATACCCTTTTCAGTACAAGATATTGTAATTTTCTTTGACTTGGTTTGTGTAACAGTAACTGTATCATAAATACCTATACTCTGCATTATCATAAATAAATCATGATAACCGTCAGTTCTTGCGGCAACAATATCAAGCATTAAATTTATCTTGGCATATGCTTTAACCTTAATTTCCATTTTTTTCTCCAAGTTCTTTAACAAATTCACCGATACGTCTTACTGCCTCTTTAATATTATCAATGGAGTAGCAATAGGAAACACGGATAAAACCTTCACCACTGTCACCGAAAGCATTGCCCGGAATAACAGCAACACGCTTGCTCATAATCAATCTTTCGCAAAAGGCATCGGATGTAAGCCCTGTTGATTTGATACAAGGAAAAACATAAAATGCACCCTCAGGCTCAAAACATTCAAGACCAATTTCACGAAAGGCATTAACCGTAAATCTTCTGCGCATATCATAGTCATCACGCATTTTTTTGATATCATTATCTCCGTTTCGCAACGCTTCTATCGCCGCATACTGAGAATTTGTAGGAGCTGACATAATAGCAAACTGGTGAAGCTTTGTCATCTGCTCAATCACAGGGGCAGGGCCTAAGGCATAACCAAGTCTCCAGCCGGTCATAGCATAGGTTTTTGAAAAACCGTTTATAACCACCGTTCGCTCTTTCATACCGTTTAGGGAAGCAATCGTAACATGTGACTGATCACCATATGTAAGGGCGCTGTAGATCTCATCGGAGAGAACAAAAAGATTATGTGCCTTTATGACCTTGGCAATTGCAACCAAATCATCTTTACGCATAACTGCACCTGTAGGATTATTCGGAAAAGGCAGAACAAGCATTTTAGTCTTGTCCGTTATGGCTGCCTCAAGCTCCTTAGCAGTCAGCTTGAAATTATTTTCATTCTTTGTTTCAAGCGATACGGCAACACCGCCGCACATTTCAATAATAGGTTTGTAGCAAACAAAGGACGGTTCAACAACAAGCACCTCATCGCCCGGACTGATTAGCGCACGTATGCACATATCAATACCCTCTGAGCCGCCTACTGTAACCAATATCTCGTTCTTGGGGTTATATTCGACATTATGCTTTGCTTTATAGAAAGCCGATATTTCATTTCTCAGTTCAATAAGACCTGCATTTGCGGTGTATCTTGTTTTGCCGTATTCCAAAGTCTCAATACCCTTTTTTCTGATATGCCAAGGGGTAAGAAAATCCGGCTCACCTACACCCAAGGATATTACATCATCCATTTCCTCGGCAATCGAAAAATACTTTCTTATTCCGCTGGGTTTTATATTTCGGATATTCTCATTTAAAAAATCGCTGTAGTTAATCAAAAGGAAATTATCCCCCTATCATCCTTAGGAGCTTCATAAAACATTATGCCCTGCTCCTTAAATTTTTTTAGCAAAAAGTGCGTTGCAGTTGACATAACGCTGTCCATAGGTGCAAGACGGCTGGCAACAAACATTGCAACCTCCTGAAAAGATTTATCTGTTACCATACAGCAAAGGTCAAAACCACCGCTCATAAGGTAAACACTCTCTACCTCTTCAAGCTGAGCAATACGCTGAGCGACCTCATCAAAACCATGCTCATATTTGGGATGAACCTTAATTTCAATTAAGGCCGTAACCGTTTCAGCCAGTGCCTTTTCCTTATCGATCATTGCACGGTAGCCTTTTATAACACCTGTTTCCTCATAAACACGAATCTTTTGAGCAACCTCATCCTCTGTCAAACCAAGCATCGACGCCAGTTCTTTATTCGAAAGACGAGGATTTTTTTCAATTAAATCAAGTAATTTATTCATATATACAACCTCACTCAATAGGCATCAGCACGGGCTGATGTTTTTTATAAACAGTAATACTGCGAAAGCCTGCATCATATGCAAGCTTCATTGCAATGTCAATTCCCTGACAAACCTTTTTCGCATAATGCGAGTCAGAGCCAAGAGTAATATATTCTCCGCCCGCTCGTTTAAATCGTTTGACATAGCTGATATTCGGCAAAGTATCCTTCATCTCCATAAAAAGGCCGGAAGTATTGATTTCAAGGGCTTTTTTATTAGAAACAAGCTTCTCGAAAATGCTGTCGATAATATTGTCAAACTTTGACATATCAACGCTTATCTTTTCTCTTGCAGCAATATATCGCAAAGGATAAGTAAGATGTGCCAAAGCATCAAAAGCACCCCAATCAGCAAGCTCATGCAAATCCTCAAAATAACGCTGCAGAAGCTCGTATACATCATAGTCTTTATAATTCAGGAAGAAAAAATCCTCCATATTTTCAAGATTATGAAGTGAGCCTAAAACAAAATCATAATCATATTGGCATAAAACACGCTCGGTAAGTTCTTTTCTGTAAATACCCTGACCGATTTCAATGCCCTTCATAACCTTTAATCTGCCGCTGTAAGCACCTTTAACAGACTCCAGCTCTTTAAGCTGAGCAGAACAAAATTCATGCACATTTATATCAGCACCGTCAATATCACAATGGTCTGTTATGGCAATTGCTTTTGCGCCTTTTGAATATGCGCTTTCACAAAGAGCACTGCAGCTGTCATTGCCGTCAAAGCTAAAAGCACTATGCGTATGCATATCTACAATATTATTATAACTCAAAGCAAATCCTCTCACACCAAATGAATTATTTAGTATTTTACCACATTATAAAAAAAAATTAAATATATTTCTTTACTTTATTGAAAAAAGTTTATTACTCTGTTATAATTTTCACAGTTTACTAAATAATCATTTTACGGAGGAGCAGATATGAGAGCAGTAATAACAGTTGTGGGCAAGGATACAGTCGGCATTCTTGCAAAGGTTTCTGATGTTTGTGCCAAAAGCAATATCAATATAACAGAAGTATCCCAGACTATTATGGAGGATATGTTCTGCATGATTATGATGGCAGACATATCAAAAAGCAGTATTTCATTCACCGAATTTTCTGATGAACTGACAGAATACGGTGCAGAAAATAATCTTTCCATTCATGTAATGCACGAAGATATTTTTAACTCAATGCATAGAATTTAGGAGGAAAATCCTTTGATTAATACAAACGATATTCTTGAAACCATAAGAATGATACAGGATGAATGCCTTGACATACGCACAACAACTATGGGAATATCACTTCTCGACTGTGCAGACTCGGATATTGATAAATCCTGTCAAAAGATTTACGACAAAATTTGCACTAAAGCTGAGAAGCTTGTTGAGACCGGTGAGCAAATTGAAAAAGAATTCGGTATTCCAATTATTAACAAGCGCGTAAGTGTAACCCCTATTGCTATATTAGCTGGCGTGAGCGGCGGCGATCCTGTGAAATACGCACTTACACTGGAAAAAGCAGCAAGAACAATAGGCGTTAATTTCATAGGCGGATACAGTGCATTGGTTCAAAAGGGATTTGCAGCAGGTGATCTTGAGCTTATTCACTCCATACCGCAGGCGCTCGCCCAAACCGAACATATCTGTTCTTCCGTTAATATCGGTTCAACCAAAGCAGGAATAAATCTTGACGCCGTAAAAATTATGGGTCAAAAAGTTAAAGAAGCAGCCGAACTGACGAAAGACAAGGACTGTATTGCAGCCGGAAAGCTTGTTGTATTCTGCAATGCCCCCGAGGATAATCCCTTTATGGCAGGTGCTTTTCACGGCGTTTCAGAACCTGATTGTGTAATCAACGTAGGCGTATCAGGTCCGGGTGTAGTAAGAAGTGCTGTTTCAAAACATCCTGAATATTCAATTAATGAAGTTGCTGAACTGATTAAAAAAACAGCTTTCAAAATAACCAGAATGGGTCAGCTTGTTGGTGTTGAAGCATCAAAAAGACTGGGAGTACCTTTTGGCATTGTTGACCTTTCACTGGCCCCAACACCTGCAGTAGGTGACTCAGTTGCACATATACTTGAGGAAATAGGCCTTGAGCAGTGCGGAGCAGCCGGAACAACAGCCTGCCTTGCTATGCTCAATGACGCAGTAAAAAAAGGTGGTGTAATGGCCTCATCAAGTGTCGGCGGACTGTCCGGGGCATTTATACCTGTTTCTGAAGATGCCGGTATGATTGATGCAGCCAGAAGCGGTTCACTTACAATAGAAAAGCTTGAGGCAATGACAGCGGTATGTTCTGTCGGTCTTGATATGATTGTTATTCCGGGTGACACAACTCCCGAAGTAATCAGCGGAATTATTGCTGATGAAGCAGCAATAGGCATGGTTAACGGCAAAACAACAGCCGTAAGAGTCATACCGGCTATAGGAAAAAATATCGGTGACGAACTTGAATTCGGAGGACTGCTCGGAAGCGGTCCGGTTATGAAAGTAAATACAATGTCACCCTCACAATTTATCAATAGGGGCGGAAAAATTCCGGCACCTCTACACAGTCTCAAAAATTAGAGAATAAAAAAGCAAGGTGTTGCTGCATTATGGCATTCACCTTGCTTTTTATTATATAAAATCTAAAATCAGATATAGCAAATATAGTAAAAAGTTAAAAACCCTTGCATTTATTGCAAGGGTTTTCATGATTAATTAATTATTCCAATTGAACTCATCTGTATTATTGAATGAAAGCGGTGAATACTCGCCGTTATGACAATAATACGCAGCAGAAAGTTTGACAGAAACTGCAAATGTTTTGCCGCCGCAAGTGAACATATAACAATCTGCACCGTTAATCTTTTCAATTCTGTTGTTATAAGAAATTGAAGAGTTTGAAGGATCACTGCTATAGCCAAGATCTGACCAGTTGTCCTTAAGTGTCTGCTTTAAATAAAGCTTAGCATCAGCGATGCTGTAATCAGGTGTAGTTGTAATCTCATGCGGATTTGAATAAGTTTCATATGTTGCAGCAACCTTTGAACCGCCTTCGGTTTCCGTAACATCAGGTACACGCGGCTGATACTGATAGCTGATAAACATAATCATAAAGTACACAAGAAACCAAATAAGAAGAACAAGAATAATCATCATGAAAATTTTGCCTGCCTTATTGCCGTTTACTGCAGTAGCAGCAAACTCCTCTTCTGTAGGAATCGCAATCGGAACAAATGGCTGACCTTTTTTAGCACATTTCTTTTCCGTTTTGGCATTCTTCTTTTCGATTTTCTTTATGTAAGCTGCATATGCCTTAGCGGTAGCCTTTTCAGCTTTGAGCTCACCCTTGGATTTGAATTCCTCAATAGCAGGAATTGCAATAGGTGTAAACTCTTTGCCGTCCTTCGCTGCCTTAGCCTGTAACTGCTGATTTTTCTTATCAGTATCCTTTACAAACTTTTCATAATCCTTAGCGTGTTTCTTTTCTGCCTTAGCCTTTGCCTTTGCGACAGCAGCTTCAGCTTTCACATTTTTCTTTTCTTGCTTTGCTTCCTTTTTAGCAAGCTTTTTTGCATTTTTTTCTTCTTTACTCAAGGCATTAACCCCCTTATAAGTCTGCTATTAGTATAACATCATAAAGAATAAATTTCAATAAAAATTTTTTCATAAATAGCCGTATTTTGTGAACAAATTGTAAACATTACAACAATATAGTGTGTATTTATACATTTTTATCGGAATTGTTTATTAACAAACTGTTATTTGGAGGTTTTTTTTATAAAAAAAACAGCAATAAAATCTGTATAAAAATCATCAAAATTAAAAAAATAAAAATAAAAAAATAAGGATGAAAAAAATGAGTTCAATTTGGGAAGAAACTGCCCGGCTGCCAAAATTTCCATCACCTGACAAAGATCTTAAAACTGATGTTCTGGTAATAGGCGGAGGAATAAGCGGAATTCTTACTGCGTATTTTTTAGAACAAAAAGGCGTAGACTATATTCTGGTTGAAAAAGGCAGAATTTGCAGCGGCGTTACAAAAAACACGACAGCTAAAATAACATATCAGCATAATCTTATATATAACAAACTTCTGAAAAATAATGATGCCGATTTGGCGTCAGAATATCTTAATGCCAATAAAAAGGCATTTAATATGTATAAAAAACTTTGTGCAAACATAGATTGTGACTACGAAATAAAAAACAACTATGTGTATACGCTTGATGCACCGGATAAAATTGAAAAGGAAATTTCTGCATTAAACAAAATCGGATATAAAGCAGAATTCAAAAATACGCTGAAGCTTCCTTTTGATATAGCAGGCGCAATTTGCTTTCCTGAGCAAGCACAGTTTCATCCGCTAAAATTTTTATCTGAAATATCAAAGAATCTTAACATTTATGAGAACACATTTATAAAAGAAATGATTGGCAATACGGCTGTTGCGGATAACATTAAAATTAAAGCTGATAAGGTTATAGTAACAACTCATTTCCCTTTCATTAATAAGCACGGGGCGTATTATTTAAAACTGTATCAGGATAGAAGTCATGTAATCGCACTGGAAAATGCTCAGGATGTAGACGGAATGTATATCGATGAAAATACCAACGGACTTTCTTTTAGAAATTACAAAGACCTGCTTTTAATCGGAGGAGGGGCACACCGTACAGGAAAAGATGGCTGTAACTGGGAGAAATTAAGAAAATTCGCAAATTTGAAATACCCGAATGCAAAAGAGGTTTGCCACTGGGCAACACAAGATTGCATGAGTCTTGACAGTATGCCGTATATAGGTCACTATTCTAAAAGAACACTTGATTTATACACTGCATCAGGGTTTAACAAATGGGGTATGACCGGTTCAATGCTGGCTGCCGACATTTTATGTGATATGGTTTGCGGTGAAAAAAATGAGTATTCGGATGTTTTCTCTCCTTCAAGAAGCATTTTGCACCCGCAGCTTTTGATAAACGGATTTGAAGCTGCCGTAAACCTTATGACTTTTTCAAAAAAAAGATGCCCGCATCTCGGCTGTGCACTCAAATGGAACAGCGATGAACACACCTGGGACTGCCCATGCCATGGGTCCCGATTTGAGGAAAACGGCAAACTGATTAACAATCCTGCTAATGGAGATTTGAAAATATAGCCGCTTTAAGATACACACAGTTAATCAATCAAACAATACGACCCTATTCAAAAGAAAAACGGCTACCTTTCGGTAACCATTTCCGTTTTGTCTAACCACTACAAAAAAGATGCATTGAGCAATTTTATGTATGGAATTGAACCCTTAACTTATAATACAATCAAAAAGTATTATCTTCTAAATAGAAACTAAAGTATCTGATGGAAATGTTACCATCGGTCTCATTTTAGGGAGTATCCCTATTTTATTCATAGCATAATCAGCAGAATAGTCACTATTTATTTGTAATAATTTTTTTGGATTAATTACAGAAATATTATTTTTTATTTTTATACCATATTTTCCTAGTGTATTTATTAAACTGTTAAAATATTTACTATCAATTTTAAAATCACTTGCAGTAATCTCAAAAACGCTAAATGAAAAAGTTTTTTGCTTATTAATTTTTTCTATTTCGTTTGAAATATTTGGAATATCATCATTAGGATAAATTAAATTACCCTGTTCCATTTCATTATAAATCCAACTACACAATTCTTCAGTAAGTCTAAATTTAAACTTATCAAAATATTTATCTTTCAGTAAATCATAATTTGATTGCGTCAACATCATATATGCGTGTTGATGACTTCATCTCATAAAAGGCTGATATCCAACAGGAGTTATTAGTTCAAAAGCCGTACTATTCCCTTCTGTACACCAACGAAGATCTGTGATTTCAGATGGTGTGCGATAAAGAAGACCATATCTGGAATCTCCACTATTATCGGAAATATAGTGTCTAGAATCTACATGGAGAAAATCATTGTTATTCAGCGGATGCCATTTATTATCACTACCATATTTACAACAAGCGAAAAATAATGCTGTTTTTAAATCACTAGTAATATCTAACATCGGTGTTTTAAATCCATAATGCTGAGATAATGCCATATAGTTAATTTCTGAAAACTTCCAGTATTTTACTGCATCAAATCGGTCAAGTGTTTCCCAACATTGATACAAACGCATTCTATCAATAATTCTCTGAATTTGTACTGGTAGGCTATTATCAATTGTTCGATAAGAACTTGCTTTAGAAATATGATAAAAGGCATTTTCTCCACGATAGTAATAACGACTATGTTGCTGTGTCATTACACTGCCCGTTGCTGGAAATTCCAATAGATATCCATCATTAAAGCTTTGAACAAGCATATCTGTAATTAATTTTAATAAATTTCTATTTTCCATTAAATTTTTATCAAATTTTTTTATTTCTTTCTCATTCAATCTATTATTTATAAAAATATAACGAAATAGGGCTTTATCGTTTTTGTTTGGTAAAATGCCTAAAGTATCGGCTATTTTAATAGTATTATCATTATTGAAATCAAACAGATTCAATACTTTTTGAATATTTTTGAGGTAATTCTCTTCCTCCATTAACATATCATTAATATTATCAATATTGATAAGCGGTATATCATCACAACAGTTTACAATTTGACAATTATTTTTATATTCTTCACTATCAAAATACGATGATAAACAATACTCAGGATTCGCATATTTACCATATAGTTCCTGAAGGTAATTTGATATAATGCTCCAAAATTGTTGATAACTAAAAGAAGCTTTAGCTGTATCTTGTAATTCCTTAGACAATGTCAGTCTAAATTGTTGTGCTTGGATTGACTCTCTCATTTTTTCTCCTTATTCAAAACATCTAAATATCCTGCCGTTATTATACCAGAAGGAAATGCAATAATAGCAACTCCGACAAATGCAGATAGCATTGTAAATAATCTGCCAACATCTGATACAGGTGTTATATCACCTTAACCTACACTTGTTAACGAAATAGTAGCCCAATAAATTGCATCAAAAAAGTTATTGAATGTATCCGGTTCGATATTAAACATAACTAATGCTGTAAACAACACATAGAATACAGCCATTGATAGCACAGCCATCAACGATTTAGATTGTTTTTTCAATACTTCAACAAGTCTCTCTACATTTTTTGAATATCTGAATATTTTGAAACTGCGAAATACCTTGAATGTTTTGACAATTCTGAATAATCTCAAAACCTTAAAACCTGCATTTATCGGAATAAGTGACGGCAATATTGACAGCAAATCAATAATTGCCATAGGCTGAAGTGGATAAAGAAAATAAGATTTAACGCCTTTATTAAGTTTTTGCTTTGCAGTAATTAATCTTAATATGTAATCAATAATAAATACAGTAACTGTAATTTTATCAATAATATTTAAAATTATACTATCTGATTTTACTGCCAACGGAATCATACTGGCAATAATACAAATCAGCATAGCAATATCATAAAGTGAACTTAACTTTGAACTATCATTGCCAGATGGCTCAATTATCTTGTACAAATTCTTTAACATTATCTTTCTCCCTTTTGCATAAAATCAATACTGTGTTTAATCATCTTATATCTGAATTTCATATCATTCCACATTTCAAAATCACAGGCTATAAAGGGGTGAGCCATAGTACACCCGTTTTTACCGCGTTTGGATGTTAATCCTATTGCACTTACTGTATCAATCCATTTTGATGGAGTCAATGTATAAGACGGAGAACGAACATCCATTATAAATATTTCAAATGCTGATTCATCGAATTCTGGATTATTATTTCGTTCCCATTCTCCTAAAAACTCAATGGTATTTCTGCTACGCAACCAACTTTGAATCAGATAACCGGGATTGTTGATATTAAATCTTCTCGCAATATCTGTTAATGATATATAATCATTTGATGGATAAAGATATTTTTGTACTGTTGTTTCAAGACATCCAATCATTTTAGATTCATAAGTATCTGCTTCTCCACTGATTATCATATCCATCAAATGGTCTCTAATGCGGGTCCAATCCTCTTCATCTATTTCAACCTTTTCATCCAAACGCTTCAATATTTCTTCTCTTGTTATAAGATATGCCCAATGTAATTCTTCTTTAGTAGCTCTTGGCATAATAAATACCTCTCATCCGTTCGATTCGTATTTCGTGAGTTAGAGGTTTTCATGACATACACATCACAAAAATCGGTATATGATATAACACCCTTTGTGTACTTATAATTATTTAAGACTTTATTTAAAACGTCCCTGCTCCATTTTGCATTTTCTGATGGTGAAGGGATATTATTCTGCAATAAGTATCCTTGTATATCCTCTAAACTACTTCCACTTTTATACAAATTAAATATCTGTTTTACAATATTTGCTTTTTCAGTATCTGTTTCTATAAGACCTTGTTTATTACGCCTGAAACCATAACAAACTTTTCCAAACTCTTTTGATTTTAATTTTGATAATGTCTTTTACATCATCCTTTCTTTTATTATAATTTGATTTCATATTACTTTCAACACTAAACATAAATATTAGTGGAATTTGCATTTTGCTTAAATTAGATAAATGTTTTTATTAGTGGATTTAAAAGGTAATTTAATTAGCCAAACAGAGAAAGATAAAGAAAAAAGAGCTGATTTTTCTAAAATCGGCTCTATAAAGGTCAATATTTGATTGTAATCACTATAGAAAAGAGACAAGTTTCATTTTGTCGAAACTTGTCTCTTTTTGGCAGGGGCAGAAGGACTTGAACCCTCGGCACGCGGTTTTAGAGTGGATGCGGTCTAATAAACCGCGTGCCATAAAATAACGGCGTTTCAACAAAAATGAAACACCGTTTTATCATTTTTATTCACTTTGATGCTTTATTGATGCTCTTGCAAATTTTTTACTTATAGAAGAAAATCGATGACATTTTGATGCTGTAGAAATTTTTAATACACCCTACAAATTATAAACCGACCCTACTTCATAAGTGCTGACGAAGCAATTAAAACATCAATCTAATTTTTCAGTTAAATATTTTTCAATAGCATTTACAAATTCTTTTGCCATTTCAAACATTTCCTTTGCATCCTGCAAACCGAAAATTTCCATAACATCATAATCACTTGCTTCTCTGGCTTCCTGTAAGCGGCCAATTATTTTTGAAAATTTTGAATCAATCAATCCTGTCTTAATATAATTTAATCTAAAATACGATATTACACCGGAATGCTTTTTTGAATCAAAGCCGTCAAGCAATTCTATAGACTTTATACCG
This sequence comes from Ruminococcaceae bacterium UBA7080, assembly GCA_002493595.1. Classification (GTDB taxonomy): domain Bacteria; phylum Bacillota; class Clostridia; order Oscillospirales; family Acutalibacteraceae; genus Eubacterium_R. The sequence goes on along the minus strand of DKZG01000026.1, from coordinate 11,879 downwards.
TGAAACGCTGCGTAATAGGATCTATTAACAACAGAATTATAATCACCAAGTTCAATATAAGCAGGTATATACTTAATTAATTCTTTTGCTCTGTTAATCTGTAATTCCGATAATTCTTTTACACTATTATCAAGCAACATTAACACCATCCTTTTGAACATTACGCAAAAACGGCATAGCGTTTCTGTATCTGTCGAATGTTTCCGTATCATAAAGCAAAATTGATACTGTAATTTCATGCTCTAAAGATAAATCACTGCCGAAATCAATTAAATCATATCTGTACTTTTTTAATTCATTTCTTGAGCCTTTGATTTTTACCATGATATCAATATCGGACTCATCATCATAATCACCGCGGGCATATGAGCCGTAAAGAATGACAGCATCAAGCTTGTCACCGAGAAGTCGCTTTGCTTCTTCAGCAACAGCTGAGGTTATAATATTCAGTTCACTCTTTGTACACATATAATCACCACTAATACTATCTTACTACTAGTATACATAAAATGCAAAATTAAATCAACCATATTAAAAAATGTACACAAAACTTTAAATAACAATTTTTATTTCCATATAAGTATCAGATTATAATATGAGTTCTACAAACAACAGAAATATAGTTGGTATTACTATACTACTAACACCATTGTGTAGTCCCTTTCCACAAAATAATTTAATCGTTTTAACAAATTCTAATATTCGATAACAACAGAACGAATATCTTTCACTCCAGCGCCGAGTAACTCTTCAGCAAATTGAGTACATACCACATTGTCTTTCGTAAATTTCAACACATTATAACTCAAATAGGTCTTTCTTCGGTCTTTATGGGTGATCTGCCCTGTAGAAGAACCACAAGAAATTATATGTATTCCGTCCAATTCAGAAATAACAGGAATGTGTTTATGTCCATGTAATACAAGTTTCACTTCTCTTGCCTTTAGCCATTCTAAAAACAAATCAGCATCAATTAGCCGAAGCGAATTTTCAAGAAAATCTTTTGAAAGAATTTTTTTATACCACCGTTCATCATAAAAATCAGGTTTTTCAATATGTGCAACATGATGATGAAGTACAGCGACTAATTTATATTTCCATATATCATTAACCTTGTCAAGAATATTTCCCATCTCAGTCATTTGTTCATATCCTATTTCACCTTCGGCTAAATGCCCATTTGTATTTGAATTAAATAGTAAAAAAATAACTTTTATTTCATCATTAACTTCAATTTTAGGATATCGTCCAACGGTATTTGCAAGAGTCTGATTATTATGGTTAAATGCAAGTCCAATCCTATTAACATCATGATTACCTAAAACAAAAATCGGTTCTTTTCCACTCTTTGATTCCAAGAAGTCAGAAAAATCAATATACTTATCATTATTAACTTTAGATGGGCTATCTACTGCATCACCAGTAACAATAAAATCCACTTTATCGTCAAATTCCAATGTTGACAATTGTGTTTTTATTAAAGATTTTAATCTTCGTTCTGTTACATCAATATTTCTTGTTCCAAAATGCAAATCGCTTAAATGAAAAAAGTAATAACTAGACTCTTTTCTCCTATTAGCAAATCTTTTAATTTGAGCAATTGAATTACATTCAAAATAGAGCATCTCATATAATTCCATCAAATCACTTTTACTTTTTACTGGTACAAAAGCAAAATCATCATTTCTATCCCAAAACATTACAGCTGGCCATAAATCAACTTGTTTTAAAGCAATATCAAAATTCGGAAAAGCATCAAAAATAGTTATGCTGTTTCTATACAAACGTTCCTGTGGTTGCAGTATTAAACAAGAATTATCTGGATGCCAATGAAACAATTTATGTATAGTATGTTCTGATGTCATAAAATCATCCATATAATTTGATTCCTTACATCCTAATGATGGCAACAATAAAGACTTCACACGGCATTCATCAAAAATCAAGGATAACTGGCGTAGCTCATTTAAAATTGATTTGTTTCTAAATACCTCAATTACGTCTTTCTTTTTTTCTTGATAGCCTAGTGATTTAATTGTTTTTTTGATTCTATATATGTCATAAAGAATAATATCATTTCTATTGGAATATATGTTTTCCGAAAAAGTTTCCAGAAAATGCAAAAAACCTTCATAATTTTCATAAGAACTATAAATACCATCATAGCATGAATAAATTCTACCACATGTTAAATTTGCCACAGTGTTTGCTGATTCAAGAGTAAATCTAAATCCCATAATAAATATCCTTATCTCGTTATTAAAACGATTGTTATATATTAAATGTTCCTCTTTCAGTAAAAGCTCTGCTCCATTGTGTTGAAGACGAACAAATTTCATTATATTTCTTTTCAGCCATTCTATCTGTCATTCCTGAAATATAATCAGCTATTATTCTGAGTTTTATAGCATCTTTTGCAAATGCTTCATTTGAAATAATAGTATTACAAACTTCATTTTTAAACTTCTGATACTTTTCTTCATCATTAGTTGCATCAAATTTAGAGTCATCAATATTTTCTTGCAATATACTATTAATCTTTTTGATAATTAATTTTTTAACATGTTCAAATCTTGCATTATTTCCGGAACACTCATCTTCGATGATTGCTTCTTCTATTATTTCTTTATAATATTGCTGCAACAAATATTTAATTCTATTTATGTTTTCACTCAAACTGGTTTCTAATTCAATTCTTTTTCTATATTTAAGAGGAAGCATATGATAATTCGAATAATAAAATTTTAGAAGCTTACCTATTATTATTTCCGCTTTTTTAGTCATGAAGCGGACTCTGGTACTTTCAATAAATTCTTCGTGAATAAATTTACCAATACAGTTAACAGCATTATAGTATTCTGGATCAAAACATACAATAAATGACTTTTTAAGTTCGTCTTTCAGTCTTTTTTTGCTTTCGGAACATAATTTAGACTTATATTCGCTATTTTTAATAGTATTCTTACTTATCTCCCATAATTTATTACAATACTTAATTAACTCCTCGCTACTTTTACCTTCAATATTAAATTCATACAATTCATGATAACAACTAGCTATAAGAGTTTTTATTAATGCCGGAACCGTTCTATGAGCAGTTGTCTCGCATAAGTATTTATATATAACAAAAATTATATCAATTTTTCCACCAATATCTTTGGGTTTCACTTTTGTTATTATAATCCAAGCATATGCTACACTAAAAAATGAATGCATAATTTTATATTGCTCATTTGAAAACAACAAAAATGAATTAGGATGTTTCTGTTGCAATTCAACTGTTTCTTTTAATATGTTAATTAAATCAGTTAACTTTTTTACAAACAAATCATTTTTATTATCAAATTTGTGCGAATAATTATCAGAATAGAAGTGTTCTTTCAAATTTTTGAAAGTTTCATTGATTTTATTCAGATTTTCAGATTCTATATTTTCTAAATATTCATATTTTGCTTTATCAGAATTCTCAATAAAATCATTCATTTGAATAATTATTTCATTAATTCTTGAGACCATAACCTCAAGCAAACCAACATCAACGAATTCTTCCCAATCATGACTCATATAGGCAATCTTATCGGCCCAACAAACGATTTGGCTTTCAATACCACCTATATATATTTCGTTATCGTTATATTGGGCAGGATTAGCACCAACAGGTTTATATAATCTATCACATTCATATTGAAGTCTAAAAGCCGATGTTGCCATATTGTCGCTAAATGAATCTGAATCATGTTTTAAAATTCCCTCAAGTACTAAATCAGATATTCCTAAACCTCTTAAACCCATAGGCTTTAACGCTCTATGAGAACAAAGGAAATCAATAACCTTTACACTTTGTAAGGCATGTGAAAATGAACCAGCCATTTCATTTTCTAAAAAAAGTTTTATTTTTCTTTCACCTGCATGACCAAATGGTGAATGTCCAATGTCGTGAGCAATTGCAATGGCATCTGTAAGTTCATAATTTGCCTTTAACGCCACAGCAATTTTTCTGCTGATTTTTTGAACTTCTAATGAATGTAGTAATCGCGTTCTTTGATCATCAGAGGCTGAATTTATCATCACTTGTGTTTTATATTGTAATCTTCTAAAAGCCTCAGTGTATATTATGCGTTCCTCTTCTTTTCGAAATGGGGTACGATAATCGTCAAAAAGATCTGAAAATATTTTTAAGGTCTGTTCAATATCTAATTCTTTATGTAATACATTTTCAGGTGTAATATAGAATTTTTCTAAGGCACTCTTCCATTTCTTTTTTTCATCTTGATTTAAGTCATCAATATTTTTATTATCACGAAGACTATATGGGCAATTATCACAATTAATTAAATCACAACAGTTTGGATATTTTAATGCATAAGAGTTTGTAAAACAATTTAATTGCTTACAAAGTATGGCAGAATTATGCGTACAACTTTCAATGTTTTTAAGAACTGGAGTCTTTTCAATTAAATTCATTTCCATAAAGTTATTCCTCTCTAATAATTGTTTTAGAATTAAATATTTCCGTCGATTAATCTCCCTAAATATATTAGTTTTATAATATTCGCTCTACACAACTTTTCAGCCATAACCACAACATTGTTTTTCATTATAATGATATTGAATATTTCAATGTTGTAATAATGTTAGTGTTTGCAACAATGTAATTTAAATCTACGCCACTATTTAATACATAAAATATTTCTAATACACCCCAAAATAAAGAACTATATAATTCTCAATTAATATATTAACTATAAAATAGAAAGAATCAACATGAAATACAAAACTGCACATTTTCTCGACAAAAATGCATCGTTTTACTCTCTTGACAAAGAAAAATTACAATTTTTTCCTTACAAATATTAAGTGTCAAAAAACTGAAAAAGTAACGAAATTTTTTGGAAAAATTTTATATTTTGTATTAGATAACTCAATAATTATCTCTATAAAGCATATAAAAAGCAGAACAATAATTTTGATAAATTGTTGTTCTGCTTTTTTGATTAAAAAGTATATTTTCTATAATCAATTTTATAATTCATCTAAAAGACTTAAATCACTATCATGCACTTCTTCTAAATATTTGTATTGTGTGGAAAATTCATCTCTTTCGCCAAATGACATTTCTTTATCCTTATACAGCGTATCTTGCTTTATTTGATTTTTAATAATAGTAAGTCTATATAGAGAAACATAACACATGTCACCCGAAGGTGAGAATAACGAAGAGATAATTCATTATTGTTATTTGGAATATGTAGTCCGGTATGACCTTCATGAGCCGTACCTAGTAAAACTAATCCATTTTGATATGTATAAAATTCATAAATATAGTCTGCTTCACAAGTATCAGTCTTAATTATTAATTCCTTTATTCCTTCTTTATCAACATCATAAACAATATATGTTGGATTAAATTTCATATTTATTGAATCATTTTTAGATTCCTGTTTTACTTTTTCACATACTTTATTTAATTGAGCTAAATAGGCAGGTTAAAACCAGGCGTATGCTGTGACGCCTGACGGTTCACATCAGACGGCAGAGCCGACCGAATTTCAAGGAATATTAGAATTATTGCGTATGCGTCAAAATAGTCATATGCGAGAATGGAGGTCAAAATGGAAAATATGAAGAAATATTCATTCCGAATGCATCTGGAAATGATATTTAAATTGGCAGTTGAATCTGCAAAACAAAACCTTCTTTTAAGTACACAATATCGAATTGATAATAAATTATCCGAAAGACTTGACTATCTTTGTGCTGAAAAGGTTGCGTCAACAAATGGCATAATTGATGTCAATGCAATCATAATTGACAATGATTTGGCGAAGGAGTACTATGGCTAAAATAATATTTACAAACAGATATTTCAAAAATCCTAAGCGTTCCAAGGTTATCTGACGAACAAGGGCATTGAATCTATGCGCAGTGCATTTGGAAATGATATTTTTTCGCAATGAGCAATACAAATTATTTGAAAAACAAACAGAATACAGGAACAAATTGAAAGATGAATTTGATGAACTGCTGGAAAATGTTTTAGATGATTGTAACTATATTTTTGAAGCAAATCAAGATTTGTTTAATATGATTGTTCAGCTCAAGAAACAGCTTAATAGCTATGATGGTAAAAAAATTTATGGTTATCTACCCAGACGAATTAAGAATACAGTTAATAATATTCTGATTGAACTGATGAAAGATGAAAACCTTTCAGAGCTATATTCAAAATGGAATGAGATTAATAATCAAAAACTTTCACTCTATTATGATAATAAAAACAAATTCATTCCGATTGAGGACAACAAAGAATTCAGATCAATCAAGAATAAAATCATCGACGCTGTACTAAACATGGACTGTAATATTCCGTATCAGAAATGGAATTTTACAGATAATGGTGTACTGCTTTCAAATGTCATCAGCATACTTGCAGATATGTTCAGCATCAGTGCAAACAAAAAATTTGATAATCTGAACAATCAGATTGACAAAAAACAATTAACCAAAGAACAGGAAAAACGCCTTGCTCATGGACTCAAAGATTTATCTTCTGATGGCAGTTACAATGAGGATTACGAGCAAGAGCAATCTCCAAGTCTATTTTTATAAATGCTGGATATATCAAATGGTTTGTGGTAATGTGTGTCAATGAAAGGAGCGTGACAAAATGCAAAGAAAATTATTAACAAACGGCAATACTTTTAAGCGTACCGATGACCGTTGGGGCGGTGTGGTTTGGTATATGGACGAGCACGGAAACAGAAAACGCAAATCTTTTTCAGGTACTACCAAACAGGAAGTCAAGAAAAAGATGACTGCATATATTACTGATTTTGAAAAAGAAATCATTGAATCAGATGAATCCAAAAAAACTCTGCAGGAAAGTATGCAGAGCTGGTTACAGGTATTCAAATTTCCGTCTGTTGAGCAAACCACCTATGACAGATGCGAAAGCAGTGCCAAAAATCAAATTTATCCCCTGCTTGGTGACAAAGCAGTCGGTGATATTACTTCTGCAGACATAAAAAATTTAATCAATTATTGGATGAATAAAGGCTATGCTTTTACAACAGTTAAGAAAGCGTATGTACTTCTAAATGAATACTTCAGATATTTATTCAAGGAAGAAATGATTAATAAAAATCCTATGTCAAACATTGAAATGACAAAGAAAAGCAATTTTTTATCTGCACAGAATAAAGAAAATCTTCCGACAAATGAAACCATAACAATTTTCACAGCGGAAGAAATTGATCTATTCAAAAAAGAATGTTTTAGATGCTGGGGCACGGGCAAGCGTTTTTATCAACAGGCTGCCGCGTATATTCTTATGCTGAACACGGGATTACGAACAGGCGAAATACTCGGATTGCTCAACAGTGATATTGATTTAGAAAACCGAGTGATGCACATTCAGCGAGGTGTTAAAGAAATATCAAAACGCAATGGTGTTGAGATTGAAAAAGGCAGAGAAATCAAAATCGGCAAAACAAAGACCGCCACAAGCAACCGCTCTATACCGCTGAATCAGACTGCGATTGATATGATAAAGGATTTACGAGGCGAAATGTATTTCGGTGAAGATACACCGCTTGTGTGTGATGAAAACGGTGATTTTACTAAGCCTGTAAATTTCAGAAAAAGATTTTACAGAATACTCAAGGCGGCAGGAATTGAAACAAAAGGACTGCACTCGCTTCGCCACACATTCGCAACAAATCTTGTAAACGGAGTTAAACAAGCTGACGGTACAATTAAATCTTTATCACCTAAACAAGTAGCTGACTTACTTGGTCATTCAACATCCGAAATAACAGAAAGGTATTATGTGAAAAAAGATACGAGTAGGCTGAATGGGATTACGGATGAGTTTGAGATATAAAAATACCCACTAATACATAGTGGGTAAAAATAATACAATTTATTTTTTATTAACCATCATAACTTCCAAGTGAGGTTGGCAAGCAATATCCAAAAAGTAATTGATTTCACGAACATCTTGTTTATTATTATGTTTAATAATATAATTAATCATCTTCTTTTCACTTTCTGTGAAATCATCTAATGGCATATCTGCATTCCAATATAATTTATCTACCCTAGTAAATTCTCGAGCAAAATTAATAGGACATTTTAAATAACAACTGATGGTTTTTGAAAGTTCTTTTTTCCAATCAGGAAAAGTATTCAATTTCTCTGAAATATTTGATTGAGACCAAAACAGTTTATTTGATTGTCTTAATTTATCAAAATTATATGTTGTACAATTCAATAAAATTTCTCGATCAATATATAATCCACTTGAAAATTGCTCAATGCGTTTTTTAGCAAATCCTTTTGTTTTTGCTCTATAAACCACTCCAAAAGTGACATCTAATAGGACGGCTATGTCAACCATACTAATTCCATATATTAATTTAAGTGCATCAAAAATACTAATTTGTATACTTTTACCATTAACATAATCATCCAATAAAGAAGAAAATTTTGAATATGAAATTGAACAATCATGATAAGCCTCTCTTAAAAATCGAGGTGCATTATATATTTCATATGAAAAACAATCTAAATTAGCATTCCAATTTTCACAACATTTTGCATCATCGGTAATGCTCTCGCCATATTCATATAAATCACTATTACCAACGCAAATACCATCAAAATTAAATTCGCAATTTCTGCATTCTTTAACACGATTCATAACTCTAATCTCCTTATATATTTTTTAATACTTTAATTTGTTAAATTTAGGGGTGTCAGATTCGGGCGGAATTGTAGGAGGAGATATTTTAACAGTTAGAGTCATCGGAAAATCAACACCGGTTAAAATAGCTTCGCCTGAACCTAAACTTGGTAAAAAAGATAACGAATCAGAATTTGTTGATGAACAAGCCTGTCTAATTGACTCCTTATCATTTGAATTGATTAGTCTATGAACAATAAATGTTCCCATTTGGCTAAGTGTACCAATAGGAATATCTTTTGGCATTTGTGTTGCTATGCACAAGAATAATCCATACTTTCTACACTCTTTTGCAATTTGATCAAATGCAGATAGAGAGCTAGAATAAAAATATTGATCAACTACACTTTTATTCAAAAACTGATGTGCTTCATCTAATACAAGTACTATAGGAGATTCTTTAAATTTATTGAATCTAGCAAGTTCTAACAAGTATTTTGCTATTGCATTAGCCGCAATTTCTCTTCCCTGGGAATCGAATCCTATATCCTCGAATCCAATTCTTAATAAATGTTTTTTGTTATTTTCTGGGCTAATAAACTTATCAATAATATTTCTTAAGTTCTTATTAACATCCAAATCTTGACCAAAACCAAATAAGGATTTAAATATTCCTGTGCGCCTTAAATTTGAAATTCTTGTTATTAAACTAACACAATTAGAAACATCATTATCATTTTTGCCACCAAACACATTTGAATTATTGCGATCTGAATCATAAACACATTCACAAGTAATTTGATTTTCAAGTCTGCTAAGATCAAAAGATAATTTTCCGTCATCTAACAGTGCAGAATTTCTATAACAGAATGCATCAAAATCATGTTTATTTAAACCCGTTTTTATTAAAACACCATTTTTTACAGCATTTTTAAAATTTTCAGAAATATCTGCAATTCCGATATCAACACACTTTAAAGAGCGTATAGCTTCCAAAAGTTTTGGTGCTTGTATTCTTTCAGCTGGCTTTGAAAGAAAAAACAAATCTTCAATAGTAAGGTCTCTGTAATAATAATATGAATCTGTTCCCAATACAGATGAAATGGCAGATGAAGTATTTGAAAGTATTTTATACTCTCCAGTAGGATCTATTAAGATTACTTTCGAGTGGTTATCAATCAAACCTTCTATAAGTTTTGATACAGTCCAACTTTTTCCACCACCAGTTGTTCCAACAACTGCGCAATGTCTTGCAAAAAGGGATTGCTGACTTACATTGACTCTTGTCTGATAATTAGAAGTAAGAGTACCTAAATTAATCATAAGAGTCTCATTATCAATGCTGTTTCCAAAATTCATAACATACTGCTCAATAAAATCACTTGCACAAACATAAACTTTAGCACCTATATTGGGATAAGCATTTAAATTACGCTGCGCACATTGATAATCATAATAATCAAAAGAAAGTAATATTTCTAATTTTGCAGTTGGATGAAAATCAGAACTTTGAAATGCTTTTTCGCTTAATGCAAGTCTTTCTTTTTCAGGTAAATTCAATTCGGAAATTTTGCCTATAAAGCCCATATTTTCGCCTTCAATAGTTACAAAACTTCCTATTAGGCCTCCATTAAATTCTTCGCCAGTAAAAATGAACTTATTAAGTAAAACAGACGAAGGAAAATGAACCCTGCAATACTGAGGACTAACATAATTTATGTATCCAATAAAATAATTATTGTTAAACGGATTCATAACGCTTCATATCCTCCGTGAAATCATAAATTTTAGAATATGGATAATGCTTAGCAAAATCCTCAAATTTTTCACTAATAAGAGATACGCCCTTTTGCTCTAATGCTCTTTCTCTATATTTTTTGAAACAATTGTTTTCATGAACATCTGGTGCAACAATTACTAAAGTCAAACTTGGATTCGAGTGTATAGCTTCTGAAATCATAGTGTCAATATGTTTATCATAAAAACTAAATCCAATCACTAGAAGAAGCGTATTATTCTTTCTTAACTCCGTCTGAAACCTTGACATCATTTCGAAATATGGTTGTTCGTAAGAGGCTTCATATTTTGATGCTGATGGATAAATCATTACTGGTTTTTCAGGGTATATAATTTTTTCAACATGTTCATCAATTTTCCCCCAATCTAGAGAGCCATGAGGTTTATATAGATGAAATACTTTTGGAGCATAGTTTTCCTCAGATAATGAACGCTGACTATTTCTAATTACTACATCATAATCATAATTAACACCATTAAAGATTCGAGGAACAGTAAAACTAAAACCATCAATAACAACATATCCACCCTTAGATGCTGCTTGTTCAAATAACAGATCATAATTCAAAGTGAAAATCTTTACACGAGAATACTTTGACTTACGTGATGTAATACTTCTAAGGAAAATTTCATGAGGTGAATTATCTGGTAAAGTTAAATCACACTCTTCTCGTATAACAGATTCAATAATATTAATATTTTTCAAAACAAAATCTTGATGTTCAAATGCTTCTGAAATTAGAGCCTTAGACAGAAACGTTTCAAGGTTTGTCTCTTTAATATCAAATTCATTATATTTAATTGCATCAGCAACTTTTTTCAGCGTATCTGCACCGATTTTATCCACAACTTTTTCCCATAGTCCAGAAACACTTTGACCTTTCTTCGATTCAGTTCCTATACCAATTGAAGTTCCGGCACCGCTCAAAACTACTATATTGTCAAACTGGCGAGATAATAATTTGTAATACTGATCCCGCATAGTTTCAACTGCATATTCTTCGGTTGAATCTACCCCGTCAAGATCATCAAGCTTTATTGTAGTTAATCCATCATATACACATTCATCATCATAAGAAATAACTTTGCTGTCTCCCGTATATAAGACCGTTATATTTGTTTTACTTTCCGTACACATAATTACCCCAAGATAAATAAAATTTTTTATATTATACCACTAATAACAGAAAATGGCAATGTCCAACAAAATTTGATGCTCTTTTGATGCTGTACGAAACGGAACAGTTGAATTTATTGGAAAAAGTTGAACAATTTCACTGCTTTTTAAAGCATCAAAAGCGGTGAATCAGACCGAGTGCCGACTATGAATAGCATAAGAAAAAGCCTTGAAACTGCTTAGTTTCAAGGCTTTTTCATTGGCAGGGGCAGAAGGACTTGA
>DKZG01000002.1:1566-97488 GCA_002493595.1 Ruminococcaceae bacterium UBA7080 | reverse complement strand
CTCCCAGCTGAGCTATGCTCCCATTAGCAGGATTTATTATATAATACTTGTACTGATTTGTCAAGCATTAATTTTCGAAAACAGTTCTTTTATCCTATCTGTCTGTTCGGTAAGATACAAATAACCGAACAGAGCTTCTACTCCTGTAGCACAATGATACTCTCCCTCGGTTGCACTCTTTGGTGAATGCCCCACTTTCGCATTGCGACCTCTTTTATAGACAGTTGTTTCTTCGTCAGTCAAACAGTCTCTAATTTTTTCAAAGGCAGCTGTCTGAGCCTTAGCGGATACAAATTTTATACTTTCACGGTGCAAATCATTAACAGGCCTGTTTGCCTGTGTAACCAGCATTTCACGCACCATTATCTCATAAATACAATCACCGATAAATGCCAAATTAAGCGGACTTAACTGCTTAGCATTAACGTTTTTATCAATAAATCTCATAGCACTCCCATTACGGCACATATTCAAACTCAATATCGTATATTGAAACGATGTCCCCCTCCTGAATTCCTTTCTCTCTCAGGGCATCAAATATTCCGCTTTTTTCAAGAACTCTCTGCATATACTGCAGCGCCTCATAATCCTCAACATCAATTCCCTTAAGAACCTTGGGAAACCAGCTTGCCTCAACGATATAATAGTTATCATCCTCAACAGTAATCTTAAAGCCCTTATCATCCTTAATGATTGACTCAAAAGGAATTTCCTCTGCTTCATACTCTTTAATCGGGGGCAAAGTTTTAAGCTTTTTCCACACAGCATTCATCAGCTCCTGCGTACCCTCAAGAATCGGTGCACAAATTGAATAATACTCGTAACCCTTTTTCTCAACATAGCTCTTAAATTCCTCTATCTGTTCAGGCTCAGCCATATCTATCTTATTTCCGGCAACAATCTGAGGCTGTTCGGCAAGTTGCGGATTGAATTTTACAAGCTCTTCATTTATTTTTTCAAAATCCTCAATGGGATTTCTGCCTTCATGTCCGCTTACATCTACAATATGCACAAGCAGTCTGCAGCGCTCAACGTGCCGCAAAAACGCATGCCCCAAGCCAATACCCTCACTGGCACCCTCAATAAGACCGGGAATATCTGCAATAACAAATGAATTGCCCTCTCCCATTGAAACAACTCCCAAATTAGGCACAAGAGTGGTAAAATGATAATCGCCGATTTTAGGCTTCGCCTGACTCACAACTGAAATAAGGCTTGATTTTCCAACGCTAGGATAGCCTAACAGTCCTACATCTGCCAAAAGTTTCAGCTCAAGAGATACCTCCCATTCCTCACCTGGTACACCCGGTTTTGCAAACCTGGGAACCTGCCGTGTAGGTGTTGCAAAATGCATATTTCCCCAGCCGCCTTTGCCGCCCTTAGCGGCAATAAACCTGTCCGTTTTGCTCATATCCGCCATAACTGCACCCGAATTGGCCTCACGAATCACTGTTCCTCTGGGCACCCTTATTTCAAGATCAGGTGCCTTTTTGCCGTACTGACGTGAGCCTCGGCCGTTTTCGCCGTTTTTGGCTGCATATTTTCTTTTATATCTGAAATCTGCCAGCGTTGCAAGATTATCATCAACAACAAAAACAACATCTCCGCCCTTGCCGCCGTCGCCGCCATCAGGTCCGCCTGCTGCAACATATTTTTCTCTGTGAAAGGCAACGGCACCTGCTCCGCCGTCACCCGCTTTTATCTTTATTTTCGCAATATCAACAAACATAGCTAACATCCTTTTATTTCTATCCGACTTTAACCTAATAAAAATATTAACAAAATTATACTTAAAATGCAACCTAAGATTTAATCCAATTGCTTTTATAATCAATTTGTGATAGTATAGGCAATGGAAAAATTATATAATAAGGAATTATATAATATGAAAATAAAGAACGTTGAAATTAAAAACGGAATTTGCCTTGCACCTATGGCGGGAATTGCTGACAGGGCTTTTCGCGAGCTGTGCATAAGTTATGGTGCAGGATATACAGTAAGTGAAATGGTATCTGCCAAGGGTTTCACTATGGGTGACAAAAAAAGCCGTGCGCTTTTACATCTCGGCCAAACAGAAAAGCCGGCCGGTATTCAGCTATTTGGTGATCATCCTGAAATCATGGCAGAAGCAGCACAAAAATCTCTTGAATTCTCGCCTCAGATTATTGACATCAATATGGGCTGCCCTGCACCGAAAATAGCAATGAACGGTGGAGGCGCAAGCTTGATGAAAAATCCCGATTTGGCCGGAGAAATTATAAAGGCTGTATCCAATGCAGTTGATATCCCGGTTACAGTTAAATTCCGAAAGGGATGGGATGATGATACGGTAAACGCTGTTGCATTCGCTGAAATCGCCGAAAAAAACGGTGCAGCAGCAATAACTGTTCATGGCAGAACGCGAAAGCAAATGTATTCAGGCAAGGTTGACTATGCTATCATTGCACAAGTTAAGAAAGCTGTATCCATTCCTGTTGTCGGCAATGGAGATATTATCGACGAGCAGTCAGCTGCAATGATGTTTGAAAAAACCAACTGCGATGCAATAATGATCGGCAGGGGTGCACTCGGAAATCCATGGCTGTTTCAAAAGCTTAACGCATATCTGGGTGAATGCAGGGTACTTCCCGATGCAGGGATAAGTGAAAAAATGCTTGTAATGCTTAAACATATTCAAAAAATAATTGACTATAAAGGCGAATATACAGCTATGCGCGAAGCAAGGCACCATGCTGCCTACTATACGAAGGGGCTTCGCGGAGGAGCGGCTTTCAGACGTGAAATCAGTCAAATTGAGAAATTTGAACAGCTGCAGGAACTGGCTTACAGAATTGTAAAGGAAAATGAATGATGATTTTTAAAAACTGTACCTTTTATAATGAATTCTTCGAAAAAGAATTTGGTGATATTGAAGTCGAAAACGGACTGATTAAACAAATAGGCATATTAAACGGTGAAGGCCGAGATATGAGCGATTTCATTCTTATTCCGGGCTTTGTCGACATTCATATTCACGGCTGCGGCGGCGGCGATGCCGGTGACGCCGATTCCATAAGCCTTGATAAAATGACGTCAGAGCTTGCAAAGCACGGTGTAACCTCTTTCTGCCCAACTACCATGACACTCGGCACAGAAAAGCTTTTTGAAATTATTAAAGTACTATCCGATTACAAGAGCAAAAAATCAAAAATTGCAGGAATTAATCTTGAAGGACCGTTTATTGCATCAAGCAAAAAGGGCGCTCAAAATGCCGACTATATTCGCGAAGGCACAATTGATGAATTCGATAAGCTTTATAAAAACAGCAACCATATGATTAAATTAATTACCATTGCACCTGAAGCCTTTGACAGCTGTGATTTTATAAAATTTGCAAGCCAAAGATGTACTGTATCCATAGGTCATTCAAATGCAAACGCACTTGAGTGCAAAAATGCAGTTAACCGGGGTGTGCGCCATGCCACGCACCTTTTCAATGCCATGACACCTATGACGCACCGCGAGGCGGGAATTGCAGGCACCATGCTTGATGATGAACGGGTGATGTGTGAACTTATTTGCGACGGCGGTCATATTTGCCCTGCTGTTTTAAGAAACACTTTTAAAATTTTGGGTGAAGACAGAGCTATAACCATCAGCGACTCCATGAGGGCTGCCGGACTTGGCTGCGGCGAATTTGAGCTTGGCGGACAGAGCGTATTTGTTGAAAAAGACGGCAAATATGCTACTCTTTCAGACGGCACAATTGCTGCGTCAATTACCAATCTGCATACAGAATTTAAAAATCTGCTCAACTTTGGTATTGATTTTAAATCAGCACTCAAATCCTGCACAATCAATCCTGCAAAAGCAATTAAGGAAGACAGCAAAATCGGTTCAATCCAACAGGGAAAATGTGCCGATTTGGTCTTTCTTGACGAAAATCTAAACATCAAAGAGGTTTACATTAATGGAATACTCGCTTAACATCGTTCTGATTGAACCCGAAATACCGCAAAACACAGGCAATATCGCCCGAACCTGCGCCGCAACCGGTGCAAGGCTCCATCTCGTGGGTCCGATGGGTTTCCGCATAACGGACAAACAGGTTAAACGAGCAGGACTCGATTACTGGGATAAGCTTGATATAAGTTATTATACAAGTACGGATGAATTTTTTGAAAAGAATAAAGACGGTGAATTTTATTATTTTACTACAAAAGGTGAAATCACGCATTCCGATATGCAATACAAGAATAATGCTTATCTTGTTTTCGGCAAGGAAACAAAGGGCTTGCCCGAGGAGCTCTTAAAAAACAATCATGATAAATGTGTAAGACTCCCGATGAGAGGTATCATCAGAAGTCTTAATCTTTCAAATGCAGTTTGCGTCGGCACTTATGAAGTTTTAAGGCAATGGAATTATCCTGCACTTTCTCAAAAAGGAAAGCTGACAAAATATGAATGGCCAACACAAAATTCGAATTAACTTATTTTACTGCCTGCTTGTTTTCCAAATCAAGCAGGTATTTCTTTTTATCAATTCCGCCCGCATATCCTGTCAGACTTCCGTCTGAACCGATTACCCTGTGGCAGGGAACAATAATGAGTATCGGGTTATGCCCTATGGCTCCGCCCACTGCCTGAGCCGACACTCTTTTTCCTGTCTCTTTTTCCAGTTCGTTTGCGATTTTACCGTATGTTGTAATTTCACCATAGGGTATTTTTAAAAGATATTGCCAGATACGCTGTCGAAAAGCACTGCCCTTCGGCTTAATTTGAAAATCCATTATGGGATTTTCTCCTTTAAAGTACTTAGCAAGCCATGTTTTGGTCTTATCAAACACAGGCAAATTTTTCGTTTCATATTCATCGCCCAATGTGCTTTTAAAATACTTTTGCTTCTCTATCCACAAACCGGTCAAATTTTCGCCGTCGCTTGACATCAGCATCATCCCGACAGGTGAATTATATTCGCTTATATATTCCATATCAACACCCCGATATACTTTTTATCAGTTTATCATAAATCATTGCATATTAAAACCATTTTTTCTTTTTAAACAGCATATAAAGGCACAGCACCACTGCAGCACATAAAACAATTACATATATATATCCGTATTTCCAGTGAAGCTCGGGCATAAAATCAAAATTCATACCATACCACCCCACAATTACCGTCATAGGGAAAAAGATTGTTGTTACAAGAGTAAATATCTTCATGGTTTGGTTAAGATGCATATTCAGATAGGCCTGATATGCATCCCAAAGATGCACTACACTGTCTCTGAGCATATCGACATTCTCTTTCAGTCTGACAGCCTTGTCTGTAAAAATATGAAATGACTTAAGCCCTTCTTTTTCAAAAATCTCATTTTCGTTTTCACGCAGGGCTTCGCTTATATCTATAAGCTGCTCATAATAGCCACGCAGCGTTAAAAGCTCTTTTTTCATATTAAGCAGCTTCATATTAAAATTCCGATCTGCCTTATTCTTAAGTACGGTTTCCTCCAAATTGTTAATCTCCAGCTCAGCATTTTCAAGTTCCTTATTATCACCTGAAATAAGGCATTCAAAAAAAGCACAAACCAGTTTTTCAAGCGTTATATTTTCACAGGACACTTTAGATAAAAGATTGAGAAGCACGTCCCTGTTTGAGCAGCTCTTGTCATACACATTTACAATAAGCAGCAGATTTTTTTTAATAAACAAGGAAAAACAGCTTTTTTGCTCATTCGCATTTGAAGCGCCTATAACATTTACCTTTAAAAAACAGTATTTATCATAAACCTCTATATCACTTGAAAAGAAACTGCTTCTTTCACGGCAGTTTTCAACGGACTGCAAAAAAAAATCAAACTGCTTATAAATTTCTGCCAGCTGAGAAGCATTTACATATCCGAGTGTAAGAATATTATCATTAAGTTCATCAGCACAAACGCTTATAATATCATCATCAAACTGATAAAACACAAAATCACCATACTTCCATAATTAATATCACCTGCAAAAAAATAAATATTATAAGTTTGTTTTGCAATTTTTTGTTTATCATAATTATATAACGTTTTTTTGCAGATATATAAATATCATCAATGCAACATAGGTTCAACCTAAATCAATGTACAATATTCGGAGTGATTGTATGGATAATAAAGAAATTAAGCCATTTGGCTTTAAGGATAAATTCGGCTATATGCTCGGTGATTTTGGCTGCAATATGAGCTTTGTTTTTATAAACAACTATATGCTGCTGTTTTTTGTAACATGTCTTGGTATCCCGGGCAAAATTTTCAGTATCCTTATTTTAATTGCAAAAATATGGGATGCAATAAATGACCCTATCATCGGCGGCTTATGTGACTCGCATGCGCCTGAAAAGGGCAGCAAATATATGCCATGGATTAAATGGGGCAGCTTGCCGCTTTTAATATTCAGTGTTATAATGTTTATATATATTCCAAATGCACCGTTATGGGCAAAATGTGCGCTCTGTCTCGGTTCATATATGATATGGTCGGTAGCATATACCGCGGTAAATGTACCTTACGGTGCTCTTCAGTCTGCTATCACGACCGATCCTGTTCAGCGCGCGGAATTGTCAAATTCAAGAAGCATCGGCGCACTGCTGGCACAAATGCCTGTCATGCTGATTTTGCCGTTAATTATATATGATGAAAATCAAAACCCTAAAGGTAACTTATTTATATGGATTGTTCTTGTTATGGGAATAATCGGTTTTATAGCCCTTTACTTTTTACGAAAAACGGTAACGGAACGAATTAAACCAAGCTATCAGCAAAAGCAAAAATTCAACTATATTCAAACCCTTAAATCTTTTCTGCAAAACAAGCCAATGCTTGGTGTCACGATATCAAGCGTTGCCATGCTTGCATTTTTGATGACTGTAACCGGTACAATGCAATATACCTTTATGTGCTATTTTAAAAACACGGATTTATTATCAGTCGGCACAGTCATCTCCATGCTTCCGATGATTATCGCCATCGTGCTTTGCAAACCGCTTGTTAAAAAATTTTCAAAACGCACGCTTTGCACATATCCTTTTATTCTATCCATCATTGCAACAGCAATACTGACATTCGTAAAGATAAAAAATCCTTACGTCTGGTTTCTTATTCTGGCGGTTGTTATGCTTTCAGTGGGGATTTATACCGTCTTAACCTGGGCCATGGTTGCCGACTGTATTGACTACCAGGAAGAGCGAACCGGCAGGCGCGAGGAGAGTTCAATTTATGCAACCTATTCACTTTTTAGAAAGCTGGCTCAGGGTATCGGTCAAGCAGCAATTGCGCTTGCAATTGATTTAACCGGTTACATTGCGGCAAGCGGCGCCAATCAGACACCGGAGGTTACAAATAGAATTTATACAATGACAGGTGCTCTTCCCCTTATCGGCAGCATAATCTGTTTTGTATCCATGTTATTATTATATAAATTTGATAAAACTGACGGAGGTAAAAAACTTGAGACAAATCATTAATATTAACAACGGCTGGTATTTTCACAAAGGCACGGATAAAATCAAAGGCGTTCCGAGAAAGGCAGATAAAAGCTGGATTAATATAAAAATACCCCATACCTGGAATAATATAGATGGTCAGGACGGCGGTTCTGATTTTTGGCGCGGCCAAAGCTGGTATATAAGAGATATTAAGGTTGATATGGATTATACACAGCGTGCCTATCTTGAATTTCGCGGTGTTTCCATGCTGGCAGAGGTTTATATTAACGGCACAAAGGTGTGCACACATAAGGGTGGATTTTCAACTTTCCGCGTTAATATTACACCATTTTTGAAAAAAAACAAAGCCACAATTTCTGTTCTGGCTGATAACAGCGACAACAATCAAATATATCCGCAAACTGCCGATTTTACATTTTTCGGCGGAATATACCGTGCTGTTAATCTGATTATAGTAAAAGCCTCTCATTTTGATCTTGATTATTATGGTGCACCGGGGCTTGAAATCACTCCGGTTATCAATGATGACGGTTCAGCAGACATTAAGGCTACCGCTTATGTGACAAATCCGGAAAATTGTTCACTAAGATTTACAACGCACGGCAAAACAAAAAATGTCACGGACACGAATGCAGTCTTTCATTTTGAACAGCCGCATCTTTGGAACGGCACCAAGGATCCATATCTTTACGAAATGACTGCTGAACTTATTAAAAACGGCAGTGTAATCGATACTGTAACGCAGAAATACGGCATCCGCAGTTTTTCGGTTGATCCCGACAAAGGTTTTTTCCTTAACGGAAAATCCTATCCTCTTCACGGTGTCTCAAGACATCAGGACCGACTTGACAAGGGATGGGCCATATCAAAGGATGACCACAAGCAGGATATGGAGCTTATTAAAGAAATCGGTGCCAACACCATACGCCTTGCCCACTATCAGCACGACCAGTATTTTTATGATTTATGTGACGAGTCGGGGATGATTGTTTGGGCTGAAATACCGTTTATCTCTGTTTTTATGGATACTCCCGCAGCCAAACTCAATACCATTTCTCAAATGAGAGAACTCATTCTTCAGAATTATAATCATCCATCCATTATCTGTTGGGGAATTGCCAATGAAATTACAATCGGTGACACAACCAATTCGCTTGTTGAAAACCTAAACGCACTGAACGATTTGTGTCATGAGCTTGATAAAACAAGGCTCACCACAATGGCGAATCTAACTATGGTTGAAATGGACAGTCCGCTTAACAAAATTACGGATATTCTATCCTACAATCATTATTTCGGCTGGTATATGGGCAGTGTCGAGGACAATGGGCCATGGCTTGACGAATTTCATAAGCTCAATCCCGAAATCTGCCTCGGTATCTCGGAATACGGCTGCGAAGGCATTACAGCGTATCATACGGATACACCGCAGATGCAGGATTACTCTGAAGAATACCAGGCATACTACCATGAAGAAATGCTTAAAACCTTTGCATCACGACCGTATCTGTGGAGCACACATGTATGGAATATGTTTGACTTTGCCTCGGACATGCGTGATGAAGGCGGCGTTAAGGGCAGAAACAACAAGGGACTTGTAACCTTTGACAGAAAAATAAAAAAGGACAGCTTTTTCATTTACAAAGCATTTTGGAGCAGTGAAAAATTTGTACACCTCTGCTCTCGCAGATTTGCCGACAGAACAAATGAATCTGTTACACTTAAAGTTTATTCGAACTGCGACAGTGTAACGCTCTTTGTCAACGACCATGAGACAGAAACAAAATCCTGTAATAAAATTTTTATTTTTGACAACGTAAAACTAAATACGGGCGAAAACAAAATCAGAGCCGTAAGCGGCGAAATTTCGGATGAGATTATTCTTAATTTAACTGAAACACCTAATGAGAGTTATACATTTAAAAATGATAATCCAAGCCTCGGTGAAGGTGCAAAAAATTGGTTTGAGGGACTACCCGGCCTCGAAAATATAGATACTGATGGCGAAATTGAATTCCCGGAGGGCGTATTCACTGTGAAGGACAAAATCAGTGATATTATAAAAAATGATGAAGGAAAAGCGTTTATTGACAATATGCTTGAAATTATCACAAAAGAAATGAATATGAGTGTGTCAAAAGGTATGATGAATATGCTCAAAAGCTTTACTGTTGAAAAACTTTTTGCGATGGCAGGCTCACGAATTCCTCACAGCGCATATATTACAATCAGCAAAAAACTAAATCAAATAAAAAAATAATATAAACAAAATATAACAGCACTGCAATAATCAAACTGCAGAGCTGTTATATTTTTATAGGTATAGATTTAAATCAGATAAAAAAGGTTTATAAGGCCAAGTGAAGCATTTCAATAAAATTCATTTTTATCGACTTTCTTTTCCTATTTGGTTTAAACCTAATTTGAAACCAATATGAATAAAAGCCTAATAAAAATTAGTATTTCTGTTAAAACCGGCAATAATAAGCAAGAGAAGACATTGACTGCTTTTTACCGGCTTTGATATAATAAAAATAATGATAGCTTAAATCCGAAGGAATAAGCCTACTGATGAAATCAGTTAAATGCATATTACTATTAAAGAGGTACAACTATGGTTTATACAGTAACTTTTAATCCTGCACTGGATTATGTGCTCAATGTGAAAA
This sequence comes from Ruminococcaceae bacterium UBA7080, assembly GCA_002493595.1. Classification (GTDB taxonomy): domain Bacteria; phylum Bacillota; class Clostridia; order Oscillospirales; family Acutalibacteraceae; genus Eubacterium_R. The sequence goes on along the minus strand of DKZG01000002.1, from coordinate 87,351 downwards.
ATTTGCAGTCAAAAGATATTAACCGAACAGAAGCAGAACAGCTTTTTTATGGCGGAAAAGGAATAAATGTATCTGTAATTCTTACGAGACTCGGCATTGAAAATGAAGCACTGGGGTTTGTCGGAGGTTTTTCAGGCAAACAGCTGAATACAATGCTTCAAGCAGATGGCATTCATACTGATTTTGTTTGCCTGAAAAACGGTATCACAAGAATTAATGTGAAAATTAAATCAGAACAGGATTTTGATATAAATGCAAACGGCCCTGAAATCAGCCATGACGAACTTGAACAGCTTTTTGAAAAGCTTAACAAAATAAAAAGAGATGATTTTCTTGTTCTTGCAGGGTCAATACCTCCCTCAATGAATAATGACATTTATGAAAAAATTTTAGAAAAGCTCAGCACAAAAGGTATTCATTTTATTGTTGATGCTACAGGTGATTTACTTTTAAATGTACTGAAATTCAAACCGCTTCTGATTAAACCAAACCATCATGAGCTTGCAGAGCTTTTTTCGGCAGATATCAACAATCTTGATGATATAAAAACATACGCTGCAAGACTGCAAAACATGGGTGCAGAAAATGTACTGGTATCACGCGGCAAAGACGGTGCTGCTCTTCTGGATAAAAACGCAAGACTGCATATCTCAAAAAATATTCCGGGAGAAATCAAAAGTGCAGTAGGCTGCGGTGACTCCATGGTAGCAGGCTTTATTGCAGGATTTATAAAGACCGGAAGCTTTGAATACGCATTAAAGCTCGGTTCTGCCTGCGGCAATGCAACAGCCTTCTCCGACACCTTGGCCACCAAAGAAGAGATTCATAAAATACTTCAAAGCGAATATTTTAAATAAGAAAGTGATGCATAATGAAAATTATTGATTTACTCAAAAAGGATGCAATTCAGCTGAACCTCAGTGCCTCATCAAAATCCGAGGTAACCGACAAATTGATTGCACTGCACAAAACGGCAGGCAATCTTATTGATGCAGATGCATATAAACAAGCCATTTTTGAAAGAGAACAGCAGGGAAGCACAGCTATCGGCAACGGCATTGCTGTTCCTCACGCCAAATCGGAAAGTGTTAAAAAAGCAGCACTTTCTGCCGTAACCTTGTCAAACGGGATCGATTATGACTCCCCTGACGGAAAACCGACAGACATTTTCTTTATGATTGCAGCACCCCTTGACGGTAACCTGCACCTTGAAATACTTTCAAGACTTATGGTTATGCTTATGGAACCTGCATTCTGCACAGCTCTCAGAAATGCAAAAAGCAAAGCGGAATTTTTGAGTATTATTGATAAAACCGAACGTGAAAAATATCCTGAAAATACACATACGGAAGATGAAAAAAGAGAAGGATACAGAATCCTTGCCGTGACTGCCTGCCCTACCGGTATTGCACATACGTATATGGCTGCCGAAGCATTGGAAAAAGCAGGTGAAAAACTTGGTTATCCGCTTAAAGCGGAAACAAACGGCTCAGGCGGAGCCAAAAACATTTTAACAAAAAACGAAATTGAAGCATGTGACGGAATTATAATTGCTGCTGACAAAAATGTAAAAATGGCACGCTTTGACGGTAAGCGTGTTATAAAAACATCCGTTTCAAACGGTATAAACAATCCCGAAGAACTGATTAACAGAATTATAAAGGAAGATGCTGCTGTTTATCATTCTGACAACAGCGAAGATGATCATTCATTTGCAGACGAAAAAGAAGGAATCGGCAGAAATCTATACAAACACCTTATGAACGGTGTATCACATATGCTGCCCTTCGTTGTAGGCGGCGGTGTATTAATAGCCTTAGGCTTTTTGATTGATACACTTGCCGGAAACGCCGATATCGGCGGAGACTTCGGCTCTGCCAACCCGGTTGCTGCTGTCATTTTCTGGATAGGAAAAGCAGCGTTTGCATTTATGCTTCCGATTCTTGCCGGATATATATCGCAGTCAATTGCGGACAGGCCCGGACTTCTTCCCGGTATCGTAGGAGGATATCTTGCAACAACAGGTGCTACATTGTCGTCTCCTACAGGCAATGACTCTGCCGTTTCCGGTTTTCTCGGCGCACTTTTAGCGGGCTTTATAGCCGGTATATTGGTAAATATTCTTAAAAAAGCATTTAATTGGCTTCCGAAAAGTATGGATGGAATAAAACCTGTATTTATTTATCCCCTTTTAGGCACCCTGCTTATCGGACTATTTATGCTTGCAATCAACCCGTTTGTAGGATATTTAAACATCGGTCTTTCCGGTGCACTTTCAAGTCTCGGTGAAACAAGTAAAATACTTCTTTCCATCGTACTTGCCGCTATGATGGCAACCGATATGGGCGGACCGTTTAACAAAGCAGCCTATGTTTTCGGAACTGCCGCCATTGCAGACGGCAACGGCTGGATAATGGCAGCTGTTATGATTGGCGGAATGATACCCCCTATTGCCATAGCACTTTCAACTACCTTTAATAAAAGAAAATGGAATAATGATGAGCTCAAGAACGGCCCTGTCAATTATCTTATGGGTCTTTGTTTTATAACAGAGGGAGCTATTCCCTATGCTGCAGCCGATCCGCTGAGAGTCATTCCATCCTGTATGGCAGGCTCAGCTGTAGCAGGTCTTATCACAGCATTATTCGGCTGCTCCTGCCCGGCACCCCACGGCGGAATATTCGTATTTGCCGTTGTTGATAATCCTTTAGGATATATTGTCGCACTTTTAGCAGGCTCAGCGGCAGGTGCATTAATGCTTTCACTTCTTAAACGCACCAAGAGAGAAACAAGTGAAATTGGAGGATTATCATGATTTCAAAGACGACTGAAATCGTTAACAAAATGGGGTTTCATATGCGCCCTGCAAATATGTTTGTAACCGAAATGGCAAAGTATTCATCCGAAATTACACTGACGGTAAACGGCAGCAGCATTGATGGGAAAAGCATTATGAGCATAATGGCTGCCGGCATAAAATATAAAACAAAAATCACTGTATCCTGCAGCGGAGAAGATGAAAAGGAAATGCTTGAAAAGGCAGTTTCCATGATTCATTCAGGCTTCGGCGAATAGCAATCTATCCGAGCTCAAACCAAGGAAGTGAAAAAATGATCAAGGGTATAGGCGCAAGCCAAGGCTATGGAATAGGAACAGCTGTTATTATAAATGACACGATTACAGATTACAGCAATATAAAATTTACAGATGCAAAAACACAAAAAAACAGACTGAAAAATGCAATAAATCAATTTATCAGTGAAACCGAGGAACTTGCCGCCGATGTAAAAAAATCAGCCGGCAGCAAAGAAGCTGAAATACTGGAGGGGCATATTGTTATGCTCAGTGATCCGTTAATGCAGACTCAAATGTCAGATAATATTGATGCGGGATTTGTTGCCGAAAAGGCAGTTGACACCGTCTGTAATATGTTTATCGATATGTTCTCTTCAGCAAATGACGAGTTAACAAGCCAGCGTGCTTCCGACATAAAGGATATAAAAACTCGTTTATTAAATATCTTACTCGGAATAAAAAGCATTGATATAAGTCATGTTCCCAAACACTCTGTTCTTATCGCAAAAGATTTTACACCTTCCATGACAAGCCGCATAAATCCCAATAATGTCAGTGCAATTATCACACAAATCGGCGGCATAACCAGCCACAGCGCCATTCTTGCCAGAGCAATGGGAATTCCGGCAGTTCTTTCCGTCCCCGATGCAACAAAAAAAATCCGAAATAAGGATATAATAATAGCTGACGGCTTTAAAGGTAAAATCTTTGTAAACCCGTCTGCACAAGAATTAGAGTATTATTCTTCGCTTCAAACAGAATATCTTAAACAAAAGGATAGCTTAATGGCTTATATCGGCAAAGAAACAATAACGCAAGACGGTATCAAAAAATCCGTCTATGCAAATATAGGCAGACCCGAAGATGTCCAAAATGTACTTCACTGCAGCGGTGAAGGAATAGGTCTTTTTCGAACTGAATTCCTTTTTATGGACAGAAATCAGGAACCAGACGAAGAAGAACAGTTTGAGGCTTACTCCACCGCTGCCAGAGCGATGGATTGCCGCGAAGTTATCATACGTACACTTGATATCGGCGGTGATAAGGAAATACCCTATCTCAAAATTGAAAAAGAGGATAACCCGTTTCTCGGTCACCGAGGTATACGATATTGTCTTGACAATCCTAAACTGTTTAAAAAACAAATTCGTGCCATTCTGCGAGCTGCAGTCTACGGCTGTATCAAAATCATGCTTCCCCTTGTAACCTGTGTTGAAGAGGTGCAGCAGGCAAAAGCCTTAATCAAAGAATGCGAAGCCGAGTTAAACGAAAAAAAAATTGAATATAAAAGCGTTGCTTTGGGTGTTATGATCGAAACGCCTGCAGCAGTTTTAATTTCGGACATTCTTGCACGTGAGGCAGAATTCTTTTCAATCGGTACAAATGATCTGACCGGCTATACTATGGCTGTAGACAGAGGCAATGCAAAAGTCTGCAATTTATATGATGCCATGCAGCCGGCAGTTTTAAGAGCAATTGAAATAACAATAAAAAATGCAAAAAGAGAGGGCATACAGGTAGGTATGTGCGGTGAAGCAGCAGCTGATACACGTTTAATTCCCAAGCTGATTGAATGGGGTCTTGATGAATTTTCGGTAAATCCGGGCAGTATTTTGCAAACCAGAAAGGCAATCTGTGAATATAAATCAAAAAATCCTGATGAAAAATAATTTTCATCAGGATTTTTCTGTATTCTTATTCTGTTTTTTGTGAATCAAAAGACTTCCTTTTTTCCAAAACAGAGTTATGTATGTCCTCCTTGGTTTTGCCGGTAAGCTTGTAAAAGAAAAACGGCACACCTGCAAAAAACATCATAAGGCCATGGAAAATCGTGTAGAAAAACAGCATCCATACTTTTGTCTCAAAGCTCTGTGCCGTTCCATCCTCAAGTCCCTGAATATAGCCGCAAATTGAATTGCTTCCATATAAAATTTTCGGACCAAGCGCTCCTGCAATTGTTCCCGATATCATTGTGCCTATACCAATAACAAACGGCAGTGAAGCGTCAAGACGCTTGCCGGTTTTAAGTTCAATATCCTCAAGTACATCAGCCTGAAACATCGTCGGCAATAAATTGGAAGCGCCAAACTGCAAGCCGATAAGAAACAAAAATACAATAAATAAGATCTGAAGCAATGCACCGCCGTTTTTAAAGTACAGGTAGCCTGTCACAAATGCAATGGTGTTAATAATAACGGAATATATACCGCTGGCAATATACAGCACCTTAGAATTAAATTTTTTAAGCAGGAAGTTTATCAGCAGCATGCCCACTGCCGTTCCGATACCTGTCGGCAGACCAAAAAGCAAAAATTTGCTTGAACTTCCAAGAAGAGCTGCAGCAAGAAAAACCCCCATATAATTGGCAATACCTCTGAAATTTTTCAGAAATTCCGAAACAATGATTGTCCATGCATATTTGTTCTTAATAACATCTGCAAAGCCCTCAAGCGGATTTTTCTTTTCATTATCATAAGTGATGCGTTCACGCGTCATTTTAACGCCCCACAGCATAGTCAGGATTCCGACAACACCGCAAAGTGCAGCACTGACAATATATTGCGTATTTGCATCCTTAATAAAAATAGCCAAAACAAGAACAACAACAAGCGGAGCTGAATTACCGACTGCCGAAACAATACCTCTAAACGACATAACCGTATCACGCTCACTGAGATTCGGTGTCAAAACAACGGCCATACTGTTAATCTGATTACCGAAATTAGTTGAAACCGCCCATGAAACAGCCACTGTTACAAGATAAATCATAAGCAGCGTTCCGGTCAATGCCTTAGGCGTCCAGAAGCTCAGCACCAGCAAAATTCCGGTTGGTACAGCCGCCAGTAAAACCAGCGGCCTGAATTTACCTCTTTTGCCTACCGAACGTCCATCAATATACATGGCTATAAAAAAATTAAGTATGAATGGAATGACACTGGTCAATATATTAAAAATTGACGCCTGATTATCTGTAATTTTTAATACATCAACAAGATAAGCATTTCTGTATGACCCAACCATACCTGTCATATTGGTATAAAAGAATACTGCAACCAAATATGCAATAAACTCTGTTGGCCTCAGATGCTTTTTATTCTGTACCGCTTGCGGCATTACTGCACTTTCTGTCATGTGTTTTACCCCTTTATCCGTTTATTTCATTATTTATATGAATTACTGTGTTATAGTCACGCTGTCTTTCATCCCCTATCATTGAAAGAACGAAACTGTCTATATCCTTGAGTATCGGGTTATTAGCTCCAGCCTTTTTTTCTATAATATGCGTAACAGGATGCAGTCTTTTTAAAAATTTTGATACTGCATCATACATCGGCGTACCCTTGACATAAGGCTCATTGCCTACAAATATATTTCGCACAAGTTCTACACCAACATTCTTTACGAGCAGATTCTCTATACTTTTATCAATTCTGAAACAGAGTAATCGAGCAAGTTTTTTTAAAGTCAGTCGCTGAAGAATTTTACCGACTGCAGTAATCGGCATTCTTAGCTTCTCTTTACCCTCGCTGCCGCCGAATTTACCCATAAATGTATTGAAATCATATGCCATAGCATCGATTATATCCGTAATCATTCTGTCAAAACGCCACTGAAAATACTGAGCAGCTGTTTTGCCTCCCTTGTCCCATGCAAAATCGTCAATCGTATAGGATTTGATATCCACACACTTATCATCAAGGAAAGTAACTTTTCTGTAAGCACAGGGACATCCTACAAAACAGCCTGTCTGCACATCCGTAATTCTGTTTCCCCTCTCGGTTGTATAATCCGTTACAGCCTGAGCGTGCATATGCCCGGTAAAAATCAAATCGAGTCCGGCATCTGCCAGCGTTTTGGCTGTCGCTTCCCAGTTTGTCAGCTTTGCATCACCTATAAAATTCATAACCGGCGAAAACGGCAGCAGCGGATAATGGGTCATTGCAAATATGTAATTCCCATCGGCACGTGCCCTTTTTATTTCGCTGACAGCCCACTCCATTTGGTCGGGCCATATACCTTTAAAATCTTTGCAGTCACCGTCACTGTTTAAGGCAAGAAGCCTTATCCCGTCAGCCAGCTGCACCACATAACTCATACTTTCCTTATGCTCACTGATTGCTGCATCAAATCCGAAATCTTTATAAAACGCCCTAAGCTCTTCTCTCGGCATACCTTTTACAGGGATTAAATCATCACCGTCAAATTCAACCGGATCCTCGGCATAATCATGCCGTGCTGTTATAATATATATTCTTTTTCCCTGCTTTGAAAGCTGATAAAGTCTCTCCCTAAAGCCGATATGACTTTGATACTCACCCCTGTAAACCAAATCACCCGGAATCAGAATAACATCTGTATCCGTATCCTCTGCCAACTGCTTAAAACCTGCATCAATAATTGCCGGCGTTTCAGCAACGCACTTTTGATCGGTGCGACTCCTTTTTTCATAGGCCGCTCCCTTGCTTTTAAATGAGCTGTCATAATAATGCGTATCTGTTACAAGGAAAAAAGAAAACGGTTTTGCCATATTTTCAACTCCTTCATTTATTAATATACATCTTTTTAGCAGAATCGAAAACAGATAAAATCACAAACAATGTTAGGATTATCACTGTAATCATCAACAAGCTATTTTCGTGCAAGCCTTCGAAATGCAAGCGGTGAATACCCTACAGTTCTTTTAAAACAAGATGAGAAATACTGCTGATCCGAATAATGCAGTATTTTTGAAATATCACCCACACTGATATTCGTATGCATCAAATACATTTTAGCTGCATCAATTTTTCTGTCCATATAATATTGATAAGGCGTAATCGAATATTCCGCCTTGAAAATATTTATGATATAATTCTTCGAATAATTTATTTCCCGGCAAAGCTCATCAAGATTAAAATGCTTTTCGACCGCCTCGTCAAGCTTTTTTCTAATTAGATGAGCAATGCCTTCATTGCTTATTTTATCACAGGCTTTAATATACATAAAAATCTGCAAAAGCTCCAGTGTTACCGCATGTACCATTCTTTCATAGCTGATATCATCCTCAGCTAACTGAAAAATCCTTTCAAAATGCTTTTTTACATTGCAGTTTTTAAACAGGTATGTATTTTTCGGCAAATACAGCTCGGCCATAGTTGTAGCCATTTTGCCGTCAAAAACAATCCAATACTTATGCCATGCATAATCATTCGAGGTGAAATACTTGTGCTTGCTTCCAAGTTCAAGAAAAAACACATCACCTGCCTCAGGCTTAAGCTCTTGTCCGTTAATCTGCAGCTCGCCCGCACCATCAATAATATATTCAAGTGCCATCAGATCGGAGCATTTCCTTTCAATAAAAAAACTGCCGTCACAATATGTTTCTCCCACAAGCAACACCTTAATCGGATCATCATCCGAAATATGGGCAGAAAAATTTTTAAAATTCTCAATCATCGTTATAATCCTAACATTTTCTTTCATATTTTCTATTTAAATCTATAATTACATGTGATATTTTATTAATATCATAAAAAAATAAATAATGCAAACTTTTTTTACGGAGATTATAACATGGGAGTAATTGTTAAAAATAATTGTATTTTTATTCTTGAAACAAAAAACACACATTACGTTTTAGGCGTGGATAAACACGGAAACAATCAACATTTGCATTGGGGTAAAAAATGCAGCTGTGATGATTATGATATTGCATGCAAAGGTGATGAAAATTCAAATCACACTTTTCTGGATGAAATCCGACAGGAGCTTACTGTATTTGGTCAGACCATGTACCGTGACTGTGACATAAAGGCTGAGTTCAGCGATAGATGCCGCGAAATCAATCTTGAATTCAAGGATTTTTCATCGAGCGAAGAGCAACTTTCCTTAACCTTCCGTGACAAATTCTATCCATTGGAGATTACAGTTAATTATCAGCTTTTTGATGATTTTGATATCATCAAGCGGTGGACAACCATCCGCAATACCGGCAGCACTAAAATAGATTTTGAAAAAATCTCAAGTGCACAGTTTTCCCTTCCGGGAGTAAATCCATATACCTTTATGAATACAAACGGAGCCTGGGGCGGAGAATTTCTTGAAACCAAAACCGTTCTTGAAGGCGGATACGCCATATATGAAAGCAGAAAAGGTGCCTCCAATCACAATAATTCGCCCTACTTTGTTGCCTATAACCGTGCTGACGAAAAAAACGGCGATGTATATTTTGCATCCCTGGCTTACAGCGGCAATTTCAAGGTCAGCTGTTCAAGGGATTTATATGGCATCACACGAGTTGTTATGGGCATGAATGATTTTGATTTTTCTCATACTGTTCCGGGCGGAAAAAGCTTCGATACGCCCCCTGTTTACTGCGGCCATACCAATGGCATCGGCGAAATGACAAGACAGATGAACAGCTTTTGCACCAAGCACCTGCTGCCAAAGCAATTCCACGATAAGATTCTGCCTGTTCTGTATAATTCATGGGAGGCAACCGGCTTCTCCGTTAACGCCCCTCAGCAAATCAGGCTGGCCGAAATTGCTGCCCAAACAGGTGTTGAGCTTTTTGTCATGGATGATGGCTGGTTTGGGCAGCGTAAAGATGACCATGCAGGACTCGGTGATTGGTACGTAAACACTGAAAAATTCCCAAATGGACTTGACGAGCTGATAGAGCGTGTAAATGAGCTTGGTATGGATTTTGGCATATGGGTTGAGCCTGAAATGGTAAACGCAGACAGCGACCTTTTCCGTTCACATCCGGACTGGACCTATCATTACCCACACAGAAAAGCCTGTGAGCTTCGGAATCAGCTTGTGCTTAATTTGACAAGAAGTGATGTTCAGAATTATATCTTTACTACACTTGACCAACTTCTTTCACAGCACAATATAAAATATATTAAATGGGATATGAACCGTCCCTTTTCGGAAACAGGAGCAGAAAATCTTGAAAATCCCCAAATGTACTCCTATCTTCACACCATGGCAGTTTACAATATAGTTGACCGGCTCAAAAGCAAACATCCTGAGGTTGCTATAGAAAGCTGTGCCTCAGGCGGAGGCAGATGCGATTTAGGCGCACTATCACACTTCGACCAGGCCTGGACCAGCGACAACACTGACGGCATTGACCGAATAACCATTCAAAGGGGTTATTCTCTTTTAAGGCCTGCCAAAACCATGCGCGCCTGGGTAACGGACATTGAGGGTATAAATAAGCCCTGTTCTTTGGACTTTCGCTTCGCCGTTGCAATGCAAGGCGCACTCGGTCTCGGAGGAAATCTTGCCCAATACAGCACTGAGGATTTAGAACTCTGTAAAAAAAATATTTATTTATATAAAAAAATACGAAACCTGGTGCAGTTCGGTGATCTTTACAGAATTCTGGACATAGAAAATGACGAGATATCCTTTAATCAATACGTATCATCTGATAAGAAAGAAAGTGTCGGATTTTTAATTGCAAATGCAACAAGATTTTATAAAAAAAGAATTCCGCTTACATTTGACGGACTTGACGAAAATAAACGCTATAGACTTACTATTCAAAAGAAAACCTATGAAAAAAGCGGTGCATATCTTATGCATGTCGGCATACCGATCCATATCCGCGGGGTGGATTATAATGAGATTATTTTAATAAATACGTGTGAATAAAAGGCAAACTGCCGCCGATTGATTCGGCGGCAGTTTGCCTCTATATCGTTATTATTTTAGAAATCCGTTTACAATCTGTTCCTCTGCCTCTTGAGCCGTAAGACCGAGCGTCATAAGCTTTATAATTTGCTCTCCTGCTATTTTGCCTATTGCAGCCTCGTGAATTAAAGCTGCATCCAAATCATTGGCAGTAATCTCGGGAATAGCACTAATAACCGCATCTCCCATAATGATTGCATCACATTCCGAATGACCTGTACACTTATTGTTTCCGTTGATTTTTGAAAGAAAAATCTGCTTTGATTTATCCTTGGCTACTGAACGTGAAATAACATTGGCACTTGAATTTTCACCATTTAAATCAACATCAAATGAAGTTTCGGCATACTGATTACCATGTGTCATAAGCTTTTCGGTTATCACAATTCTTGCATTGCTGCCAAGAGTCGCCTTCGTTTTACGCTTTGTTGAATCAACACCTTTTATCTGAACAGTTTCCATCTCAAGATAGCCGCCATCATCAATTTCTGCAATGGTTTCAGGGTTCATTACTCTTTCGCCGTTCCCGTCACCGCCGGCATAATGCTTTTCAACATATTTAACCTTGGCATTTTTGCCTATATGAAAACTGTGCACACCATCATGCCTTGAACGCTCGCTGCCGGCATTGTGAATTCCGCAGCCTGCAACAATAACAACATCTGCGTTGTCACCAATATAAAAATCGTTATAAACACATTCCTCAAGCCCGCTCTCACTAATTATTACGGGAATATGCACACTTTCTTTTTTTGTATCAGGCTTAATGATAATATCAATACCCGGCTTGTCCTCTTTGGTCACTATATCAATATTGGCAGTTGTGCTTCTGGCTGCACTCTTTCCGTTTGCACGAATATTATATGCACCGCTCGGCATCTCGTGAAGACCGGCAACCTGCTGCAATAGATTTTTCTGTATCTGATCCATTAATTTTCCTCCGAATAAAAGCGGCATCCATCTGCTGAACCCAGCACCTGACCAAGCATCTCTTCCTTTGTGCCGCTTGATTTCACTTTGCCGTTTGCAAGCACTACAATTTCATCGGCAATTTTAAGAATTCTCTCTTGATGAGAAATAATCATGATTGTGTTTTCCTTTTTAGACTGCATTTTTTCAAAAACCTTAATCAGATTATGAAAACTCCATAAATCAATTCCTGCCTCCGGCTCATCAAAAACGGATAATGCAGTCTTTCTTGCCATAACACTTGCAATCTCAATTCGCTTAAGCTCACCGCCTGACAAGCTGGCATCCACATCACGATTAATATAGTCCCTTGCACATAATCCAACCTCCGAAAGATATTCACATGCGCCCGCTGCCGAAAGATTTTCACCCGCTGCCAATCTAATTAAATCAATAACTTTAATACCCTTAAATCTTACAGGCTGCTGAAAGGCATAGCTTATACCAAGCTTCGCTCTGTCTGTTATACTCATATCGGTAATATCTTTATCATTGTAAAGAATTTTGCCTGATGTCGGTCTTTCAATACCTGCTATAAGCTTTGCAAGTGTCGACTTTCCTCCCCCGTTAGGCCCTGTAATAACTGTAAGCTTATTATCTTCAATCGTGTAATTGAGATTATCTATAATAACCTTTTCTTGGCCGTTTTCCTCAACAGCAAAGGTAAGGTCTTTTAATTCAAGCATTTATACCGCTCCTTTATTTTCATAATAAATATACAAATATTATTTCATTTATTATAGTATTATACAAAAACAAATTCTAAAAATCAACAAAAAGGCAAATAACAATTACACAAACAGAAATAATGACTCCAATTGAAAAATGAGCAATCACACACTATTTTTCGAAAGGGTAAATCAGTCCCATCTGACTTCTGCATTCATCCATTATTTTCATACAGCTTTTTGTTGCCGAAAAAGGTATAAATGCCGACTGCTTCATACCGTTTCTTATCTCACCGGCAACAGCCGTAAACTCTGTGAGATAATCCGTTTTACCGTAAAAAACCTGTTTGCCTTTATCATTTTCCAGAACTGCCTTTGATGCCATATGAAAAAATGACGGAAGCCGGATTGTACCCTTGTTACCCTTAATCAGACAATTTTCCTTCAGCCCGCACAAAGACATATTCAGCTCACACTGAAAATCAGCATATTCAAGTATAACCTTTTCACTTATATCAATTCCGTTTTTTAATTTACCGCTGCAACTTATCCTGCCAGGGTAACCAAAAAGATTATAGCAATATGTAATAGGGTAAATCCCGATATCAAGCAAAGCACCTCCGGCAGTCTCAGGCATTAAAAGGCGTGAACTTTTGGGCATCAGAATACCGGGAAAAGCATAATGAATTACAACCTTATTAATATCACCGATTTCTTTACACAACACCCACTTTTTAACCGTCAATGCAACTTCGCTGAACCAAGTCCACATTGCCTCGCAAAAATAAATATTTTCTTTTTCAGCTGTATTGATTAAAATATCAACATCTCTTTCACTGACGCCCACCGGTTTTTCACAAAGCACAGGCTTACCAAGCTTCATTGCTTGCACAGCATAATCAATATGCGAGGTATGCGGCGTTGCAATATAAACTGCATCAACATCATCTCTTTTAACCGCACTTTCAAAATCACAAAATGACAAAGCGTTATACTTTTCAGCAAATCGCTTTATTTTATTTTCATTTCTGCCGTAAACGGAAATAATACTATGATCACCTTTTGTTATCTCTGCCGCAGTTGAGTTTGCTATATTTCCGCTGCCTATATATGCCCATCTGAATTTCTGCATCAAACCGCCCTTTTCATTTTCCGTTTTAATTTTACAATCATTATATCATAAAAATCTAAATTGCACAGCAAATATTTTAACATCCGGTTCAATTTTAAAGCAAAAATTATTAAATTTATTTGTTAAAATTTTTCAATATTAAAACTGAATACACTTCACAAACTATACTTGCAAGGGTGAGAAATGACTTTTGATTATCAAATTTCATTTTTCACTTTTGCAAGTAAACAGTAAAAGAGGTGTATTCAAATGTCAAGCAACAAGAATGTAGTTCCTGAGGCTAAGGAAGCTCTCAACAGATTTAAGATGGAAGCTGCTGCTGAGGTTGGTGTTAACCTTAAAAACGGTTACAATGGTGACCTTACTTCAAAGCAGGCCGGTTCAGTAGGCGGCCAGATGGTTAAGAAGATGATCAAGGCTTACGAAGAGAGCATGAAATAAGTAATGCCCCTATTTTTTAGCTTATTCCTTTTTAATCTTTAAACGAATTTAATTGCGTGAATGGCAATAAAGAAGCTCCGATACAGTTAAGTATCGGAGCTTCGATTTACTTGAGTTCTAAATGAAAAATATCACCGTAATAGTCCGTTGCATATAAAACGTTATCGACATAGGTACAGCGTGTAATCTGCTGCTGGCTTTCAATCATAAATTGATTGCTGATTTCTATTTTTCCGTTTTTCACCTGAATGGTTATTGCCCCTGTTTTTGCAACATCATCTATAATCCCTAGGGGTATAGCAAAATAACCTTCACTGTAATTTGCTGCAAGAGCCAGATGATTATACTGTGCCTCGGAATAAGCATCGCTGATAACATAGCTGTCGGCCACACGCGGATGCTCTTTATCAGAAATATCAAACAGCACAAGCTTTAAACCGCTGTTTTCATCATCGCTCTGACCTATACCTAAAAGCATGTGATTATCGGCCGGAACAAGCATATTGGAAAAGCCACTGATTTTCACCTCTCCTTTTATCTGAGGCTCTTTAGGGTTTTTTAAATCAATTACAAAAAGCGGATCCGTTTGCTTATAGGTAACAACATACGCTGTATCATCTATAAATCTGACAGCTCTTATACTTTCATTTTCGGCAAAACCTGTTATCTCACCGATTTGCTTCAATTTCTTATCAAGCACAAACAAATTATTTGTTTCTCTGCCGTTTATGTCATAAGAGGTGGTAGCAATACGAAGATTGCCATCCTTTTCATCCATTGAAAACTGATTAGAAGTAAGCCCTGCAATACACCCCTTAGCAGCTATACGTATAGACTTTTTACCAAGACTCAGCTTAACAATCTCAAGCTTGGTATCAACCGGCTTATCCGTTGCTGCATCCTTGGCATAAAGTGCAGTCATTGCAATATACATATTATTTTCATTGCAATAAATATCGCAACTTGCACCAAATACAGCTTTAGGCTCGGCAATCTTTTCACCGGTTTCAATATCAATTGCACAAATCATTAAATAGATGGGAAAACCCGGATTGCTGCCATGATATATACTATTTAGTGATACCTGCTCTTTTCGGTTATCAACAGCATTACCGGTATAAGGAATATAATCGGCATTTGTTTTGCATTCTCTGCCGGAAAGCCAAACCTTTGATACAATATAAAGCCGATTGTCAATAAGACGCGAGGTTAATAATTCACCGCTTTGTGAAAATGAGTTTATCTCCTTTGGTGATTTAATATCAGAAATATCATATATATGCGCTATAGAATAATAATCATAATGCTCTGCGTTTTGCAAAGTCTTTATGGTATTAATTACGAGAATATCATTATAAACATACAAATCAACTATTGTTTCATTCGATACATACGTTCCATCGCTTTGCAATGCTTCTTCCGTATACCCTGTAAAAGAAGTCTCGTCCACAATCGAAACCAGTTCAGGCTCGCTGCCGTTAGGTTTGTAAATCTTAACACAGGAGTTATTCTCATGCCCCACAACATAAATATATCTGCCGTCATTTTTTAATATATCCGCCTCGTCAACAGCATCAACCTGCTTATTCGTTGCAGCATAATCACTTTTGTCATAGCTCGTTGCTCCCTCAACAGGACTCTTTATAAACATTTCACCTGCAGCATTACCACCCATTTCACCTTCGTTATAATATGGGTTTTCTTCAATATCGGCAACCATTGACTTCAGTTCACCGATATCATTAAAAGAATTAAGCACCTGCGCCTGCGGCAAAGCATCACCTATTATATCATTGAAAATCTGAGAGTTCGCTGCAGCAAACACCGTAACCACTGCAGCTATGCATGCTGCTGTACTTAAAAGTGTTTTAAAACGCTTAGTCTGATAAAATCCAATTCGATTTTGCCTTTTTCCTTCAATCATATTTCTGACAGTGCTTTCATTTAAGTCTTGCGGTGCAGTTATATTTTCTTCATCAAATTTACTTTTTATAAAATCAAAATCTCTGTTTTCTTTCATAATGCATCACTCCAAAAAACTGCGCATTTTTGTCAGGCTGCGTGACAGCTTTGACCTGACACTTCCTGCTGTTAATCCTGTAACTTTTGATATCTCTTTGCTTGTAAAACCCGCCACAACAGACAAAAGAACAACATCCCTTTCGTCACCGCTTAATCGGTCAAGAGCCTCGCAAAGCTCTGTTTTGCGTTCATCCATAAACACAAACAGATTTACACTGCTTCTTACGGTGTCTGTACTCTCGCTTTCTCTTTGCCTGATCTGCTGTTTTACATAATCTGAGCATGAGGCATGAAGGATTTTAAATATCCATGAGGAGAATGCCTCTGCCTTTCTCAGTCTGCAAATTTGCTCATAGGCAGATACAATACAGTCGGAAACTGCATCCTGCGCATCGTCAGCATTACCCAGCCTATAATAGGCATACCGATAGAGTCTGTCCTTATATAATGCATAAAGACTGCAAAATGCGTCCTTGTCTCCCCGGCGCGCCTTTTCAACCAATTCTTTTTCCCTCACTCTATTCACCCCTTTATTGTGTCGAGCCGACTCTCTGATACTTAAGTGCGAAAAAATAAGCAAAGTGTTGCACTAAAAATAAAAAATGCGGAAAAATTTACAAATATCGTAAAATTCACCGCATATATATTATTTCATTTTTCTTAATTTTTTAAAAAAATCTGTAAGCAAGAGACTGCATTCCTCCTGCATAACTCCCGATATAACTTCAGGCTTATGATTATAGGCTATTGAATTAAAATCAACAACCGAACCAAAAGACCCTGCCTTTTTATCAAAAGCTCCAAAATATACCCGCTTTATTCTTGCGTTTATAATTGCGCCTGCACACATGGGACACGGCTCCAGCGTAACATACATATCACACTGCCAAAG
This sequence comes from Ruminococcaceae bacterium UBA7080, assembly GCA_002493595.1. GTDB lineage: Bacteria > Bacillota > Clostridia > Oscillospirales > Acutalibacteraceae > Eubacterium_R. The sequence goes on along the minus strand of DKZG01000002.1, from coordinate 70,469 downwards.
CCGCCATCCTCCAAGCTTCCGACAAGCATTGTCAATTGCTTCAATCTCTGCATGATAAAGTGCGTTCTTTCCGTATTCACGCCGATTTCTGCCTTCGCCCACAATTTCATTATCCTTAACAACCACAGCCCCAACAGGAACCTCGCCCTCAAGTGCACTGATTTTTGCAAGCTCAACAGCCCTTTGCATAAAAACACTGTCCATATCAAACCTTAACAACAGTCATAGCTGTCATAACAATTAAAATCGCAAACGGAATAATCATACACGGAAACAAAAAGGCTGTAAATTTTTGAGTTGTTGTTAGAACACTGTCATTTTCTTTTGAATTTTTCACAAATTCCTTTTTTATAAACAAATAAATTGCGGAAAATACACCCAGTGCCATCCAAACAATATAAATTACCGTTACAGCATTATTGGAAATCTTATCGCCTGATGCATATTTAAGTATAGACTGAATTGACGACATTGCATTATTAAATGCATGTATCAAAACAGCAGGTACGATACTGTCCGTTTTTACAGTCACAAATCCCAGTATAAGTCCCACTGCAAAAGCAAATATAAACTGAACCACATTACCGTGAAGGAGTCCGAAAACAATACTTACCGCCACAACCGCAAAACCCTTGCCGTATCTTTTAAGAAGCTGCAATGAACAGCATCTCATAGCAAATTCTTCACAAATTGCCGGTATAACTGCCAAAGCAATCATATTCATAACACAGGCAAATATGGAGTCCGGCTCCGATATGCTGCCCGATTTAAGCTCGAGTCCCAAAACATTTTTGAAAAATAAAACTATAAAGGATACTGCAATCTGGCAAACGCAGCAGCAAAGCATGCCAAAGCTTACCCAAGCAAAAATTCCGGATGCCTTAATCCTTTTGTTAGGTATCACAGGCGAAATATATCTCTTTTTATTAAAAAGCGCCATGATGCCAAACGGAACTGCAACCGACATAAAGGATACCCCTATAACAGTAAAACTGTACTGAAAAACGGAATTCCCATTAAAAAGATGGGTAAATCCGAATGCTGCCACCAAACCGGTAACAAAAGTCTGAACTGCAAGATATGCAACAATTGCACAGCCCATTGAAAGGCTTATCATTCTGATTTCATGCTTTTCCTTTTTTGCACGCTGTTTAATATAAAATTCCCTTTGCATTGCCTCATTTACATCACTGTTATTGCCGAAGGGGTTATAATAGTACTGAGACATTTAATCAATCCTTTTCCTCTTCCTGCAGGAAGAATTCTGAAAAATAAGGTAACTCCTTTATCCAATCACAATATGTATGCCATTCATCAAGCTTATGACTGCGCCTTGCATAATAAATATTGCAAAGATTCTCATAATTGAGTGTACAGGTCCTCATTTGATTATATGAGCTCGGAAGAAGCTGAATAATCGTATACCAAAGCTCCTTATCCTTAGTATTTATATAGCGAAGCCTTAAATCCTCAAGCGTCTCAATCAGCTTTTCCATAGCGCTTATACCCTCAGCGTTCATATGATCAACTGAGAAATCCGAAAGCTCAAACGGCTTTGAGGTTATTTTGTGCATAGTGGATGTTGAATTTGCAACAGTCCCCACTTTATAGGTGTCATATTCCTTCCACCAATACATAGGCGCCGTAACATCAACAGATACAAATATCATTCTTACAAATTTTCTGTGATCCGTGCCGGCCTTGCAAAGACGCTTCGCGAGATTCAAATCATTCTCACCAAATACGAAATCACCGTTATCATTAAACGATGAATCGTATCTTGCCCATGAATTCATAGGATTTCTTGCGCCTCGCATTGCATTGTCAAAATTCATAACGCTTGTGCGTTCTAACTTAATCATAATTTCAGTCTAAATCCTTTGCTATTTCCTTAAGATAAGCCTTAAGCTCATCCTTCGTTTCCGGATGCTTCAAGCCAACTTCAATATTAGCCTGAAGAATACCGAACTTATTTCCCATATCAAAGCGTGTTCCCTCATAATCCACAGCAACAACGCCCTTTGTCTGAGCGAGTGTTCTCATTGCATCGGTAAGCTGCAGCTCATTGCCTGCACCAAGAGGAGTTTCCTCCAGAATATCGAAAATTTCCGGCGGCATAACAACCCTGCCGAGAATGGAATAATTTGACATAATTTCTTCAGGTGATGGTTTTTCAATCATATCCGTACAATTATAACAATTATCCTCAATAGGATCTACCGCCAATGAACAATACTTTGTAATCGCCATGCCCGGAACCTCTTTAACACCTACAGCACCCTTGCCGTACTTCTCATACGCATCACAGAGCTGCTTTGTAACCGGTGTTTCAGACACGATAACATCATCTCCGTAAAGAACTGCAAACGGCTCATCACCTACAAAGCTCTTTGCACAAAGAACGGCATGACCCAGTCCCTTTGTCTCCTTCTGACGGATAAAATAAATATTGCCGAAATTTGAGCACTGCATAACATCATCATAAATTTTCTTTTTGCTTTCATTCCCCTCAAGCTTTGACTCCAGCTCAAATGCATGGTCGAAATGATCCTCAATTGCACCCTTGCCTCTGTTGGTAATAATAAGGACATCCTCAATACCCGATGCAAAAGCCTCCTCAACAATATATTGAATTGCAGGCTTATCAACAATATTAAGCATCTCCTTGGGAACTGCTTTTGATGCAGGCAGAACTCTGGTACCCATACCTGCTGCAGGTATAATTGCCTTTTTAACTTTCATAATAAAATCCTCCTAAAAACTATATTATATAAACAAGTTTATTAAATACATGATAAAATCCGTTGCAAAATACGCAGCTACCGGAGCCATAAAACTTGTGCCGCCCATTCTTGACAAATACAATTTTCTCATATCATCCTTGGAAAGCTGCTCTCCCGCAAACACAGAAAACGAGGCATTTTCAATAAATTCCTCTCTGGAAAGCGCATCATCAATCTTATTTAGAACCTCAATAACTCTTGCTCTGTAAAACCGGTTTGCAAAAACAGCCATGATCAATCTAAGTATAAGTGAAATTGCAGCCAGAATACAAAACGGCTCACTTGTATTTTTTAACACAAGCAAAATCTGCTCATAATTTTCAGATATGGACAAAGCAGACAAATTATTTATGCTGCTGAAAAGTGCATTATAAAATTCAGTCAGCTGGCTCTGAAAAATACCACTTATAATCAAACTTGCGGCAAAGGATATCACCGTAAAAACAATTCCCTGCTTATACATTTTTCTGAAAAAATAATAATACGCACCGAATATAAATGCACTCCAGTTCCAGGAAATCTTTTTATTCATCAAAAATTTGGGTATAAATCGATTGGAATTCGTTACTATAACAGCAGCTATATCTGCAACAGGTTTACCTTCTATTTCCTCATCCTGCTCTTCATATTGCTTCTGCTCGGCAGAATGCACCGTAAAACTATGAATTGGATTATATTGGCCGTATTCTGCATTATTTTGGCGTGCACCGCAATGAATACAAAACGGTACATTGCTGTTGATTTCCTCGCCGCACTGATTGCAAAGCGTTTTTTTGTCATCCTGCACGGGTGCATGATAGTCATCAGATACATAATCATGCTCAGCCTCATCCTTACTTTCGGATTCATAATCAGCAGAATACTCAAAACCTGTGTTATGTTTATCCGAATGAAAGCAATGCCCTAATAAATTGTAACATTCCCTATGGTGCGGTGTTCCGCAGTAAGGACAGATAACTATGTCATCATCGGGCATAAAAGGCTCACTGCAAACAGGACATCTCTCGTTTTTATTTAATGTCATTGAAATACCCTTCCTATATTATCAATATAATATTATACATTATAATAGCCCCATAAATCAATCATTTAATTAAAATATTATTAACTGTTTTTTAAACTTGAAATACAGCCATAATTTGTATATAATAATATGAATATAAACTACATATTAATTTTTATGGAGACATATTTATGATTGAATACGAAGAACTTCGCTTCAGACTTCTTGAATCGGAAAAAACAGTAAAAAATTTAAAAGAAGCACTTGCAATTGACCTCCTTAAAGAGGAAATTGCACAACTTGAACAGGAAAGCAGTACCCCCGGATTCTGGGATAACATGGAGAGCAGCCAAAAAATTATGCAAAAAATCGGCTCACTAAAAGCAAAGGTTGCATCATATGAAAGTGTTAAAAGTGATTATGACGATGCACTTGTAATGATTGAGCTTGCAGACGAGGAAGAAGATACACAACTGATTGAGGACTGCACAAAATCAGTTGAAGAAATTGAAAAACGTCTTGAATCTCTTACCCTTTCTACACTTTTAAGCGGAGAATATGACAACAACAATGCGCTCCTTACATTTCACGCAGGAGCAGGCGGAACAGAGGCACAGGACTGGGCGGAAATGCTTTTCAGAATGTATAACCGCTGGGGTGAACGACACGGCTATAAGGTATCCACACTTGATTACCTTGACGGTGATGTTGCCGGTGTAAAAAGTGCAACCATTCTCGTCGAAGGAGAAAATGCATACGGCTATCTTAAAGGCGAAATGGGTATACACAGACTTGTTCGCGTTTCACCTTTTGACTCTTCAGGCAGGCGTCATACATCCTTTGCATCACTCGAAGTTATGCCGGAAATTGACGATGATGTTGACGTTGAAATTCGTGAAGAGGATATAAAAATGGATGTGTATCGTGCATCCGGTGCCGGCGGCCAAAAGGTAAATAAAACCTCATCGGCAGTACGCCTTACTCATATTCCCACAGGCATCGTAGTATCCTGCCAAATTGAGCGAAGCCAGCATCAAAACCGTGAGGTTGCAATGCGCATGCTCAAATCAAAGCTTGTAGAGATTAAAGAGAGAGAAAATCTCGAAAAAATCGATGATATTAAAGGCGACCAAAAGGAAATTGCCTGGGGCAGCCAAATTCGTTCCTACGTCTTTATGCCGTATACGATGGCAAAGGACCACAGAACCGGATTTGAAATGGGAAATATAAATGCTGTTATGGACGGTGAAATTGACGGATTTATAAATGCTTATTTAAAAATGAAATCTGTCGAAGGAGCTGAGAATCAATAAATGAGCGATTTTCTCGATATCACAACACTTACAGGTTTTTCGCTGAGACTTGTTATCGCGGTTGTACTGGGCTTTTTTGTAGGACTTGAAAGACAGTGGACCAAGCATCAGGCCGGCATACTTACAAATGTTATTGTATGCGTGGGTGCATTCGCGTATTCTGCCTTTTCATACATTGCAAATGACGCAAATGTGGATGTAACGCGAATTGCAGCGCAGGTAGTGTGCGGTATCGGCTTTCTCGGCGCCGGACTCATTCTCAGAGACGGAACAAATATACGAGGACTTTCAACAGCTGCGACTATATGGACTACAGCTGCCGTTGGCATTCTGTGTACGCTTCCCAATATTCTATTTTCAATAATTGTTGCTTCGGCAATCGTTTTCCTTCATCTTGTTTTACATCCTTTATCCTCTTATATCAATAAGAAAAACAGCTACAACAAAGGCAAGGAAGGTAAAGCAGAATGCTTTTATAAAATTTCCATAAAATGCACCGAGGAAAGTGAAATTGACATACGTTCTCATCTTGTAAAGACAATAAGAAACGAAAACAATATTTTGCTTCATAATTTGGAAAGCAATTCGACAGACGACGGGAACATCAAAATAAGAGCATATATTACAACCGTTAAAAAAAATGACGAAATTGTGGAAAATCTTTTAATTCATATCGGCAAAGACAGCGGCATAATTTCAGCCGGCTGGAAAACAGACAATTAATTACCACAAATATTAAAATCCCCTTTGATAACAATAATCAAGGGGGATTTTTTCACGTAAAAATCACAAAAAATGAATGAACAACCGTTTCGCCTGCCCACAGCCGAAACGATTTTTAAATAAAAATTGTGGGCAGAAAGGCTATGAAAAATATGAAAAAAATCATCTTGTCAATACTCTGTGTGGCACTTCTTGCCGGTTGCTCTTCCAACCTGAAAACGCAGCCTGAAAGCACTGTCACTACAACGCAGAAAGCAACAGAAAACACTTCAAAAAACACAACCAATGTGGCAGACACAACGCTTGAAATAACCGGCGTAAACACAAAAAATTACAGCAATGAAAAGGTTGTTTGGGGACCGGGAAGAGCCGAAAATCATCAGCGCCCTGCTGATCCTGTGTCACTACAAAAAAAATACAGCGAACTTGGTGCTCAATTCATTATGAATGACGAAAAATTCATTTGTCTCACCTTTGATGAGGGCTATGAAAACGGCTACACACCCGCTATCTTAGACACGCTTGCTCAAAAAAAGGTTAAAGCCGTTTTCTTTGTAACTTATGACTTTGTCAAAGATAATCCGCAGCTGGTTGAACGTATGATTGATGAAGGCCATATTATCGGCAATCACACTTACCGACACTATACAATGGATGAGGTATCAGAAGAAAAAGCAACTGAGGAAATCGTATTTCTTGACAATTATATGAAAGAAAACTTTAAATACAGAATGACACTTTTCCGTTTTCCAAAGGGTGAATTCAGTGAAAAAACACTTGCACTTGCAAAAGGATTGGGATACAAAAGCATCTTTTGGTCATTTGCCTATGCCGACTGGGATACGCAAAACCCCGGCGACAAAAACGAAGCCTTCAAAACAATTACCGAAAATACACATAACGGGGAAATCATGCTGCTCCACGCAGTAAGCGCAACCAATGCCGATATCCTCGGAGATGTAATTGACGATATAAGAGAACAGGGCTATCAGTTTACAGTTGAATTATAAAACCTTTGCCGCACCAATAATATGTTACTCTTATTGGTGCGGCAAAATATGTTTTTTGCAGTTTTTACAATTTTGTAAATTTTCAAATTAGCTATTGTTATAAACCATAGTGTATTATATAATATATACACTAATAAGTTATAATAAATTATTTTATAGATTTAATATAGTTAATTTGATTTTGAAAGTGAGAGAAATTTATGTTATTTTCAAGGGATATCGGCATTGACCTTGGCACATCAAATACAATAATATGCGACAAAAAAGGCCGCATTGTAATTCGCGAACCCAGTGTTGTTGCCGTTGATGTAAAATCCAAAAGAGTTCTTGCAACAGGCGATGAAGCAAAAGCCATGATTGGCAGAACACCCGGTTCCATTATTGCCGTTCGTCCGCTTCAGGACGGCGTTATTGCGGATTTTGATATGACCTCAGATATGTTAAGAAGCTTTATATACCGTTCAAGCAAAAGAAGTCTTTTTACAAGAACACGTGTTGTTGTCAGCATTCCCAGCAACGTTACCGAAGTTGAAAGACGCGCTGTTGAGGATGCTGTTCGCTCTGCAGGAGCTCAGGATGTTGAACTTATAGAAGAACCCATGGCAGCAGCTCTGGGTGTAGGACTTCCCGTATATGATGCAACCGGTTCAATGGTTATCGACATCGGCGGCGGTACTTGTGATATTGCAGTAATAAGCCTTGGAGGAATTGCTGCATGCAAGAGCATTAAAATCGGCGGAGACGCACTTGACGAAGAAATTATAAATCACTTAAAAAAAGAACATGATCTTATTATCGGCAAAAATACAGCTGAAGATATAAAGCTTAAGATAGGCTCTGCTGCCGCATATGACGGTGAAGGTGCAATGGAGGTTCGCGGCAGAAATCTCGTAAACGGACTGCCCAAAAGCACCGAAATCACCTCTGCAGAGGTTCGCGAAATCTTATCGCAGCCCGTATCACAAATTATTTCAGCTATCAAAGAAACATTGGAAATTACCTTACCCGAGCTTGCTGCCGACATTATTGACAAGGGTATTTATATGACAGGCGGCGGCAGTCAGCTCAGAGGTTTTTCAACACTGATTTCACAGGAAACGGGAATTGACGTACATATGCCTGAAAACCCCACTGACTGTGTAGCAATCGGAACATCAATTAAACTCAGAAGGGCATTATAAGGGATGAAAAATCTTTTCAAAAGCAATCGCTTCAAATTAATCGCGGCTATACTTGCATTGCTGCTTTTAGGTATGTTTATCTGTGCCGCAAACGGTCACGGTGAAACTGCTCAATCCAGCATTGTAGGCACAATATTTACCCCTGCTCACTGGCTTGCAGCAAAAGTGTCTGACGGAATTGACAAAATAGCAGATAACGCAAAGGGAAATACCCAGTATGAGCAAAAAATCGATAAGCTGCAGCAGGAACTGGGTGAGCTTCAAAACAAACTTGCCGACTATAATAATCTTAAATCACAAAATGAATTGTACAAACAGGCTCTTGAGCTTAAGGAGGATAATCCTGATTTTAAATATATTCAGGCTTCCGTGATAGGGCGTGACAGTGCAAATCCTTACTGCAGTTTCACAATCAGCAAGGGGACTGCAAACGCAGTTAAAGACGGGGATGCTGTGCTATATGGCAAATATCTTGTGGGTGTTATAAAAAAAGCCTATCCCACATACAGCATTGTCAGTACTGTAATTGATCCTGATTTCAGTGTATCGGCATACGATATCAATACCAAAGAGCTAAGCTATGTAACAGGCGATGCCGAACTTGCAAAAAATGGTTTTTGCAAGTTTGAAAATCTTGACTCATCAACAAAAATTTCATACGGTTCAATCATTGCAACTGCAGGTATAAGCTCAACTATGCCCAAAGGAATCATTATCGGTACCGTACGCGATATCAGCGATGAAATAACGAATATATCTACCTATGCCGCCGTTGAACCCGGCACAAATATTCAGGAGCTGGATTCCTGCCTGATTCTGACCGGCTTTGAAGCTGAAAGTGAGGCTGACTGATGGAGCTGACTGCAAAGCAAAAAGCAATAAAATATTTCAGCTATTGTCTGATTATTCTGCTGGCAGACCTGCTTCAGAACACACCCGGACTTTTTCCGCAAATTTTCGGCGCAAGATGTTTTTTGCTGCTTCCGGTTGCCGTCATATTGGCAATGAGTGAGGATATGATCGGCGGTGCGTTAATCGGCCTGTTTGCCGGTCTTCTGTGGGATGTATCCGGTGCTGTGCATCTTGGCTTTAACTGTATTTATATCACCGTCATTTGTCTGCTTACCTCAGTATTTGTAACATATATTGCACGTGACACTTTTATTACAAATATGATTTCCTGCACCACAGCAATCGTTGTTTATTGCTTGCTGTACTGGCTATGCTTCATGGTTCTCAAAAAAGTTCAGGGCGCACAAATCACAATTCTTACTTTTTATATTCCCTGCGCAATTTATACAACTGCATGCACTCCGATTATTTGGCTGGTGTTAAAACAAATAAAAAAGAAATTGAAGATAGCCTAAACAGATAAAAGAACAACCCCTCTCGGATTTAAAAAATACACTCGCATAAAGGAGGCTTGAACGTGAAGCCAAGATACAAAAGTGCACGAAGCACAATTGCCGTTATACTCATTGTCTCCGTAATCGCAGGCTTTGCCGTAAACCTCTACAAAATACAGGTACGCGATAACGAATATTACATTAAACAAAATAATACAGTAAGTAAATATATTGTCCCCATCGAACCTGCAAGGGGTGAAATTGTCGACAGAAACGGCAACTCGCTCGTTACAAACAGACAGGGAAATTCCATAATTTTAAACGCTGTATACTTTCCGAATGTAAAGGATAATGAACAGCGAAACAAAATAATATATAATTTAATTAAACTTTTTGAAGCAAAAGGCGAGGAATATGCACAAAACCTTCCTTTAAAATTCGACAAAAACGGGCACATTCGCTTTGATGGCGAAAAACAGGATATTGAAACCATGAAAAGTGCGGACATGCTCAACCTTCAGCCTTATGCAACGGCAAAAAATTGCTATGATGCCGTATTGGAAAAATATGAAATTAAGGGTTATGACAGCGAAACAGCACTTAAGATAGGCAATATAAGATATGAGCTTACTAGACTTCTTTTTTCTTATGAAAATCCTGTAACCATTGCTGACGATGTCAGCGACGAAACAGTGGCAAGGATAAAAGAGGACAAGACTGCTTATCTCGGAGCAGATGTTCAGGTTGTAGCATATAGAGAATATGTTGACTCAACCATTGCCCCCCACATCCTCGGAACAGTGCGTAAAATCAATGCCGAAGAGTATGAAGAAAAAAAGGATAAAGGCTACAATATAACCGACCAAATTGGTGAATCCGGTATTGAGCAAGCGATGGAAAGTGAGCTCAAAGGCACTCCCGGTGAACTGACAATAACAGTGGATAAAGAGGGAAACATAACCGAAGAGGTTACAAAAAAGCCGATTCAGGGCAACACTGTCGTTCTTACCATAGACAGAGATTTACAAGTGCTTGCTCAAAACAAGCTTAAAGCTGTCTGTGACAAGGTTGATGCTTTTTCTTCGGCAGGCGCTGTAGTGGTTGAGGATTGCAACAACGGTGATTTGCTTGCTGCAGCATCCTACCCGACTTTTGACTTGAAAGATTATTATGACAAATATAAACAGCTTTCGACCAATCCTCGAAATCCCCTTTGGAGCAGATTTGCTTTAGGCACATATGCACCGGGCTCAACCTTTAAACCCGTTACAGCCTGTGCAGCTCTCGAAGAGGGTATCATCAATTCCGACACTACACACGTATGCGTGGGTACTAAGGAATTTTTCGGCCAGCCCTTCAAATGTCTTCACGGCAATGCACACGGAACCGAAAACGTGAGATTGGCACTTAAGGACTCCTGCAATATGTTTTTTTACAATGTTGCATTGGATACGGGCATAAACAAAATTGATGAATATGCATCCGCATTCGGTCTGGGTCAAAAAACAGGCATAGAGATTGCCGAAGCATCCGGCAGTCTCTCTTCTCCGGAAAACAGAGAAAATGCAGGCGGCATTTGGCGAATCGGTGACACAATGCTTACCGCCATCGGCATGAGTGACAATCTGTTTACTCCTCTTCAGCTCACAAACTACTGTTCCACAATTGCCAACGGCGGCACAAGATATGAAATGCATCTCGTAAAATCAGTTATTCAGGCATCAACAGGCATTGTGAATGAAAAAAGCAAAACCGTTTCCGACACCATAGATTTAAGCAAAAATACACTTAACAATGTTCACAGCGGAATGAGACTTGTTGCCACCAGCGGCGGACCAAGCCTGATTTTTGATAAGCTTAATACCCAGGTTGCCTGCAAAACAGGTACATCCGAAGTTATTGTCAACGGTGTAAAAAGGAATAACGGCTTTTTGATTACCTATGCACCTTACAAAAATCCTGAAATTGCAGTATCATCCGTAGTTGAGCTTGCCGGTTCAGGCAGTGAAACAGCCGAAATCACAGCTGAAATCATTAATTATTGGTATCAAAACAATACAGACGCTAAGACAAATCAAAAAACAGGAACTCTTCTTTAATTCCAATATTTTGTTAATTTTTATTGAACAGATAAAAAAATTATGTTAATATACTATTTGCTTAAGGAATTAGTAAAATGATACCGTAGACTTCCATACAAATTACGATACACAGGAGGTATTTTATGAATATTGCACTTATTGCTCACGATGCAAAAAAGGAACTGCTTGTTCAGTTTTGCATCGCTTACTGCGGCATAATCAGCCGCCATGATGTTTGTGCCACAGGCGCAACAGGCAAGCTTGTTTCAGAAGCCACAGGTCTTAGAATAAACTGCTTTCTTTCAGGCAGCCAGGGCGGCGGTCAACAGATTGCCAGCCGAATTGCCTGCAACGAAATAGATCTGCTTATTTTCTTTCGTGACCCTCTCTCACCCAAACCGCATGAGCCCAACGACAATGATTTATTACGACTTTGTGATGTTCACAACATTCCGTTTGCAACCAATATTGCAACTGCCGAGGCCCTTATAAGAGGCGTTGAACGCGGCGACTTTGAATGGAGAGAGATTGTTAACCCAAGATACAACCCATCAAGGTGATAAATAATTATGGGTGAGGTTCGGCTTATGCTAAACAGCTCACCCTATTTTCTTACATACACTTTATTTTCGGAGGCACATTTATGGCACTTGTTACAAAAGCAATTAAAGGTACAAAGGATGTTTTGCCTAAAGATGTCCATAAAAACCAGTATATAGAAGCCACTGCACTTGATATTGCAGAAAAATTCGGATACAAGGAAATCAGAACCCCCATGTTTGAGCACACCGAGCTGTTTCAGCGCGGTGTGGGCGATACAACAGATGTCGTTCAAAAGGAAATGTATACTTTTGATGACAAGGCAGGACGTTCCATTACTCTGCGGCCTGAAGGAACGGCAGGTGCCGTACGTTCATATCTCGAAAACGGTCTTTGCAATGAAGCACTGCCGCAAAAGGTATGCTATATCGGCCCATGCTTCAGATATGAAAAGCCGCAGGCCGGCAGATTAAGAGAGTTTCACCAATTTGGTGTTGAATGCTTCGGCACATCCTCACCACTCGCTGACGCTGAACTTATTGCCCTTGGCAAATCCATTTTCGACACACTTCAGGTTAAAGAGCTGAGTCTTGAAATCAATTCAATCGGCTGCCCCGTCTGCCGCGCTGAATATCACAAAGCTCTTAAAGAATATTTTTCAGACAGACGAGATGAGCTTTGCTCAACCTGTCAGGACAGACTTGAGAGAAATCCCATGAGAATTCTTGACTGCAAAAGCCCTGTCTGCTCAGAAATTGCAAAGCATGCGCCGGTTGTAACGGATTATCTTTGCGAGGAATGCCGAGAGCACTTTGATAGTGTTCAAAATTATCTTAAAGCAATGAACATTGATTATAAAATCAATCCAAAAATTGTAAGAGGCCTTGATTATTATACAAAAACCGTGTTCGAATTCATCTCTAATTCAATAGGTGCACAGGGCACAGTGTGCGGCGGCGGAAGATATGATGGACTTGTTGATGAACTGGGCGGGCAAAAAACGCCTTCGCTGGGATTTGCAATGGGTCTGGAAAGGCTTATGCTTCTTCTGGAGGCACAGAATGCACCTTTCCCTGCTGCAAATACACCTGATCTTTTTGTTGCAGCACTTGGTGATAAAGCAACACTTAAAGCAGCTGAAATTGTAAGTGACATGAGAGCTGAAGGCTTTACTGCACTGATGGATTTAAATCAACGCTCGCTGCGTGCCCAAATGAAATATGCCGATAAGCTCGGTGCAAAGTTCAATATTGTTATCGGTGATAACGAGGTTGACACAAAAATTGCAAAGCTTAAAAATATGACTACAGGCGAGGAAACCGAAATCGCCCTGGATACATTCGTCAGTGGGTTTTATAATATATCTCTTTCGGACCAACTGGCTGACCTTGAAATAAACGGAGAGGAATTTGATTTCAGTTCACTTTTCGGCTTAAATAAAGAGGAGAACGAACATGGCAGAAACGATTAAAGGCTTAAAAAGAACAAATTACTGCGGCAAACTCAGGCTTTCGGATGCCGGCAAAGAGGTTACGCTTTTTGGCTGGTGTCAAAGACAGCGCGACCTCGGTAATCTTATATTTATTGATTTAAGGGACAGAACAGGCATTATTCAGCTTTCCTTTAATGATACAACTGACAGAGAGGTTTTTACAAAGGCTCAGTCTGTAAGATCGGAGTACGTTGTAGCAGCTGTAGGCACAGTATGTGAAAGGGAAAGTAAAAACAAGGAAATTCCCACCGGTGAAATAGAGATTAACGTAAAAGAATTTCGCATTATTTCAAAATCCGAGACCCCGCCTTTTGAAATTGTAAATTCAGAAAAGGTCGGCGATGAAACTACTCTTAAATACCGTTATTTAAATTTAAGAAATCAAAAGCTAACACAAAATATTTTAATGCGTCACAAAATTGCAAAAATCGCAAGAGATTACTTTTATGAAAATGATTTTATCGAAATTGAAACACCAATGATGATTAAATCCACACCTGAAGGTGCAAGAGACTATGTTGTACCGTCACGTATTCATAATGGTAAATTCTACGCACTGCCGCAATCCCCTCAGATTTATAAACAGCTTTGTATGGTAGCCGGATTTGACCGATATATTCAGCTAGCCCGTTGCTTCAGAGATGAGGATTTAAGAGCGGACAGACAGCCTGAATTCACTCAAATCGACCTTGAAATGTCATTTGTGGATACGGATGATATTATGGAAATGGCCGAGGGCTTTATCTCTGCTCTTATGAAAGAGATCGTAAACGTTGATATCCCTATGCCCCTTCCCCGCATGACTTTTGCCGATGCGATGGAAAAATACGGCTCGGACAAGCCGGATACACGTTTTGATATGCTGATTCAGGATATTACCGAGTGGGCAGATAAAACAGATTTTATTGTATTTAAAAATGCCATTGCTGACGGTGGATCCGTCAAAGCCATTGTTGCAAAAAACGCTGCATCCGTTTATACAAGAAAAAAAATTGACAAGCTTACCGAGCATGCCAAGGGAATAGGTGCAAAGGGCCTGGCATATATTCGATGGGCGGATGATACACCGAGCTGTTCCTTTAACAAATTTTTAAAGGACGATGAACTTGATTGTCTCCTCTCTGAGCTGAAAGCCGAAAAAGGCGACTGTGTGTTTATTATATCGGATAAGACATCTTCGGCACTTTCTATTCTCGGTTCATTAAGACTTATTATCGCCAAAGAGCTTGATATAATCCCGCAAGGCAAATGGAACTACCTTTGGATTACCGAAATGCCATTCTTTGAACAGGACGAAGAAACCGGTGAATGGGTGGCAATGCATCATCCGTTTACTATGCCTATGGAAGAATGCATCGGATACCTTGATACAGACAAGGGAAAGGTACGAGCAAAGGCATTTGACCTTGTTTTAAACGGAACTGAGCTTTCTTCCGGTTCAATGAGAATTACCGACTGCGAACTGCAAAACAAAATGTTTGAACTGCTTGGCATGGAGCAGGATGAAATCGACGCAAAATTTGGATTTCTTGTTGAAGCATACCATTATGCATCACCCCCTCACGGCGGTATGGGTATAGGCCTTGACAGACTTGCCATGATTATCTGCGGCGCTGACAACTTGAGAGACGTAACTGCATTTCCTAAAGTACAAAATGCCAGCGAGCTGATGAGCGGTGCACCGAGCCGTATTGATAACATACAGCTTGACGAGCTCGGCATTGAAATTGCAAAGTCGGAGGAGCAATAATGAGCAGCAACTTTTTTGCAATGGTCAATCGTATGAAGCTTATTGACAGATGGGCTTTAATGCGAAATACCTCTAAAGAAAATATAGCTGAACACAGTCACTCCGTTGCTGTAATTGCACATGCACTTGCACTGATAGGAAATAAAAAATTCGGCAAAAACTATGATGCCGAAAGAGCCTGTCTTTTGGCTCTCTACCATGATACCACAGAGGTAATTACCGGTGATATGCCTACACCTGTTAAATACTATAACGATAATATAAGGGATGTTTACAAGGATGTTGAGCATGTTGCAGGCGAAAGGCTGCTGTCTATGCTGCCGGAGGAATTCAAAAGCGATTATCTGCCGCTTTTCGAAAAGCAGGAATGTGACAGAGAACTCTGGGTACTTGTAAAAGCTGCAGATAAAATCAGTGCATTAATCAAATGCATAGAAGAACACCGAATGGGCAACCTTGAATTTGAAAAAGCACTTGAAGCACAGGAGAAACTAATTGACGAGATTTCACTTGAAGAGGTTAAATATTTCAAAGAAAATTTTCTAAAAGGCTATTATCTGACGCTTGATGAGCATACAAAATAAGAAAAATGCGATGAAACAAAAATTTATGTTTCATCGCATTTTTTATTATAATCCAAAGTATAATTAAATTGAACACTTAAACCAAAAGGAGATTTCCCATGCATTTTAATGAATACAACAGAAATGCAGCACTCAGCTATGCCCAAGAATGGGCAAACAAAAGAAACCGTAAATATCTGAATTTTGACGGCATCGGCGGCGACTGCACAAACTTCGCATCGCAATGCCTTTATGCCGGAGTAGGAATCATGAACTACGAAAAGGATACCGGCTGGTATTATAACACACCGGATGACAGAGCTGCAGCATGGTCAAGTGCCGAGCATTTTAAAAAATTTATGCTTCATAATAAAAGCATCGGTCCTTTTGCAAATGCAGCACCTTTAAATCAACTGGAAATCGGTGATTTTATCAGTCTGAATAACAGTATAGTATATTATCATACGCTTATTGTAACAGGCTTTCTGGATGGTGTACCCCTTGTTGCAGCTCATACAGATGATGCTTATATGAGAAAACTTGATACTTACAACTACGCTTCGGCACTTGGAATACACATTCTCGGTGCAAACAGCTATGATTAAAGCATCCTGTCAAAAAATTATTATTTAAAAATGACTGTAACCACAGACTTTGCCGGCAGTGAAATCTTCACATCTCCTGCTTTACCTGATGCAGTCTTTTCAAGATCATATTTGCTGCTGGTAGTATAAACACTGTAATCACCCAAGCACTCCACTGTACTTGTTTCATCCTTGTCTGTGTCATTAACATATACCACAGCCGTGCTGTTATCAAGATTAACAAATGCACATCCGCAAACGGTATCAATCCCGCTTGAAAACGCAACACGTGTTGCACCCTCTCTGATAAATTTGGAAAAATTGCCCATACACCAAAATCTTTTTGACAAGCGAATATCCTTATGATTATCCGGATTAAGATAAATAAGACCGTCTGTATAAACACCGTATGAGCACGCAGTCCACCAATCCCATTCCTTGGCATTAAAAATAGTCAAATCATCAGCAATCACCTTTGCCATAGCAACACCGTAATCAATGGTCATACCATTGGTGCCGTTCTTTTCGGCTGAAATAAGCTGATGAACGCCGGTGTTTTCATCATCCGTCATCTGGCAATATTCCGTACATACAACATCATATTTTGAATACTTATCTGCGATATACTCAGCTGCCTGTTGCTTAGTCTGTGCCGATGTCCAATAAGAATGCAGACTCACCGTATCAAAATATTCCCTTATTTTTTTGTTTTTAAAAACATATTTCGGTCCTTTGCCGAGAAGACAATCAAGATAAGCCGCACAGGCTGAGCCCTCACCCTCAGCAGAGCTTGACTCAAACATAGAGATTTTACATCCTTTTCCCTCTAACGCAGAGCCTGAAAACCGATCAATCATTGCATTATATAATGCTGCCGCTTCGGTTTTTGAATAATGACAGCCCTCCTGATTGACAGAAACCGATCCATCCTTATTATACCACGCCGCCCAGCTAAACTGCGGTTCATTCATCGGTGAAACATCTGTAACACGATACCCTTTACCAATAAAATAATCTGCACTCTTGTAGCAAAAATCAGCAAATTTATCGTAATTCTCTTCTTCAAGATTAGATACCCAAGGTTCATTTTCATCTTTATAAGGCTCACCGTATCCGGCACCGTTTTTAGTAAGGCTTACAGGTGCGCTATTGCAAAAAAGAGTCACACGCAAATGGTCTCCGGCAGATTTTTTTGCAAATTCCAAAGCCTTCTGAGCCGCTGCATCCCTGCTGAAATCATACGAACCGTCTTTATTAAGAAAACATTGCGTGGATCTGTTTTCAGTCAAAATTCTTTTATCACCCTTAGATCCCGCACCAAGATTATAACGATATATATTAAGACCTATACCCTTTTCACGGTCATACAAATAAGATAAAATTTCGCTGCAGTTATCCCATTGGCCAACATCCTGAGCCCACCAGCATGCAGATGCACCAAAGCCGTTCATTTGTTGATATGTAACTGTATCATCGATAACTGTTTTCCCTGTGTTAACATTGCTCAAAGCAACATCACTTTCAGCATAGGTGCGCTTTTCATCAACACCAACTATACCAAACATAATATAAGCTCCTATACCCGCAATCATCAGCAAAAAGACAATTAGAATACTGATTGTCCTTTTTTTTGTTTTGTTATCACTCACAAGCTGCACCTCCAAAAAAGGCGGCATATAACCGGCAGCACACATATGTGAGCCACTGCCTTACGCCGCCCAAAATATTAACTATACACCTGAATAAGCGTTAAAGCCTCCGTCAACAGGAATATTAACACCTGTGATAAAACCTGAATAAGCTTCATCACAAAGGAAAAGGAGAGTTCCTGCAAGCTCATCTGCTTCACCAAAACGAGCCATTGGTGTTGCTGCAAGAATTTTTCCGGTTCTTTCAGTCGGCGTTCCGTCTTCATTCCAAAGCAATGTTTTATTCTGCTTTGTAGAGAAGAAACCGGGTGCAATTGCGTTTACACGAATACCAAGCGGTGCAAAATGAACAGCCATCCATTCCGTAAAGTTTTTAACCGCTGCTTTTGCTGCGCTGTAAGCCGGAATACGAGTAAGCGGACGATAAGCATTCATTGATGTTACCATAATGATTGTGCCTGCTTCCTTCTCCGCCATATCCTTTGCAAATACCTGTGTCGGAATCAGTGTACCAAGAAAATTAAGATTAAATACAAAACTAATTCCGTTAGGATCAAGGTCAAAGAAAGTTTTAATATTCTCGTCTTTCTGAATCAGATCAATTTTTTCGAGTGTATCCTTTGTTGTTGAGCCCTTTGGATTATTGCCTCCCGCACCGTTAAGAAGAATATCGCAGCTTCCCAGCTTTTCATTAATCTGCGCTCTTGCTGCTTCCATTGACTCAAGATCAAGCGCATTGCATCCGACTGCGATAGCCTGTCCTCCGGCTGCATTTATTTCATCAGCACACTGCTGTGCGGCTTCCTTATTTAAGTCCAGCACTGCCACCTTGCAGCCTTGTTCTGCAAGTGTTTTTGCAAATGCAGCACAAAGCACACCGCCGCCGCCTGTTACTACTGCTACTCGTCCTTTTAAATTTTCATGATTAAACATAATTTATTTTTCCTTTCTGCTTTTCTCTACGGCTTCCCAAAGACCATTAAGATAGCTTACGCCGAGTGCTCTGTCAAAAAGGCCGTATCCGGGACGCGCAACCTCGCCCCAAATCATTCTGCCGTGGTCAGGGCGAATATAGCCGTCAAATCCAACCTCCTGCAAAGCTTTAACAATCTCATACATATCAAGAGAGCCTGCTTCACTTTCATGTGCGGTTTCGTTGAACCACTGATTATTGATTGAAACATTGCGAAGGTGAGCAAAATAAATTCTGTCACCGGCTGCCTTAATAATCTCCACCATATCATTATCGGCACTTGCACCCAATGAGCCTGTGCAAAGGGTAAGTCCGTTATACTTGCTGGGCACCATTTCAAGCAGCTTTTCTATAGCAGCTTTGCCTGTTATGATTCTCGGCAATCCAAAAATACCCCAAGGCGGATCATCGGGATGAATTGCCATTTTAACATCGCATTGCTCACAGGTCGGCATAATTGCTTCAAGAAAATACTTTAAATTAGCCCATAAATCGTCGGCTGTTATACCTTTATATTTTTCAAAAAGCTCTTTGATTTCGCCCATTCTTTCCGTCTCCCAGCCGGGCATTGCATAACCGTTTGAATTGTCATCAATTTCTCTAAACATATCCTCGGGAGACTTGCCCTCAACCTGCTTGCCGTCATAACAAAGACAGGTAGAACCGTCAGGAAGAGGCATATATAAATCTGTTCTTGTCCAATCAAAAACAGGCATAAAGTTATAGCATATAACTTTAACTCCAACTTTTGCTAGATTTTTGATAGATGTTTTATAATTTTCAATAAGCTTGTCACGCGATGGCAGTCCAAGCTTAATATCTTCATGCACATTAACACTTTCAATACATTCCATTGTGAGACCCTGGGCAGTTATCTCATCATACATTTTCTGCACATCCTCCATACCCCATGCTTCACCTGCAGGAAGATAATGAAGAGCGGGAACAACACCCACGACCCCCGGTATCTGCTTGATTTGTTCAAGGGAAACAGTATCCTTTTCCTTGCCAAACCAGCGAAAAGTCATTTGCATATTTATACCTCCTTGGTCTAATTTTCTTTATTTTACCATATCAAATAAGCCCTTTCAAGATTAATATATTATTTTCTTCTTATAATATACGAAGTATTTATGACACACTTGTCTGCATCTATTTTATGATTTTCACTCTTATTGATTATCTCAAATTCATCGAATTCTTTTTCTTCCTGAAATTTCATTTTTTTCCTTGCAAGCTCCAACAATACATCATCATTAAGAGTTTTTGATGATGAAAGCAAAAAACATTCCTCATATTCGGTAATACCGATGGGAATCTTTGTATCCCTTATTGTCAAAAAGCTTTCTCTTTGATTTGAAATATCTCCCTTTTCTTTCTTTATATACAACGGAATATCTGCAGTAAAAAAGTGCAGACAAATATATTTTTTTCTGTTTTTTACTGTTATATCCTTCTGTTCCCTGTAAGCTACAACCTGCAGCTCCTTTCGAAATACATTTATCCCCTGAAGCTTTTCTTTGTCGCCATCCTTATCCGCCAATTTTGTTTCGTTTATTTCAACACGTGCAGTCGTTCCTATTTTATTAATATGAACCCAGGATATATCATCAAAATCACTCATCATATCCCAGCAAAAGCTGTCTCTGTCAATACTGCTCCACATTGTACCCGTTTTTAAATTATGGTTATCAAGATAAGCCGATATTGCAGTATCACTTAAACGGCTGTTGCCCACAATCTCAACATTCCAGATAAATGAACTTAAAAAAGAGATAATAACCACAAAGACTAACATCCCAACAAAAAATCCAAATCGGTTTTTTAAAGGCAAAAGAATAAAAGGAAGTCCTTTTTTCTTTATTATCTTAACCCTGCCTCCGTGTCTTAATGCATATCGATGCAGTTTTCTATATGTTTTTATATTACACGCTGCCGTAAAACCATCATCATTAAGCGCTACATCTCTTATTTCAATACCATCTGAAAAACAATCTGTCAAAAAATCTTCGGCAAATCCGCCCTTAAAGAAAAACAACACATAACCAAACATCCATCTGAAAAACCATATCACTGTGAAAACTCCATAGAAATAATATTTCCTTCCACAATTGCTCCTTCACGCGTAAAGGAATTTATACGCAAATCATCACCAAAAAATGTTATAACCTGCGTGCCCAAATTAAGCGTAATTTTATCATTTGAGTATTCAATAATACTCTGAAGCCCATCAACAAGACACTCACTGCCTGCCATTTCAATTCTGGGCTTGCCAAAATAATAATCATAGGATTGCGGCTTTATTTTTTCCTTAAGCTTAACCTTTTTCATTTTATCACCATTAATGTTTATGCAAAAACACACAATAAAAGAATACATATCCATTTTCAGATTTTTACCTGATTTGACAAATTACGGCATTTGTATTATTATTGAATAACAAAACAATCTGTATTTATGAAGTATACTAAACGGAGTGTTATAATGACGACGGTTTTTACAAATGCCAGTTTTCTCACCCTCAACAGTGAAAACGATATATATTCTGTTATGGTTGTCAGTGGTAAGGAAATTGTATATTTAGGGTATAATACACCTATGTGCTATGACAACAGCAAAGTTATTGACCTTAACGGCGGATATGTTATCCCTCTTATTAACGATATGATTTATTACGATATTACCCATGCTAAATGCTGTGAACTTAAAGCCGGTGAGCGTGCAGATTTTATTGTGCTTGATAAAAATATCCTTAAAGAAGAAAGCCCTCAGATTTTAGAAGTTTACATAAAAGGAAAGAAAAAGGTTTAACGTTCAAAACAAACACAACCCCCTCAGCCAAAGCTGAGGGGGTTTGCTTAATATTCATCGTTTATATCTATATCTCCCAAATCGACCTTAATATTTAAAATTACGTCTGACTGACTGAAATTTCTTTTAATATTGCTGTCGCCCATTGAAAGCTCATAATCTATTCTGATATCATTTGTACGTTCAATTTCTACATTTCCCAAATCTGTTGATATAGAGGAGTTGCTGCTGATATTCAAATTGTCAATCTCGATATCACCGCAGTCGGCATGCAAATCCACACTTCCGTCAATTGCTTTTATTTCAATATCTCCATAATCAACATTCGCCTTTAAATCAGCAATTAAATGATTTTCTATATCCACATCACCATACTGTGTCGTCAAATCCAGATTGTCAAACTCCTTATCAGGCAGATATATCTCTATTTCATTCATAAAATTCCTATAGCCTCTTAATCTGTTAAAAGGAAATCCGTCTGCAGAATTTGATTCTTCGCCGCCTATAATATGGATTGATGAATTCTCTATATTCACGTCAATACTTTTCTCATTCGCGCCACATGCAACAATTCTGATAGCATCATCCGCACTGTGCTTAATTTTAATATCACCGCACTGAGAGCGTGCAGAAATATTTTTTATATTTGTGCTGTCAAAGCTCTCATCATAAATAATTTTACTGTCTTCAAAAGAATTTTTCCAGTCAAAAACCTTGCCTATGCTGAAACTGCCTGCTATTGCAAACACCATTATACCGGATAATAAAAGCACTGCAGCGCACAGCAAAACAATAACAGTAATAATTAATCCTCTATTATTCTTCATCGTTAATCTCAACTCCTTTTAAAGAAAAAATAAGCTTGATTATTTCACATACTATGCCGTAAATCACCCACAT
This sequence comes from Ruminococcaceae bacterium UBA7080, assembly GCA_002493595.1. Lineage (GTDB taxonomy): Bacteria > Bacillota > Clostridia > Oscillospirales > Acutalibacteraceae > Eubacterium_R. The sequence continues at coordinate 47,767 of DKZG01000002.1, read as the reverse complement.
CAGCCAAGTAATATGCCATGCCTTTGTAAGAAAGCTTATAAGCATATATACTACCAGCGTTATCCCTGAAAGTATACTTGTAATCAGCTTATAAAGTTTCGATTCCTTTGTCTGCAGCTCTCGCTTTTTATAATCCTTCGGCTTGGAAAGCTGTGAAAAAACAACTATCATTGTAGCAACTGCAATGATTACAAAAAACAGCGTCATCATGAGCCTTCCGTCGGAGAGCACAAAAAACGGAGTAACCGATAAAATATAAAGGCATATTGCAACCGCCATTAAGAGTGCTGAGCGTTTTCTGTATTTCTCATCACGCTCTTTTTTGCTTTCAGCCTGCTCCATCGGCTGTATATCATACGCACTGCTGTCATAATAATCGTAATTATAATTATTGCTTTGACTCTCTGCGCTTCCCTTAATAAGCTCATCAGCGGTTATATTATAAAGCTCACACAGCGGAATAATTTTATCAAAATCTGGCGTAGTTTGGTCTGTCTCCCATTTAGAAACGGTTTGCCGCGTAACCTCCAGCTCTTCTGCTACCCTTTCCTGAGACAATCCCTTTGCTTTTCTCATTTCATATAAACGTTCACCAAGTGTCATCTAATCACCTCCATAAAAATATAGCATATTTCCCCTCATTATACCAGCAATTTATACTTGAACTTTGTCAACTGAAGTTAACATTTAAATTATTCGTATTATTTCAGGCAAAAATACAGTGCCTGCATATAATAAATATGAGGTGATTTTATGTGCGGAATTGCAGGAATATTAACCCCGTCCATAGATTTAAGAAGTGAAAAGCCTTTAATTGAAAGCATCAGTAAAACACTCAAAATGCGCGGACCTGACGCAAAAGGAGAATATGTTACGGCCCAAACAGCATTGATCCACCGCAGGCTCTGTGTTATTGATGTAGAAAAAGGAAGTCAGCCAATGCGTTTCGGAAAATATATAATCGTATATAATGGTGAACTTTACAATACACAGCAGGTAAAGGCAGAACTTGAAACCTTTGGCTATAAATTTGACACACACTGCGATACTGAAGTTGTACTTAAAGCCTATGACAAATGGCAAGAGGAAAGTGTAAAAAAACTTAACGGAATTTTTGCTTATGCTGTTTATAATGAACGTGACAACAGTCTTTTTCTCGCCAGAGACAGAATAGGTGTAAAACCTTGCTTTTATTCTAAAAAAGGGGATTTGTTTGCATTTGCCAGCCGAATAAGCAGCCTTTTATGCATTCCTCAAATCAAACCCATAGTAGACATCGAGGGACTTAATGAAATATTCATGCTGGGTCCTGCCAAAACAATCGGCAAAGCCATTTTTAAGGATATTTCAGAATTGCCCCCGGCTCATTTTCTAAAATATAAAGACGGAAAAGCTACTGTTTTACAGTATTGGAAATTAGAAGCTAAAGAAAATAACGAAAGTCTTAACGAAGCGATAGAACACACACATGAGCTTGTTAAAAATTCCATTGAAAGGCAGCTTGTTTCAGATGTGCCGCTTGCAACCTTTTTAAGCGGCGGACTTGATTCCTCAATCATTTCAAAGGTGGCTGCCGACTATTATAAAAATAAGGGTAAAATTTTAAACACCTATTCGGTTGACTATACTGACAATGACAAATTCTTTAAAAAAAGTCTTTTCCAGCCAAACAAAGATTCTGATTATATCAGTCTTGTTTCAGATGCAATCGGATCAATCCATCACAATATTATCCTTGATAATTCATCGGTAGCAGATGCCCTTTTTGAAGCCACTGTTGCAAGATGTGTTCCCGGCTTTGCCGATGTCGACTCATCCTTGCTGCTGTTTTGCCGCGAGGTAAAAAAGAATTTCACTGTATGTCTGTCAGGCGAATGTGCTGACGAAATATTCGGTGGTTACCCCTGGTATCACAGAAAAGAAATATTGTTTGAGGAATGCTTCCCCTGGGCAAGATCAACAAAGGCCAGAAGAAGTATTTTAAAACCCGGCTTTCTTAAAAACGGCGAGGAATATCTTCAAAATGCGTACAGTCAGACTGTTGCTCTGACTTCCTATCTCGACGGTGAAAGCCCGCTTGAAAAAAGAATGCGAGAAATGTTCATGCTTAATCTGAATTGGTTTATGCAGACACTGCTTGCCAGAAAAGATGTTATGAGCATGGAGTCATCACTTGAAGTGCGTGTCCCCTTCTGTGATTATAGACTTGTAGAATATGCTTATAATATGCCCTGGGAATTTAAGGCTCTTGACGGCCGTGAAAAAGGTATTTTGCGAAAGGCATTTGAAAATGATTTGCCCTATGATATTGTTTGGCGCAAAAAAAGCCCTTATCCCAAAACACACAATCCGCTTTACTTTGATTGTGTATGCCGTCTTGCAAAACAGGCTATAGAGGATAAAAGCTGTCCTCTTTATGAAATGCTGAATGTCAGCGCAGTATATGAGCTTATGAAAAGCCCCGACTCTATGACCGAACCATGGTACGGTCAATTGATGCAGACACCACAGGTTTTGGCTTATATTTATCAGATTTATGTGTGGATGAAAAATTATAATGTTGTGTTTGATATTTAAATGTGATATATTATAGATGTAAATATCTAATCAGCACACAGGATGTTTTATATGACTAACGAGGAATATATTAAAGCAATTGATATGCGCCGCTCAAGGCGTACATACAAACCCTATGCCATTGAAAGCGATACAACACAGGTTATACGCGATTTGGTTGACATAATCAATAATAAGGCAGGACTTGATTTCCGCTTTATTGAGGATGCCACCCCTGCCTTCAAGTTTTTCACAGGCAAATTTTCAGCAATCGCCATTTGCGGCGATGACTCTGAAAAAACCAGAGTTAAGTCCGGATACTATGGTGAAATGATTGTACTTGAATGCGTATACCACGGCCTCGGTACCTGCTGGGTAACCGGCACCTACGATGAAAATAAAATTCTTGCCATGCTTAAGCTGCCAAAATCAATAAGGCTTCACGGTCTTATTGTCATCGGCAGAGTTAAAAATAAGCTTAGTCTTAAAGAAAAAGCCATATATAATGTAACGCATAAAAAAAGCAAGCCATATCAAAAAATGTTTGATGTCTGTGATAAAAAGCTGCCTGCATATTATGAATATGCTATGAAACTGGTAGAAAAAGCTCCATCAAGCACCAACAGCAGACCGGTTCACTTCAAATACGAAAACGGTATTATTTCCGGCAAGGTGGATGCACCTTATTCAGAAAAAAGTATTGACTTCGGCATTGCACAGCTCCATTTTCAGCTTGGCGCTGCTGCAAAAGGGGTGAAAGGTGAATGGGATTTCACAGGGAATTTTTGTACTGAAAATGCAAAATTAATTAAATTCCCTGAAAATAAAGGAGAGAACGACAATGGATAAAACTTCAAATGAAAAGAAAAAGTGGTCAAAAAAGAAGAAAATTCTTGTTATTGTACTTTCAGTTCTTCTTGCGTTAATCGTACTCGCGGTAATTGCCGGTGCAACAGCGCTTCATATGTACTGCAAAACAGCTGACTACGAGCTTTTAAAAACAGACCAAAAAGTAACACTTATCGCGCACAGGGGTTACCGTGCAGTTGCACCGGAAAACACCTCAGCTGCGTTCAATGAGGCAGGCAAGGCAGGCTTCTGGGGCGCTGAATGCGATATTTACAGAACAGCAGACGGCGTATGGATTGTTTCTCATGATTCACACACATACCGAATGATGAATAAATCAGCATTTATTGAAAAAGAAACTTATGATGATCTTATGAAAATGAATGTTGATAACGGCTCAAATATTGAAAATTATCCAAACCTCAGCTTCTGCTCACTTGAAAAATATATTCAAATTTGCAACAGCTATAATATGACTGCCGTTATTGAGCTTAAGGGCAAAAATAACACTGAGCATTATGATGAAATTGTAGATATGGTAAAAAAATATAATGCTGAAGCTGTATATATCTCATTCCAATTTGAAAATCTGAAAAAAATCAGAGAACTGACAGATGCCCCAATCTATTATCTCGTTCAGAAAATTGAAGATGAGGATATTGAACTTGCAAAAAGCCTTAAGGACTGTGGTATTGACTTCAACGGTTCAAAAGAAAAGAACTTTGAAAACGGTATGATAAAAAAATGTATCGACTCAGGCATCAAACTCGGTGCGTGGACAATTAATGACCTTGAGCTTCTGGATAAATTAGCAGAAAACAGAGTAACACTTATCACAACCGATAATATAACAGCTGATAAATAATGATTCTGTGCACTGCGTTGCAACATTATGCAAGCTTTCGTACTCGCTGTTTTTTCTGCTGTAATAATAAGAAAACCATGGAATTGCTGCGAGTGCGAAATGCTCTAATATTCTTTCAAAAAACTAATGAATCAAAACAAAACACACAATGGATAAAACCATTGTGTGTTTTATATTTTACGGATTATCAGTCCTTATCCTTGCCCGGAGCACCGCAGCACTTCTTGTACTTTTTGCCTGAACCGCAGGGACATGGATCATTTGGACCGACTTTGTGTCCCTTTCGAACCGGAGAAGACTTAACCGTATCGTCGCCGCCCGAAGATGTAGCTGTTACCTTGGCTACCGCCTTGCGCTCAACATCCTCGCGTCTTCTCGGCATAATTGTGAGCATCATGCGAACGGTATTCTCACGTATTGTTGCTGTCATTTCATCAAACATGTCATATGACTCCATACGAAAAGCAACAACAGGATCCTGCTGGGCATACGCTCTAAGACCAATACCCTGCTTCAAATCATCCATTGCATCAATGTGATCCATCCAAAGTGTATCAACATTTCTGAGAAGCACCATTCGTTCAAAATCAGCAAACATTTCATCACCTAAGAGCTGATGCTTTTCTTCAAGTATTCGGTGTCCTCTTTCGGTCAGTGTTTCTATAGTTTCATTAATGGAAAGCGCATCCGTATCCTCAAAATCATCATCAGTGGTGAGCCAGCCCTTATATTTTTCCTTAAGACCTGCAATATTCCAGTCTGCCTTATTATCACCTGCAAAGTAATTTTTTACATTCTCCTCAATATTCGTATCCAGCATCGCAAGTATCTTGTCTGAAAGATCAAGACCGTCAAGCACCTGATCTCTTTGCTTATAAATAAGCTGGCGCTGACGATTCATAACATCATCATACTGGAGCGTATTTTTACGAATACCGAAGTTTCTGCCCTCAACCTTTTTCTGGGACGACTCAACCGTCTTTGAAATCATTTTTGACTCAATAGGCATATTCTCGTCATCTGCCAGTCTGCCCATCATCATCTGCATTCTCTCACCACCGAACAGACGCATAAGGTCATCCTCACAGGAAAGATAGAACTGGCTTTCTCCCGGGTCGCCCTGACGGCCGGAACGTCCGCGAAGCTGATTGTCGATACGTCGGGAATCATGACGCTCCGTACCGAGAATAAACAATCCGCCTGCCTCACGTACTTTATCTGCTTCTTCCTTAATTTCGTTCTTATACTTTGCCTCTAATTCCTGAAAAGTCTTTCTTGCATTAAGAATTTCCTCATCATCAGTTTCAGCAAATCCTGTTGCTTCGGCAATCAATTCATCGGAGAACTGCATTCTTCTCATTTCAGACTTAGCAAGATACTCAGCATTACCGCCAAGCATAATATCCGTACCACGGCCCGCCATGTTGGTTGCAATGGTAACTGCGCCGAGCTTACCTGCCTGCGCAATAATTTCAGCCTCTCGTTCATGATTTTTAGCATTAAGCACATTGTGAGGAACCCTGGCCTTTTTAAGCATTTTTGAAAGCAGCTCACTCTTTTCAATGCTGATTGTACCAACAAGGACCGGCTGACCCTTCTCGTGGCATTCTTTAATCTGATCTATTGCATTATAAAACTTTGCTCTTTCTGTTTGGAAAATAACATCCGGACGATCAATTCTTGCAAGAGGCTTATTTGTTGGAATTTCAACAACATCGAGCTTATAGATTTCAGAAAATTCAGGAGCCTCTGTTGAAGCCGTACCTGTCATACCCGACAGCTTTTTGTAAAGTCGGAAATAATTTTGGAAAGTGATTGTCGCAAGCGTCTTGCTCTCATGCTCAACCTTTACGCCTTCTTTCGCTTCAATTGCCTGATGCAGACCTTCATTATAGCGTCTGCCTTCCATAATACGGCCTGTAAACTCGTCAACGATTTTAACCTGACCTTCTGTAACAACGTAGTCAATATCCCTTCTCATTACACCATTTGCCTTAATAGCCTGATTGATATGATGAAGAAGTGTAGAATTATCCATCTCCATAAGATTTTCAACGTTAAAATAGGACTCGGCCTTCTTAACACCATCCTGTGTAAGTGTTGCCGTCTTCGCCTTTTCATCAACAATATAGTCGCCGTCGTATGTGGCTTCCGTGTCCTGCTTTTCGTCCATTTTGGCAACCTTAACCATTTTAAGGGTTTTAGCAAAAGCATTAGCCTGTCTGTAAAGATCGGTCGATTGCTCACCCTTACCGCTGATGATAAGAGGCGTACGCGCCTCATCAATCAGGATGGAGTCCACCTCATCCACAATCGCAAATTTATGACCTCTCTGCACCTTCTGTTCCTTATACTGAACCATATTGTCACGAAGATAGTCGAAGCCCATTTCATTATTTGTGCCGTATGTGATATCTGCGTTATAGGCTTCCTTTCTCTGCTCGTTTGTTTTTTCATGAATGATAAGACCCACGTCAAGCCCAAGAAAACGATAAAGCTTGCCCATCCACTCTGAGTCTCGCTTGGCAAGATAATCGTTAACCGTTACAATATGCACACCATCGCCTGCAAGTGCATTAAGATATGCCGGCAGTGTAGCAACAAGCGTTTTACCTTCACCTGTTTTCATCTCGGCAATTCTGCCCTGGTGAAGCACAATACCGCCGATAACCTGCACCTCGAAATGTTTCATCCCGAGAACACGCCATGCTGCCTCACGGCATACGGCAAAAGCATCAGGAAGAATATCGTCAAGTGTCTCGCCGTTTGCAAGACGCTCTTTAAGTATAGCGGTCTGTGCAGTCAGCTCTTTATCCTCCATAGCCTGATACTTGTCCTCTAACGCAAGCACCTTGTTGGAAATCTTTTTTACTCTTTTAACTTCTTTTTTGGAGTAATCGCCAAAAAGAGCAGTTATTAATTTATTTGCCATAAATTTACACCTCGAAAAATAATACCAAAGGTTATTTTAACATAAAGAAATATTATTGTCACTACTTTTTTATAAATATAATAATTAGATTGGCAATATTTATCCGGCACTGTAAATGTTTTTGATAGATGTCAATGCACCGCCTGACACGGCATTTTCTGCATCTGAATTAAAGCTGAGTACCAAATTTTTCTTTTCCTGCCTAATATCCAACGTTATTTCAATTGCATCCGGAAATAATGATGAGCCGTCTATTTTTTCGCAAAGTTCTTTTAAGTTGGTATTAAGAAATGCATCATCATTAAGCTTTGCCAAAAGCTGAAAGGTCGTGTACTCACTCTTAAGCTTTTGTGCAAAATCATTCGCTGCCTGAGATAAATCCTTGTTTTTAACTGCAACTGTGACAGACTGATTTTCAAGGTCTATATTGACTGCCTGCATTTCAAGACCTGAAAAAATTGCTTTTCCTAAATCTGCAAACTGCTGATGCTTTTTTGCATAAGTCATAATGACCGAAAGGGTAGGCGAAGAAACATATTTTTCTAAATTTTCCGTGTCGAAGTTCTTTAAAGCCGTTTCAACTGCCTTGACAGTTTCGGTTATATTTTCTTCGGTCATATCGGCATTAGGGGCGCTGCAGCCGAAAAAGCTTAAACATATTGTAACAACACATAACAGCAAACATAAAGCTTTCTTCATAAAAACACATCCTTCTGTTTATTATTTGTCTATTATATATAATAAAAACTTTTTTGGCAATACTAATTAAAATTATTATAAAAAAATTGCATATTTAAATCATATGTGGTATAATCAACAAAATTGCACACATTATGTTGATTTATATATAAAATCGGTATAACCGAGTACAGGAATACTAAAATGGATACTTTTTTTAAAAAATATTTAAGGCCAACCAAATTTAAACGCCTTTTTGATATCGTTGTGTCGTTTTTTGCGCTTATTTTTCTGTCACCACTCTTTCTTGTGATATGCGTTGCTAATCTGCTGACACCGGATACAAGCATTTTTTTCTCTCACGAACGCAGAGGCAGACGCGGCAAACCATTTAAAATCTACAAATTTCAGACAATGAAAAATAATACGCCTAATGTTGCAACAGGTCAGCTGGAAAATCCGGACCAATATATAACAAAGGTCGGTAAATTTCTGCGAAAAACAAGCCTTGATGAACTGCCTCAGCTTTGGAATATTCTTAAGGGTGATATGAGCTTTGTAGGACCCAGACCGCTTATTTCATCAGAAATGCGCGCTCATCGCCTCCGGCTTGAATACGGCGTTTACCGTTTCCGACCCGGCCTGACGGGAATGGCGCAAATTAACGGCAGAGATGAAATTTCACTTGTAAAAAAGATAAAATATGACAAGCTTTATTGTGACAACTGGTCGTTTAAGCTCGATTTGGTAATCCTTCTCAGAAGCATCGGTGTTGCATTTAAACAAGAGGGATACCAGGAAGGCAAAATACACAGAAGATAAATTTTAACGGAGAAGTAGGTTATGGAGAGAAATTTTATTGACGGATATACCGAATGGCAGTCAAATCCTGAAATTGTTGGCGTAAACAAGCTGCCGCCGCATGCCACCTTTATGCCCTACGACAGCTTTGAGGAAGCAAAAAAGGCAGACCGTTACTCTTCCTCACGCTGCAAACTGCTTAACGGGAAATGGAAATTTAAGCTTTATAAGAACTATGCATATAAACCAACCGATTTTGCTCAGCCGCATTATGATGCACATAACTGGGATACGGTTATTGTGCCCTGCTCGTGGCAAATGCAAGGCTATGATCAGAGTCAATACTGCAATGTTCGCTACCCCTGGGAAGGCAGTGAAGACATATGCCCGCCCAATGCTCCTACCATGCACAATCCGGTGGGCTGTTACCTAAAAAAAATAAATGTTAACCGTGCATTGCTTGCAAAAAGAGTTGTGCTTTGCTTTGAAGGCGTTGAATCCGCTTTTTACCTTTATATAAATGGAAACAGAGTCGGTTATTCCGAATCAACCTTTCACCGCAGTGAATTTGATATCACAAAATATCTTAAAGAAGGCTCTAACACAATCGGAGTTGAAGTTTACCGCTGGTGCACAGGCTCATGGCTTGAATGCCAGGATATGTGGCGCCTGGGCGGCATTTTTCGTGATGTTTACATTTACACAACCGAAAGGGAATATATACGTGATTTTACCATTACTGCCCAGCCCGATGTCACCCTCAGTGACGGCTATGCACAAGTGCTCGTAAAAACAAACGGAACTTATGAAAGTCTGAGCATTGATATGAGTATTATTGATGCGGACGGTGCAACAGTTGCACTTGATACACAGTATGCAGATGAGGATCACAAAACCACACTCAAGGCTATCGTTGCAGATGTTAACCCGTGGTCGGCTGAAAGTCCTTACCTTTATACCGTCGTTCTTACTTTAAAGAATAACGGTGTACCGATTGAATATATAAGCCAAAAAATCGGATTCAGAACTGTCGAAATTAAAGACGGAATTATTCGTATTAACGGTCAGCGTGTTGTTTTTAAAGGCACAAACAGGCATGAATTTGACTGCAAAACAGGCAGATATATAACCGAAGAGGTCATGCGATACGATATCGAAATGATGAAAAAATCGAATATAAACGCGGTTCGTACATCTCATTATCCTAACTGTCCAAGATTCATGGAGCTTTGCGACGAATACGGCTTGTATGTTATTGACGAAAACAACATGGAAACACATGGCACAGGCTGGTCAACAATTATAGGATGCCCACAGCTTCCGGCATCCCGTCCCGAATGGGAAAAGGCCTGCATGGAGCGTATAAAAGCAACATATAACAGAGATAAGAATATCACCTGCGTTGTTTGCTGGTCATTAGGTAATGAATCTCTGGGCGGCGAAACACCTAAAAAGATGTATCATTATCTTAAAAAAGAAGATCAAACCCGCTTTGTTCACTTTGAATGTCACCGCTCTCCGGATGAAAAGGAAATTTCCGACGTACAGTCAAAAATGTATTATAAACCCCGGGAATGTGAAGAATACGCAATAACACAGCGTGACGGCAGACCCTTTATTCTCTGCGAATTCACTCATGCTATGGGTAATTCCTGCGGCTCAACGGACGAATACACCGTACTTTGGGACAAATACCCCTGCCTGCAGGGCGGTTTTGTCTGGGACTGGGTTGACCAAAGCATTTTAACTACAGATGAAAACGGAAAAGAATACTTGGCTTACGGCGGCGATTTCGGTGAAAACCCGCATGACGGTCACTTCTGCGGAAACGGCCTTTTGTTTGGCGACAGACAGCCTACGCCTAAACTTGCGGAGATTAAAAAGCTTTATCAAAATATTGGTTTTCATGCCATCGATGCACAAAAGGGCATAATTGAAATAAAGAACAAATTTATGTTCACAAACCTTAATGCATATGAACTTTACTGGAAACTCAGCTCAGACAAAGGGATTCTGTGTGAGGGCACAACATCAGTTGATGTGCCACCCGGCGAAAAGACTGTTATTGATCTTGAACTCAGCCGTGTTACCGGAACTGAATGTTATTTGGATTTGGAATTCAGAATCAAGGATGATACCCTTTGGTGTAACGAGGGACATATTATTGCATATGAGCAATTTGTCATAAATGAATTCGAAAACACATATGATGAACTTGAAACAGGTACTGCACTTATTGTAAACGATACCTATGGTTCACTCAGAATTATATCAGATGATATAAATATACGCTTTGAAAGAAGAGAAAGAAACCAGCTTTACTCTATTAAGGTTGGCGGTGAAGAACTGCTTCAGGCTCCTATGCGCCTTAACTTCTGGAGGGCACTGACTGATAACGACCGCGGCAATCGAGCAGGCTCAAGACTGGGCTGCTGGAGGGATGCCGGTGACACGCCCGGTATTTTCAACAATACAAAATGGTCCATTCATAATTACAAAATACTTGAAAACGATAAAAAAGTCGTTGTAACCTGCAGCGCAACAATCTGCACCCAGCCTGAATGCAAGGCACAAATTGTATATACAATCACATCAAAGGGCATGGAAATTGATTTGCAGTTTTCTCCCGATGATACCTTGCCCGAAATCCCGGAAGTCTCTGTTTTATTTGAGCTTCCAAAGGACTTTGAAGATATAACCTATCTCGGAAGAGGCCCCGAAGAAAACTATATTGACCGCTGCAACGCAGCAAAAATCGGCGTTTACAGCACGACTGTCAGCGATATGTGGGTTGATTATCTTAAACCACAGGAATGCGGTAACCGCACAGGTGTAAGATATGCAACGCTTATAGGGAAGAAAAAGGTATTTTCGGTTATTGCCGAGCCGCAAATGGAACTCAACGTTTGTCATTATCTGCCCAAAGAGGTTGAAAACGCATGGCATAAAAAGGATTTGCCTGAGTATGACAAAACTGTTGTTCGCCTTATTGCAAGGCAGCAGGGTGTCGGCGGATACGACAGCTGGGGTGCGCACTGCAACGATATTTATAAAAACAAAACAGATAAAATCTATCGCCTTAAATTCCAAATCAGATTTTAACAAAAGTAAACTTAATAAAATTTGTCTTGACTTTTTATTACAAAAGGAATATATTTCTTAATAGCGTCTACAAATTGTTATAAAATTTATTAATTATTGATGAATGATTAAGAGAGGATCTTTATGAAATCTATTAAAGAAGCCGCAATGTCGATTGCAATCAAAAATGCGATCAAATATGCGCGTAAGGACTTTTTTAACAATGCGCCTAAAATTTTAAGTCTTCTTGAAATGGCAGATGTAAAAAAAGTAAACAGAAGCACCTATGCCGGTCTTCACAAGGTAATCGATGACCCAAATAACAACTGGATGATTTTCGCAAAAAAGCTTATCTGTGATATCAATCAGGATGTTGTTGAAAAGCTTGTCCCCCCGGCTCTGAACGTTGCTATAAACAGCTATTCAAAGAGAATGAAGGCTATTGAAGAACACGGCTGCAATGTTCCATGGGCAATTCTTATGGACCCAACTGCTGCCTGTAATTTAAGATGCAAAGGATGCTGGGCTGCTGAATACGGCAAAAACAGTCAACTTGATTACGATACTTTGGCCAGAATTATATCTGAAGCCAAGGAGCTTGGCACATATATGTTCCTTTACACAGGCGGTGAGCCTACCATCAGAAGAAATGATTTAATGCAGCTTTGCCGCGAAAATCCGGATTGCATTTTTATGAGCTTTACAAACGGTACACTCATTGATGACAGCTTTGCCGATGAAATCGGTGAAGTCGGAAATTTCCTGCCTGCCTTTTCCATTGAAGGCTATGAGGAAGAAAATGACTTTAGACGTGGTGACGGCACCTTCAAAAAATGTACTGCAGCTATGAAACGACTCAAAGACCGAGGCATTCCGTTCGGTGCTTCACTATGCTACACAAGCAAAAATACAGATGTTCTTTCTTCTGATGAATATATGGATTGGCTGATTGAACAGGGTGTAATGTTCGCATGGTTCTTTACATATATGCCAACAGGCAACGGCGCTGTTACAGAACTTATGGTTTCTCCCGAGCAGCGTGCAACAATGTATAAAAAGATGCATGAATGGCGTCATACAAAACCTATTTTTGCACTTGATTTCTGGAATGACGGTGAATATGTTCAGGGCTGTATTGCCGGCGGACGCCACTATTTCCATATCAACGCAAACGGCGACTGCGAACCTTGTGCATTTGTTCATTACTCAAATGTAAATATTAAAGAGTGTTCGGTGCTGGATGCACTTAAGAGCCCACTCTTTATGGCATATAAAAAGAATCAGCCGTTTAATAATAATATGCTCCGTCCATGTCCGGTGCTTGATAATCCGGGTGCTATCAGCAAAATGGTGGCAGAGACAGGCGCTTATTCAACAGAGATGGAAAATCCCGAAAGTGCAAATGCACTGTTTGACAAGACCATTGCTGCTGCAAAAGCATGGAAGATTAAGGCTGATGAGCTTTTTGACCGTGACAAGTTTATTGCTAATCATATCAAAGACGAAAACATGTATAATTTCGAAATTGCTGATAAAGACAGACTCTTTCAAGAATTCGAAAAAACAGAGGATTAAAAATAGCATCACAGCGTGCAGGGTACAGCTTTGCACGCTTTTTTGCAGTTCATACCATTATTTATAATAGGAGATTAAACTATGAATACCGGCATTCTATGTGCTATGATTGCTTTAGTTCTTTTCAGTGCTTTCTTTTCCGGTGCTGAAACCGCTTTTTCCTCACTCAATAAAGTGAAACTTAAAACCATGATAAGTGAAGGCAAATCAAATAAAAGAATTGAAAAAACACTTGATCTGGCCGAAAACTATGACATTGTCTTGTCTACAGTTTTAATCGGAAATAATATTGTAAATATTGCATGTACTTCGCTTGCAACCCTGTTTTTTACGGGAATACTCGGCAACAACAGCGATTTGGGCGCTACCGTATCCACAGCCGTCATGACTATTGTAGTTTTAATTTTCGGCGAAATCACACCCAAAACAATAGCAAAAGAAACTGCTGAAAAACTTGCCATTTTAATTACACCCGTTATAAAATTTTTCATTGTGCTTTTTACTCCTTTAAATTTCTTTTTCAAGGGCTGGAAAAAGCTTCTCAACAAGGTATTTAAAACAGGAAAAGCGGATACCGTAACTGAAGAAGAGCTAAAAACTTATGTAGATGAAGCGCATACCGGTGGTGAGATTGACGAAAACGAAAGTGAACTTATCCGTTCATCCATTGAGTTTGACGATATTGATGTCGGCGATATTTTAGTGCCGCGTATTGATGTTGAAGCCGTTGACAAATATGCAGCACTTAATGAAATTGAGCGCGTATTTAATTCGACTAATTTCAGCCGGCTGCCTGTATATATTAATGATATAGATAATATTGTCGGCGTTATCCACCACAGGGATTTTGAAAATGCACGAAAAAGAAACCTGAAATCACTGCGCACTGTTTTGAAACCGGTTCCTGCTGTATCCCCTGACACAAAAATATCAAAGCTTCTCAGAATCCTTCAAAAAAACAAAACGCATCTTGCAGTCGTCATTGACGAATTCGGAGGAACGGAAGGAATTGTTACACTTGAGGATATTTTGGAAGAGCTTGTAGGCGAAATTTGGGATGAACACGATGAAGTTCAAAACGATATTGAGCAGATATCTGCAAACGAATACATTGTCCAAGGCAGTATGTCAGTGGATGATTTTTATGAATTCTTTAAAATTTATAAAGAGGAAAAGGATATTTCCACCGTTAACGGCTGGATCATGAAAAACACGGATAAAATACCGCAGGTTGACGACTGCTTTACCTGCGACGGCTTAACCGCACATGTGCTTTCACTTGACGGCAAGCGTGCAGAAGAAATAAAAATAACAGTTGAGGAAGAGAAAAATGTTTCTGAACAGGAAGAAACAATTTAATAACACATCCTATGATTTTATAATAGCAGGACTTGGAAATCCGGGAATTAAATACGAAATGACAAGGCACAATGCTGGCTTCCTTTCAATGGATTTGCTTGCACTTGAGGAAGACTTTAATATAAAAAAGCTTAAGCATCACGCTCTTTTGAATGACGTGGTAATCAACGGCAAAAGATGCCTTGTTATGAAACCGCAAACCATGATGAATAACAGCGGTGAAGCAATCGGCGAAGCTGCAAAGTTTTATAAAATACCGCCCGAAAATATAATTATTGTGTATGATGATATTTCGCTTAATGTGGGTAAAATCAGAATCCGACGCAAAGGTTCGGCCGGCGGACACAACGGAATAAAAAGCATTATATCCCACCTGGGTACTGAAAATTTCCCCAGAGTAAAAGTTGGTGTGGGTCAAAAGCCCGATCCCGAATATGATCTTGCGGCATGGGTGCTCGGCAGATTTCCGAAAGAACAGGAACCTGAATTAAAAACAGCACTCGAAAACAGTACAAAAGCAATCAGACTGATCGTAGATGGCAAAATAGATAAGGCAATGAATTTATACAGCCGTTAAAAGGATTAAAGCTATGTCTTGTTTTTCAAAGGAATTTAATAAAAGTAAGGATTTTTTAAGCCTCAGCGAGAGCATTCGTACCCTGAATGCACCCGTTGGGGCTATAGGTTTATCGGATGTGAGCAAATGCTTTGCAATCCATTCAATTTGTGAAAATAAAGAAAAAGCATTCATTATCACACCGGATGAGGCAACAGCAGTTAAAGTGCATGAATGTCTGAAAGAACTGCAGGAAGGCGTACTGCTCTACCCTTCAAGAGAGCTCACCTTTGTCGAGGTAGCGGGAGTCAGCCGTGAATTTGAGCATATAAGGCTTGGCGTACTGTCACGCATTCTTCACAACGATTTTACAGCAGTAGTCATGTCGGCAAATGCAGCGTGCCAATACACAATGCCGCCTGATGAGCTTTTAAAAAGAAGCTTTTCCATATCAGTAAATGATGAAATTAAAGTAGATATACTGGCTCAAAAACTGGTGCTTGCCGGTTATTCCAGATATGAACAGGTTGACGGAACAAGTCAGTTTGCCGTTCGCGGCGGAATTATTGATATCTTCCCGCCTTATCTTGATGAACCGGTACGTATTGAGCTTTGGGGCGATAATGTGGATACAATCGCTTCATTTGATATTTATACGCAAAGAAGAAGTCAAAATCTTGATATTGTTGAAATCACACCTGCAAACGAAGTACTTTTTGACAGCAGCGAAAAGCTCATAAAAGAAATAGAAAAGATCGCAAAAAATCTTAAGGGCAAAGCAATCAAAGCCAGAGAAAAGCTTTATGCTGACTGCGATCAGTTAAAAAGCGGCGGTTCACTGAATTGTCTTGATAAATACATGCCGCTTTGCTATAACTCAAATGGTATATTCGATTATCTTAACGGTAGACTCTTTCTTGTTGAAAGTGCAAGAATTAAGGAAAAGATGCAAAAACAGCAGCGTCTTAATCTTGAGGACTTAAAATGGTTTGTTGAGGACGGTACACTCTGCCAAGGACTTGATAAGTTTGCCCTTAATTTTGAAGAGCTTATTGATATGTATCAAAAGTATAACGCAATTTACATGGACTCCCTGCCAAGGGGCAGCTTTGATACTCCGATTAAACATCTTGCCAATTTCACTCTTCAGAACTTCAATGCCTGGAGCGGTACACTGTCTCAACTTAAGGAGGAGCTTTTCGGCCTTGTAAAAGGTGCTTACACAGTCTGTATAATGGCCGGCACTGTCAGAGCCGCAAAAGCACTCGCACAGGATATTTGCGATATGGGATATAACGCTGTATTCCATGAAAAATATCCGACTGAATTTCAGCCTAAGGCAATTCATGTAATCACCGGCACAATGCTGTCAGGCTTTCAGTTTTCACAAATTAAATTTGCTTTGCTTACACATTCAAAATCATCGCAAAGCTCCAAAAAGCACAAAAAGATATCTTCTAAAAATGCAATTCACTCGCTTGATGAACTTCATATAGGTGACTACATTGTGCATAATATCCACGGAATCGGTATTTTTGAGGGTATTCATGCCCTTGAAATAAATAAGGTAAAAAAGGATTATATTAAAATAAGCTATGCCAAAGGCGACACTCTTTATGTGCCTGTAACCCAGCTTGATTTGGTATCAAAGTATATCGGACCAAAGGAGGACACCAAGGTTAAAATAAATCGACTGGGATCCCCCGAATGGAAAAAAGCAAAAGCAAAGGTCCGTTCCTCTGTAAAGGACATGGCTAAAGAGCTTATTGCACTTTACGCAAAGCGTATGAGCACTAAGGGCTTCGCCTTTTCACAGGACGGGGATCTGCAGCGTGATTTTGAATTGAGATTCGAATATGACGAGACCGAGGATCAGCTCAGATGCAGCGAAGAAATCAAGCATGATATGGAAAAAACATCACCAATGGACAGATTGCTGTGCGGCGATGTCGGCTTCGGAAAAACAGAAGTTGCTCTTCGTGCAGTATTTAAATGCATTACCGAGGGCAAGCAATGTGCCATACTCGTTCCGACAACCGTTTTGGCAATGCAGCATTATCAGACCGCAATAAAACGTTTTGAACCATATGCCGTGAATGTTGAAATGATTTCACGTTTTGTTACACCATCAAAGCAAAAAGAGATACTAAAAAAACTTGCTGAAGGCAACGTAGATGTGCTTATCGGTACGCACAAGCTGCTCGGGAAAAGCATTAAGTTCAAAGATTTGGGACTTCTTATAGTAGATGAGGAGCAGCGCTTCGGTGTTGCACAAAAAGAAAAAATAAAAGAGAAATTCCCACGTATTGATGTTCTGACGCTTTCTGCAACACCCATCCCACGTACACTCAATATGGCAATGAGCGGGATACGTGATATGAGCCTGCTGGAGGAAGCACCCGGCGAAAGGCAGCCGGTTCAAACCTATGTTGTAGAATATGACAGTGATATTCTTATAGAGGCCATGGAACGCGAAATGAATCGCGGCGGTCAATGCTATTACCTGCACAACAATGTTGAAACCATTGAGCATAAGGCTATGCAAATCAAAAAGGCACTTCCCGATGCAAATGTCGGCATAGCTCACGGCAAAATGACAGAGGAACAGCTGTCGAGTGTATGGAATCAACTGCTAAACGGCGAGATTGATATACTGGTCTGCACCACAATAATTGAAACCGGTATAGATGTTCCAAATTGCAATACGCTTATTATTGAAAATGCAGATCGTATGGGACTTGCTCAGCTGCATCAGATAAGAGGCCGCGTCGGCAGATCATCACGTCGTGCCTATGCATATTTCACCTTTACCCGCGGCAAAGAGCTGACTGATATTGCAACAAGAAGACTTGAAGCAATAAGGGAATATACAGAATTTGGTTCAGGCTTTAAAATCGCTATGCGTGACCTTGAAATCAGAGGTGCAGGCTCACTTTTGGGTAACCGGCAACACGGTCATATGGAAGCAGTGGGATATGATATGTATCTTAAACTTCTTGAAGAGGCTGTTGCAATGGAAAAAGGTGAACTGACAGAAGAAGAAACACAGGACAAAGAATGTCTGATAGATGTGGCAATAGATGCGCATATTCCTGAGGAATATATCACCTCCACCGCACAGCGTCTTTCAATGTACAAGAGGATTGCAAACATAAAAAATGATACAGATGCAAATGATGCTTATGATGAACTGACAGACCGTTTCGGCACGCCGCCTGCTGCGGTTTGGGGCCTTATTGAAATTGCACTTCTGCGTAACACGGCAATATCACTGAATATAACTGATATCGTTCAGAGAAACGGTTCATTGCTGTTTTATTCAGCAGATGCGGATATTAAAACAGTGGCAATACTAAATGCATTTATGAAGGGCAGAGTAACTCTGTCTGCCGGCAAGAGACCTTATATAGCAATCAAGCTTTCACCTGACGAAGCAACCCTTGAAACCCTTAGAGAGACTTTAAAGCTTATGTCACAAGCAAAAGAGCATATAATAAAAGAGAAAGACTCCTAATGTTGAGTCTTTCTCTTTTACTTTTTTTATCATAATTGAGATTCAGCAGCTCTGTGCAATAACGGCCGCTAAATTTTCAAGATTGGCAATATCCTGCTCTTTAACCATCGTCTTTATAGTTACTGTATCGCCCAAAAATGTAATATTTTTCATCTGCTCAAACTCAGCCTTCATAGCTCTTGCTGCACTGGGGGCCCATGATGCATTCTCCACAAGTGCAACCTTTCTGTTCTGAAAAGCCTTGCTTTTAAGATGATGCAAATAATCCGCCATAGGTGCAAATACACCCCCGTCATAGCTTGATGCCATGCACAAAAGAGTACTGTGTCTGAATGCATCCTCAACACACTCTGCTATATCATCTCTTGACAAATCGGCAATGGCTACTCTCGGACAGCCTTTTGATTCAAGCATTTCCTTTATTCTGTGTGCAGCCTCTGCTGTATTACCATGGATGGATGCATATGCGATAAACACACCCTTATCCTCAGGTTCATATGCGGACCAGATATTATAAAGCTTAAGCACATCACTTACCGTGTCAGTCAATATAGGTCCATGGAGCGGGCAGATTGTCTTTATATCCAAATCTGCTGCCTTTTTTAATAATGTCTGCACTGCAGCACCGTATTTACCTACAATATTGAAATAATATCTCCTTGCCTCACAGGACCAACCCTCATCTGCATCCATTGCCCCGAATTTGCCGAAAGCATCCGCTGAAAAAAGAACCTTTTCACTGCTTTCATACGAAAGCATAACCTCAGGCCAGTGAACCATGGGTGCCATAATAAAAGTAAGCGTATGACTGCCAAGCTCAAGGGTATCGCCCTCTTTTTTAGCAAGAATTTGCTCCTCATTAACATCTGCAAACTGCGGCAGCATTGCCTTTGCCTTAACCGAGCATACAAGCTTTATATCAGGGTACATATCTATAACATTCTGAATATTGCCTGAATGGTCAGGCTCAAGATGCTGAATAACCAGATAATCCGGTGTTCTGCCGTTAAGCGCAGCTTTAAGATTATTTAACCACTGCTCACTGACCATTTTATCGGCAGTATCCATAACAGCAATTTTATCATCAAGAATTACATATGAATTGTAAGCCATTCCGTTTGGAATTACATACTGACTTTCAAACAAATCAAGATCATATACACTTGCACCGATATATTTTATACTTTCAGAAATTTCTACTTTCATCGTATTAAACCTCCCTTAATTTTCCAAAAAATATATTAGCACAACTTTTATAATTAAGCAATATGAATCTACAATTATTGCGATATATATTCCTTATTTTTGTATTCTCAACTCTTAGCTGTAATCAGCGTCCGTCATTCCTATAATCAACACGCAGCAAAATATACATTATAAATAATTTTTGTTTATGAATTATCTATAACGCAAAAAGCAAGATACCTCAGAAGAAGTATCCTGCTTAGCATTATTTTTTCTTATTAAAGCTATCGCGCAAGGCAACAGTTCTGTTAAACACTGGCTTATCCGGGGTTGAATCCTTATCCTTACAGAAGTACCCGTTTCTCATAAATTGATATTTTGAACCAATTTCGCAATCAGTCAATGCTTTTTCAGCATAACCTGCTGCAACCACCAGAGACTCAGGATTAAGGTTATCCTCAAAGGAGCTCACACCCTCTTCATTGCCGGGATTCTCCGCATCAAACAATCTTTCATAAAGCCTGATTTCGGCAGGACAGTTATCCTTTGCAGATACCCAGTGGATTGTGCCTTTTACCTTTCGGCCATCAGGTGCATCACCACCCAGAGTTTCAGGATCATAGGTGCAGTGAACACAACAAACCTCGCCGTTTTCATCCAGGTCATAACCGGTGCAAGTTACAAAATATGCCTTGTAAAGCCTTACTTCATTGCCGACAAAAAGACGCCTGTATTTTTTGATCGGCTCAATCATAAAGTCATTTTTCTCAATCCAAAGTTCTTTTCCGAAGGGCATTGACCTTGAGCCGTATTCAGGGTGTTCGGGATGGTATTCGCATTCAATATCTTCGCACTTATCCTCCGGATAATTGTCGATAACCAGCTTGAGCGGGTCAATAACTGCCATTGCTCTTGGTGAATTTGCACCAAGATTATCACGCACACATGCCTCAAGCAAAGCAAAATCAATAACACTGTATGCCTTTGAAACACCTATTCTTTCACAAAAATCACGAATAGCCTCAGCAGGATATCCTCTTCTTCTCATACCGCTGAGTGTAGCCATTCTCGGATCATCCCAACCTGATACAATATTATCCTTAACAAGCTGCAGGCATTTTCTTTTTGAGGTCAGCGTATAATTCAAATTCATACGGGCAAATTCAATCTGCCTTGGCTTTTCCCATTCAATAAGCTCATTTACAAACCAATCATAAAGCGGCCTGTGATTTTCAAATTCAAGAGAACAAAGCGAATGCGTTACACGCTCATACGCATCTGAAAGAGGATGAGCAAAATCGTACATAGGATAAACACACCACTTGTCACCTGTTCGGTGATGGTGAGCATACATAATTCTGTAAATAATAGGGTCACGCATATTCAGATTCGGCGATGCCATATCAATCTTTGCTCTGAGCACCTTTGAACCCTCGGGAAATTCTCCGTCAGTCATACGTTTAAAAAGATCCAGATTTTCATCAATGCTTCTTTCTCTATACGGTGAATTCTTACCCGGCTGGGTCAGTGTTCCCCTATACTCTCTCATCTGCTCAGGAGTAAGCTCACATACATACGCCTTGCCTTTTTTTATAAGGTTTATTGCACACTCATATAGGAAGTCAAAATAATCGGATGCATAATAAACATGATCCCATTCAAAGCCAAGCCACTTGATATCCTCCATAATGGCATCAACATATTCTGTATCCTCTTTTGTCGGATTTGTATCATCGAGTCTGAGATTACAAATACCCTTATACTTGTCCTTAACACCAAAATTAATGCATATTGCCTTGGCATGACCTATATGAAGATAGCCGTTAGGCTCCGGAGGAAATCGAGTCTGAATACTCTTGTATTTACCCTCCTGCAAATCCTCATCAATAAAATCATGAATAAAATTGGAATTTATTGTCTTTTCTTCTGTAATATTTACATCTTCCATTATTTAGCCCCCTCATAAAACTGAATTGCCCTGTCAATTCTATTTTGCACCTTTTCTGCCCCAAGAAGTGCTGTAATTGCAAAAAGATCAGGTGTATTTGTTCTGCCGGTCAGCGCAACACGTATAATAGTTGATACATCACCTACATGACCTTTAAATGCATCAGGATTCTGTTTAAATGCCTTAACATTGGGTGTGCATCCTACTGACGGGCATATTTCCTTAATCTTGTTAAACCAGGTATCTTTATCATCGTTTATGTCAACAATATTTTTATAGAGCTTAAGCACCTGCACTGCAAGCTTATAATCGGCATTGCCGGTCAGCTCGTAATTTTCTTCAAAGCTTTCATCATACATATAGCTGATATAATCCAATATATCCGACCATTTAGCTATATCTTTTCTGGGCTTTTTATTGCCTCTGTCAATATTAAGAACTGCCTTGGCATAGGCTTTGTCCTGTTCATAAAGTGCAGTCAGCTTCGGGCTGAATTCCTTTGCCCATTCATAGGAAAGAGCAAAAACCTCGTCTGCTGTCATTATACTGATAACATTTTTTGAAACATCTGTCAGCTTAGCAATATCAAATAATGCCCCTGATACTGACATTTTCTTCAAATTAAACGGAAAGCTGTTAATATCCGCAGTCTTATTAACCTTTCGCCAATCCTCAAAATTAGAATTCATGATTGTCATCATATATTCGTTAACTGCAGCAGACGGATATCCCTCCTGCTTATAATAGGTTACGGCAGCTTCCGGGTCCTTTCGCTTTGAAAGCTTACGCTTGCCGTCACCCTCTGCCTTCATAATCGGTGCAATATGTGCATACTTAACCGGTTTAAAGCCAAGTACGCGAAAAAGCTGAAGATGCAGTGCAACAGAGGCAATCCATTCGTCACCTCTTATTACATGGGTTGTCCGCATAAGATGGTCATCAACAGCATGGGCAAAATGATACGTCGGTATACCGTCTGTTTTAAGCAAAACAACATCAATTATATTTTCAGGCATTTCGATTTTGCCTTTAATCATATCATCAAAACAGCATTTTTTATTTATATCTCCCGGCGATTTAAGCCTAAGCGTCCAAGTTTTGCCGGCGTTAATATTTTCTTTTATTTCTTCTAATGAAAGCATTCGGCACTTAGCATATTTGCCGTAATATCCCTTTATATCTTCATTTTCCTGCTGCGTTCTGATTTCATCCAACTCATCGGCCGAGCAAAAACAAGGATAAGCAAGACCCTGCGCAACAAGATGTTTGGCATAGGTATGATAAATTTCTTTTCTCTCGCTCTGTATATATGGACCATAGCTGCCCTTTTGCGATGAATCAGCCATAACGCCTTCATCTGCACAGACCCCATAAGCTGAAAGGCCCTCCAGCATTACCTCTACAGCGCCCTCTATCTTCCTTTTTTGGTCGGTATCCTCAACTCTTATATAGAATATACCGTCTGACACCTTTGCTGTTTTATAGGATGTCATCGCGGCAAAAAGATTGCCGAAATGCAAAAAGCCCGTAGGACTTGGTGCAAGCCTTGTAACCCTTGCACCTTCTTTTAAATCTCTCGGCGGATAAAGTGCCTCATAATAATCGGGCGTTTTATCTATATCAGGAAATAATAGCTGTGCTAATTTGTTATAATCTGTCATATTCTCACCTATCGTTTTAAATTTGCCGACAAAATACATAATATTATCGCATATATTCAGCCATTAATCAATATTAATTATCTTATTTTATTGAAAATATTGATTTATTATGTTAGATTATTTTATATATTATATAATAAGGAGACCGCATATGCAATTACCCAACGACCCATTTATGCTTATGAGTGTAGTGAATCTTAAACTGAGAGATTACTATTCAAATCTTGATGAAATGTGTGAGGATTTACAGCTTAATAAGGATGAGCTTTGCAGCAAACTAAAAAAAGCAGGCTTTGAATACAACAGTAATCTTAACAAATTTTGGTAATAAAATAAAATTTTTTATATTTTGCTATTGACAAAGAGGGAAAAAATGAATATAATTAAATTGTAATCATTACAAATTAAAAACGATTACAAAGTGGTGATACGATGAACGCAAATGAAATTTCCGCTCTTTTTAAAGACAAGGGGCTTAAAGCAACACCACAGCGTATTGCAGTATACAGCTTTCTTTGGGAGCATCGCATTCACCCGGATGTTGATACTGTATATAAACATGTGGTACAGGATAATCCATCCTTTTCAAAAACAACCGTCTATAACTGTTTACAGGCATTATCAGGCTGCGGTCTTTTGATGCCGGTAAAAATAGATAATGACAAAATCAGATATGATGCCGATGTCAGCTTTCACGGTCATTTTAAATGTGAAAAATGCGGCAATATATATGATTTTAAATGCTATGATGAAAAAACCCTCGGCCTTGAGAATTTTGATATCAAGCAAAAGGATTTTTATTACACCGGCATTTGCCGCTGTTGTAAATAAAATAATATTAAACTTAAAGGAGTAATGAAAATGGCTAAAAAGTATTTCTGCCCTGTTTGCGGCTACGAAAGTGATGAACCAATTGATGTCTGCCCTGTTTGCGGTGCTAAGATGGAGGAGCGCAAGGAAGGCGTTACCTCTTGGGCTGCTGAGCATCAGGTAGGTATTATTGATGGTGTTGATGAGGCTATCGTTCAGGGTTTGCGCGATAACTTCAACGGCGAATGCACCGAGGTTGGCATGTATCTTGCAATGGCAAGAGTAGCTCACAGAGAGGGTTACCCTGAAATCGGCCTTTATTGGGAAAAGGCTGCTTATGAAGAAGCAGACCATGCAGCAAGATTTGCTGAAATGCTTGGTGAGGTTGTAACCAATTCAACCAAAAAGAATCTCGAGATGAGAGCTTCTGCAGAAAATGGTGCAACTCTTGGCAAAACACAGCTTGCTAAAATGGCTAAAGAGCAGGGTCTTGATGCAATTCACGATGCTGTTCATGAGATGGCACGCGACGAAGCTCGTCACGGCAAAGCATTTGAAGGCCTTCTTAAGAGATATTTTGCTGACTAATCATCATAATAAATAAGCGAAAAAAGGTTGCCGGAAATCCGGCAACCTTTTTATGATTCTTATTTTCATTCGTAGTAAAAAATACTAAGCATTTTCGGCAATAGCCTGATTCACACGCTCCCGTACATTTTCAAGCCAGCGCGCATCATGCGGGTATTCACTGAAAGTAATAGGCTTTTCAAGCCCCTCCTCCACTATAGCAAGCGTTTTTTTGTATCCGATTTTACTTTCCAGCAGCTGTAACGCACGCATATCCTGAAAAGCATCGTAAAACACATGCAATCGAAGTGAATCAAGCGGCCTGCCATCATCACCGGGATAAACAATAAAACTGTCGCCCGACTGGAATTTTCCACCGGCATCAGCTGTTTCAAATGGATTAATCACAGCCTTTGAATACTGGGTATAATAAAAATTATATCCCCAATGCAAAAAGCCTTTAACTCTGAATTTATAAAGCTGCAGACCTAAAACTCTGTTTCTTTCGCATGGCATTGCAAACAACCTGTTTGAAACATATTTGCTGTCCTGCGCACTGCAATAATACGCCCAAAGCTCCGGTACATTACCTATAAACGGTTCTATATGGTCAATGGCCGGAATAGGTGTCTTTATCATTGCGTTTTTATAAAAATCAAATGACGACAATGCATCAAGCACCGTAAATCCCGGGAAATTTTCCTCTACCAGCTTAGCTGCCCTGCCGTATGCCCTCTTCATTGATGCAGCAGGCTCATCCGACACATGCAAAAAACATCTGTCACGTATTCCCTTTTTATCAATATAATCAATCAGTGCCTTTGAAAACTGCTCAATAAACAAACGATATTTTCTTCCGCCTGCAAAGGTTTTCCAACCAAAAATCTGCTTGGTGACACCATTTTTTTCTGCTACAATCTTAGGTGCATGGCGTGCTCCCCACTGTGTAAATAAATGGCTCATTTCAAAATACTGAATATTGCATCGCTCACACATTTCAATCCATTTATCAAGCTTATCAAAATGAAATGAATATTCGTTTTTCCCGATAATCTGCACATCCACAAGCTGTACCGTAGGACGCTCACCACCCACTTTTGTATCAAGCGGCGGGGTAAAGAGCGGGGTAAGCACACAGTTCATGCCATATTGACGGGCACGGCGAAGGAATTCCTCTGTGGTGTGCCAGTATTCATCCGAAAAAGCCTCAAACCCGTATATACTCATCAGACAGTCAGTATGAACCCAATTGGTATATATTAATTCCTGTTCGGGAAGTTTCGCATCAATAATGTTAATTATAATCAGACACTCACCCTTGCAGGATTTTACACAAACCGTGTGCCTGCCTGCCGGAAGCATATCGCCGGATATCTGAACCCATACACAGTTGAACCCCTGTTCCTGAGCAATAAAGCTGTTTTGAACAGGCATAAGCAAATCAGGATAATACTCATGCGGCTCAATATAATAATCATCCGCATTCTTTGATGCAGTAAAACCGCCTCTTATCAGTTTGACATACGAAAAATTCAGGAATTCAGACAATGAGGACTCAATCTCAAAAGAAATTTCCTCTCCTCGTTCTGCATCAAAAACAACCTGAAAAGCTTTTTTTTCATTTTTCAGCATTGATAATTCACTAAGCTCAAAAACATTATTGCTATTTGGGAAAATCTTATCGAGTGAAGACGCAATAAACACTTTATTATTTTTTGACACGGTACAGGTTCTCCTTAATATCAATTTATAGTCGCTTTTACATTTTACCAAATATAAAACAATTTGTAAAGTACTATACCCTCTTTAGGTCGAATCACGACAAAAGGTTTACGGATACTTTAATAAAATATAAGATATAACTCTTGCCAACACTGCCTCTAAGTGGTAAAATACAAGATATTATTTAAATGCTATTGAATTTAATGAAGGTGATGACTTGAGTAAAAGAAACGATATAAAAAACATAGCAATTATTGCCCACGTTGACCACGGCAAAACCACTCTTGTTGATGAAATGCTGCACCAGAGCGGTATTTTCCGCGAAAACGAAGAGGTAGCGGAAAGGGTAATGGATTCAAATGATTTAGAGCGTGAAAGAGGTATAACAATACTTTCAAAAAATACTTCCATCCATTATAAAGATACAAAAATAAACATAGTTGACACACCCGGACATGCTGATTTCGGCGGTGAGGTTGAGCGTATTTTAACAATGGTTGACGGTGTTTTACTTCTTGTTGACGCATTTGAAGGATGTATGCCTCAAACCCGCTTTGTATTAAAGAAGGCACTCGGGCTTCATAAAAAGCCATTGGTAGTAGTCAATAAGGTTGACCGCGAGGGTGCAAGACCCGAGGAAGTAATAGATGAGGTGCTTGATTTATTCATTGAGCTCGGTGCCGATGATAATCAAATTGATTTCCCTGTAGTTTATGCTTCGGCAAGGGATGGCTATTCAAGCCTTGACCCATCTGTGCGCGAGGGTGATATGCGCCCTCTTCTTGATGCTATTCTTGAACATATCCCGTCACCCGATGGAGATATGGACGGTGCGGCACAGGTTTTATTCTCATCTCTCGAATATGACGATTATGTTGGCAGAATAGGTGTCGGCAGAGTTGAAAGAGGCAGTATTAAAGTGAACACACCTTATGTTTTATGCAGACAGGACGGCTCTCGGGAAAATATAAAATTCTCAAAAATCTATCAGTTTGAGGGCCTTAAAAGAGTGGATTGCACTGAAGCAAAATTCGGTGATTTAATTTGCGTATCCGGTATTTCTGACCTGAATATAGGCGAAACTGCCTGCGATCCGGACTGTGTGGAGCCTCTTCCTTTTGTAAAAATAGACGAACCTACCATTTCAATGAATTTTATTGTTAACGACTCTCCGTTTGCAGGGCGCGAAGGTAAATATGTCACCTCAAGAAACATACGAGAACGTCTTTTCAAAGAGGTTGAGACCAACGTTTCCATGAGAGTAGAGGAAACAGACTCAATGGACACCTTTAAGGTATCGGGCAGAGGTGAGCTGCACCTTTCCATTCTTATTGAAACCATGAGAAGAGAAAACTATGAGTTTCAGGTTTCCCGCCCGCAGGTTATTCTGAAAAAGGATGAGAACGGAAAAACTCTCGAACCTGTTGAACTGGCTATTATAGAAGTACCCGAGGAATATGTCGGTGCTGTTATGGAAAAGCTTTGCTCCCGTAAGGGTGAAATCGAAAACATGGACACCAGAACAACCGGTATGACTCACCTTGAAATTAAAATTCCTTCAAGAGGGCTTATCGGCTATCGCTCGGAATTTCTTACAGACACAAATGGCAATGGTATAATGAACCAGCTATTTGTGGGATATGAAGAATTCAAGGGTGATATTGCCACAAGAAGCCGCGGTTCAATTGTTGTTCACGAAACCGGAACAACCACAGGCTACGGACTGTGGAACACACAGGACAGAGGCAAGCTTTTTGTCGCTCCCGGTGTTGAGGTTTACGAGGGTATGATTGTCGGTGAATGCGCAAAGGATGAGGACATAGTTTGCAACGTATGCAAGAAAAAACATGTTACCAATACACGTGCCAGCGGTTCGGATGAAGCGCTCAAGCTTGTACCTCCAACCACTCTTTCGCTTGAACAAAGTATGGAATTCCTTGCAGATGACGAACTGTTAGAGGTTACACCGAAATCAATCAGACTGAGAAAAGCTATTCTTGACAAGTCTTTAAGGCTTAAGGCTGAAAGCAGAAAAAAATAGTGCATGAATCAAAAGGAGATGTGATACTATATGGATAACGGCCTGTATTTTCACATCCCCTTTTGTCGTTCAAAGTGCCCATACTGTGATTTTTTCAGTATAAAATATAACCAAACGCTCGCTGAAAAATATGTTGAAAAATTATGTAATGAAATAAAAAAATACCAAGGCAGTTTTGATACAATTTATTTTGGAGGCGGAACTCCGTCTATTCTTGAAAGCAGACTAATCGGTCAATTAATATATGCTGCTAAAACACAGTTTGACATTGCCGACAACTGCGAAATAACGGTTGAATGCAATCCATCAAAAAACCTTGAAAGGGATTTTGAAAACTACGCCGCCTACGGTGTGAACCGCATAAGCATAGGTATGCAAAGTGCAAGAAATGAAGAACGCTTTGCCCTGGGCCGAGTTGCAGGACAAGCTGAAATTGCCAAAGCAGTCAGCGATTCAAAAAAGTCCGGTATAACCAACATCAGCCTTGATGTTATGCTTGGCACACCCCGGCAGAGCTTGGAAAGCCTTGATGAAACCTTTGAATTCATTGAGAAAGCAGACGTGACACACATAAGTGCCTATATGCTTAAAATTGAAAAAAACACAAAATTCTTTGAAATAAAAAACCGTCTTGCTCTGCCCGAAGAGGACACTGTCTGCGATATGTATTTGAAAACGATAAAAGCTTTAAATACAATGGGATTCAAACAGTATGAGATAAGCAATTTTTCAAAGCCCGGATTTGAAAGTCGACATAATCTCAAATACTGGGAACTTAAAGAATACCTTGGTATCGGAGTATCAGCACATTCCTTTTGGAATAAAAGGAGATTTTATTACGATAAAAATTTAAACATCATAAATGACGGCCCCGGCGGCACGGATGAAGAAAGAATAATGCTTGGCTTACGCCTGTGCAAGGGAATTGACAAAACACTTGTAAAAAAGGATTACCGCCGCTTTGCAGCAATGGGATTTCTTAAAGAAAATGATAAAACAATCCAGCTTACACCGCAGGGAATGCTGCTGTCAAACACAATCATTTCAAATTTAATTTAAAATTGAAACAAAATAAAACATAATAAAAAAACTCCTTTCGGATAAACTAAATCTGAAAGGAGTTTTACTATGCCTGATATGTTTAATCTTACGCCGCAAATGCAGCAATATTTTGATGCACTTCCTGAAATGATACAGGAATCTATTATTCAAAGCGGTGCAAAAATCAATTCGCTGGATGATTTAAAAGCTATAGCAGAAGGAGCAGGAAGCAATGCCCGGGGATAATCATGAAAAAAAGGAAAAACCGCAGCAAACCATTAACAGCAGAAATAACTTTAATGTCCCTTCAAGCACACACAAGCACAAAACAAGTTATAAAAAAAAATATGAACTTGATCCTAAGCTGACAAATCGCTACAGCAGCTGGACTTCAAATCCGACAGTCCAGCCTGACGATAAAACAGAAATGGGTGTGCCTATACCGGATAAACTAAACACGGAATTCTCAAAAGAATACCAGGAAGAAAACCAGCTTTAATAAAAACACAGCCTTAAGGTATAAACTACTTTAAGGCTGTTTCTTTTTAATTATGGCATTTCATTTTCATTGTTACTGTTTTCGGTCGGATAACAGGAGCCTTCATCCGATACAGAATTCGAGTTGTCCTCACACACCTCTGAAGACTGATTTGTATCAGCAGTTCTTTGCTCAGCCTGTGAAAAAGGTGCATGCCGTGTCTCAGCTCCCGACGAAGATTGCCGAGATTGAGGCGCATAATAATATTCGCCGCCTTGCTGCTGATAATAATACGCACCGGCAGCGGGATTGGCATACGCATTATACTGTTCGATGGGACTGAAATCAGGAACAAAATATAACCCGTTATTAGGTGCAGTCGACTGATACGGATGATTCTGTGCCCCATATGCAGCAGTATAATCATTGGCCTGATATGGCGAAGCATCTGCATTAAATCCGTTGTATTTCATTATACGTTCCTGCTCGGAAAGAAAATCATCCTCAGTAACTCTGCCCTCAGCCAAAGCTCTCAAGCGAAAATTCTCATAATAAAGTGCATCACAGGTTGATTTATAAGGCATTACATAAATATTGGCTAATCCAAGTGTCACCATTGACAGAAAAAACCACGGAATAAATGTAATATTATACGTAAACAGCTCTGTTCGGTTACCTCTTACAATCTTTCGTGAAAGCTTCATAGCCTCGCTTGGCTTCAGATTCGGATAATCTATCATAATTTGATTAGCAAAATAAATACTGTAAGAAAAAACCACACCCGGTACAATAAAAAGCAATAAAAGAAGTATCAACAACAAACCGGAAAGAAGATTAAGCACAAGCTTATTCAAATAATTTTTATTAAAAGTATTTTTAAACAATGAAGTAAACTCATGCCCTAAATCAAAATCAGCATTTGCATTTCTCTTAACAAATGAAACATATATCCCGCTGAGCGTTACGCTAAGCGGAGAGAGAACTAACGACACGATACCGGAAATGGCGGCAAAGCTCAAAAGAACAGGCATAGCAAGAAATGCTTTTGAAATGCCGATATTTTCTCCTTGTGCTGCATCCGTCTTAGGCACAGCTGTCAACGTGTTTTCATTAAAGTCAAAATCCTCAATCGGATTGCTGCCTTCACCAAAAAACTCATCAAAACCATTCATGCTGTAGTCATTAGTAAACTCATTTTTAATGTCTGAAATATTATTAAAATTTGCTGATACAGACATGCCCTGGCCAACAAGAAGCGACACAACAAATGAAATAAGAAAAAGCTTAAACACCTTTTTGCTGATAAGCTGACGTGCCTGAGATTTTAAAAGCACTCTGTTAATTCTGTTCATAAATTCACACTCTTTTCATCTGATTAAATCAGAATTTAATTTTATCGCTGATAAATGCTTCAAGCTCTGTAATCGGAATTCTAACCTGCTCCATTGTATCACGATCGCGTACGGTTACACAGCCATCCTCCTCTGAGTCAAAATCATAGGTAATACAATAAGGCGTACCGATTTCATCCTCTCGGCGATATCTTTTGCCTATGGAGCCGGTTTCATCAAAATCAGTCATAAAGGATTTGCTGAGGTTCTCACAGATTTCCCATGCCTTATCCGAAAGCTTCTTTGAAAGCGGAAGTACTGCAGCCTTATAAGGTGCTACTGCCGGACTGAGATGGAGAACAACCCTTGTATCATTTTTCTCAGCATCAATTATCTCTTCATCATACGCTTCACAAAGAAGAGCGAGAACTGTTCTGTCAAGGCCGTAAGTTGACTCAATAATAAACGGAATAAATTTCTCATTTGTAGTCGGATCAAGGTAATCCATCTTTTGACCACTGTATTCTTGGTGCCTTGTAAGGTCAAAATTTGTCCTGTTATGCGTGCCGTTGATTTCGCCCCAGCCAAACGGGAATAAAAATTCAATATCACAGGCAGCCTTTGCATAATGCGCAAGCTTCTCGTGGTCGTGAAAACGAAGATGATCAGCCGGAATGCCTAAATCCTCAAAATATTTTTTACCATATTCCTTGAAATAATCATACAACTCTGTGTCCGTACCCTCCTTGCAGAAGGTCTGGAACTCCATCTGTTCAAACTCAATGGTTCTAAAGGTAAAATTACCCGGTGTAATTTCGTTTCTGAAAGCCTTACCTATCTGACCGATAGAAAACGGCAGTTTAGCCCGCATTGTGCGCTGAACATTAATAAAATTCACATACTCGCCCTGTGCATTTTCAGGACGAAGATAAATTACACTTTTACTGTCGTTCGTAACTCCCCTGAATGTCTGGAACATCAGGTTAAATTCTCTGATATCGGTAAAATTGTGCTTACCGCAGTTTGGACACGGAATACTGTGATCCTTAATATATTGGAACATTTCCTCCTTGGTCATACCGTCAGCATGAGCCTCAGGGTCAAAATCATCAATCAGGTTATCTGCCCTGTGACGCATCTTACATTCCTTGCAGTCAAGAAGCGGATCCGAAAAGGAAGAAACGTGACCGCTTGCCTCCCATACTCTCGGATGCATAAGAATATCAGCATCCACCTCGTAGCTGTTCCTGCGCTCCTGAATAAACCTTTTTCGCCATGTGTCCTTAACATTATTTTTAAGTCTTGCACCGAGAGGACCGTAATCCCATGTATTTGCAAGACCACCGTAAATATCACTGCCCGGAAAAATAAAGCCCCTTCCCTTACAAAGTGCAACGACCTTTTCCATTGATTTTTCTGTATTATCCATATAATTAAACCTCCAATAGCTATATAAATATATTTATATTATATTAATATATTTTAAGCGATAAGTCAACAAAAAGCCATTGATTTAGTAATATGAATAAACTTATATTAAAATATAGTATTACAGGGTTCGAATTACTCTTCACACTGTTGCTATTATCCTTTCACTTTAATTGGCTTTGACTTGCTCCGGGAGGAGTAGGGGTTATCATTTTCCCCTTAAGCTTTGTTCTGTTTCTCGCATAGTTTAAATTCTTTTTTATTGTTATCGTCTTTTCGTTCTTTACGCCGGATATACTGTATCCATAGATTATATATTAGAAGAAGCAGATACAAAATAAGCAGTCACTGGGTTTATCCTGTGACTGCTTAACTTATTCTGTCTATATAATTTATTACCAGCCGAGTCTCACAATCTCAAGCGAACATCTGCCTGTGCCGTATCTGTAACAGGCTGAATGGCCCTCCGGTGTGAATATATCAATTCTTCCAACGGTTGAGAGACCTGAACCGCCTCGGTCAACCACAGTATAATTGGTACCGTTCACACTGACAACAGATCCCAGCGGCAACCAGTTGCAAGCAATATAATAAGGATTTGCCATGCCGTTGCTGATGCGCTTTCCACTTGAGGTTATACCTCTTGAGTTTCCATTGCAGGTTGCACATGCACAATAATGTGTATATCTTCCGGTAAGCTTCTGACCGACTTTATAGCCATTCTTTGATTTTACACCATTTGACTTAACGCTGTCAGAGCCTTTAGAAGCGGCTTTTTTCGTTCCGATTTTTATAACCTGGTTAACAGATTTTTTAACGGTTTTGCGTGTTGACTCTGTTTTTTTACCTTTTTTACCGTTCACATACTGAACCTTGTATGAAACTTCATCAATACCGTCAGAACCTCTTGAAACTACAACCTGTTTCCCCTCAGCTAATGAGGCGTCTTTTTTTGTAGTTATTTTAAATGGTACTGCCTTTTTTTCTTTTATGGTTTTATACTTTACGCGATAAACCGTAACAGTCATATCCGCTTTAAGCTTTGTATCAAGTGACGGTTTGGTATAATCATCTTTGCCAAGCTTAACCTGAGCAAGCTCCAACAAATCAGCTACCGTTCCCTGATAAATTGCATACTTAACTTTTTTTCCGTCAGCTGCAAGCGTTGCCGATTTTTTGGTGTTGATGGTAATAACCATACCATCCTCTACACGGTCAGTCAGTGCATAGTTGATTTTGTCATTAGCACCTGCTTTAATTCCCAGGCTTTCAAGAGCTTCGCCCACTGTATCCTCATAAACAGTGTATGTGCTGATTACTCCGTCAAATTCAACATTAATGCTGTTTGCCTTGTCGATTTTAATTGTTCCGCCTTCGCCTGATTTGAAGGCACTGATGTCCAGCTTATCACTTTGTGAAAGCGTGATATTAGCCTGTGACAGGATTTCGATTGGTTCCGTCTCATTCGTTGTAATCACAATTGCATCATTGCTGTCAATCACAATCTCAACATTATACTGCGTTACAAGACCTGCAAATGCAGTACTTGCAAAAACTGCAACAGAAATAACAAAAGTAATTACGGCTGTCAGAACTGCACGGCTGATGCCTTTAAGTCCCTTGGCGCTTGATTGGTTAATCATCTTAATCTCCTTTGTTGTTGTCGGGAATATTAGGGTTAATCAAATTTGTTCCTAATATTGATGGAAGTTCCACCAAACAGAAGAAGTACTTTCTGCTTCACCGTTATTATTACCGAACGTTTGACATTATAGTCACAAGTGCATAAGATGTCAACAAATTCAAAGAGATGTTTTTGTGCAAATTGTACAATGAAGAAAAATCATATCTGCTTTAAATACCATTTTTTCACTATATCTTGTGGTTATAAAATTCAACGCTTTAGTGTGTGATTGCTTTTTTTTGTAAAATCAATAGAAAAGCTCAAATTAAATCTTACAAATTGTAACTTTTGTATTTACCAAACATTAAAAACACAATATATAGTTGTTAAACGAAATAAATTAAAGTCTCGCATCAATATACAGAAACTGATAATTGAATGACAAAATGCGACATTTCATAATCAGCAAGCAAAATAATACAAATTATTACAATATTATAAAATCCCGTATGATTGTAATTCATACGGGATTTATAATGCTGTATTATATATTATTTAAAACTATTATATATGAAAGTTATCACTGTTTAATCGCTTCTTATACAGCGTAACCAGAGCAGCAAAAAACACAACGGCAAGCAGCAAACCCAACACAATTAAAATCACTGCTGCACCGTCAAAGGCTTTTTCCATCGCTGCTGCATACATTTCGGGCTCAATAAACACTCCGCTTATTGGCTTAAAAATAATACAGCCTGCACCAATTGTTGTTAAGGATAAACCCAATGCAGAAAATGATGAATAAAACATGCACCGGCGTTCTCTCTTCTTGCTGTACAACACCAAAATTAACACACAGGAAACAGCCATTAAGAGCAATCCTGCCGACCAGTATATACTATAATGTGAATTAAAGGTGC
This sequence comes from Ruminococcaceae bacterium UBA7080, assembly GCA_002493595.1. Lineage (GTDB taxonomy): Bacteria > Bacillota > Clostridia > Oscillospirales > Acutalibacteraceae > Eubacterium_R. The sequence goes on along the minus strand of DKZG01000002.1, from coordinate 12,245 downwards.
CCATCATATCCATTAACCGTTCCGAATTACCTATACCAAAGCTGTCGGAGTAAACCCGGGCAGCCAAAACTGCCGTATTATATATTTTTTCCTTGTCATAAGAAATTGCATTACCCTTTAAATACTCTGTACATAATCCTTCAAATCGCTCAACGATATCATTATTAAACAGCTCTCCTCCCTCGCCTCTAAACAATCTTGCTACTGCTGTTTTATTAATATCTGTATCCTCTGCGTTAATACTTTCAAAAACCCTTGCAGGTATTGAACTTTTTGCCTCAAGCACCTTAGCTCTGTCTTTGAAATTCGTTTTGCACTGTTCATTGAGTTCATCAGACGAAAAAACATTCAGCATATATTTTTCATTGCAAACAGTATATCGTATTAAAGTTGTATTAAAAAATAGATTTCCTCCCATAACAATCAAAACGGACAGTATAAAGGAAATTATTTTTCTTGCTTTCGTAAGAGACATACCCTTCCTCCTATTTTCTGTCAGTCATTTCACAAACCACTGCTAAATAATGATCCGATAACCCGGGACTTTTATCTGCATCCGTATATATTACAAGCGCCCTTTCCATACCGACTGCCTTCTTTTTTGCGTTTAAAACACTCTCAGCAAGCACGATTGATTTAACTCTGTAATTATAATCGCCGTAACAAAGCTCAAGCTTTACTGCATCATCTGTTTTAAGGCTTCTGACAAAATCGGATTTATCTTTATAACAGGAAAGAAACATTGCACCGACTTCGTCAGCCATTTTACTGTCAGACGATACATTAATGCGCCCGAGTGCATTTACCTCATCAGCATCAAATATCAGTTCCAATTCCTTATCATTGGCCTTCACTTTACCAAAAACAGCATTCGATACAATATCCTCCTTGCCTTTTGCCTTTGCCGCTTCTGTTTTGCTGTATTGAGAAACACGTATATCTTCACGATTGTAATACTGACCTGCATCCAAGGTATTCCATGCGATAAAAAATAGGGCAGTTGATATAACTGCCGCTATTACAGGTAGAATGATTCCTATGCTTATAAAATCTTTTTTATAGCTGCTCATTGATAACAGTCCTTTTATCTGTTGATATCCTGTGCCTGAAGTGCATTTTGCATAAAATTATTCTTTTTCTTCTTTGGCTTATATGGCGGCGGAGTTTTAAGCTTCTTGGTCCATCTGTTGCTTTTGCGCGTAATTTTATTAATCTCATGCACCGGACCCGACATATATTCAGACATATATTTATCGGCAGTTTCCATAAGCTTTGCATCATTTTTCATTTCGCCTAAAATGGTGACACCGATAATATCCTGAACCTCATTTGTTCCATCCTCATAAACCTCGTTGAGCATTTTAAACAGCTTTTTGCAGTCTGCATCAGAACCAGTGGCAATGACATCCATTACCCTGGCACTGCCCACCTCTATAAAAAATGTCTCCGGCAGAAATTCACCGTACTGCGCAATATTTTCCTTAATAGCATCTTTTAAATCAGGATAAAGTGTACCGAAACGATTGGCAAGTGAATCAACATCATAACTTACCATGCCGTTTTTAGCCTTTGTTCTTGAAACGGCCTTCGGCATTTTTACCTTGTCAAGATCTTTCTTTTTCTTAGATTTAAAAAGAGATGAAATCTCATCTGCGATCTCGTTGGCAAGAGACTTTGCATCACGTTCGTCATAAGTTTCAGCATCAAAAAGGCTTCGTGAAATTGTATTGAATTCAGCATCAGCCGTGGCGTCATAAGCACACTCAAATGCCATAATGCTTGTGCCCTTATCATATACTATTCTGTAAATACCTTTTTCACCTGTAAAGGTGATACTGCTTTCAGTTTCACCGCTCTTATTAAAGCCAAGTTCTGAATTTATATTGCCAAGCTGTTTTTCAATTAATCTGAATACTTCGCTGATTTCCATAAGCTTTCTCCGTTCTGTACCAAGGCATTCGCCTTTATTGATAATTTTAATCTATGATATTATAACATCAGCGAGTACATTTGTCACTAAAATTTTTATTTATTATTATTTATATTTATAATATGTTGATTATTGCGCGGCAGTATGATACAATATTATGAATAATTTTAGGGAGCATGATTACCTATGAATCACAAATTAACATTGGGTATTATTTTCGGCGGAGTATCCTCCGAGCATGATATCAGCTGTATTTCAGCAAAAAGTATAATTACAAACCTGGACTACAGCAAATACAACATCGTTCTTATCGGAATTACAAAAGACGGCAGATGGTTTATATATAATGATGATATTAACCTGCTGCCTGAGGATAAATGGATATATTCAAAAACACTGGTCCCCGCTTTTATTTCACCTGACACATCGGTTCACGGAATTGTAACCTCAAAAGGTGAAATTATAAGACTTGATGTTGTTTTTCCCGTTCTTCACGGCAAAAACGGTGAAGACGGAACAATCCAGGGTCTTTTACAGCTTGCTCAAATTCCTTTTGTCGGATGCGACTGCACCTCATCAGGCGTATGCATGGATAAGGCTGTTACAAATGCAGTGGCCGATACTTTTTCCATCCCGCAGGCAAAATGGTGTGCAATTTCTCAATTTGAATATAAAAACAATACCGAAACGCTGCTTGACCGGGCAATTGAAACGCTTGGCCTTCCTATCTTTGTCAAGCCTGCAAACGCAGGTTCATCTATCGGCATATCCAAGGCGCATAACAAAGAAGAGCTTGTAACAGCTATGGAGATTGCCTTTAAAGAAGATAAGAAAGCCGTATTGGAGCAGTTCATTGACGGATTTGAAGTGGAATGTGCCGTAATGGGCAACAACAAGCCGATTGCTGCAGAGGTTGGCCAAATAGTTGCGGCTGCAGAATTTTATGATTTTGATGCTAAGTATAATAATCCTCAGTCTATTCTTCACATACCTGCAGAAATTCCGGAAGATAAAAGAAACGAAGTAAAGGCACTTGCTGTTAAAGCCTACATGGCGCTTGGCTGTGAAGGACTTTCACGTGTTGACTTTTTTGTAACAAAGGATGACGGCAGAGTACTTTTTAATGAAATCAATACAATTCCGGGCCAGACACCTATAAGCATGTATCCAAAGCTGTTTGAAGCCATTGGAGTTTCTTATAAAGAGCTTATTGACCGACTTATTGACCTTGCTCTCGAAAGAGGAGGCAAAATATAATGGATAAAAGGCCAATAGGCGTTTTCGACTCCGGGCTGGGTGGCCTATCAGCAGTAAAAGCAATGCTCAAATATCTGCCGAATGAAGATATCATATATTTTGGCGATACAGGCCGTGTTCCTTATGGTACACGAAGCGAAAAAATAATTGATATTTACGCGAAAGAAGATATTGCCTTTTTGGAAAATTTCAACTGCAAGCTTATTGTAGCTGCCTGCGGAACCGTGTCATCTGTTGCAAAAAACGCAATCTCACAGGTTAAGGAACCTTTCGTTGAAGTGGTTACTCCTGCATCAGAGGCTGCCGTAAAAGCAACAAAAAACAATAAAATCGGTGTTATGGGAACATCGGCAACCATAAACAGTAATTCATATCTGAAAGCAATTCAAAAAATAAATCCCGATATTCATGTCAGCGGTGTATCATGCCCGATGCTCGTCTCTCTTGTTGAAAACAATTGGATTGATGACGATGATAAAATAGCTGTTGAAATCATTAAACGTTATATAAAACCGCTCTTGGCAGATGATGTTGACACCATCATACTCGGCTGCACCCACTTCCCGCATCTTGCTCCTATCATATCCCGGGTTGCAGGTAATAAAATAAATCTTATTGATACAGGGTATGAAGCAGTTATGAAGGCTAAACAGATACTTCTCAATTATAATCTTGCCAATGAAAGCCATCATCTCGGCAATGCAGACTACTACATATCGGATAAAACACAAAATTTTTCTCAAATTGCAAATACACTTTTAGGAATGGATATTTCAGACAGAGCAAAATTTGTAGATATTAACAAATTTCAGCTGCCTGAATAATAGAATTAGGATAATGAATAAAATAATTTTAGAAATTGCAGGAAGTCAAAGAATTGACTCTCAAAAGGATAAAACCGAGATGACAACCATCGGCACTATAGAGGAAACAGCTGACAGCATCATCATAAAGTACACCGAAGAGCAGGAACCGCCATTGACAAATATTGATGTCAGCGTTACACTGCATAAGGATGAGAAATTAGTTGAAATTACACGCTCAGGAGCTTGTGAGTCCTGCTTAATAATCGAAAAATCCAAACGCAATCTTTGCCGCTACGGCACGGAATACGGCGATATCTTAATGGGTATATCCGGTCACACCATTGACAGTGCGTATAACGGTGACAGCGGCAGGTTTACTTTCAACTATGATATAGATGTTAACGGGGCTATAGTATCCCATAATGAAATAAAACTGAATTTCAGAAAAAATCAGGAGTAAAATATGTCAAGATTAGTGAATGAAACAGAAAATATTTTAAGGCAAAAACTTCTTGCCGCTGTTGAGGCTGCCGTTGCAGCAGGTGAGCTTCCTGACGAGAATCCCGCACCATTTATTATTGAAAGACCTTCAAATAAAGCAAACGGAGATTACTCAACAAATATTGCAATGGCCTGCGCAAAATGCTTTAAAAAAGCACCGAGAATAATAGCGGAAAGTATTGCCAATACTATTGATTTGAGCAACACACTGTTTGAGAGGGTTGAGATTGCAGGACCTGGTTTTCTTAACTTCTTCCTTTCTCAAGCCTATTACAGTGAGATATTAAAGGACATTTTTGTCTGCGGCGATAACTACGGCAAATCAGATTACGGCAAAGGCCAAAAAATTCTTGTTGAATTTGTATCGGCAAACCCTACCGGTCCGATGCATATCGGCAACGCACGAGGCGGCGCTATAGGTGACTGCCTTGCATCTGTTCTTGACTGGGCAGGCTATGAAGTAAGCCGCGAGTTTTACGTTAATGATGCCGGTAATCAAATAGAAAAATTTGCAACATCACTTGAAGTCAGATATCTTCAGCATTTTAAAGCGGATGTTGAAATGCCTGAGGATGCATACCATGGTGCAGATATAACAGCCCACGCCGAAAACTTTATTCACGAATTTGGTGATAAGTTCGTCAGCGTTTCGTCTGATGACAGGCGAAAGGCATTGGTTGAATATGCACTGCCTAAGAATATTGAAGGGCTTGAAAGAGACCTTGGCAGATACAGAATAACTTATGACAAATGGTTTAAGGAATCCACACTCCACAACGATGGTTCAGTTAACAGAGTTATATCCGCGCTTAAAGAAAAGGGTGTAACATATGAGCAGGATGGTGCTTTATGGTTCAAAGCTTCGGAATTTGGCAATGATAAAGATATAGTACTTGTTCGTGCAAACGGTCTGCCGACATACATCGTTCCTGATATTGCATATCACTATAACAAGCTTGTGACACGAGGATATGACAAAGCTGTTGATGTTTTAGGGGCAGATCACCACGGCTATGTTCCCAGAATGAAAGCGGCACTTACTGCCCTTGGTCTTGATGCAGACAGACTTGATGCCGTTATTATGCAGATGGTTAGACTGGTCCGTGAGGGCGAAACAATAAAGCTTTCAAAGCGTTCCGGAAAGGCAATAACGCTTAACACCCTGATTGATGAAATCCCTCTCGATGCAGCAAGATTTTTCTTCAATCTTCGTGAACCTAACTCTCATTTTGACTTTGATTTGGAGCTTGCCGCCAAGGAAAGCAGCGAAAATCCTGTTTATTATGTTCAATATGCGCATGCGCGAATATGCTCTATTATAAAGAAAGCCGGTGAGCAAAATGTTCAACTCAGAACACCTACCGACAAAGAACTTCTTATGCTTTGCAGTGATGAGGAAAAGGAGCTTATCCGCCATCTGTCATCGCTTACAGGCGAAATCATTACGGCAGCAAAAGCATATGACCCGGCAAAAATCACACATTATGTTTTAGAGCTGGCAACCCTTTTTCACAAATTTTACAATGCACAGCGCGTCATGTGTGATGACGAGGGCTTAATGCAGGCAAGGCTTTATCTTTGCTGTGCTGTAAGAGATACAATTAAAAATATTTTAACTATGCTTAAAATTACTGCACCCGAAGTTATGTAAACGGGTAACAGTTAAGGAAAGGATAACAATGGCACAAATCAAGAGCATTGTACTTCATAAGGTCGGTGACAGACTTTTCAGGTACATTTACAAAAACCCAAAAAAGAATATGCTTAAGCTTATTAAAATAGGCAAGGCTCTTGCAGGGAAAATGTATCCGGAAAACACATTTTCAAAGCCTATTGAAATCATATCGGACGAAAAGAATATATGGCACCAGTTTCTGTTTCGCGGCATTGAGGATATTGATTCTGACTTTCTGCGTAAAGCTGTGCTCACTTTCGGTATTGATTTAGGCCTGATCGGAACATCCACACTGAGAAAGAAGCGCGATGAAGAGCATTGCAATATCCCATGGGTAATTCTTATGGACCCGACATCTGCCTGCAATATGAAATGCAAGGGCTGCTGGGCCGCAGAATACGGATATAAATCAAACCTCACTCTTGATGAGATGCGCAGAGTCATCAGCGAAAGCAAAGCACTGGGAACACATTTCTTTATGTTCACCGGTGGTGAACCTCTTATAAAAAAGGATGATATTCTTACCCTTGCAAGAGAAAACAGTGATTGTCTTTTCCTTGCTTACACCAACGGAACTCTGATTGATGACCGATTTTGCGAAGAGATGAAGGCTTGCGGCAACCTTGCACTTGCCTTGTCTATTGAAGGCAGCGAGGAAACCAATGACAGCAGAAGAGGCTCGGGTGCATATCAAAAAACCTTTAATGCTATGAAAATACTTAAAGCGCACAAATGCCTATTCGGAATTTCTGTTTGCTATACCAGCGTTAACTATGCTGCTGTTACATCCGATGAATTCTATGATTTAATGATTGAAAGCGGAGTTAAATTTGCATGGTATTTTCACTATATGCCTGTCGGCAGCGATGCTGATACAAAACTGCTTCTGTCACCTGATCAGCGAGAACATGTATATCGCTCCATACGTGAAAAAAGAAATTCTAAAACAGGCAAGCCGCTGTTTACCGTGGACTTTCAAAATGATGCTGAATTTGTCGGCGGATGTATTGCAGGCGGAAGAAACTATTTTCACATCAACTCTGAAGGTGATGTTGAACCCTGTGTTTTCATTCACTATTCAGACTCTAATATCAGAGAAAAAAGCATCGGCGAATGTCTGAAATCACCTTTGTTTAAGGCATATTATAAGGGTCAGCCATTTAATGACAATATGCTTCGCCCCTGTCCTATGCTTGAAAATCCGCAGGCACTCAGAGGAATTATAAAAAAATCCGGAGCCAAATCAACAAATCTGCTTAAAGCAGAAAGTGCTGATGAGCTGTGCAGCAAATGTGATTGCTATGCTGAGAATTGGGCCCCTAAAGCGAAGGAAATATGGGAGGAAAAGGAGCGCTTTAAACCTTTTACCCAGTATTACCGTGATACACCTGAGGGTAAGGCAGAATTTGGTAAAAAATAATTTTGAATCAATACACAACCCCCTGCAGTTCAAAAATCGAACTGCAGGGGGTTGTCATATTTTCAATTCTATTTTTCTGTTTACAAACCTGTATTTTCCGCTATATATCTGCGGGCTTTCAGTGCATATTCAAACGGATTGGCTTTGGCCGGATCCTGCTCAGCCTCAACAACTACCCAACCTTCATACTCATTGTCGGCAAGAATATCGAATAACGGTTTAAAATCAACATCGCCGTCACCCGGAACTGTGAATACGCCTGCTCTGACAGCATCAAGGAAAGACATATGCTTTGGCACTACCTGATTCTCATAAACATCAAGTCTGACATCTTTAAGATGAACATGCTTAATTCTCTTAATATACTTTTTCAGCACAGGAACAGGGTCAATACCGGCAAAGGTAAGGTGACCCGAATCAAAAAGCAAATAAACAAGCTCAGGGTCCGTAAGCTGCATAAGCTTATCAATTTCATCAACAGTCTGAACACCTGTACCCATATGATGATGAACAGTGAAGTACATCCCCTTTGCCTTGGCATATGCACCCATTTCATTGAAACCTTTGGTAACAATTTCCCACTCTTTATCAGTATAATATGGCTTTTCATCAAGGATTGATTTATCAAGACAGCCCTGAATGGAATTGCCCTGTTCAGAGACACCGACAACCTTTGCACCTAATTTATGCAGTTTGTCGCAATGCACCTTAAAAGCTTCAATGGTTTCCTCGTAAGGCTTTGATGTTAAAAAGGAAGAGAACCATGCATTACAAATCTGAAGTCCTCTTATATCAAGATATGGCTTTAAAACATCTGCATCAGCAGGGTATTTATTACCGATTTCAGAGCCTTTGAAGCCTGCCAATGCCATTTCACTTATACACTGCTCGAATGAATTTTCTGCACCCAAATCGGGCATATCATCATTAGTCCATCCGATCGGCGCAATAGCAAGTTTTACTTTATCTGGATTTAGCATTTTATATTTTACCTTTCAAAATATATTAATAATCAAATGTATCTTTGATATGAGACTGCATATCCTCATATGCAGCTGCTACTGTTTGGGACTCTGATACCTCAGCAACACCCACTCTCCACCAAGACTCGAATCCGGGCGTCATCGTTTTTGGCAGCACCTTAATGTCAAACAGGCAGGAAACCGACTGTTTTTTCGCATCCTCAAGCGCAGCTCTCAGCTCGTCAGAGGTACGACAGGTATATGCCTTAGCTCCGTATCCCTCTGCAATTTTTGCAAAATCGGGGTCAATTTCTTCACCGTCAAGCATACCCGTTACAGGATTTCTTGCTCTAAATACAGTACCGAAGGTATCTGTGCCCTGATTATTCTGCAAATTTTCAATACAGCCCCAGCCCATATTATCAAACAGACAGACATTAATTTTAAGTCCTTCCTGAAGAGCAGTATAAAGTTCACTGTGACCCATAAGAAAAGAACCGTCACCGCAGAAGGTATAAACCTCTGACTCAGGCTTTGCAAGCTTTGCACCAAGAGCACCGTTCACTTCATATCCCATATTGGAATAACCATATTCCATATGATATGTGCCTCTATTCTTAGGTCTGAAGAGTCTTTGCATATCTCCGGGAAGTGAACCCGCCGAGCCCAATGCAATAGCATCGTCATCCATAAATTCGTTAATAATACCCAGAGCAAGTGTCTGATTAAGACCGCCTTCAAGCTCTGTAGAATAATATTGATCAACAATCGCATCCCATTCGGCCTTAGCAGCAGCAATTTCATTTGTATACTCCGACTTATAACCATCACAGGATACAACAAGTGCCTTTATGGTTTCTTTAGCATCGGCAATAATGGCTTGGGCATCCATCTTATAAGCATCAAACGGGCATATATTAATACCCATCACTTTTCTGTTTTCATTAAACAGCCACTTTGACGAGGTTGTAAAATCAGAGAAGCGTGTACCCACACCTATAACAAGGTCAGCATCTCTCGCAATAACATTAGCGGCCTTGCCGCCTGTTACACCGATACCGCCCAAATTAAGCGGATGCTTCCAATCAATAATACCCTTACCTGCCTGTGTTTCGGCAATAGGGATATTATACTTTTCTGCAAAGTTCTGCAGCTCTTTTTCAGCCTCGCTGTATCTTACACCGCCGCCACAAACAATAATCGGCTTTTTTGACGCTTTAATCAGGGCTGTAGCTCTTTCAAGCTGAGAATCGGATACAGGGCGTCTGTCCATATGCCATACTCGCTTGGCAAGAAAATGCTCAGGATAATCATAAGCCTCCCCCTCAACATCCTGAGGCATTGCAAGGCAAACCGCACCTGTATCTGCCGGGTCGGTAAGAACACGCATTGCATTAAGACAAGCCGTCATAAGCTGCTCAGGTCTGTTTATCCTGTCAAAATAGTGGCAAACACCCTTAAAAGCATCTGTAACAGTTCTGCCATAGCCGTCAAAAAACTCAGCCTGCTGCAAAACAGGATCCGGCTGACGGCAGGCAAATGTATCACCCGGCAAAACAAGCAGCGGAATTCTGTTCGCTGTTGCACAGCCGCAGGCCGTTACCATATTCGTAGCACCGGGACCGATTGATGAAACACAGGGAATAATCGCCTTTCTGTCCATCTGCTTTGCATACGCAATAGCAGCAAGAGCCATATTCTGTTCATTTTTGCCCTGATAAAATTTAAGATTATGACCGCCCTGTTCAAGAGCCTGGCCTACTCCTACAACACAGCCGTGACCGAAAATGCCAAAAATACCATTAACAAATTTGGTTTCGACTCCGTCGCATTCAATATACTGATTGTCAAGGAACTTAACAAGTGCCTGTGACATTGTAAGTCTTATACGTTTCATAAGTTAACCCTCGATTTCTGAAAGCTTAACAGGTCTGTTTTCTTTAACGGAAAGCTTAGCAGCAAGTCCTAAGCGAAGCGCCTCAAGTCCGTCATAAACCGTGGTTCTGGTTTGCTTATCATTGATAACACAGTCAATAAATTCGGTCATTTCGTCAGTAAAGGACTGCATATATCTTTCAAGGAAAAAGTAAAGCGGCTTATCGGTTGTTGCACCGTTTTCATCCATAAA
>DKZG01000002.1:1075-1282 GCA_002493595.1 Ruminococcaceae bacterium UBA7080 | reverse complement strand
TGTTGCACCGTTTTCATCCATAAACTCAACATGAGTAGGTGTATCGTTTGCTGCACTGGCCTGACCCTTTTTACCGAACACCTCAAGTCTCTGATCATATCCATACGCAGCTTTTCGGCAGTTATCAATCACACCAATTGCACCGCTCTTAAATTTAAGTGCGATAAGTGCTGTATCAACATCACCTGCTTCACCGATTGCAGGATC
>DKZG01000002.1:0-789 GCA_002493595.1 Ruminococcaceae bacterium UBA7080 | reverse complement strand
ACCTGCTTCACCGATTGCAGGATCAACGGTTACAGCTGCATTTGCATACACCTCTTCAACTTCACCGCCGATAAAGCGTGCCATATCAAAATCATGAACCGTCATATCCAAAAAGATACCGCCTGATACCTTAACATATGAAATGGGGGGCGGCTCAGGATCACGTGAAGTGATTTTTATCGTCTGAAGTTCACCGATTTTACCCTCATTGGCAAGGTTTTTAATTTGTGCAAAGTTATGGTCATAACGGCGGTTAAAACCAATTTGAAGCTTAACGCCTGCTTCATCAACAGCTTTAATAACTGCTTTTATCTTTTCAACCGTTAAATCAACCGGCTTTTCGCAGAAAATGTGCTTGCCTGCCTTTGCGGCTTCAATCGCAATATGGGCATGGGTGTCTGTTGATGAACAGATAAGCACAGCTTTGATCTCAGGATTATTTAAAATATCATGATAATCCTCATAATAATTTGCAATACCAAGTTCGCCTGCTACTTTCTTTGCACCTTCAACATAAATATCGGAGATAGCAACAATCTCAGCCTGCGGAATATGATATGTAATTGACTTTGCGTGTACCTGCCCGATGCGTCCGGCACCGATAATACCTACCTTAAGTTTTTCCATAAATTTACCTCTCAAAATGAAATCTTTTTATATGCAGAAAATAGACAATAGCAAATAAAAACCTATATTTATTTGCTATATTTGTTCTGCACTCTGTCGATTAAATAATATCATAACAAAAAATAGAATTCAATAATCAATATAAATATTTTTATAATAATT
>DKZG01000031.1 GCA_002493595.1 Ruminococcaceae bacterium UBA7080 | reverse complement strand
AAATATTGAAATTTTTATAATTATTTTAACATTGATTCAAGTATTAACATCATTTAATATGACATTAAATGATATATTAAAATTTCCAGTCATATTAATCTTGGGGATAATTATTATAGGATTAATAATATATAGAAATAAGTTTTAATATATTATCTTCCAACCGCCTTAATAACCCAAATTGCAGACAGAATAAAAAGCAGACTGTATTTTTTCAAATACGGTCTGCTTTTTGCTGTCTGCATATATTATTGCTCAGGGGTATGGAAAAAGAGCGTAACACTGCTTTTATAAACATAGCATAAAAACAGACAATATCAAGGTTAAAATGAACATACTGCGTATGACCTTGACATTGTCTGTTTTCACGCTTTAGAAGTGAACAAGCAGTTGTACGCACCCGCATCACAAGTGCTGTGCAAATAAAATTTTAAGGGGGTTATCACAATGAACAGCAGTTAAGAATTTCCGACATTTCATTGAAATAAATTAGCACATATTATATAATATTGATGAAAGATAGAAGGGCTTGTTGACCGTAGTTTTTTATAAATTCTGGGCATGGCAATTTTCTTTCCTCTTTTTGCGCTTTTGGAGGACTTTGGTGTTTTGCCAAGGATTGCCTTTAATCTTGACGGGGCTTTTGAACGCTGCGGTGCCTGCGGCAAACAGGCACTTACTACCTGTATGGGCTATGGCTGTAATGCTGTCGGTGTAACAGGATGCCGCATCATCGATTCACCGCGTGAACGTCTTGTTGCCGTGATTACCAATTCATTGACTCCCTGCAACGGAAGATTCCCACTGATGATTGCAATTATATCCATGTTTTTCAGCCAAAACAGTTTTCTGTCAGCACTGATTCTTCTTGCAATGATTGCAGTGTCAATGCTGCTTACTTTTGCTTCGTCAAAAGCACTTACATCAACTGTGCTGAAGGGGGTTACAAGTTCCTTTATGCTGGAGCTGCCGCCTTATAGAAAACCTAAAATATTAACGCTTATAGGCGATACTGTCAGAGAAAAAATAGTGTTTGTGCTGTTGCGTGCAGTTGTGGTTGCAGCTCCTGCCGGACTCATAATATGGGTGCTTGCAAATATCAGTGTTGCCGATACGACACTTTTGTGTAAGATTGCTGATGTTCTTGACCCTGTGGGGCATATTATAGGTCTTGACGGTGTGATGCTTCTTGCATTTATACTTGGTTTCCCTGCGAATGAAATTGTTATACCCATTGCCTTAATGGCTTATTTGTCTACCGGTGAGATGGGGGATTATGCATCACTTGAAAGTCTGAAAACAATACTTGTTGACCATGGCTGGACCTGGGTAACAGCACTTTGCACATGCATATTTTCCATGTTCCATTTTCCCTGTTCTACAACGCTTCTTACAATATGGAAAGAGACAAAAAGTGTTAAGTGGACGCTTATGTCCGTTGTGACACCACTGTTTGCAGGCGTTATAATTTGCGGATTGATTAACCTGATATTTCATTGAATAAAAAGCAGTCCGTTCTTATTGCGTGTTCAAATTTGAATCCAATCATTTATTCTGGGGATATAATAAAAAGGCATAGGATATGTATACATATCCTATGCCTTTTTAAGCACAAATACCAGCCAGCCCTTTTCTTCAAAGCGTTCCAATACTTCAAAATGATTTTGTTTAAAGGAGTAGAGCACTTCGTCCTCACGGCTTTCGATAATTCCGCCGGTAATGTATATACCGTCATCATCAAGAAATCTGCCGACATCCTTGTTGAATTCTATAATAATATCAGCGACAATGTTTGCAACAACGACATTGTATTTGCCTGATACATTGTCAGACAAATTACCCTGAACGACATTGAATTGACGTTTGTCGAATCCATTTTCTTCGGCATTTGCCATTGCTGTTTTAACGGCGAGTGAATCAATGTCAACCCCAAAGGCTGATTTTGCACCCAGCAGCAAAGATGCGATGGACAGAATGCCGCTGCCGCAGCCAATGTCCAGCACGGTTGAATTGCCTGTAATGTGTTTTTCAAGTGTTTCAAGACATAATTTAGTGGTGGGGTGACTGCCTGTACCAAAGGCAAGGCCGGGTTCTATATGCAAAACCTTTCTTCCCTCGGCATCGTATTCATCTTCCCAGGTAGGGCGGATAAGAAGTTTTTTACCTATCGGCATCGGATGGAAATATTGTTTCCAGTTATTAACCCAATCCTCTGTAGCACAGTTGTCAACGTCAATAGTATGGTGAATATTTTCGTTTTTAAGTCTGTCTCTAATAAACGAAACAGCCTCCATCGGATTCTCATGAGGATTTACATATACGTGAATGATGCCTTTGGTTCGGTCTGACTTAAGCAGTTCTTCCTCAATAAGGTCAATGTGAGCAATTTCCATTACCTCACTCTCAAGATCAGAGTAATCCTCAATATAAATACCATACGGAACAACCATATTGGCAATATTTCCCGCCGTGTCAATGTCCTTTGTGTCAACTGTTATTTTAATTTCGCTCCAGCTTTTGTTAACAATATTTTCCAAAACCTATTCTCCTAAATTTACTTTGTGTTCCGTTGCCGAAAGACCGTGGTTAAAGAGCTTCCTGTTATCAAGCGCCCACTGTCTTTCGGTAAACTTATCGGGTTCAATTTTTGAGGTTGCATGATTTATCTCAAAAATAGTTGCATCAAGGGAGTCGAGAGCGGATAGAATTTCCGCCTCTAAAAACATGGGCCTTACAGGTGAACCATATTCGGGAACTCCGTGATGAGAGAGTATCATATGTTCAAGCAAAATAACCTTTTTGCCCTCAATTCCAAGCAGTTTAGCCGTTTCCTCTACATACATAGCACCCTTAACAAGGTGCCCTATAAGTTCTCCGCCTGCAGTGTATCCGCTGCACAACCCTGTTTTTCCTGTCTCCATCTCAAAGGTTTTAGCCACATCGTGAAGAATAGCACCTGAAAGCAAAAGCTCCCTGTTGATATTCGGATATACCATACAAGTTTTTTCAGCCATTTCCACAATGGAGGCAGTGTGCAGCATCAGTCCGCCGACAATTGCATGATGCAGCTTGTATGCAGCAGGGTAGATTTCAAGCTTTTCACGGTTATCAAGCATGATTTTAGACACAATTTGCTTTAACTCATCGTCCTTAAAGCAATTCACTTTATTAAGAAGCAGGCTGAACACTGCAGCTCCGTCATATTCGGAAGACGGCACAAAATCCTTTATCATATCATCCGATGCCTTTTTTATTGAGGTAATGGTGAGTTGTGTTTTACCTTTATAGCTGTCTACATTATATTCAATTTCGACAACCTCACCTTCACAGAATCGGCCGTTGTTGTCAAATCTCCATATTTTAGCCGGGTATTCCTTTTTGTCGCTGCCGATTACTGTCATGTCAAGAAAGCCGTTGCCGTTTTTATCTTTTTTTTCTGCAAGTTCTTTTATCATTGCAAATGATGCCATATTATAATTCCTCGGTTTCATATATTTGTTCATAATAATTATACAATAAATTAACCATATATTCAATGCTAATTTCCTTGACAAAGTTTAGCTCGGTTGGTATTATAATTTTAGTATATGGATTATAATATGGATGTTAATGTATGGAGTGATAGATTTGAAAGATATAGATAATCTTTGTATGAATTGCTTTCGTGAGCTGACCAATGGCAGTGTTTGTGAAAATTGCAGTTATGACAATGATTTGCAGGCGGACACAATGTATCTTCAGCCAAAAACTGTTTTAGCTGAGCGCTATGTTATTGGAAATGTTGTTGTTCACGAGAGTGATGCTGTAGTGTACAGAGCATATGATACTCAGCTTGATGCAGTTGTTAATGTAAGAGAATTTTTGCCTAAGGGGATTGCAAACAGGCTTGAGGGTAATGTGGAAGTTCATATCAGAGAACGTTACAGACAGAATTATGAAAAGTACAAGGCTTCATTCATTAATCTTTGGACAACGATAATAAAGATGCGAAGCCTGTCAGCGGTTATACCGACATTTGATGTATTTGAGCTTAACGGTACTGCCTATGCGGTAAGTGAGTATATGGAGACGATTACGCTTCGTGAATTTCTTTTAAGAAGTCCTGACGGCAATATCCTTTGGGATCAGGCAAGGCTTATGTTTATGCCGGTTCTCACGACACTTGAAGCCCTTCATAATAACGGCATTATTCATGGAGCTATTTGTCCGGATCATCTTGTTTTGTGCCGTGACGGGAAAATGAGATTAAAGAGCTTTTGCATTTCAGAAGCCAATACCGTTTCGTCAGAGTTGGAATTCAGCCCCAACGAGGGATATACCGCTCTTGAACAATACGATAATCATCACAGTATGTGTCCCGCAACGGATATTTACGCTTTTTCTGCGTGTATATTCCGTGCGCTTGTTGGTCAAAATCCTCCCGATGCCAAATCAAGGGAAACCAATGATAAGCTGATGATACCGAACACAATTGCTGAGAAAATACCGACTCATACAATTAAAGCTCTTGGCGGTGGTCTTCAGATTTATCCTGAAAGAAGAACAAAAACCGTTGAAGCTTTTCGTGAACAGCTTAATGCGGCACCTGCGGTCGTAGCCGCTGCTGCCCAGAAGGAAAATGCTGTTATTCAAGACCCGGTTGAGGAGGAAGAGCATTACAGGGGTTACCCCGATTATGATGTGCCTAAGCAGAAATCAAAGGGACCTAAGATTGCAATAGCAATTCTTGCCATACTTATTGTAGCAGCAGCAATAGCGGGTGCTTATATTCTTAAAAACGGTGGTATAGGCCTGCAGGAGCCATCTGAAACAGCAGTATCTGCCAAAACAACATATGCTGTTCCTGATTTTATAACAGAGGGATATACGCAAAGCGATATTGAAAATAACGGTGCATGGAATAAACAATTTACCATTTCATTTGTTTCGGATTATTCAAAGGATACCGATGAAGGTATCGTATTTAAGCAGAGTGTTTCATCAGGTGAAACGGTTGAAGAGGGGACTGAAATTGTTCTTACAGTCAGCAAAGGCGTAAAAACGGAGAAACTGCCGAATGTGGGCGGACTTACTCTTGAAGAAGCAAAGCAGAAGCTTGAAAAGCTTGGCTTTACTGTTTCAACAGTTGAAATTTATAATGACGGTGGATATACTCCCAATACAGTTAAAGCAAACTACGGTATGGCACCGCAATACGGTGATGACGTAGCAGTCGGCGAGGAGATTATCCTTCAGGTTTATGGTGAAACAGTTACTACTACTCAACCTGAAAGTACAGAAGATACGAATGAGGAATAAACAGGATAAAGAAAAGCTGAGCTTTGGAAATGAAATGTGCTTTAAAATCATTGCTTTTCAGCTATAATCGCGTAAAAAATACATAAGGCGGATGCCTTATGTATTTTTTGGTGTTTTATTTTATCATGATATTCAATTTTTTCTGTGAAAAAACAATATTTTGCTGTCAAACCTCAGCTCAAAATATTGCAGCATTTTTTGATTTAAGCGTTTTTGCTGAATTCATCTTAATGTCTGAGAAAAAACGGTTGCCTTTTGAATAGATTAGAATTTTATGCAAATAATTTTAATAATACTTATGAAAGCAGGGATAGTATGACAGACAGAAATGGTGCAGACGGAGATACCGTAAAGCTTCTTAAAGAGTGCGATTCGGGTATTAAAATGGGTATTGGTGCAATCGACGATATTATTGACGATGTAAAAAATACCGAGTTTCGTGACCTTCTTTCCGACAGCAAGAACGAACATGAAAAACTCAAGGATGAAATACTTGTGCTTCTAAATGAGCATAATGATGAGGGAAAAAATCCGAATCCTATGTCAAAGGGAATGAGTTGGATTAAGACAAATATGAAAATGGCAGTGGACGGCAATGATCATACGGCCGCAGATTTAATAACCGATGGCTGCAATATGGGTGTTAAGTCACTGAGCAGATATCTTAATCAGTATAAAAGTGCCGATGAAAAATCCAGGGATATTACAAGCAGACTTGTAAAAATTGAGGATAGGCTGGCAACGGATATTCGACAGTTTTTATAATTTTTGAATTTTGTAGATAATAAAAATAACAGTCAAGTTTGATTTACCTGACTGTTATTTTTTTATTTAATATTCAATTTCACCGTTATAAACAAGATTACAGTCCCCTGTAAGTGTTACCTTGTCATCTGTATAATTAACGATTAAATCTCCGCCTCTAAGCTTAACGATAATGTTTTCACCTTTGCTGCAGCAGCCGTTTTCAACTGCACAGATAACTGCCGCGCAGGCACCTGTTCCGCAGGCTTGAGTTTCACCATTTCCTCGCTCCCAAACTCGCATTTTCAGTGTGTTTGCATTAACAATTCTTACAAATTCAGTGTTAATCCTTTCGGGAAAAATATCTGCCGTTTCAAATTGAGGTCCGATGTTTTTTAAATCTATTTTATCAACATTGTCAACAAATACAACACAGTGAGGATTGCCGATGGAGCAGCAGCTGATTTTGTATTCCTTATCACCTATGGTGACAGGTTTGCTGATGACTTTCTCACCGTCCAGATTTACAGGTATTTGTGATGGACAGAGTTCAGCTTTGCCCATATTTACGGTTACCGATGAAACCCTGGCGTTTCTTGTGAACAGAGAAAGCTGCTTAATACCCGATGCGGTTTCGATTGACATATTGCTCTTTTTAATTATGTTGTTATCATAAAGATATTTGCCGAGACACCTGATAGAATTACCGGCCATTTTGCCTTCAGAGCCGTCAATGTTGAAGATTCTCATCTTGGCATCCGCGATTTTGCTTTCCTCGATAAGTACAATTCCGTCACCGCCGATACCCTTATGCCTGTCCGTAAATTCAATTGCAAAGCTTTCAGGGCAGGTGATTATGCCGCACTGATTGTTGAAAAAGATATAATCATCACCGGTACCGTGCATTTTGGCAAATTTCAGTGTGCCCTTTTCAGTGCGCATATTATTAATATCAACAAGCTCTGTGTTTGTCTGCTTATAGCGGGAGGCGATGATGTCAGCGATTGCATTTGCCGTATCCAGAGAGGTGATTGCGGCAATTCCAAGCTGATTAGCTCGGTTATGCAGCTTGATATAGTCAGCAATAGACTTTTTGTCACTTTTGCCTGTATAAACAATGTAGTCAAGCTGACCGGATTCCACAAGCTCCATAATAGAATTGTCCTCGCGAAGCTTGTTGACAACAGATACTTCAATGCCGAGATTTTCAATTTCCTTGGCGGTTTCGGGGGTAGCCCAGATTTTGGCGCCTAAATCATCAAGCTTTTTTGCAAGATTTACAATTTCAAATCTATCCTGCTTTGTAACAGTGATTAAAACACCGTGCTTGTCTTTTCTGTGAAAATCGGTTTTAAAGCCTGCAGATACAAGTCCTTTAAACAATGCTTCTACCAGGTTTTTACCAACACCTAAAACCTCGCCGGTTGATTTCATTTCAGGACCGAGCTTAGAGTTGACATCGTTAAGCTTTTCAAAGCTGAAAACAGGTACTTTAACTGCGTAATACGGAGGCGTTTTATATAGGCCCGTGCCGTATCCCAGCTCGCTCAGGGATGAGCCGACCATAATTTTGGTAGCCAATTCGACCATCGGCACATTTGTTACCTTGCTGATATACGGTATAGTTCTTGATGCTCTTGGATTTACTTCAATTACATACAGTTCATTTTGGAAAATAAGGTACTGAATGTTCACAAGACCCTTTGTTCCCAGTGACAGGGCCAGTTTTTCGGATATATCACAAACCTTCTCAAGCATCATATCATTGAGATTATACGGTGGATACACGGCAATAGAGTCACCCGAATGAACGCCGGCACGCTCAATATGCTCCATAATACCCGGGATAAGTACTTCCTTTCCGTCGGAGATACAGTCAACCTCAAGTTCTGTGCCCATCATATATTTATCTACAAGCACAGGGTTCTCAATTCCCTGGGCAAGGATGATGTCCATATATTGGCACACATCCTCCTCAGTATAAGCAATGGTCATGTTTTGACCGCCGATTACATAGGAAGGGCGCAGTAAAACAGGATATTCAAGTCGGTTTGCTGCGTTAAGCGCTTGCTCAAGTGTCATAACGCTTTCACCCTTAGGTCTGAAAATACCGAATTTTTCAAGCAATGCATCAAAGCGCTCTCTGTCCTCAGCAATGTCAATTGACTCTGCACTTGTGCCGAGAATAGTTATTTTGTTCTCATCAAGGAATTTGGTCAGCTTGATTGCTGTTTGCCCGCCAAAGGCCACAACTACGCCCATCGGATTTTCTGCCTTAATGATATTCATAACATCCTCGTCAGTCAGAGGTTCAAAATAAAGCCTGTCACCTGTGTCGAAGTCCGTGGATACCGTTTCCGGATTATTGTTTATAAGTATAACCTCATATCCAAGCTCCTTAAGTGTCCATACACAGTGAACCGATGAATAGTCAAATTCAATGCCTTGACCAATTCTGATAGGGCCTGAGCCAAGTACGATTATTTTTTTCTTATCGGATTTTGCAAGTGCTCTTGACTCACAGTGATTGTCATAGGTTGAATAAAAATATGGTGTCTGTGCTTCAAATTCAGCACCGCAGGTATCAACCATTTTATATACACAGTCACGGTGATATGCCAGTGTGCAGCCACTGATTTTTTTCAGCGCTGCATCTGTATATCCGAGTTTTTTACCCTTGAGGTACTGCTCTTCGGATAAAGGAGTGCCTTCAATTTCCTTTTCATAATCGGCGAGGTTTTTCAGCTTTGCAAGAAACCATTCATCAATCATGGTGATTTCATGAATTTCATCCACGCTTATTCCGTCTTTTAAAGCCTTGAATACGGTGAATAATCTCAGATCATCCTGGTCACGGAGCTTTGACAGAATATCTGTGTTGTCAAGAGCCTTGTTATTTAGTGTGTCCAGTCCGATTTCTGCACCGCGCACAGCCTTCATAACGGCCATTTCAAAGCTTGGTGCGATGCTCATTACCTCACCTGTGGCTTTCATCTGTGTGCCAAGTTTTCTCGATGCATTTATAAATTTGTCAAAGGGCCATTTCGGGAGCTTAACAACAACATAATCAAGTGTCGGTTCAAAGCAGGCACAGGTTTTGCCCGTGATATCGTTTTTTATTTCGTCAAGAGTATAGCCAAGCGCAATTTTTGTAGTTACCTTTGCAATTGGGTAGCCTGTTGCCTTTGATGCCAGTGCAGATGAGCGGGAAACTCTGGGGTTCACCTCAATTACAGAGTATTCAAAGCTTTCGGGATTCAGTGCAAACTGGCAGTTACATCCGCCCTCGATACCAAGCTCGGTAATTATATCAAGTGATGCTGAGCGCAGCATCTGATATTCTTTGTCGGCCAGAGTTACTGCAGGTGCGATAACGATGCTGTCGCCGGTATGAACACCGACAGGATCAAAATTCTCCATTGAGCAAACAGCAATCACGTTGCCTGCTCTGTCGCGCATGACCTCGAATTCGATTTCCTTCCATCCGGCAATGTAGCGTTCAACAAGAACCTGCGAGATAGGGGAGAGCATAAGTCCGTTTTTTGCAATGGTTACAAGTTCCTTTTCGTCATAAGCCACACCGCCTCCGGCACCGCCGAGAGTAAAGGCAGGTCGGATGATGACCGGGTATCCGATATGCTGTGCAATCTCTTTTGCGTGTTCTATTGTATAAGCAATATCACTCGGCACAACAGGCTGATTGATTTTAACCATTGTGTCACGAAACATCTGCCGGTCCTCGGCCTTGTCAATTGCGTCAGCATTTGTACCGAGGAGCTTGACCCCCATTTTATCAAGGTAACCGTCTTTTGCAAGCTGCATACCTATGGTAAGTCCTGTCTGGCCACCGAGACCGCAGAGAATAGAGTCAGGATGCTCCTTTTCAATAATTCTTTTAACAGTCTGCTCGGTTAACGGTTCAAGGTAAATGTGGTCCGCAAGTGCCTTGTCTGTCATAATAGTGGCAGGATTGGAGTTAACGAGAACTACCTCAATGCCCTCATCCTTAAGCACTCGGCATGCCTGTGCACCTGCGTAGTCAAATTCCGCTGCCTGTCCGATTACAATCGGGCCGGATCCGATAACAAGTACCTTTTTTATATCTTTATTAAGAGGCATCAGCTTTTACCTCCCATCATATCAATAAATTTATCAAATATAAATCGTGTGTCACGAGGACCTGAGCATGCTTCCGGATGAAATTGAACGGAAAAGGCTTTTTTGCTCTGATATTCGATGCCTTCACAGGTTTTATCATTAGCATTAATATAACTGACTTTTCCTCCTGCAAGCTCAACCGTTTCATTAATAACGGCATATCCATGGTTTTGAGAGGAAATAAAAGTTCTGCCGGTTTCAAGATTTTTAACGGGCTGATTGACTCCTCTGTGGCCGTATTTAAGTTTAGTGGTTTTGCCGCCCATAGCCAAAGCCAGCAGTTGATGGCCGAGGCATATTGCAAAAATAGGCTTTTTGCCGATAAGTTTTTTGAGTTCTTTTATTGCATCTGCATTTTCCTGCGGATTACCCGGGCCGTTTGAAAGCATAATACCGTCGGGATTTAGCGAAAGTATGTCCTCAGCCCTGGTATTATATGGAACAACTGCCACATTGCAGTCACGTTTGTTTAACTCTCTTATAATATTCTTTTTTGTGCCGTAATCAATAAGAACAACATTGTATTTATGTTGTTCGGATGCAGACATATAAGGCTTGCTGCATGAAACGGATTTGACAGCATCGCGAATTTCATATGTTTTCAGCTTATACATATCGATCTTGCGGGGATTGTCCGTGATTACAGCGTTCATAACACCATGTTCTCTGATGATTTTTGTTATCTCTCTTGTATCTACATCATAAACACCGACAATATTGTTGTCCTTAAGGTATTTATCAAGGGTGCAATCCGATCTGAAATTTGACGGGGATTCGCAGTTTTCGCGTACAATATAAGCGCTTACGGCACTTTTTTTGCTCTCGGTATCCTCGTTAATAAAACCATAGTTTCCTATTAGGGGAAAGGTTTGCATAACAATCTGACCGTAGTAACTGGGGTCTGTCAGGGTTTCAATATAACCGCCCATTCCTGTAGTGAATACAAGCTCACCCAGAACTTCTCCCTTTGCGCCAAAGCTTTTGCCTTCAAATATGTCACCGTTTGCAAGGCAAATGTAAATCTTATTATTATCCATAAATTAACCTAACAATTTAACAAGCACTGCTTTTTGTGCATGGAGTCTGTTTTCTGCTTCGTCAAAAATTTCGTTTGCATGCGCTTCAAAAACCTTTGCGGTTATTTCTTCTTCTCTGTGTGCAGGAAGGCAGTGAAGCACCATTGCATCATCATGAGCAGCTGACATAACCTCATCGTTAATTTGGAAATTTTTGAAAATCTTTTCTCTTTGGACCTTTTCCTCTTCCTGTCCCATGGATGCCCATACATCCGTATAAAGAATATCAGCATCCTTAGCACAGGCAAGAATATCGTTACTGCACATGAAGTCACCGTTTTCTTTGGCCCATTTCATTATTCCTGCATCGGGCTTATAATCGTCGGGACAGGCAATTGCACAGCTCATACCCATTTTTATTGCACCTGCAATAAGACTGTTGGCCATATTGTTTCCGTCGCCGATAAAGCAGAATTTAAGACCGTCAAAGCTCATTTTGTGCTCGCGTATTGTCATAAGATCGGCAAGCACCTGACAGGGGTGGCAATAATCGGTGAGTCCGTTAATAATCGGGATTGAACCGTATTTTGCCAGATCCTCAACCTCCTGCTGTTCAAAGGTTCGTATCATAATTCCGTCAAGGTAGCGTGAAAGAACTCTTGCAGTATCCTCCACAGGTTCACCTCTGCCAATTTGCAAATCCCTGTTTGAAAGGAAAAGAGCCTGGCCGCCCAATTGATACATACCGGTTTCAAAGCTTACTCTGGTTCTGGTTGAGCTTTTTTGGAAAATCATACCGAGTGTTTTTCCTTTAAGGTGATGATGCTCGATACCATGTTTGGTTTCATACTTGAGCTGATCCGCCAAGTTGAGTATATCAAGTATTTCCTTTTGATCAAGATCCTGTAATTTTAATAAGTGCTTCATTTTTCAATTACTCCTTTCAGAATTTTTAATCCTTCATCAAGCTCTGTCTGACTGATATTCAGTGCAGGCAGAAGTCTGATTTTTGTTTTTGCTGTCAATACCAATAGTCCGCTTTTGAGGCATTCATCTGCAATTTCTTTTGCAGGCTTTTCAAGCTCAATGCCAAGCATTAATCCCATTCCTGAAATAGATTTTACACCTTTTACATTGATTAGATATTCTTTTATATACGCACTCTTTTTTCTTACGTCGGCCAGAAATGCGTCATCTATTCTTTCGACGATGGAACATGCACCGGCCGCACAAATCGGATTTCCGCCGAAGGTTGAGCCGTGAGAGCCTGCGGTAACAATATTTTTAACCTTTTCACCAAAGAGCACAGCACCCATTGGCAAACCGCCGGCAAGTCCTTTGGCTGTTGAAACAATATCGGGTTGTATGTCAAAGTTTTCATATGCAAAGTATTTTCCGGTTCTTCCGTTTCCGGTCTGTACTTCGTCAACAACCATCAGTATGTCCTTTTCGTTTGCCGTTTTTTCAATTTGTTTGACAAATGCATAGTCAAGATTATTGACGCCGCCTTCTCCCTGTATACATTCAAACATAATTGCGCAAACATCATCCGATGCCATTTTTTTCAGTGCTTCAATATCATTTGCCGGACAGTACTTGAAGCCGGGTGTAAAGGGACCGAAAGAAGTATGAAATCCATCCTGTCCCGTTGCAGCGAGTGTTGTAATTGTTCTTCCGTGAAAAGAGTTTACAAGTGTGATAATCGTACTTCGTCCTTCTCCGTATTTATCAGACGAATATTTTCTTGCAAATTTTATTGCTCCTTCGTTTGCTTCGGCTCCGCTGTTTGAAAAGAATACCTTTTTCATGCCTGTTTTTTCACAAAGAAGCTGAGCGAGCTTTGCACAGGGAGAGGTATAATAGAGATTGCTTACATGCTGCAGTTTGTCAAGCTGCTCGGTTACGGCTTTTTTCCACACATTATCAGCGATGCCGAATGCTGTTACACCGATGCCTGAACCGAAATCTATGTATTTTTTACCATCCTCATCATACAGTGTTGAGCCGTGTCCTTCCTTTAGGGCTACATCAAATCTGCCGTATGAGTGAGCAACATATTTGTTGTCTAATTCTTTCGTATTCATTTTGTCACCTGCTTCTGAACATGGTTCCCATACCCTCATCGGTTAGTAATTCCATCAATATGGAGTGGGGAACTCGTCCGTCAATAATAAATGCTTTTTTCACACCCTCACGAAGGGCTTGTGTCATGGAGTCGATTTTAGGTATCATACCTCCGCTGATAATGCCTTCGGCAATGAGTGCCGGAGTGTCTGAAATATATACTCTGTGGATAAGGGTGGAGTCATCGTCCTTGTCGCGCAGAAGTCCTACAATGTCTGTCATGGATACAAGTGCCTCAGCTTTAAGTGCGCCTGCTATTGCAGCAGCTGCAGTATCTGCATTGATGTTATAGCAGTTGCCGTCATTATCATAGCCGATTGTGGATATAACGGGTATCCAGCTGTGATTCAGAATTTCGCTGACAGCATCTGTATTCACCTCGGTAATTTCTCCCACATATCCGTGCGTATTATCCAGTGGTCTGCATTTGAGCATGTTTGCATCCATTCCCGACAGACCGATTGCATGGCCGCCGTAGTTGCCGATTTGACAGGCCAAATCCTTGTTCACTTTTCCCGCAAGCACCATTTGCACAACGTCAATGGTATCTTTGTCGGTAACTCTTAAACCATCTGCAAATTTGCTTTCAATATTCATTTTGTCGAGTGTTTTGTTGATGGCCGGTCCGCCGCCATGGACAAGCACTACCTTTATTCCTATTGTTGTAAGAAGAACCAAATCACGCATAACAGCTTCTTTAAGCTCTTCGTTTATCATTGCATTGCCGCCGTATTTTACAACAATGATTTTTTTTCTGTACATTTGTATATGCGGCAGTGCGTGTGCCAGTATTTCTGCTTTTTGAGCATTGTTTATATCCATTGCTTTATTTTCCTTTCAGGTTCTGTAATCTCCGTTAATTTTTACATAATCATATGTCAAATCACAGCCCCAGGCAGTAGCCTGTTCACTGCCTTGTTTAAGATTTATGTCAATAAAAATTTCATCGCTTGACAGGATATCAGCTGCTTTTTCCTCGCTGAATATAATGCCTGCTCCATTTTGACAAACCGTAATACTGCCCTTGTCCGATTTTAAAAGAACATCAACTTTGTCAATGTCAAAATCAGCATCAGCATAGCCTATAGCACAGAGCACTCTGCCCCAATTGGCATCTTCTCCGAACATTGCTGCTTTAAAGAGAGATGAGCAGACAACACTTTTTGCAACGGTAATAGCCGTGTTTTTATCGGGGGCGCCTGTGCAAATGCATTCAAGCAGCTTGCTTGCACCTTCACCATCCTTGGCCAGCATTCTTGTCAGATTTGCCATTACTTCATAAAGCGCTTTTTTGAAAATTTCATATTCTTCGCCCTCATCCGTAATTTCATTATTAAGTGCAAGTCCGTTTGCCATGAGGCATACCATATCGTTTGTTGACGTGTCACCGTCAATTGAAAGACAGTTGTATGTTACTTTTACAATTTCGCTGAGAGCTTTTTGCAAAAGCTCTGCCGAAATGGCACAGTCTGTGGTGATAAAATTTAGCGTTGTGGCCATATTGGGATGTATCATTCCGCTGCCTTTTGCCATACCGCCTAAACGGCAGATACTTTCGCCGATTTTAAACTCAACTGCAAATTCCTTTTTTACGGTATCCGTAGTCATAATAGCAGTTGCAGCTTGTGCATTTTTGTCATAGCTCAAGCCTTTGACCAGAACGGGTACAGCTTTCTCAATCGGTTCAATCGGCAGTATCTGTCCAATGACACCGGTGCTGGCAACGATAACCTGCTCTTTGGGTATATTCAGTGCGTCTGCTGTAAGCTGACACATTCTGTCTGCCTTTTCCACACCGTCTGCATTGCAGGTATTTGCATTTTTGGAATTGGCTATAACGGCAATTGCCTTACCGCCGCTTTTCTCTAAATTTGCTTTAGTTACAAGAATCGGTGCACCCTTTACCTTGTTTTGTGTGTAAACTGCTGCTGCATTGCACACCGTATCACTGACATAAAGGCATATATCATTTTTATGCTTGATGTCCGGGCTTTGCCTGTCAATACTCGGCTTTTTTATGCCGCAGTATGTGCCGTTTGCTTTAAAACCTTTGGCAGCGCATATTCCGCCGTCAATATATTGAAATTCCATGTATATTATTCTCCTATGTTAAGTCCTGTTTTTTCATCAATTCCCATTGCAATATTCATGCACTGGATTGCAGCGCCTGACGCTCCCTTGCCAAGATTATCAAATCGTGATGTAATGAGAATTCTGTCATCATTTCCGTTAATTTCGATTTCCATATCATCGCGCCCTGCAAAATGATTGGCACCGATCATGCCCTGTGTATAATCCAGAGGTCGCACCTTAACTATATCGGAATCGGCATAATGTTCAGCAAACATGCTTTGAATGTCAGCTTTTGAGTACTTTTTACTCATTTTGTCTGCATAAAGAGGTATGGTTACCACCATGCCACGGGGATAGTCACAGATGATTGGCGAGAATATAGGCGTTTTATCAAGTTTGCTTATTGCTTTCATTTCCTTGAGATGTTTATGCTCCTGAGTAAGTGCATAAAGTCTTGGTGCCTTGAGCTCCTCGTTGCGGTTTTCATTCTCATACTGAGCAATTCCCTTTTTGCCGGCTCCTGTGTACCCGCTCATAGCAAAACATACAATGTCATATTCTCTGCTGATAAAACCACTTTGCACAAGAGGATAAACAATGGAATTAAATCCGCTGGCATAGCAGCCGGGCACGGCAATTCGTCTGCTGTCTTTGATTTTATTTCTGTGTGTGCAACTAAGCTCAGCAAAGCCATAGGCCCAGTCGGGCAAGGTTCTGTGTGCTGTGGATGTGTCTATGATTTTTGTGTTTTTATTTTCAACGAATGAGACTGCTTCAATAGATGCTGTGTCAGGAAGACATAAAAATGTAATATCACTCTCATTTATAAGTCGTGCTCTTTCCTTAGCATCCTTGCGCTTATCGCTGTCAATAAGCAGCAATTCAATATCGTTTCTGTTTTCAAATCTGTTATATATTTTCAGTCCGGTTGTGCCGTCCTTGCCGTCAATGAATACTTTTTTCATTTTTATACAATACTCCGATGCTATATAATATCTTATTTATTAT
This sequence comes from Ruminococcaceae bacterium UBA7080, assembly GCA_002493595.1. Lineage (GTDB taxonomy): Bacteria > Bacillota > Clostridia > Oscillospirales > Acutalibacteraceae > Eubacterium_R. The sequence continues at coordinate 1,941 of DKZG01000031.1, read as the reverse complement.
ACACAGCAGGATTATAATGTCAATAGAATTTCGAAAATATTAATATTTATACGGTGAAATGAATAAATATACAGATATTGCGAAGCGGGTATTCACCGAACGCCATATATATTATACGGTATATGCACTATATGAAAAGTGTCATTTTTGGGACAATTTGGTTTGTATTTGCAAATTTTTATTGCAATCATTGAATGCCTTGCATAATATGTAAAGGTGCAGAGGGTCTCAGCTCTGAAATATATTAAAAGGAGTAATTTATGGATAAAGAAATAATTGTTGCACTTGTTGCAATGGCCGGCACATTAATCGGCTCCTTTGCAGGTATTATTACCTCGTCAAAGCTGACCTCCTTTCGCCTTGAACAGTTAGAGCAAAAGGTGGATAAGCACAATTCTTTTGCCGAGCGTATTCCTGTTGTAGAGGAAAGGATTAAGGAGCTTAATCACAGAGTTGACGATATTGAAAGAGGGGGTTTTTGCAGCAATGAAGGCAGATAAAGCAGCGATAATAAGAACAGTCATTTTGGTTTTGTCTGTTATCAATATTGTTCTGGAACGTTTTGGTATAAAGGCGCTTCCTATCGGAGATGAGCTTGTCAGTGATATTGTATCTGTGGTGTTTTTACTTTACAGTGTATTAACAAGCTGGTGGCATAATAATTCATTTACCAAGGAAGCAAAACAGGCAGATGAATATTTGAAAGAACTAAGGGGAGGAAAATGATGTTCTATTATAATCAAAACGATTATGACAATGAGCAGTATAATAAACCGGATGGTACAAAAACAACGATTGCCATAGGCGGATGCGGTGTGGTAGCCGCTTGCATAGCAATCAATAACGCCTGCGGCAAAGAATTATACAGTGTAAAAAAAATGAGGGATTTGTCACAGTCAAGCGGAGCAAGAATAAGCGATGGAACAGATATAGATAAACTGCTTAAAGCTGTTTGCAAAGCCCATCCCGAATTCAGTTTTAAAGCAACACAGCTTAACGATGAGTTGCTTTCTCATTTAAAGAAAGGAAATATGGCAATCATCAATCAAGGTGATGCTTATAATGTTTTTTCAACATCGGGTCATTTTGTGACAGCGGTTGCACTGTTTGATAAAGATGTAGTAGATGTTTATGATCCGCAGCTTTACAGCGGCAAATATGAACAATACAGCAGACCACAGAGAATTGAAATGGCAACAAAATACGGCGCAAGAGTAAAAATCGACGAGATTTCAAAAGCCTCGAAAGACAGGAATCCCTGTTACTGGCTGATAAATTATGATAAGCCTAAAGAAAATCTGCCCGATTATAAGATAGATAAGGCATATACCATAACAGATGTGAGAGGTGTATATGCTGACAAAAATGCCAAAACAAGAAAAAAGGTCAAAGAACTGACAGCGGACGGAAAAAAACATGCAACATCAAAGAAGTCCGCTAATAATGCTTATTTTAAAAAGGGCACAAAAGTAACCGTTCTTGAAGCATTCAAAGATGCAAAAAAGAAAAAAGTGATGGTGCGCTGTCCATCCGGTTGGATTACTGCATATAACAATAACACAAACTGGATGCGTTAATGCAGTTTAGCAATCATGCCCGTTTCCGTTCAGAGACGGGGACACCAAACGGGTACCTTATGAGTAGAATTGAGAAAATTTGAATAGTTCTTAATTTTTGTAAATTCAAAACAAAAAAACCTTGAAAGCCGCTTAAAATCAAGCGTTTTCAAGGTTTTATCTTTGGAGCTGATAACCGGACTTGAACCGGTGACCTCATCCTTACCAAGGATGTGCTCTACCACCTGAGCCATATCAGCAGAAATGGCGACCCGGAACGGGCTCGAACCGTCGACCTCTAGCGTGACAGGCTAGCGTTCTAACCAGCTGAACTACCGGGCCATCGAGAAATCTATCGCAATACGGCTTTGCCGTAGAATTGTAT
>DKZG01000020.1 GCA_002493595.1 Ruminococcaceae bacterium UBA7080 | reverse complement strand
ATCGAAAGAGGTCAGGTTCTTGCAGCTCCCGGTTCAATTAAGCCTTACACAAAATTCTCAGGCCAGGTTTACGTTCTTTCAAAGGACGAGGGCGGCCGTCATACTCCTTTCTTCAACAACTATCGTCCTCAGTTCTATTTCAGAACAACAGACGTAACAGGTGTTATCACTCTTCCTGAAGGTACAGAGATGTGTATGCCTGGCGATAACGTAGTAATGAACGTTGAGCTCATCACTCCAATCGCTATTGAAGAGGGTCTTCGTTTCGCTATCCGTGAAGGTGGCAGAACAGTAGGTTCAGGCGTTGTTACAGCTATCAACGAGTAATCTATAAAACCGTAAAATCAGAGCAGGTCTTAGTGCCTGCTCTGTTTACATATTTAGAGATTTTTGAAATTGTTTTTTTAGCGATTAAAATATTTGTTTTGTTTTTTTGATTAATATTACAGCCCTTTCATACTATACATTAGTATGAAAGGGCTATAATTTTTGAATATTTTGTTAATACTCTTGACAAATGGAAAAATATTGCTAAAATAGTATTTGTTAGCACTCAGACACATAGAGTGCTAACAAATAAAAGCAAACAAATATATATTTATAGAGGTGACGATCATGACAATTAAACCACTTGCTGACAGAGTACTTCTGAAGTCTCTTGAAGCCGAGGAAACAACAAAGAGCGGCCTTATCCTTGCTGCGTCTGCACAGGAAAAACCTGAAATGAGCGAGGTAGTTGCAGTAGGTCCGGGTACAGAGGAAAATCCTATGACTGTTAAGGAAGGCGACAAGGTTATTATCAGCAAATACTCAGGTACTGAGGTTAAGCTTGACGGTACAGAGTACACAATCACATCAGTTAAAGATATTCTTGCTGTTGTTGAGTAATTATTTTTTTAGAAAGGGTTGATATTATGGCTAAAGATATTATTTATGGCGAGGATGCCCGCAAAGCTTTGCAGGCCGGTATAGATAAACTCGCTGATACTGTAAAAATTACATTAGGTCCTAAGGGCAGAAATGTTGTTCTTGATAAAAAATACGGAGCACCGCTTATTACAAATGATGGTGTTACAATTGCCAAGGAAATTGAGCTTGAAAATGCTTTTGAGAATATGGGCGCTCAGCTTGTTAAAGAGGTTTCATCCAAAACCAATGATGATGCCGGTGATGGTACCACAACTGCCACTCTACTTGCACAGGCGCTCGTGCGTGAGGGTATGAAGAATGTAGCAGCCGGTGCAAATCCAATGGCTGTTAAAAATGGAATTAAGGCTGCTGTTGATGCAACGGTTGAGGCTGTTAAGTCAAATTCACAGCTTGTTAAGGGTTCTGCTGATATTGCAAGAGTTGCAACTGTATCTGCAGGTGATGAGACTGTGGGCGCACTTATTGCAGATGCGATGGATAAGGTTTCTGCAGATGGCGTTATCACAATTGAGGAGTCAAAGACTGCTGAGACTGTATGCGAGGTTGTTGAGGGTATGCAGTTTGACCGCGGTTATATTTCACCTTATATGGTTACGGATACGGATAAGATGGAGGCTGTTATTGATGATGCAATGCTTCTTATTACAGATAAGAAGATTTCATCTGTTCAGGATATTCTTCCTCTTTTGGAGTCGGTTCTTAAATCGGGTCAGAAACTTGTTATTGTCGCTGAAGATGTTGAGGGCGAGGCACTTCAGACTATCCTTCTCAATAAACTCCGCGGCACATTCACCTGCGTGTGTGTAAAGGCTCCCGGATTTGGCGACAGAAGGAAGGATATGCTTCAGGATATAGCTATTCTTACCGGTGGTCAGGTCATTACATCAGATCTTGGTCTTGAACTTAAAGATGCTACTATGGCTATGCTTGGTAAAGCACGTCAGGTTAAAGTTACAAAGGAAAATACGATTATTGTTGACGGAGCAGGTAATACTGATGAAATCAAAAACAGAGTAAGCCAGATAAAAACTGCTATTGAAAGCAGCACATCAGAGTTTGATCGTGAAAAATTACAGGAGAGACTTGCTAAAATGGCCGGTGGTGTTGCCGTAATCAAGGTTGGTGCAGCTACCGAAACCGAAATGAAGGAAATGAAGCTGCGTATAGAAGATGCTCTTGCAGCAACAAAGGCTGCTGTAGAGGAGGGTATCGTTGCCGGCGGCGGTGTTGCTTTGATTAATGCAATTCCTGCTGTTGAAGCACTTCTTGATACAGAAGATGCAGATTTCAAAACAGGTGTTTCCATTGTTCTTAAAGCACTTGAAGAGCCGGTACGTCAGATTGCTCTGAATGCAGGCGAGGAAGGTTCTGTTATCGTTGATAAAATCAAGAATTCCGATAAGGTTGGTTATGGTCTTAATTTCGCAACAAATGAGTACTGCGATATGATTGAAGAGGGGATTGTTGATCCTGCAAAGGTTACACGCTCGGCTCTTCAGAATGCAGCATCTGTTGCTTCGATGGTTCTTACAACAGAGTCACTTGTTACCGATATTAAGGACCCACAGGCTGATGCTGCACAGGCAGCTGCTATGGCAGCAGCACAAGGCGGAGGAATGTATTAATAATATTAAGAATATTGTTAGTGAATATTTCAGAGACACAGTGTACGCTGTGTCTCTTTTTATATGGGTATTTACAATTGAATCGTATAATGATAAAATTAATACAGTAAAACATATATACTATGGGTGAGATAAATGGCTATTATTGGTATTGATTTAGGGACAACAAACAGTTTGGCGTCTGTATGGAAGGATGGAAAATGTACTTTGATACCAAATTCCTTTAATGAATATATGACACCGTCAGTTGTGGGATTTGATGATAATAAAAACATGCTGGTAGGAAAAATTGCTAAGGAACGTCTTATTTCTCATCCCCATAAAACCGCAGCATCTTTTAAGTGTTTTATGGGCAGCAGCAAAAAGATTATGCTTGACGGCAGAGAATTTACAGCTGCTGAATTGTCCTCATTTATTTTACGTCAGCTTAAGGAGGATGCTGAATCCTTTCTTGGTGAAAGTGTTGAGGAGGCTGTAATCAGTGTCCCTGCTTATTTTGATGATAATGGCAGAAGTGCAACTAAGCTTGCAGGTGAGATGGCCGGATTTAAAGTTGAAAGAATAGTGAATGAACCGAGTGCGGCTGCACTGGCATACAGGGCCAATCATGAAAGTGATGATACGTATCTTGTTTTTGATTTCGGCGGCGGTACACTGGATATTTCTATTGTAGATATCTTTGACTCAATCATTGAAATTGTTGCCGTTGCAGGTGATAACCATCTTGGCGGTGATGATTTTAATCACGCCATAGCAGAATATTTCTGCAAAGCAAATCATTTGACTTACAAAAATCTCAGTGATGAGGTTAAGGCTGTTATTCTCAAACAAGCTGAAATGTGCAAAATAACACTTTCAACGCAGCCGGATACAGCTATGGTGCTTAACTATGACAATAAGGTTTATTCACTTGCACTTGATAATCAAAAGCTGTTAAATATTACTGCACCGATTTTTAAGCGCATTGAAATTCCTGTTGTAAAAGCTATGCAGGATGCCGGTATATCTGCATCGGAAATATCAGATATCATTCTTATCGGCGGTTCTTCGCGTATGCTGCTTGTGCAAAAGTATCTAGAGAATCTTTTTAGGCGTGAAGTTTCTGTTTCTATATCGCCTGATACTGCCGTTGCGATAGGTGCCGGAATTGCTGCCGGCATCAAAGCGCGCAACGAAGAAATTAAAGATATGATATTAACGGATATATGTCCTTTTACTCTTGGTACTCAGGTTGTTAATCATGCAGATGAAAAGAGAACTCTTTTTTCTCCTGTTATAGAGCGCAATGCTACTTTGCCTGCCAGTGTTGAAAAAACATTTTGCACTGCGTGCGATAACCAGAAAAAACTTGTTTTTAAAGTAGCGCAGGGAGAAAAAATGTATTTTGATGATAATTTGTATCTTGGCGAACTGGAAATTCCGGTTACTCCTGCACCTGCAGGTGAGCGCGAGGCAGATGTTCGATTTACATATGATATTAACGGTATTCTTCAAGTGGATGTTACAAATAAGGAGACCGGAAAGACCGTCAGTAAGGTGATTGTAAATAATAACAGATTAAGTGAAAAAGAACTGAAGGAAAAAATGCGTGAGCTTGAAAAAATAAAAATTCATCCTCGCGAGCTGGATGAAAATAAGCTGCTTATTGCAAAAGCAGAAAGACTTTATGAGGAAAATGTGGGTGATTTAAGAAATATAATAAGTTCACGTCTTGAATACTTTGATTTGGCATTGTCATCACAAAATCAACGCAAAATAAGAAAAGCAGCTGAAAGCTTTTCTCAGTTTCTTGACTCGATTGAGAAGAGCTTTGTTAATCCGTTTGACAGCTTGGATTACTATAATGATGTGTATGACGAGGAGGATTAAGCATGACGATTTGGGAAGAGCTTGGAATATCACGTACAAATGATATGCGCCAAATCAAAAAAGCTTATGCAGAAAAATCAAAGCTTGTACATCCTGAGGAACATCCCGAAGCGTTCAGAAGACTGCATGAAGCATACAGACAAGCCGTTAACATTGCCCGCTTTCAGTCAAATGCTGTAAAGTTTCAGGATAATTCGGAAAAAAGCACGCTTTCTGAACAACTTGATTTTTCAAAAACAGAAACATTGAAAGCGTTGGAAAACGATGAGCCCAGTGAAATTGATTTTAATCAGGTTTATCAGGAACATTCAAACGCTCAGCCCCGCTTAGAAAATGAGTTTGATTTTGACGGCGTAATTAAAAGGAACGATCTTAAGCATAATAATGAGATTATGGAAAAAACAGAAATCATTATGCGAAAAATGTCGGAGCTTTACAACAGAAGAAAGTTTGCAGATGAAAATGAGCGCAGCTGGCTTAATATTTTTGATACGGATTTGTTTTATGAAATCAGGTATGAGCCGATTTTTATGCAGGAGCTTTGTCTTTTTTTCAAAACCTATAAGCTTTATGATACGCTTGCTAACGCTTTATACAAATGCACGGATTTTTCAGAGGTGCTGTATCTGGATGAGAGTGGTGAAATTGAAGTGCTGTATGATAAAATTATTGCAATTAAAGCAAAGCAATACAAGTATTTTGATGATGTTTTAAAGCTTTGCCGTATAGCTGCATTTGTTTTTATGGTCATGACGGTATTGCTTATTGCCTATAAAAAATGGGAAGTTGCCATTCTTACAATGATTTCCATCGTATTTTTTGCAGCTGCATTTATATTAATAAGAAAAGGAATGAAAAAATTTTATGACAGAAATACTTGATTATTTATCACATCACTCACGCCTTGCAGTTAAGGTTGTGCTGGCTATTGCTGCGATAGCAGTTCTTTTATATAAAATCATTGTTTCTAAGATCAAGGAGAAAATCAATAAATCCAAGGAAATTATAACTGAAGAGAGTGCTTCGGATTATCTTCAAAAGGGCTTTGAGCTTTACAGAAGCGGCAATATCGGCGAGGCTGTCCCTCTTTTGCAAAGGGGACTTGAACTTGACGCAAACGAAAGGTGTCAAAACGACATTCAATATGCCTGTAAAATTCTTATAAGTATCTATGATCAGGATAAGAAGGAACATAAGGCGCTTAGCATCGCAAGGCTTGCTGTAGAAAGAAAGGCATATGATAATGAGATACTTGAATATATGATTGAGAAATATAATGATATGGGTGAAAGTTCACGTGTTGATGAGCTGAAAAAATTATTAAAAAATTCTTGACAAATGACTTTTGCCGTATTATTATATTCTCAATAATAGATAACACGTTGATGAGAACAGGTTTTATTTATCGGGCTTCTTACAGAGAGTCGGCGGATGGTGTGAGCCGATGCAGCTGTAAATAGAATATCCTCTCTGAGTGGCTGTGCTGAAAGCAAGTAGGCGCAGACGGCTTCCACCGATAGCAGGATAGTGTATGACAGTACATAAAGTGCGTTTTTATAAACGAAAAAGAGTGGTACCACGGTATTTATTATCGCCTCTTTGTCCTAACGGGCAAAGAGGCTTTTTTATTTTAATAATGAAAGAGGGATTACAATAATGTCAAATTTAACAGAAATTCGCTGGCACGGACGCGGAGGGCAGGGCGCCAAGACAGCTGCTCTTCTGCTGGCAGATGTTGCATTTAAAACAGGCAGTTTTGTGCAGGGCTTTCCTGAATACGGTCCTGAGCGTATGGGTGCACCTATTACCGCTTATAACAGAATAAGCACAAACGAAATCAGGGTTCATTCCAATATTTACGAACCTGATTTTGTTGTAGTTGTTGATGAGGGTCTTCTTGATGTTGTTCATGTTACGGAAGGACTGAAAGAATCAGGCGGTATAGTGGTTAACACAGCGAAGACACCGGATGATATTAAGCATAAGCTTGGCGGATATAAGGGTCGTGTTTATACTATTGATGCAAAAAAAATATCAAAGGCATGCCTTGGAAGATATTTTCCGAATACACCCATGCTTGCCGCTATTGTCAGGGTTTCGGGTGTTATGGATAAGGATACCTTTTTTGCTGAAATGGAAAATTCATTTTCACACAAGTTTGCTTCAAAGCCTGAGGTTATTGAGGGTAATATGAATGCCCTTAGAATGGCTTTTGAAGAGGTTAAATAAGGAGGAGAATTCATTATGAAATCAGATGTTAATAAACTCCATTTGGACTGTACCTGGCAGGAGCTCACCGAAGGTATGCAGATTTACGGCGAAAAAACATCAGAAGCATTTAATACAGGTGAATGGACTTCTGTTAAGCCTCAAATTGACGAGGATAAATGTATTCATTGTTTAATGTGTGTTCCCGTATGTCCGGACAGCTGTATTCAGGTTGTTGACGGAAAACGTGGTGCTTTTGATTATGACCACTGCAAGGGCTGCGGCATTTGCGTTAAAGCATGTCACTTGGGTGCAATAACTATGGAGGGGGTTAAATAATATGGCAAGAAAAGACAGATTAAGCGGTAACGAAGCAGTAGCAGAGGCACTCAGACAGATTAATCCCGATGTTATGGCTGCTTTTCCGATTACTCCTTCAACAGAAATTCCTCAGTATTTTTCAAAGCTTGTTGCCAACGGGCAGGTGGATAGTGAATTTATTCCTGTTGAGTCAGAGCATTCTGCAATGTCTGCAGTTATTGGTTCTCAGGCAGCAGGAGCAAGAAGTGTAACAGCTACCTCATCGGCAGGTATGGCACTGATGTGGGAAGAACTTTATCTTGCGGCGTCAAACCGACTTCCTTGTGTGCTTACTCTTGTGAACCGTGCACTTTCAGGACCGATTAATATCAACTGTGATCACAGTGATTCAATGGGTGCAAGGGATTCAGGCTGGATTCAGATTTATGCTGAAAATAATCAGGAGGTTTATGATAACCTCTGTATGGCTTATCGTATTGCCGAGCATAAGGATGTTATGCTGCCGGTAATGATATGCCAGGATGGTTTTATAACTTCTCATGCCGTTGAAAACATTGTCCTTAACGAAGATGAAGAGGTTAAGAATTTCGTTGGTGAATATGAACCCGAACATTCGCTTCTCAATCCTGAATGCCCTATGGCGGTTGGTCCTTACAGTGTAACAAACTATTATTTTGAAGCTAAAAGAGCTCAGGCTGAGGCTTTAAAAAATGCTAAACAGGTTACTTTGGATGTTGCAAAGGAATATGCGAAAATTACAGGCAGGGAATACGGCCTTTTTGAAGCGTATAAAATGGACGATGCCGAATATGCGGTTGTTATTATAGGCTCTGCAGCAGGAACAACAAAAGATGCGGTCGATAAGCTCAGATCACAGGGTGTTAAAGCAGGACTTATCAAGATAAGACTTTTTCGTCCGTTTCCGGCAGATGAAATTGTTGAGTCACTTCAGGGTGTTAAGGCAGTAGCGCTTATGGACAGAACGGAGTCATATAACGATAACTGCGGTCCTATTGGAGCAGAGGTTACTACTGCTCTTTACAGAGCCAAATCCGATGTGACGGCCGTCAACTATGTTTACGGTCTGGGAGGCCGTGACGTAAAGGTGACGGATATGATTGAAATTTATAATGAGCTTGCAAAAATTGCCGAAGACGGTAAGGTTGAGAATCCATACCGCTATATGGGCGTCAGAGAATAAGGAGGGCGATTTTTATGTATAATTTTAAAGAATATGTATCAAGAGAAGATCGTCTTGCCGGCGGTCACAGAATGTGTGCAGGCTGCGGTGGAACAATTGCAGTAAGAAATGTACTCAAAGCTATTAAGCCTGGTGATAAAGCGGTTATCGGCAATGCGACAGGCTGCCTTGAGGTTTCAACGTTTATGTATCCTTATACAGCATATAAGGATAGCTATATTCATAATGCCTTTGAAAACGCAGGTGCTACCATGTCAGGAGTGGAAGGGGCATATAATGCGCTTAAACGAAAGGGCAAGCTCGACGAGACATATAAGTTTATCACCTTCGGCGGTGATGGCGGTACATACGATATTGGCTTTCAGTCACTCAGCGGTGCGATGGAGAGAGGCCACGATATGGTTTATGTTTGCTACGATAACGGTGCTTATATGAACACAGGCATTCAGCGTTCGTCTGCAACGCCCATGTTTGCAGATACAACAACAACCCCTGTCGGCAAACAGTCTATGGGCAAGCCCCAGTACAGAAAAGACCTTGCTGCAATTATTGCAGAGCATCAGGTTCCTTATGTTGCCCAGACAACATTTGTTCAAAATTTCCGTGATCTTTATAAGAAGTCAGAAAAGGCTATTTACACAAAGGGCGCAGCCTTTCTCAATATTATGGCCCCTTGTCCGAGAGGATGGAGATATCCTACTTATGATATTATGGAAATCTGCAAGCTTGCTGTTGAAACACGCTATTGGCCGTTGTTTGAGGTTGTTGACGGCAGATGGATTCTTAATTATGAGCCGAGAAATTATGTTCCTATCGAGGAATGGCTTGTTAAGCAAGGCCGATTTAAGCATATGTTTAAACCCGGAAATGAATGGATGATTGAATCTTTTCAGAAGGAAGTTGACAGACGCTGGGCAGAGCTTCTTAACCGCTGCAGCGAGACACGCGGTGCTTAATTCAATATAGATTTTCAAGAGGTGTTTTTATAACACCTCTTTTTGTTTTATTAAAGTTGCGTTATAATATAAAATATTGTGCGTCAGCACCTTATGAGCCTTCTTTGTGAAAGGGATAGGGACTATTATGTTGCAACAATTATTTTGTGACCGTTTATACTTTTGAATTGTGTTATGGGTGAAAGGAGGAAGAAATGTAAATGAAAAATATCGACGATATATTCAGAGAAAAATATGAGAAGTATGCAAAAACGCTTTTCAGAATCGCATTTCTTCATTTGGGAAACACCTATGATGCTGAGGACGTTTTGCAAAATGTATTTATGAAATTGCTGTATTCTGCACCACATTTTTCAGATGAAGAGCACGAGAAAGCCTGGCTGATCCGCGTTACGCAAAATCATTGTAAAAATGTACTTAAGTCCTCGTCACGTAGGAATAACAGTGAGCTGAATGAAGAAATTTCACAGGATAAAGTATCTGATTTGTCAAAGGCTATTGATATCAGTCTGAAAATAAAATCGCTTCCTGTAAATTATAAAACGGCAATCTATCTTTATTACTATGAGGATTTGACTACTGAGCAAATTTCCAAAACACTTAAAATAAGTCAATCAGCAGTTAAAATGCGTCTGAAAAGGGGACGAGAGCTGCTGAAATCAGAATTGGAGGAATACAGATATGAGTAATACTGAATTTAAAAAAGCATTTGATGATGTATCACCTGATATGTATATGCAGACAAGAATTCTTGCAAATATCAAAGAAAAAAGGAAAAAACGTCTGCCTTTAAAGGTTGCACTGAGCAGTGTGCTTGCTGTTGCTGTTGTTGCTGTAAGCTGCACATGGGGCGTGCAATATAAAAATGCCAATACCTATATTGACAGACCCTTTTCCGTAATGGTTGTTAATGCGTCGGACGATTTAATAATCAGCGAAGAAATAAATGAGAATCAATTGATGTTTCCATCTCTTCATATCGGTGTGAAAAAAGAGTCAAATGGTGCGGACGGTTATAGTTCGAATGTCTATGGCGATGAAGATACAGGTATCGGTGTTTATGCAGAGGATATTGACTATGTGCAGTATCAGACCATGAATGGCCGCCTGATGTATCAGGATGTTCTTAAAACCTGGTATGATATGGAAAACGGTGATTTTTATCAGGTGATTATTCCTGTGGCAAAGGAGGATGTAAAGAAAATAAATGATTTTCTGGATGAATCTACAGTGAATCCTGAAAAATATGCTCTTAAGAAATATATGGAAGTTCACGATACCTCAAAATATTTCGGTAAGTATAAACCTGATGATGATTATTGGGTATATTTCGGTAAATACTGTGATCATATAGGTCTTAAAAACGATTCAGAGGATTATGCCTTCTTCCTTTATAATACAGAAAATTATGCTGAGGATTATATTCAGGATACTTGGAATGAGAAATTGTCCGAGATTACGGTGAAGATGTATCCGCTGTCGGAAAAAGGCACAAGCGCGATGACTGAAAAAGAGAAAAAAACACTTGGCAATGTGAGCTACTTTCCTGATGGTGCAAGTGATGCCCTTTACGAAAATCCACAGATGAAGCTCAGTGAATTGCCTGAGGACGAAATAACCATAATTGTTACCTTCAAGGATGGCAAAAAATCAAAAAAAACAGTGACAGTAGCATTTGACGATGACGGGAATGCAATTTTTAAATGTAAATAAGTTATAAATGTAGGATGCCTTTATAAGGCTTCCTACGTTTATGTCCGGTATTCCCATTACTTTATTTTCTGCATACAATAGAGTATGTAATACAGCAGTATATGTTTATTTCTATAGGAAATGAGGTAAGAAGAATTATGAGTTTATATATAAAAGTTGGTTCTGTAACCAATGCACAACGCGGGTTGAAACTCCTGCGTTCAAAGGGTTATAAAGTCCAAATGAAAAGAATTGAAAACCCATCGAAAGCCGATGGCTGCGGTTATGCGCTTGAGGTTTCAGCCGATGATGATGTGCCTGTTAAGCTTCTTGAAAAAGGCAGGATATCCGTCAGAGGGGTAGATATATTATGATATATCTTGATAACAGTGCAACTACAAATCCTAAACCCAATTCTGTTTTGCACGCTACAGGATATGCTATGAAAAATTACAGCTTCAACAGTGGCCGCGGGGGGTACAGAGAATCAGTGGCTACTGCCGCAAAAATATATGATGTCAGGGAAAAGATAGGCACTCTGACCGGATTTCCGTCACAGAATATTGCCTTTACACCTAACTGTACCACGGCGCTGAATATGGCTATTAAAGGGAGTGTTAAGAGAGGAAATCATATTATTATTTCCTCCTTAGAGCATAATGCTGTTTCCAGACCGGTTGCTGCATTGGCCCAAAAGGGCATTATAACCTATGATATTGCTTTTCCCGGTACAAGTGTTGAGGAAACGCTGTATCATTTTAAACGCCTTATAAAGAAGAACACTTCGCTGATTGTGTGTACCCAGGCATCAAATGTGTTTGGTTTTATATTTCCTGTTGCAGCTATCGGCAAAATGTGCCGTGAAAACGGTATAAGGTTCATTGTGGATGCTGCACAGAGTCTTGGCGTTTTAAAAATAAATGGTCAGGAAAATGATATAGATGTTTTGTGTGCACCGGGTCATAAGGGGCTTTATGGTCCAATGGGTACGGGCTTTATGGCTGTCAGAGATGATGTTTTTCTTGATACAATTATTGAAGGGGGTACAGGCTCAGCATCCATGAACCTGTCACAGCCCGATTTTTTGCCTGACAGATTTGAATCAGGTACACTGAATAACAGTGGTATAATCGGTTTGGGTGCAGGTATAGATTTTGTGAAGAGCAAGGGCATCGATACCATTTACAGCCATGAGCTTTCAATGGTTCAGATGATTTATAAAGAGCTTGATAAGATGGAGCGTGTGGTTCTTTATACACCGTTTCCGCTAAAAGACAGCTATGCTCCGATTTTATCCTTCAACTTTGATGATTATTCCTCAGAAAAGACAGCTTCGCTTTTGGCAGAACACGGTGTTGCGGTTCGTGCCGGTCTGCATTGTGCGCCTCTTGCTCATCATACTTTTCATACGGAAGAAAGGGGCACTGTAAGACTCAGTCCGTCAGCATTTACGTCATGGCGTGAATGTGAAATTTTTTTAAATACTTTAAAAAAACTTTGATATTCCCTTTATTTCTTACGGTTTGTGTGGTAATATATTACTAAAAGTAATAGTGAAATACAGGGATGTTCAATTATGTTAAATCAGATAACTGATACTTTTAATAAATTATTAAGTGTTTTTTCTACTTTTTCGATAACAGACTTTTTAGATATTGTAATGGTTACGGTTGTTATCTATATTTGCATTCGCATTATCAGAGAAACAAGAGCCATTCAGCTTGTAAAAGGTCTGATTTATCTTGCCGTAATTTACGGTGTTGTCAATCTTTTGAATATGGAGGCATCAAGCTTTATATTCAAATCTATATTCTCAAATATACTGATTATTCTTGTGGTACTGTTTGCACCCGAAGTAAGAAAGATTTTGGAGCAAATCGGCCATGGCGCAACAGCTAAAAATTTCAAGGCTATTATTCATCCCGGTGTTGCCGTCGAAATTGCAGAAATCTCCGATGCTATAGAAGCAGTGTGCAAGGCTTGTTCGGATATGAGTGATCAAAAGGTTGGGGCACTGATTTGTTTTGAGAATAATACGCTTCTCGGTGACGTTATTGCTACAGGCACACAAATGCAGGCTAAAGTGTCAAAGGAGCTTGTAGAAAATATATTTTTTCCAAAGTCACCGCTTCACGACGGTGCTATGGTCATACGTGACGGTGAAATTTATGCAGCAGGTTGTATACTTCCGTTAACTAAAAAAACGGTTTCTTCTGCTTTGGGAACAAGACACAGAGCGGGTATTGGTGTTACGGAGCAGAGTGATGCAATTGTAATTATTGTGAGTGAGGAAACAGGTTTTATATCCGTGGTTCAAAACGGCATTTTGCAAAGAGATATTTCAGACGGTGATTTAAGAGATATTTTAATGACAGCATTTGTTCCTTCAGGCTCTTCATCTGATGATAAGATTATCACAAGACTTGTAAGGAGGTTGAGGAAATAATGGCTGACAGTAAGAAGAAAAGGTTTTCTATCAGAAAGCTTATATATAATGATAAATACTTGATTATTATCTCTATCATTTTGGCTGTGGCCATCTGGATAGTTACCTCGATGAACCTTTCACCGGAAACAGCAAAAACAATTACTGTTCCTCTGACCGTCGATTTCTCGGACTCGGCAGCTGAACAGCTTGGCATCAAGTGCTTTGGCGACGAAAAGGTGGATGTTGAGGTTACAATAAGCTGTAAAAAGTATCGTGCCAAGGATATTACAGCCGATGATTTGAATGTTTATCTGCAGACAAACGTGGTAACCTCAAGCGGTAATTTTGATGTGCCCATAAAGGTCGATACAAACGAAAATGCTGATTTTAAGGTGACAAGCTATTATCCTACAATCTATAAAGGATATTTTGATGTTGAAGATCAAAAGGAAATGGAGGTTGCCATAAATTATACAAACAGTGATTTTATAGAAAAGGGCTATACTATGGGTGAGCCTCTCCTGAGCGAAAGCACTGTCCGTGTCAAAGGGCCGCGCTCCTATGTTTCACAGGTTACATCTGTTCAGGCGACCATTAATATTGAGGAGAAGCTTAAAACCACCACAGCAATGGATATTGTTTTAAATGCACTTGACAGCTATGGCTCAAAAGTGAATTATATAACCATTGAGACCGGCGGTGAAAACTTAACAATTACCATTCCCGTGCTAAAGGAAATGGATCTTGATGTAAAAGCTGATTTTCTTGGTAAGCCAAGTAAGGTCAATATAAATGATTTTAATGTTTCATACAGTGTTAACCGGGTAAAGGCAGGTGTGCTTGAGGATGCCAATATAACCGATGCTGTTGTTGGCAATATTGATTTTTCCAAGCTTAGACCGGGCAGAAATACGTTTACGTTTAATGTTAAAAATCTTGACAGTTTGGTTATTCTTGACCGAGTTACGGAAATTGACA
Organism: Ruminococcaceae bacterium UBA7080; assembly: GCA_002493595.1. Lineage (GTDB taxonomy): Bacteria > Bacillota > Clostridia > Oscillospirales > Acutalibacteraceae > Eubacterium_R. The sequence continues at coordinate 390 of DKZG01000020.1, read as the reverse complement.
CTGTCGTCACCATTCCTTCGGATTATAAAAGCAAAACAATATCTGTAAATGCAGGAAATGTTAAGGTTATAAATGTTCCTAAGGGTTATAAGGCGAATGTTGTTTCTATCAGTGCAAATAAAATAACCGCCATAGGCAAAAAGGCTAATCTTGAAGATTTGTCAGATAATAATGTAGGACTTGTGGTTGACCTTGCATCTCTTAATAAAAAGAAAATTAAGGAGGGTGCTGCTTCCTATAAAATTACGCCTACAATAGAGAATTCGGATACATGCTGGATTTACGGCGATTATACAGCAAGTGTCAGAATAACAAAAATATAAACCGTGTAACCAAAATAAAAGAGTATGTTGCTTGGCATAAGCCTTGAACCGCTCCAAGTTGTGCAGA
>DKZG01000024.1 GCA_002493595.1 Ruminococcaceae bacterium UBA7080 | reverse complement strand
TCTATTTTTTACGGTCTTGTGCACCTTGCAGCATACTCTCTTTCTGTATCTATTATACCTGTATAAATTCGTTAAAAACAGCAGTCATTTTTTTACTTATATTTAAGTCGAGGTGCAGTGAGCCGAAATACCAGTGCATATAATCAACGTTATGCATAAGCTCCTGAAGATAGGTGTTAAGCGGTGTAATGATAATGTTTTGGTTTGTTCGCTGCTTTAATATTTCCTTGGCAATAGTAGGCGCTTCATAGGTCAGAATGTAATTGATATTTTTGTCGGTATCCTGCAGATTGCTTACGCCGTTTTTCAATTCCTCAGCATTGGGAAGTTCGTCCTCCCACCAAGAAGTGCCTTTGTCGCGCATATAAGCATCTTCGCTTTCACCGCCGCCCATTACAAAAAATGTCTTGCTCTCTAAGGTGAAAACTTCACCCCGCATAAGATGATAAATATTATCGGCAATTTTATGGGTGTTTCCGCCCTTCCAGCGGTACGGTGTGTATGCGTTAAGAATATCAAAATTTTCATGTGCTCCGTCAACAAAGCAAATTGTGTATTTGCGTTTTTTCAGCCATTCCATATTCTTTTTTTCAGCAGGGCTTTCCGGATTCCATATGAATCCAAAGTCACCGCAAACAATAACAATATCCTTTTCGCCGAGTTTTGAAAGCTTTGGATTTTTAAAGCAGGAAATATCAGCGTGAGTATCACCGGTAATATAAATCATAATTTTCTCCAAAAAAATATAAATTAGTCTTTAAAACAAATCTAAAAGATGTTAAACTATATAATATAATATATTTTTCTGATAAAGGTGTCAAGTCTATGAAAAGAACACTTTCTTATATTTTAAGTATAATCATTTTAATCAATTCATTGCTTTGTCTGCCGATAGGCGCTAATGCAGCAACCTATAAACCTGACAGGAAAATTTATGCAAAAGCATATATGCTTATTAATCTTGATGATGATTCATATCCTGTTGTTGCTCAAAAAAATATTGATCAAAGGCTTTATCCTGCGTCTCTTACAAAAATTGTTACCACTATGGTTGTTTTGAACCATGTTAAAGATTTTCAGGCTAAAACCAAAATGAGTCAGAAGGCTTTTGATGAAACACTGGGTACGGGAGCACAGGTTGCAGGTATTGAGGTTGGGGATGAGCTGACGATTGATAAGCTTTTGTATCTGACTATGGTGTATTCGGCTTGCGATGCTTGTCAGATTTTGGCAGAATATGTATCAGGCAGTCCAAAGGCTTTTGTTGATGAAATGAATCAATATGTTCAGTCGCTTGGCTGTAAAGATACTCATTTTTCGAATCCGGACGGTCTTCATGACGGTAATCATTATACAACTGCACGTGATATGGCCACCATAACTCTTGCTGCTCTTAAAAATCCGGATTTTGTCAGATATTCTACTGAAACTGAAGTTAAATACGGCAAACTTAATCTCGGTCATACCAATTTGATGCTTCATCCCGGATATGTAACATATTATTATGAATATGCTCAGGGGATAAAAACAGGTTCTACAGAAGAAGCGGAATACTGTTTAATAACAAAAGCCTCAAAGGATGGATATAATTATTTAGCTGTTGTTATGAAATCACCCAGGCAAAGAATTAATGGTGAGTCATATGAAACCAAGTGTTCTTTTGTAGATGCAAAAGCATTGTTTGAATGGGCCTTTGACAGTCTTAAGTATACGACACTTGTCAGTGCAAATGAGGTTATAAGTGAAGTCAATGTTGAGGATGGCAAGGATGCCGACAGTGTTCAGCTCGTTGCAAAGGCAGATACGAATGTGATTGTTCCGTCAGCACTTGATAAATCCGCGGTTATTATAGAAACGGTGGACAAGCCCGAGGCGCTGAAGGCTCCTGTCGCTAAAGGGCAGGATGTTTGCAAGGCAAATATTATTTACGGCGATGAAATTGTTGCAACTGTGGATTTAATTGCAGCAAATGATATTGAACTGTCAACCTTTTTAAAGGTGCTTAATGCGCTTAAAGCTTTTTTCTCTTCAGCAGTTGTTAAAATTATACTTGCAGCAGCAGTTTTGCTTGTTATTATTTACATTTTTCTTGTTATCAGTAATAATAAGAAAAAAAAGAAAAGACGTCAGCAGAAGCTTGAAAGAGCAGAGAAAAGAGAAAATTCACCTGATGATTTTCTTCCGCCGCCGCAAAGAGGGAATAGATAATTATGCTTATCAGTGTAAACAATGTGAAAATAAATTATGAGTCCTTTGGACAGGGCAGACCAATTATTCTGCTTCACGGCAATAGTGAAAGTCATAAGGTTTTTGATAAGCTGATAAACAGTCTGAAAAAAGATTTTAAAGTTTATGCTGTTGACAGCAGATGCCATGGTAAAAGTGAAAATGCTGCGCAAATAAGTTATGAACTTATGGCACAGGATGTTATTGCATTTATAAAAAAGCTTGAAATTGAGAAGCCGATTTTGTATGGTTTCAGTGATGGCGGAATTGTCGGATTGCTTATTGCAATAAAAGAACCCGATTTGCTTTCAAAGTTGATAACCAGCGGTGCAAATATCAATCCTGACGGATTATTAAGGTCCAGCCTGATTCTTTATAAGCTTGTTTACTGTCTTTCGCATAACAAGCTGACCAAGATGATGGTATTTGAACCTAATATAACTGTGCAGGAACTTGCAGGTATTAAAATTCCTGTCCATATTCTTGCAGGTGAAAAGGATTTGATCAGAAGGAAGCATACTGAACTGATTGCAGGCAGCATACCAAACAGCACCCTTGAAATCCTAACAGGCGAAAATCATGGAAGCTACATAGTCCACAGTGATAAAATTTACAACATTCTAAAAAAGTATATCTAAATAAACAAAAAGGTCATCGGTTATTGAACCGCTCCAAGTTGTGCAG
>DKZG01000001.1:17053-17816 GCA_002493595.1 Ruminococcaceae bacterium UBA7080 | reverse complement strand
TAGTTTGTCAACTAACTTTATGCCTCCGATAACAAGTGCCGATACTGCTACGTTAGCGGCTATTGATGTAGCTTTTAGGGTAGCTGAGTGTGCTTTAGTTGCAATTGTGGATGCTTTTTGGGCGGCAGTAACTCTTTCAGTTTGAATTTCTGCTCCGTGAGATGATTTAATTAATGCAATAGTTTCAGCATTAGTAGTTCTTCTTGCTGTGGCAAGTGCATCTTCAAAAGGGATATTAGTTCTAATGGCAGTATTATATCTGTTTATAGCATCTGTATCAATATTGATTAATGGGGTATTAAGTAATGTACTTACAAATCCATTTTGTTTAAAAGAATTTATTATCCCTCTGAAATCATTTGATGTCTTTCCAAATAACCCGATAGATTTATTTACTCCTGTTATATCATCTGTTATTGTTCTGAATATCATACTATAAGTTTATGTGTATTGTGGAGATACACGTTTCTTACATTGTGGAAATGTACTTGATTTATACTTTGTAGAGAAGTATAATTAAAAAAAATAGTAGGAGAAAAACTCTATGATTATAAATAAAGACATGTATGAATGCCCAAAATGTAAACAAATATATTTGTTTGAAACATCAAAAGAGTATAATTCTATTTGTACAGAATGTAAATGTAATTTGACATTTATAGATAATTATAACTGCGATACAGAATTAGCCGAGCAAAGAAAAAATGCTCCAAAATATGATCCAACACAAGACCCGAATAGTCCATATTATATACCTGTTGTT
>DKZG01000001.1:10167-16800 GCA_002493595.1 Ruminococcaceae bacterium UBA7080 | reverse complement strand
TACTGTTCATCAACAAACACATCAAAAATATCAATGGTAGGGAGAGTGGTATCTACAGGCTTATTTGGATTAGGTAGTAAAAAGATTGGTAAGCAGTATCATTGTAACAAATGCAATTCAGACTTTTAGTTTATGCTATCACAACAAATTTATTAATTTCTTTCCATATTGCTTCTTAAAATTGCCTTCCTATCAACTCCGGCAATAAGAGTTCCACAATACACATGAGTAGAAGATAAGATTTCTACATTTAACAATCCATCACAGATTGACCTGTCATGTCAGGTAGTACCGAGCGCATATTCAATAAGCATCGTTGCATATAACTTATTGTGGAGGTTGTCGCTACAGTGAGGGCTTATCTCCTCAACAGAGATCTGTCCCTGCGGATTCCTTGAGCGTCACGTTGTTACGAACCTGATTATGTCACCATAATAGGAGAGTAGTGATACATTGCCATTATGCAATCGTTGTACGCAGTTCCCGCATATTGCTCCGATTATTTATTTATATCTATGTATTTCACAGATAGTATAAGAAAACTTATGTGTCCATAAGAACACTTATACTGTCGGCAATTTTAAAACAAATAACAAATGAGGGAATACATTTTATCCCTACCGACGTTTTTTAAACCGGAAAATAGTCCTGCACCAAGTCCAATGGTTCCCAATAGACCGAATTTTTCAGTTACGTTATCCAAAACTCCCATAAAAGAGTTGAGGATATCAATAATGGATTTTATATCTTCATCTCCAAATAGATTTTGCGCAATCCCTGTTCCGGTTTCTTTCACTCTATTCAGCTTGTAATCAAGAGAATCCATAGCCACAGCCATTTCTGCTTCCGCGTTGCCGGCAGAATTTGACATGGATTCTAAAGAGTGCGTTACTGTATCAAAGTTATTTAAAACGGCAGCTACAGCCTGACCGTTGCTTTTGCCGGCTAAAGCCTCAAGCAGTGCCGTCTTGTTTTCATTTGTGAGCTGGTTATATATTTCTGAAATATCCTGTAAAAGCTGTCGTGTTGATTTATATTCGGTTTCTGCTTTATCTGAAAAAAGACTGATGCCCTCAGGGGTAGAAGCGGTCTTAGTCAGAGCTGCAATTTTACCGGATAATTCTTCAACCCCGCCAATATATTCTTTGGTTTCTTCATCATAACCGCGCACACGCATGGAGACTGCATTGAGCGCTTGTCCGGCTCCGGCGGCGTCTCTTGTAATTTCCACCATTGCAGTACCGAGAGCAATCGTATCATCAAGAGTATTGTTGGCTTCTGCCATAGCGCCGGAAGAACGTGTCAGAAAATCAACAATATCAGAATTGTCTATGGCTTGTGTCTTACCAACAATATTGATTTTGGACATAATACCATCTACGACTTCATCCGTATCTTCAAGACCGATTTTAAAAGCCTTCATTACAGAGGCAAGACCATCCGTAGCGGAATCTAAATTCATACCATGCGAAATTGCAGAGAACATGGATGAATATTTTGCCATTTTTGTGGCTGCGTCCGCTGTATTAAATCCCAGACGGCTCCATGCGGCAGCCTGTTCTATGATTTCCTGGGTGGTAACGCCTATTTGCTTGGCGGTATCATTAGCAGATAAATAAAAATTTCTTAATTCACTTCCCGACATTTTTGTGGTCTTTTTTAAATCCGCTAATGCAGCATCAAGTTCTCTTACGGTTTTAATACCTGAACGCATTGAAGTTAATGCCTTCATAATGCTGGCAGTATCTTTATCATTCATGTATTTACATTACTCCTTTCTGTTTTCTTCATAAATAAGCTCAGTAATTTTACTGATAAATTCCTGCTGCATATCCTCAGCAGAAATATCTTTCAAAGACAGAAATAGTTTTTTTACTGTCTCAATAATTTCCTGCTGATTATCCATAACAGAGGCAATTATTCCATAAATCACTGCCTTGATTTTCCATTCGTTTCTTTTCATTTTAAAATATTTAAACATGAGCTTCCCTTTCTATTCTTCGATAATTGGATATAGCCATATAAGATATTCCGATTTTATGCCCTTGCTGAATATTTCCTTTGATTTTATTTTTGTAACATTAATGCTAACTTCGCTGTCAGTTACCTTTCGCATAACATCATTAAATTTTCTTATGGCTTCTTTATCCTCAGATGGAATTGTAATATTGCCTTCCTCATCCCTCGTACCAAATTCTGAAATTTTTTCATTACAAATCAAATTGAAATTAGTAACATGATTTTCGATTTCTTTCATTATTCCAAGCAGCCTGAATTTTAAAAGCGCGTCTATATCAATTTCATCTATAATTGCTTTTAACGCGTTATTGAGATTCAGTACATCCTTTAATTTTAATGTCAATTCCATGTTTTGTTTGCCCCTCCGTTTATCCTTAAAGTTTAATGGTTATTTCTGTTCTCGGATTTTCTTTATCTGCATAACACTCCAGTAAGAGCGAAGTAACATGCTTGCTGTCATCATCTGCAATAAAACCGCTTTCAACAAAGCCGTCTAAAATAAACTTCGGACAAGCTGCATCCACGTCATGTCTTCCGTTTGTTTTATAATATGTAACAAATTTCATATCACATTTTTTTATGCGCAGGTTGGAATAACCAAGTTTATTAATATAATAACAAATAAAATCCTTCCACTTTTGCTTCAGCGTGTTCATCATGGGACGTTTCATTATCATCCATTGATTCATGGGAGGATGATATGGATTTTCTATGGGCTTCTTTGTTGCTCTTGGATGCAGTTTAAAATAATATTTTTCGTATTCAGATAAAGTATCATTATCGATAATTAATTTTATAGTTCCTATTTGTAATTCCCTCCCTTAAAAATAAATAAAAGAGCGTATAAAATTGCTTCATAAAGTTTAATCGGTTTCTCGTAACTCACGCATTGCAGGTTCTACAATTGTATGAATATATCCGTCGCCGCCGCGTTTTTCATAATCATCAAATAAATCCCAGAACGCATCCTTCTCAAGCTTTGACCATTCTCCGATATCCTTATATTTATGATAATATCGAATCAGACTGCCTTTTAATTCCTTTAACTTCGTCTCATTATCTTTTTTTTGCATAACACTTAACGTATCAGCAATCTCATTAATCTTATCAGTCAATGAAGAAATATCAGCTTTAATCATTTCATCATGACGGATGGACTGTCTGACAGATTCTTCGTGCTTTTCCTGTAATTGAATCAATCCCTGAGAAGTTTGTATAAGCAGATTGTGCTCTTCTTTTCTTTTCCGCATGCCTTTTGTTTCAAGTCCGAGCTTTTCAATAAACCATTCAAATAGTGAAACAATTGCTTTTATTCCAATCAGAATAATAAAAACCGAGACGAAAACGAGAGAGAAGTCCAGTGTCGTTAATTCTTTAATTGCATTCATATAATGCCGCCTTCTTTAAGTATTTTTTAAATCATATAAAGCAGTACCTATGAGCCCGTCCAGATATTCATCAAAATCTTCATTGGAAGCTTTTAAATATTCATAGACGGAATTAGATAATGCATATATTGCTTTTTGTTTAGCGATATATTTAACCTCATTCTGCTTTTCTTTGGTCCAGAGTTCCGTACCCTTAATATCTTTAACAATCGTTTCATATACATCTTTGCAGGCATTCATCACATTTTTCTGTAATATAGCTGTATATTTGTCTGTTTTTTTTGCTTTTGCGTAATTATTAATCTGCGTTCCGATATATGTAATAACAGGCAGCAGTACAACTGTCCAGATAACGGATATGACCTGCATCCAGTCTATATTTTTTATTATATTTTCCGTAATAATCACACTCCTGTATTTTTTATTGTATTTTTCATAATAAGTACATTCCTATATTTTTGATTATGTTTCTATGTACAAGTACACTTTTGAAATATATCATTATATTTTTTGTGTATAATCAAGAGAAATCCAGCCTGCGCCGCTCTTAAGCCTTCCCCATTTTGTGGCTCCCTGTCCGTCTGCCTCCTCAACTATGGTATATACTCCGTGATCGGTTATGGAGCCTGCGTATTTGTAATTTGTTCCTGCGCCTGCGCGTATATTCAGGTTGTTTGCAGTAATTTTTACTAAATAACCTCCGGATATAGGAGGTTCGGATTTTTCAGGTACTTCAGGCTTTTCCGTTTCATCAGGAGCCAGCTCGTCTGCTTCGCTGTCAGGTATTCCAAGATATTTTAAAATTCCTTTTGCATAAGCCTCGCCAAATGCCCTGCATTCCTCATCCGTATCTGCCTGCGCTGCATCTGCTTTATTGTCAATAAACACGCCCTCGCAGATAACGCTTGGACATGCAATATTGCGGATAAAGTAGTAGTAATCGCCGTTACTGCCTTTTTTCGTTTTGCAGCCTCTGCTGTTTTGTCCGATTTTTTTGACCTGTTCCTCAATGGCTTTTGCAAGAGGTATTCCTTTGCTTTTGGAATTTATGGAATGATACACCTCAAAGCCGTCTCCTCCGCCTGCATTATTGTGTATATCCACCGCACAGTCAGGGCTGTAATTATTGCACATATTTGTTATCTGGGTGCTTGTGCGGTCAACATCCGCATCCCTGCCCATTAAAACATCAACATTTCTTGCGATAAGATAATCGCGGCACGCCCTTGTCATTTTAAGGTTTATGTCTTTTTCCACAAGATATTTCACTGCGCCCGAATCACTTCCGCCGTGTCCCGCATTTAAAAAAACTTTATATTTTCTCATTTTTATCTGCTCCTTCCTTGTATTTCTATTGCCTATTTACTATCAAAATTAAAATTTCTCAGACGTTCAACACACTGTTTTAATGTTTCACACACATAATCCAATTCCGTTTTTGTTTCATTTCCGCTGAAGGTCATCCTGATACAGCTATGAATATCTGGCTCATTCATGCCAATGGCAGATAGGGCAGCAGAAGGGGTAAGCTCTCCCGAAGTACAAGCGGAACCCGTACTTACCTGAATGTCGTTTATATCCAACAAAATCATTAAGGATTCACCTTCAACACCTTTGAAGCACATATATAAATTGTGGGGTAATCGGTTCCCTGATTTAATGGAAGCGCCTATTAAATAACTGTCAGGAATATTTTTCATTATGAAGTCATAAACATAATCTCTGTTTAATGATGTGATAGAAGAATAGTCATAATCACCAACCGCTTTACCGAGAGAAGCTATGCCTAGAGTTGTTTCTGTTCCACCAATCAATCCCTGCTCCTGTGAGCCATATATGAGAGGCTTTAATTCAATATTTTTATTCTTCCATAATACGGCGATACCCTTTAAGGCGTGAAGCTTATGTCCGCTGAACGTCAAAATATCTGCATAATTTCTCCACAGCTTCATATTTACCTTGTATGATGGAATATAACCCGTAGCATCCACAATCAAAATTCCATTATGTTTATGTGTAATAGAACCGATTGCAATCACATCATTTACAGTACCGATTTCTGAATTAGCTGCTTCTATACAGACAAGTGGTTTCCGGCCATTGTGTCTTGTCAGTACATCCTGTAAATAAACTAAGTCAATTTCTCCATCTGAATTTACCTTCAATGGTGTGTGGTATCTGCACGATTCACATGCTTTTAGCATTGACTTGTGTGCAGTGGGAGAGTAGAAGACTTCATATTTATTTTCTTCCGGGTTATCGGAGGTTAAGCCTTTCACCGCCAAAGTATTTGATGCGCTTCCGGATGGGGTAAAGAAAATTTCATTCATATCGGCATTGATAAATTTTGCAACGGATTGTCGTGCTTCTGCTATAATTTGTTTTGGCTTTGTTCCCTGTGAATGTAAGCTTGACGGGTTTCCCCACATATCCAATACAGATATTAAAAATTTTTTTGTGGAATCGGATAAACCGGTAGTTGCTGCGTTATCAAGATATACTTTCAATTTCAATTTCTCCATTTAAACTTCATATTTGGCATTCGAGTACATGTCTGCCAAGGCAGACCAAAGGCGCTTTTCTTTACGATATTTCCACACGGAAATACCATCATCATTTTTATATACCCATGTATACCGGATGCCTTTTGACTTTAAATATATAACCTCATCGAAAAATGAAGTCTGATATTCCTTGTCCCATATTTTTTTCTTTTCCATATTATTTAAATTGATCGTAAAAAAGTGGGATATATTAAACTCAATTCAACCGACAGATTGAAAAGAATCCAATATATCCCACATCTCTAATCAATCTGCTCTCTTTCTTTATTTTTCATTCTATTTTTTATTATTTTAAGGATTTACAATGACTGCATCATTAATTACGTCAGATAAATCTACATTATCAGTTTGCGTAGTATTATCATTCTGTGCATTATCAGCATCTGTTTTTGCTTTGATTTGTCTTGAGGCTTCAATCATGGCAAAATACTCCTTGGCGCAATTGAATGAACAGGTAAATTTCTTCCAGCGAAACATTGTTTTATCATTTGCACAATTAGCACAGGGAGTAAACATTTTACCGCAAACCCTGCATGGCTTTTGAGTTTTATTAGCCATTTACGACCTCCCTATAAATAGGGGCTGTCGCAATAAGGATTCGTTTTCTTTGCAGCTATGCGTTTTTAACAAAGAAACGCGGAAGTTAAGTAACACGTTGGAGC
>DKZG01000001.1:0-9879 GCA_002493595.1 Ruminococcaceae bacterium UBA7080 | reverse complement strand
TGGAGCGTTCTTTGTTAAAAATGCATAATAAAGAAGAATGAAAGTCCTTATTGCGATAGCCACATTATTGTAATTAAACGCCATAAACAATCAAATCCCAAAGGTTTGTAGAACCGGTACAACCGCCTGCAAGAGATTCTGCCTCGAAGGAATGTGCAAAATTATCACCGCCAAGAGATAATTCAAACTCACCGGAAACATCAGCTCTCTGGATGATTACCTGTCCGGCATACTCTGTATCACAGGAATCCTGAAGCACAACATCGATATAAAGCTTAAGTACCTTGCTGTACTTTTCAGAATCATTTGAAATTCTTGCAGAATCAACCTCTACATCATAAAATGCGACAACCTCTGTACCGTCAGCAATTCCGGTAACAGTAATTTCCTTTGTAGCAGGGTCATAAGTAAACTTATCGGAAGCGGCGGTTGCATCCTGCTCAAGCTTCGTGCCAAGAGAACCGTTTGCATTTTTGATATAAAGAGCTCCGATTTCATCACCAGCCGTACCAACTGCTGTCTTTGAAGTTGAACACTTGTTGCTGTTTACTGTCATTACATCAGTAATGCGAACCTTAAATGTACCCTGTTCAACCTCGGTGCCGGTCTGAGCTGCCAAAGCGCCGCCAACAAGCACGCCGTTGGTAGCGGAAACAGTAACCGCCTTATTTTTCTTTAAAGAAGCAATCTTTCTTCCGTTTCTGCCCGTAATATCCGTTTTTTCCTGCGTATTGTTTATGGTTCCATTCTGAACCTCGTCCATAATGAACTCTAATTCGCCGGCAGCATTAAAAGCTGTAATCTGGGCAACCTCAGTAATAACTAATTTACTAACATCTACTTTCATTTTTTTTCCTCCTGATTTTTATTAAAAATATATAAAATAAAAGAGGCTGCCACACTAAGGAGTTGTTTTCCTGGTAATAAAATCCTTAGAGCGACAGTCCCTTCAATTTTTATTATTGAATTGGCAACCATGAAAGGCACGATTTATCTTTTAATTTGGATGTGTCAATTGTTCCTGCATAAACGCCAATCATTGTGTTATCAAAATCAATGCTTGTTTTTATCTGCTCAAAGCTTTGAATAAACTGATATATTGTCAAATCATTAACCGTATTATAGTCATATTTGAATTCGGGTCTGTTTACCAGAGCCACAACTAATTTTTCCAGATATGGTTCATATGGTTTATTTGAATTTCGTTTTTGTCTTTTTCTTTCTAATTTAATACGGAATTCTTTTGCTTCATCATTACCCGGCTTGCGGTTTTCTTTTTTTAAGCCATTTATTTTTCTTAGTGCATCAACAATTTTGACATACGCAGCTTCATCTATTATGATATTGTTTTTACTGCTGTATAAAACAAATGTATCATTTACATTGTTTTTGCACACCGTTATGTCAGATAAGTCGATGTCGCCAAATAATATACTGATATCTTCCCATACAAAAGAAGGGAACAATATTATAAATAATTCATAATCTGTAATGGTTGTAAAATCAATTCCCATATCATCAAGCTGTACCATATATTGAAATGGAGTAGCCGTCAGTGAAGAAATAAGACTGTAATAATGCTGTTCGTCTTCCAGAATTTCTCCAACTGTAGGAATTTTTATATGCAGGTTGGGAAGAATTTCAATAGAAGATAACTGTAAGAAGCTTTTTTTATTTGCCATTTGAAACCTTCCTTTCATTCATATATTTTCAGGGCAATTGTGAAACTCTTTTTTGGCAACGTCCGTTGTTCAATACAGGCAAATTACCGCAAGGTACTTTGGAAAATGGCGATACCACCGGAATGGAAGTACCGCCATCTATATAGAAAATGGATGATAAATGTTAAGTCTGTGATTACTTATTTATCATAAGTGATATATAACACCTGAAAAATGGCTGTAAACATTGAATTTATAACAAAAACTAAGCTTTTCTATTTTCTCGCTTTTTATCCTTATACTTCTTATCAGCTTTTCTGTTGGACGCATTTTTGGACAGCTTGGCGCAACTTTCGCAGTATAATCGTTTATTTCCTGTCTTTTCTATTATAGAGCCGCAATGTTTACAACGGGAATATATATTGTTATGTCCGCGTCTTACATTATAATACTCTTTTTGATAGTTTCTGAAATAGTTCTCCAATGTTTTACAAATATAAGCGGCATAAAAATGATCCTCTGTCAAAAAATCCAAAAATGTATTTATTTTTGCGTTGTCTTCATATTCATCAATGAGTTTGCAGTTATCAAAGCATTTTCTTAAGAATTTTTCAATAAGCTTCTTATATTCATTCCATGACAAAGACATTTTTTCGTTTTGTAATCTTGCTTTTAATAGTTCAGCGTTATGTATTGCATCATCTATCATCTCTGTAGCGGTTTCAGAATCCATATCAATTCCGGAAAGCCATTGAAGATACAATTTTTTTGGGGTTTTTAATAAATTCATATATTCTTTTGCCAAAATAACTTCCTTATCAAAATATCTGGTATATATGTTATTTATTTTTTGCCTGATTATGGAACACCATGCTTCATCCTTGGTTGTTGATTTATAATAGGTATATTCAACATCGGACCATGCATCAAAAACCTGTCCCAGCTCTGTATTTAATAACTCTTTCCTCACATGAAATCGGATAGCCTTTTTGTATATTCTTCGCTTGTTATCGGAAGCCCAGACCCAAGCGCAGAATGAGTTGAAAATCTCCTCCTTTTGCTCAGAGGCTTCTGAATCCTTATAGTCCTCTATAATCTCATACAAAAATAAGTCCTCACACTCGTAAATATGTATCACCTGCCTCAAATTCATAAAATTTTCCTAAATATTCATAGGAATCATTCGTTTTATAAGGTACTTCGTGGATTAAAATATTTCTTTTTTGGTTTGTGTTATTACGCAGGTTGTCAAGAATATAATCACCATAAGCAGACCATGCAAAGGATTTGCTTATGGAAATGGAAGAATAAGATGCCTTTATTACATAATTTGCAATCAATTCTTCATCCATTCTAAGTTCTTCAGATATTTTTTGTTTTAAATGATTAACCACAATATCAAAATTGACAAGATTTTTATGGGCGTCATAACCGGACAGCGTTTTATCGTTGCTTTTATAATGACTATGAAGCATTTTGGCATATTCATTTATATATCTTCGGCATACCCGCATTATTTTTCTGTCGGATAAGTCCGGATCATGATTGATAATCAGACATCTGGTATCAATTAAATTATTTACATCATTATCCCAAAGGATGTTCCGTTTCTCCCATGCACAAATATAATTACATAATTCATTCATAGGGGAAGGAGAGTGATAAACATTTAATTTTACTTTATCCTCTTTATTATCTGCCTGCCTGTTTTTTTCACATAATGCCTTATATGTTTTAAGCTTGGAAGGATAATTGTAAAGCAAAAAATATGGAAGCTGAGTTAAATACTTACGCAAGCCTTTATTCATCTGCCAGCGTGTTCCCGTCTTGATGAAATCAATCTCATGTCCCTGCATGACACGTAAAATAGAAGAATAATTGTCGTATACAGTCTTAATATCGGGATTATTCGTATATTTATTTTCTATGCTTGTGGCTGCATTTGTGATTTCACCAATCCTGTTATCTCTTGTCATAATTTCATATTCTATAAGATTTTCTTTTGTATATTGCTTAGGGCTTGCTGCTGTCTTATCCTCAATGTCAATGATAATTTTTTTGTCAATCTTGGAATCAATAATGACTGGCTCATCACATAATAAGAAAATATCCCCGTCGCAGTCTGCCCCTCCCTGCTGTGGGAGCGATATGTCATACATATTGAACATCACAACATCCTGGTCTTTAAAATATCCAAACCATTTGTTGATAATGTCGTTCTTCGCAATCTTAATTTTATTCACCTCTGAAGGGTCTACCAAAGGAGAACGAAATGAAATAATATCACCACAATCAAAATTACCGCTGTATAATTCCCGTTCCTTTAAACATCCGACAGGTTCTTCTCCGACTGCATACTGCAAATATCCAATCATATCGCCAATGCCCGTATGATAGAAGCCTGAACAGTAGATTTTTCCGGTTTTTGCCTCATTAATGGCTTTTTTCAGCTTTCGGTATATAAACTGTTTCACGGCAGGGTCTTTCAGCATAACGTCATTGATTAAGGCAGCCTCAAGGTATCTGTTTTCAGGCTCATAACCATCCGTATCCATAATCCCCATGAACTTATAGGTGTAAAATTTATCGCCTTTTATTATTTTTTCAAACAGGGCAGTGGTGTATTTTGCAAGGGCTATAATTTTTCCATCATTATTACTGTCAAGAATGTCATAGTCGCCCACTGATTTATTTTCATAAGCATCAATGTATTTTGGATTCCACAAATCCAGACATTGAAGATACTGAAAATTCATTCGGGTGTATTTATTGATATTTTTTATATGATGGCTGTACTTGCTGATGCCAAGCTTAAACTCATATTTTCTGACCGTGTTCATATATTCCGTCCAGGCATTATCCCCATATTTTTCCCTGAAAATTTTGTGCCCTTTAAACATGGAAATGTTCCAGATACAGTCAATCATGCTGACAGGGTGTTTTATGCCGTAAATATCTGTAATGTATTCATAGCCCCATTCTTTCAGTATTTGCCTGAATGGAACATAAACAGAATATCCCTTCACAAACGGCAAACGCACCTGAACTCCGATTGCATTATAGTCTAAGCCTGATTGTGCGCTTATGGTTTCCATAAAATCATATTCATGGCACCCACATCCATCAAAGGGGGAAATAATCAAATCCTTATAACCTTCTTCAACTTCCCGTGACTTATATTTTTTTGGTTTACCGGTTTCCTTATCCGTAAATTCCTTTTCTCTTTCAACAACATATTTTATTAACTGATTTTGCAGGGTTTTCTCATATTCTCCGATAATAGCAATATTTGGCATATAGTCTTTTATAAGCGTACAGGAACTGAAGGGTAAACATCTCTGCGCCTCATATTTTGAAATTACACATTCGTCAATTTCAATATCCATTTGTGTAATCATATATAACTCATCAAAAATTGAATCACAGACAAAAGCGGTGATGCCGTCTTTTCCTTGTGACGCTGACTTTCCAAACCGTGAATAATGAATCCCATTATAGGTAAATCCCTTATCCAATACATATCTTAAATCCTTTTCCTGCTTTGGATTTTTTTTTGCCACAACAAGAATAATCTCATTTATATGAGAAGAAAATTTCCCACGCAATCGTTTGATCTGGTCAAAAAGAGGAGAGTCCCCTTGGGCAATAAGATATTCTTCTCTTATTTCCGTATCTCTGGTAATGGTAACATTAAAATTTTGTTTCATCAGTTCCTTAAGTGGAATTTTTATCAGTGTATATTGAATTGCAGCCATTTTGTATTCACCTCGCCTGTTTACTATATCTCAATGCTTCATTATGCATTAAGACAGCTTATCTCATCACCCATCTCAAAGCATTTCATTTCATATTTGTATCGCTCAATATAATAATCAAAGAAGCCATCATATAATAAATGTGATACATGCTTTAAAATAGCGGAATGAATAACCTTGTAATTACAATTAAATTTAAGCTGTCGGGCTTTTTCCATAACATCCCATCTGTCAATGGTATTTTCCTTTAATCTTAATTGGACTGAATAATCATGTGTGTGTTTATTCCACGTGTAAATGGCAATAACCGTATATCCGTTCAGTAGATCAATTTCAATTATGGAATCCGCAATTTTTTTATATGTAAGTTTATTTATCATTTCTAAGCTCCTTTCCGGATAAATTAGCTTTAATATTATTTCTGCATTTTATATCAAAGTTTCTGTCAGAAATAATACGTTGGGCAATGGCTGAACCATTCGTGCTTTCTTTTTTGCGTTCCGTATTAAAATCTGAAGTGTGTATAAGTCCTCCGAATTTTGTGTAGTCTGGTTCAAAAATAATAGGTCTGTTAATTTTTTCTGTCATTTGTTTCTCCTCGTTTCATATATACTTTAGGCAATTGCGAAACTTCATTTTTTCGAAATCTAGTTGTGAAATATAGACAATATCATAAGCATAGTGCTTTGGAGCCGTCGGTACTTAAAAAGCTTCGCTTTTTGATCATCATTTTGCTTCGCAAAATAACGATATAGACCGTTACGTGCGACAAGCAGGGGAAGCGTGCTATGCGTTGATTTGTTTATATTGAACAACGGACGTTGCCGAAAAACTTAGTTTCGCAATCGCCTAAATATATATTTCTACATTTGAAATTTGCTCTTAACAGAATTTTTTTGCTCGCATAATTTGGATGCTTTTTAATTTCATTTACAATCAATGGGGCAAACAAATGTTCGAAAGGAATATTGACAAAACAGAACATTTGTTCTATACTAACTATTGTTAAAAATAATCGGATATTTAAAGGACCCATCTTCAGACACTGTTGGCACAGCATTGGACATTATATAATCAGAGAGGTGTATCAATAATGAATCAGATATTAATTGCATATTACGCAGACAATGCAAAAAAACTTCATAAAGTAGTGAATAAAATCTTATTAAAGTTTGGTGGGCTTTCGGATAAAGACTTAGATGATTTTTATTCTCTTGCAAATGAAGTGTTTGTGGATGTAATGAGACGGTATGATGGATTGCAGCCCTTTGACGCATTTTTATATTCCTGCCTGTCGAATAAAATAAAAACAGAAATGACGAGGAGGAATCGGGAAAAACGAAAAGCAGATATAATGTCTGTTTCCATTGATTCGCTCGTTGGCGATGATGAAAATACTACAATTGGTGATTTTATTGTTGATGATTTTACCATTGAAAAGGAAGTGATTGAAAAAGATAAGAGAGAAGAATGGAGAAAGGAGGTTTATGAGTATTTAAATGGTTTATCTCCATTACAGAGAAAAATTGCATTTCTTTTATCAGATAATCATACGCCTGATGAGATTTGCAAAGAATTACATATTACACTAAAGCATTTTGAAAATTCCATGAAAAGAATTTTGGCAGACGAAAGGATAAAACCACTGAGACCAGTGGTAGAAAGGATGTAAACTATGAAATTACTAAGAGATAAAATCAAAAGGGATACATATATGGTATCCAAACTTTGTGGAATGCTTAATAGGGGAGATTTAAGAGACAATCATCCCCAGCAGAGAAAATCAGGGCAGTGGGATAATAGTACCCGTGATAATTTTATTGTTACGGTTATTAAAAATGAGGATTTTGATCCTATTAAAATATGTGAACAGCTTACAGAACAGGGAGTTGTACTCTGGCTGATTGATGGGCTTCAAAGGTCTACCACTATTGCAAACTATAAATCAGGCAAATTTGCTTTGGGAAAAAAAATTGATCCATTCGCAATCGAATATCAGGAGGCGATAAAGGGAGAGGATGGCAATATTACATATAAAAATGTTTCTTATGATTTGCGTGGAAAGGCATATAAAGATCTTCCTGACAAAATAAAAGAAGATTTTGATAATTGTCCTGTAGATATTGTTAAGCATCTGGACTGTACGGATGAAGAGGTAGGCAGACACATTGTCAGATATAATTCAGGAAGACCAATGGTTGTAGCGCAGAGAATATCCGCGTATATGCATAATACAGCCAAATATGTAAAGGAATTATCAGAACATGCTTTTTTCAATGATTGCGCTAATTATTCTCCAACTGCCGACAGGAACGGAACTGTTGATAAAGTAGTGTCAGAAGCAATTATGGGATTAAACTTTTTTGACGCATGGAATAAGGACGCAAAAAAGATAGGCAAACACTTGAATAATAATGCAACAGAAGATATGTTTCACAAATTTGGTCAATATTTAGACAGATTGCTGGAGGTAATCACTCCACAGACAGGTAAACTGTTTTCCTCAAAAAATGCGCTTATCTGGTTTATGCTTTTTGACAGATTTTCTAAAACAGGTTTATCGGATGATAAGTTTCAATTGTTCCTGGAACACTATGAAGAAATAAAAAAGATAAAAATAAAGGTATCGCACAGATACATATTGGTTAAAGGTAGTGGAAAATATACAAACAATCTTTCTTTTGCAGAGCTTGATGGCTGTAAATCGACGAAGGATAAAGGTGTTATTGAGGATAAGCTGTACATTTTACAAACTATAATGAATGATTTTTTACATTGTAATAAAGGAAATAGCAATAAAGAAAATGGCAATAAAAAAAGTAGTAACAAAAAAAATGAAAAAATTACAGATAATCAAAATATTACCGTAGGAGATATTATTCGTGAATATATTGATAATGATATAGATGATGATGAAATTGAGTTATATGAGATGATGGCAAACGATTTTTCAGAAGCTATTGAAAATATTGATTCTGAATTTTTATCGGAAGACAACAGACCTTCGTTTGTAGCGCTGGTAGGGTATGCTGATCGGATAGGAAAAAGTCAGCTATTAAATGACTGGCTGCCAAAATTTGAGAAAAAGAAGGCTTTAATTGCAAATCAGAAAGAAAATTTTTTACATATGAAACAGGACTTTGAACAATATCTTAAAAAGTGCGCATAGAGGGATTAAAATATTGAGCTAAACACATCCCATCGTTTTCAGTATAAAAATCCACAGTGTAAGCGTCAGGGAGGACAAAAGCGTTGTGAGCACGATTATATTTGATGTGAGTATTCCGTCGTTATGCATATTTTTTGCCATAACATAACAGCTTACGGTTGAGGGTGCTGCGAGCATAACAAGGATGGAAACCATTTCACTTCCGGTAAAGCCAAGCCTGTACGCTATTGGAAGATATATGAGAGGAAGACCTACAAGCTTAATAAATGTTGCGCCTAAAGCGGGCTTTATGCGGATTAGTGCCTCGTTTACATTGAAGCCCGCTCCGACGGCAATAAGCGCCATCGGTGTTGCAGTTCTTGCTATATAGTCGATTGTCTTGGCAGGTATAGTCGGAATGCGGAGCCTTGCAAGGGAGCATGCCAGACCTAAAAGTATTCCTATTATAATGGGATTTTTTGCAATGTTTATGAGAGAACCTTTGATTTTTCCATAGTTTTTCTCTTTCGTGTCTGCACTGCAAACAAGGATGATTACGGAAAGTATATTGAAAAAAGGAACGGCAGCAACAATCATAAGAGGGGCGGAGCCTATGTCACCGCATATATTTTCCACAAAGGCAACGCCTAATATGGCTGCGCTTCCTCTTGAGGCTGCCTGCGCAAATGCGCCCACCATTGTTTTATCCTTAAGCGTAAGTCTTGCAATAATCCAGACAAGAAAAAACATGGAAACCGTTGCGGCAAAGCAGAATATAAAAAATTTAAAATTCATTTCCTGCTTCACGTCCGATAAAGCAATATCCTGAAAAAGCATGACGGGGAGGGCAACGACAAAAACATATTTGTTTATGACAGAGGCAAATTCCTCTGTAAGAAAATTGATCTTTTTCAATATGTATCCTAAAAGTATTATTAAAAATATGGGAATTGTTGCATTTATGCTGAAAATAAAGTTTTCCATAGTGTACCTCGCTTATTGCAATTCTACAATAGGCTTGAAAATAAGGCAATATTTTACGGCATAAAATTTGTTATTTCAGTGTAAAAGTCATAGTGGAAAATTTATCAAAAAAGTTGTTGACATTATTTAGGCGCTATTATATAATGGGTCTTGCGTTAAGAGATGGGGTACAAGCTTACCACATAAATAATTACTTAATATACTTTGACGGGGTGTGGCTCAGTTTGGCTAGAGTGCCTGATTTGGGATCAGGAGGTCGCAGGTTCGAATCCTGTCACCCCGACTTAAAAGCACTTATATGCATAAACTATGCGGGTGTAGTTCAATGGTA
>DKZG01000032.1 GCA_002493595.1 Ruminococcaceae bacterium UBA7080 | reverse complement strand
AATAGAATATTAAAATAAGCACTTTATTTTAGGGTACCTTCTTGATTGAGGGTACACCTTTTCTGTAAATCTTATCTTTTTGAAAGCACTACAGTACACGATTCTTTCCATTTATTTTTTGTCAATTTGCAGCAGATTATGGGTACACCGTCAATCTCTGTTATCGGTCTAACCTGGTAAGACAAGGCATCTGAAAGCGAAATCTCCGTCATGCCGATTTTCTGCATTACTCTGCCTGAACCTATATTCTCTTTCAAATATTCGGCCTCGATTGCATTCACACCTATATCCTTAAACAGATAATCTCTAACTGCTGCTGCAGCTTCGGTAACAATACCCTTATTCCAATAGATGCTGTCAATCTGCCAGCCTAAAATTGCAGTCTCTTCAACAAGTTTTACTACCTCGATATTACCTATAACTACATTGTTATAAACGATAGCCCAATGGTATTTGTCACCGTTTTCATATTCACTTACCCACAGTTTGCAAATTGCTTTTGTTTCGTCAATGCTTTTATGCGCAGTCCAAGTAACATATTTTGCTACATCTTCTTTAACGGTGTATTTATACATATCCTTATAATCATTTTCTTGTATTTTTCGCAATAACAGCCTCTTGGTATGAATCGTTTGTGTTCCTTTATGATTTAACATGTAAATCCCTCCTAAAATAAAATTAACCCGTTGATGATATGCTCATCAACGGGTTTCATAATATAGAAATATATCACACCGAAAATGAACACAGCAACACAAATCCATACACGCTGTGCATAGACATGTTGTTTCTGTGCAGTTCAAAATTCTGTGTGAACATGGCGAATTTCCTTTCTCTTTCTACATAGTAACATAATCTTTTCTTATTGACAAATAAAGGTGCCTGTATTATATCAAATCGGATATTTTAAATTTTTTAAAGCAAATATATGAGCTTGGCTGCGCTTCATATAAAATTCCTATGTATTCATCATCTATCTGTGTAAGACAGGAATAAGCAAAAAAGCCCTTGTTTATTTCAATCTCGGAATACCAGTCAATACCGACTGTTTGACCCTTTACTCTTTTGAATTTTCCGATGGTTATTACGCCGTTGGCTCTCTTTTTTTCAGATGCATGCGAGCAGAAAACATGATCTCCGATTGCGATTACACTTTTTTGACATTTGGGTGCATATAATGCTGTCGGTTTTGCCTTTATCCAGTGCTTGCCGCTGTCGTGTGATATGGAGAGCGGCGTTTTTGAATATCTTTTTTGTCTCCCGAGTCCGAGGATTATTTCATCAGGAGCCTGCACTGCCTGCCATTCGTCAGTATTGCAGGAATAAGGTTGCTGTGTCATTCTGTGCCAGGTTTCACCATTATCAACACTGTAAATGGATACGGTTTCCTTCCTGTCAACATAAAGCGGCATAATGATTCTTCCGTCCTGTGTTGTCAGTCCGATACCGGGTGCAACGCCTACAAACGTTCCGTCCTCTTTTATAAGAAACTGACCGGTTATATCTACAGGATCAGACCAGGTTTTTCCGTTGTCGGTGCTTCGAAGCATATAAACATAATTCCTTTTAGGTGCTTTGAGCGGTGCACCGAAGGTGATTACGGCATCCGTTTCATTTTTTCCGGTTTTACCGTTAAGAAATATATTGCCTACATATTCTTCTCCTTTATATAATGCGCCTTTCCAGTCAGCAACACGATAGTCGGTTTTATTATATTTGTTATCCAGAACAACGCCATTTTCAATTATAAGATAAAATCTGCCGTCTCGGTCATAAATTACCGGATACATTTTGTTTTTATACATTGAATATGGCAGCTTCTTTTTGTCAAGCAGTTTTCTGTTATGCAGCCCCTTGCATTCGGGATAAAAATCCACAAGCATAATAACATCCCCATTTGGAGCTATGGCCATGCAGGGGTCAATGAAAAATGCCGATGCATAGCAGTCGTCTGTAATCCTTGTTTCTCTCGCAGGGGGAGAGGCAATTGTTTTTATGTCAGACCATGTTTCACCGCCGTCGTCGCTGGTTCGAATTGCAAGCTCTATGAATCCCCAGTCAGCACCGCAGCTTTGCTTATCAATAGCCGCGATTAAAGTGTTACCTGCCTTAATCAAACTGGGAATACGAAATGCCGTGCCGCCGTTTGATTCATTGCTTTGGCTGATAAGCTCGGATGAGAGAAATTTTTCACTGTTTCCGCAGAAGATCACCTGTTCGTTGCTCATAAAAATCCTCCGATGCATTTATTTGTCTTAATAATATCATATGCATAAATTTTTAACAATACTATTTCATTAAAAGGCTTGAAAAATATCTAATAAAACTGTACAATAGATATTGAAATATTTTGAAAAGGAGGAATAAAAATGCTCTGGAAACTTAAAAAGTGCTGGTATCGTTTATATCAGAAAGTTTTTAAGGTTGCTATGTGTTTAATGGATTGGTCCGAGCCTGAGCTTCTTGAAGGAGCCGGCAGTATACTCAAGCTCCCTGCGTTCATTAAGGCTAAAGGTATCAGCAAGATATTAGTTGTTACCGATAAAGGTCTTATGAGTCTTCATCTTCTTGACCCAATGTTTAAGAAGCTTGAAGAGGTTGGCATTGAATATGTTGTATATGACGGCGTACAGCCTAACCCGACAATACCCAACATCGAGGATTGCAAGGATATGTACGTTCAAAACGGCTGTCAAGGTATAATTGCTTTCGGCGGCGGCTCACCTATGGACTGCGCTAAGGCTGCAGGTGCAAGAGTTGTTAAACCTAATCAAACTGTTCGCAATATGCGCGGTCAGCTTAAGGTACATAAAAAGCTCCCGCCGTTTTTTGCTGTTCCCACAACAGCAGGTACCGGTTCGGAGACTACTGTTGCTGCTGTTGTAACCGATCCTGAAACGCACGAGAAGAATGCGATCAACGATACATGTCTTCGGCCTAAGTATGCGGTGCTTGACCCTGAACTTACAGTCGGTTTGCCGCCTCATATTACATCAACAACCGGTATGGATGCTCTTACGCATGCAGTTGAGGCCTATATCGGCAAGAGTAATACGAAGGACACGATTCGTGAGGCTGAGCAGGCAACCAAGCTTATTTTTGCTAATATCGAGACAGCATACAGTGATGGTAAGAATTTAGAGGCAAGAGGTAATATGCTCAAGGGCTCATATCTTGCAGGACGTGCATTTACACACGCTTATGTTGGTTATGTTCACGCAATTGCACATAATCTCGGCGGACTTTACGGTACTCCCCATGGTCTTGCCAATGCCGTAATTCTTCCCTATGTTCTGGATTATTATGCAGATGCTGCATATCCGCAGCTTGCGAAGCTGGCAGATATTGTAGGTATCGGCAAGGGTCTTGATACAGCGGGCAAGGGCAAAGCGTTTATTGATGCAATCAAAACACTCAACAGGAATATGAATATTCCCGAGAAATTTGATTTCATTAAGGAGGAGGATATACCTCTTCTCGTTGCACGTGCACTTAAGGAGGGTAATCCTCTTTATCCTGTGCCTAAAATTATGGATGCAAAAGACTGCGAGGCAGTTATTCGTTCCTTTATGGCATAAGAGATAGATATTCATAAAAGATTTAAGCAGTCACAAAAGTGACTGCTTATTTTTTTCTCTATATATTTTTAATTTGATATATTACATCTTTGAAATTTCTTCTCTGAAAGATTCAACGGAATTGAATTCTTTATAAACAGAAGCAAAGCGAATATAGGCAACCTCATCAATTTGCTTAAGCTTTTCCATAATAAGCTCCCCAATTCTGACTGATGTAACTTCACGGTCTATTGCAGATTGCAGGGTGGCTTCGATTTCACTGATGGCAGTTTCAAGTTCAGAGACGGTTACGGACCTTTTTTCACAGGCACGCAGCATACCCTTTAAAATTTTGTTGCGATCAAATACCTCTCTGCTTTTATCCTTTTTGATGACGATGATGGGCACGTCCTCAATTGTTTCATATGTTGTAAAGCGCTTGCTACACTGCAGGCATTCGCGGCGGCGGCGGATGCGCTCGTTTTCGTCAGTAGGACGTGAGTCAATAACCTTGCTCTCTTCAAAGCCGCAAAACGGACATCTCATTGGAATTTCCTCCTAAGGTAAAATAATCCATATACAAATTAAAACTATTGTAACACAAGATATAGAAAAAAGCAAGTATTTTTCCTTTACAACAATATATTGGATTTATATCGGCTTTTGGCGATGGTGTTCCCTGTTATTGTATACAAACATCCATATAGCCATTGAGCAAATAATAATATACCCGATAAATGACCACAAGTCAGGGATTTGCCCTCCTAAGAAGAAGTATCCGCTGATGGCTGTGAAGATTACATTTGAATAATCGTAAACGGAAATTTCCCGGCTTGCAGCAAAGGTATATGCAGCAGTTATGCTGAATTGACCGCCTGCAGCACTGATTCCCACCATTATCAGATAAATCCATTGCTTGACTGTCATGGGATGAAAGTTAAAAATAAGATAGGGTGCAGTAATAATGCAGGAAAACAATGAGAAAAAGAAGACTGTAAAACGTCCGTTTTCACCCTTGTTGCCCATATGTCGTACGCATGTATAAGCACCACCGGCACATACACCGCCGATAAAACCGCACAGCGAGGGCAGCAGTTCGACATTAGACATAGTCGGTTTGATAACCAGCATTGCACCGGCAAAAGCAATTCCTATTGCAACCGCCTGCTTAGCTTTAACTCTTTCTTTAAGAAAAACTGCAGAAAAAACCAGGGTAAAAAACGGACTCATTTTGTTGAGTATGGCGGCATCGGCAGTTGATGCCATTTTAGTCGTGGCATAGAAGTTGCCGAATACCCCTAAAAGCCCTGCACTTGACCGTATAATGTGGTATTTTAAACATCCCTTGTGAGGTTTAAAGCTTTCTTTGTTTTTTATAAGTGCAGCAGCTGCAATAAAAAGTGCCACAAGATTTCTGAAAAATACCTTTTGTGCAACAGGTACATCACCTGAAAGATTTATAAAGCTGCTCATAGCACTGAAGCATAATGCCGACAGCAAAATGCAACATATACCCTTTGTTCTGTTACTTATATTTGCCATATTTTTTCAAGATAAACCTTGCTTTCCTTTAATTCTTCAGCTACGTTATAATTGCCTGAGTAAATTTCAATAACACAGTCGCCGTCATACTTGCAGCTGTCCATAATATTTTTTAATCGGGTAAAATCAAAGCAGCCTCTGCCCGGAGGCAGGCAGTCACCGGCTTTGCCGTTATCACTGATGTGCAAATGCCTGATTTCATTTTTGAATTCCTCAAGAAATAAAAAGGTATCCTCACCGGCACGTACAGTCTGTTTAATATCAAATACCATATTAAAATCACTGCCGAGGGCTTCACGCATTTTTTTGCAGAAATGAAGTGACTGACTTTTAAATCTGTTTACGTTTTCCTGGCATACCGTTATACCCTCTGCTTTTCCCAGATCAATAAGCATCTTGAAACGTTCAAAATACCTTTCGTTTGGAATAGGAATTTTGGGCATGGCAACCGCACCGTGAATGACAACGTATTTTGCACCCATTACGGCAGCAGCATGGCAAGTTTTTTGATACAGTCCAATGTAATCATTAAAACGTCTTTGATAATCGCCGAATATACAGGAAGACTCCAGAAAACTCGAGAAGGGGTGAACGGATATAATATCCACACCCCTGTCTGTTGCTATTAAATCAAGCTCCTTTGCAAAGGATTCTTCCAGTTCGCACGGAGCATTCATAAAAACCTCAGCCTTTTTGAATCCCAGCGCACATACTTTGTTTAGTGCCTGCTCAGTTTCCATTGGATAAAAACAGGCTGTTGATGCACCTAATTCCATTAGCCTATCAGCTTTTCCACGCAAGCAAGACGAACGCATATACAAAGCAGCTCTGCTGCAGTGTCAAGCTCATCAACAGGCGGAAATGACGGTGCTATACGTATATTGCTGTCATTCGGATCAATTCCGTAAGGATATGTTGCACCAACAGTAGTGAGCGTAACGCCTGCTTCTTTGCACAGCTCACCTGTTTTTTTAGCACACCCTTCCATTACATCAAGGCTGATAAAATAACCGCCCTTTGGATTAAACCATGTAGCAATGCCCTTGTCACCAAGCTCTTTTTCAAGATGATTTAAAACCATATCAAATTTAGGCTTAAGTATCTGTGCGTGCTTTTTCATATGTTCACGCACACCATCAGCATTGCCGAAGAACTGAACGTGGCGGTGCTGATTCATTTTATCATAGCTGATTGTTTGCGCATTAAGACGCTTTCTGATTTCGTTTAAATTGTTTTCACTTGCAATGAGAGCCGAAACGCCTGCACCCGGGAAAGTGATTTTTGATGTTGAACATACCTCAATCACCATATCCTCGTTTGCGTATTCGGGAAGAATATCGAAAATATTTAAGAGCTCATCGCCCTCATCATCCAAATCGTGAATGCAATAGGCATTATCCCATATAAGTCTGAAATCCTTTGCAGCGGGCTTCATCGCAGCAATGCGCCTAACGACTTCATCACTGTATGTGATACCCTGAGGATTTGAATATTTCGGAACGCAGAACATTCCCTTCACGCTTTCATCCTTGATGAGTTCTTCAATTGTATCCATATCAGGGCCGTCAGCCAGCATTGGTACGTTGATCATTTTAATTCCAAAGTGTTCACAGATTGTAAAGTGCCTGTCATAGCCGGGAACAGGGCAGAGGAATTTAACCTCATCAAGCTTGCTCCAAGGTGTACTGCCTGCACCGTGTGTACAGCACTGGCAGATGTAATCAAACATGAGTGTGAGGCTTGCATTAGGGCCGATTATAACGTTTTTTGCATCTACTCCAAGTAAATCGGCAAAAAGCTTTTTACAGCTGGGGATACCGTCAAGCATGCCGTAGTTGCGCACATCAAGGCCGTCTGCAATATAGTTTCTTACATCGTAAATTCCTGTTGAAAGGTCAAGCTGGTCCTTGCCCGGCTTACCTCTGCTCATATCAAGCTGCAAGCCTCTGGCTTTAAAAGCGTCATACCTTTTTTTTAACTGCTTTTTTTCTTTAATAAGTTCATCTTTTGTCATTTCAGTGTAAAGCATAACAGACCTCCAAAAATAATTTTATATATTCTACCACTTTTATATTAATATTGCAATCATATTATTTTATTAATAAAGCTAAATAAAAAGCACTTAAATTTCTGCGCTTATCAGAGCGATTCCCGAAGAGACAATATCTATCATGGCATATTTATAGCTGCATACGGCACCGGGATTCATAATATAGAGTCCGTCATTATAGTCTGAATACTGCGTGTGTGTATGACCGAAAAGGCATATGTCCGCTTTAATACTTTTTGCTTTTTCTATGATTTTATTGTAGCCGTGCTTTACGCCATAAGTATGGCCGTGGGCAAAAAATATTTTTTTTCCGTTAGCCATTATAGTCTGCTCTGCAGGATGGGGTGAATGCCAGTCATTGTTGCCGGCTACACGATAATACTTGAGCTGCGGATAAACAGAAAGCACTTGATCAAAATCATCGTCTATATCACCCAAAAATAGAAATAAATCAGCAGTGTCCATATGCATTTCAACAATTTCAAAAAGATTTCCGAGTGACATATGGGAATCAGATAATACTACAATTCTCATTCATAAAATACCGCCTTAATTCATAGATTATATTAGTTGATACTAAATTATACAACAAAGAGGAGATGATTTCAATGAACAATAATGATATGAGCAAACTGATGAAAAATGCTCAGCAGAAAACGGGAATTGATATGCAAAAAATGAAGCAGGCTGCAGACAGCGGAAAGCTTGATGATTTTATTAATAAAAATCTTTCTTCCGATGCAACCAAGCAGCTTAAGAGTGTTCTCACAAATAAGGAAGCAGCAGAAAAGCTTTTGTCAACTCCGCAGGCGAAGGAGCTTATGAAAAAATTAATGGAAGGCAAATAATATGGATAATATCGGTGATATCATCAGCAGTCTCAGTGCTGATGATATAAATATGCTTAAGGGTGTCGCCTCGTCTATTCTCGGCGAGGAGGCACAAAAGGGAAGTCAGAAGAATAATCAAAGTGATAAAGCAGCAAATGCAATGCCTAACGCATCAGATGTGCAAAATGCTCTGTCGCTGGCAGGCGGCTTTGATAATATCGATTTTGATATGATCATGAAAGCTAAAACTATATTTGAAAAAATGAATAATACAAAGAGCAAGAATGCCGATTTAATTCTGGCACTTAAGCCGCATCTGGACGAGAAGACACAGAATAAAGCGGATCAGGCGCTGCGGATATTAAAATTATTTGAGGTTTTGCCGCTTCTTAGGGAGTTGTTTTAATGGCACAGTTTTCCGAAGCAGATATAAATGCTGCAAAAAGACGTGTACAGGAAATGCAAAACAGAGCATCAAGATTTACCGAAGAAAGTACTCCGCCTCCACCGCCTGTAAAAAAAACAGAGCAAAAGACAAATAAGGATGAAGAATCGTGTGCTTCACCGGAAGATAATGACGGCCAAAACAAATCGTTTTTTATCATTTTGGCTTTAATAATGCTTTTGTCTAAGGAGGGAGCGGATAATACTCTGATTTTGGCACTGCTTTATCTTTTGTTATAAATAAAATGTGGAAATTCTGGTAATAATATGTTATATTGATAAGGAAAGTTTTTAAAACCACGGAGGTATTTAAATTGAGCTTTAACTTTAAAGAAATAGTTGATGGTGTTGCGCTTCTCGGTGTAGAGGCAGACCGTTTTAAGACAAATGAAATTTCTGTAAGTCTTGCCTTGCCGCTGAAAAAAGAGACAGCTTCCATAAATGCACTTTTGATAAATCTGCTTTCAAGAAAATGCAGTGCATATCCCAGTCTTTCAGCACTGAATAAGCGTTTGGCATTTTTATATGGTGCATCATTATCTGCGATTGTATCAAAGATAGGGGAAACACAGGTAATGAAAATAAGTATCACAAGTCTTGATGATAAGTTTTCGCTTGATGCTTCCAGCATTTCTTTAGAGTGCTTAAAGCTTTTGACCTCACTTTTATTTGAACCGAGGCTGAATGACAGCGGAGAATTTTTTTCAGAGGATATTGAAGCAGAAAAGCGAATTCTTATCGAAAAAATAGACTCAGAGCAAAATGAAAAAAGAGTCTACAGTCTGAGACAGGCAGAGGCACTTATGTTTTCAAATGAGCCTTATGGAATTGACCGTTACGGAACAGCTGATGACGTAATGAAAATTACTGCAGATGACGTCTGTGCTGCATGGAAAAATGCACTTGAGAGCGCAAAAATTATGTTTACAGTTGTCGGTAATGCAGATATTGAGACGGCGGTCGTTCATCTTAAAGAAATTTTTAAATCCGTGAAAAGAGAATATAGTAAACTGCCCGATACCGTATTTGTTCCCGAATGCAAAGAGGTTAAGGAAAAGATGGAACGTATAGCCGTAAAACAGGGAAAGCTGGTGCTTGGCTTTCGTGTTAATCTCAAGCCGGAGGACGAGCTTACACCTGCTATGCGAACCTTTTGCGATATTTTCGGCGGAGGTCCGTATTCAAAGCTTTTTGCCAATGTTCGTGAAAAACTGAGCCTTTGCTATTACTGCTCAGCAAGATACACAAGGCAAAAAAGCTGTATTATGATACAGTGCGGCTGTAATGAAGAAAATATGGACAAGGCCGTAAATGAAATTCTTAATCAGCTTGAGGAAATAAAAAAAGGTAATTTTGAAGAGGAATTTGCTTCTTCAAAGCTCAGCTTAAAAGATACAATTTTGTCTGTTAATGATGCACCCGAGATTATAGAAGGATGGTATTCAAATCAGATTACATCAAATGAAATCAAATCACCTGAGCAGTCTGCTGCCGAAAATGACAGTGTTACGATGCAAGATGTAAAAAAATGTGCTTCATTGCTTACACTGGATACAATCTATAAGCTTTCAGCACCAAAGGAGGAAAAATGATGAGAGAAATAAAATCAGCCGAGCTTGGTGAAAAGTATTATGAAATTGACCATAAATCCGGTCTTAAAATATTTGTAATGCCCAAGGCGAATTACGCATCTGCATATGCAGTATTCGGTACAAAGTACGGCTCTATTGATACCAAGTTCAAGCGTTCTGACAGCGAGGAGTGGACAGTGGTTCCCGAAGGCATTGCTCACTTTTTGGAGCATAAGCTTTTTGAAAGTGAGGAGCTTGATGCTTTTGCCAGATATGCCAAAACAGGCGCTTCGGCAAATGCTTATACTTCGTTTGACAAAACCTGTTATCTTTTTCAATGCAGTGATCATTTTGAAGCTTCGCTTGAAATTCTTTTGGATTTTGTAACCCATCCGTATTTTACAAAAGAAACAGTTGAAAAAGAGCAGGGCATCATTGGACAGGAAATTACAATGTATTATGATGTTGCAGGCTGGATGAGCACATTTAATCTTTTAAGGCTGCTGTATCACAACCATCCTGTCAGAATTGATATTGCAGGTACAGTTGACTCAATTGCACAAATTACAGATGAGCTGCTGTATGATTGTTATAATACTTTTTACAATCTTCATAACATGTGCCTTGCCGTTGTAGGTGATGTTACCCCCGAGCAGGTTCTGCGTGTTTGCGACAGAATGCTGAAGGAAGCACCGTCGCTTGAAATCGAAAGGTCCTTTGAGGATGAACCGAGAGATATTGCCGATAGCTATTGCGAATACAATTTGGCAATGAACATGCCGGTTTTTTCTTTTGGATATAAGGAAAAGTGCGAAACACTTACGCAGGATATACGAAAGATTATTGAGGTGAACATACTGCTTGAAATTCTTGCAGGTGACACGTCTAAACTTTATACCGATATGTTTGAAAATGGCCTTATAAATACTTCTTTCTCAAAAGAATATTTTATTGGTTACGGATATGAAGCTGTTACCTTTGACGGCGAAAGCGAAAATCCTAAAGTGGTTGCGCAGCAGATTAAAAAAGCCGTCAAAGAGCTTAAAGAGAATGGTATTGACGAAAATCAGTTTGAAACTGCACGCCGCTCTCTTTACGGCAGGGAAATTATGGAGTATAATGACATTGATTCCATCGCAAACGGATTTATCGGTGCTTATTTCAACGATTACGCTTTGTTTGACGCTTTGGATATATTCAAGACTGTTACGAAAGAGGATATTGAAAACAGACTTGCAGATATGATGAATGAAAGGTACAGTGCTTTATCGGTTGTTAAGCAATAGGGAAATGTAAATGGCTAATTATACAAGAGTTTATTTTGAAGGCTTGGGTATTGATTTCGATTTGCCGTCAGTGGCCTTCACGATTTTCGGGCATGATGTGCAGTGGTACGGAATTATTATTGCGTTTGGATTTGTGCTAGCTGTTCTATATGGCGGAAGAATGGCTTATAAGTGGAAAATGAGTCTTGACGGAATGACAGATGTACTGATATGGGGTACTGTTTTCGGCATTATATGTGCAAGACTGTACTATGTAGCATTTGAATGGTCTTATTATAAAGACCATCTGGCAGAAATACCGCAGATATGGAACGGCGGCATTGCCATTTACGGCGGCATTATCGGCGCACTTATCGGTGCGGCAATCGGCTGTAAGGTGGGTAAGATTAATTTTCCGAATCTTTTGGATTTAGGTGCCCTCGGTCTTTTGATAGGACAGGGAATAGGCCGCTGGGGAAATTTCTTTAATCAAGAAGCGTTCGGGGTTAATACAACTACATCACCTTTCAGAATGTGGAGCCTTAAAATTCAGGAAACCTTGGAAGCTAATGCAGATATCATAGCATCTAAAGGTATGGAGGTTGATCCGACCTTGCCCGTGCATCCGACTTTTTTATATGAAAGCGTATGGTGTATTTTGGGCTTCTTTATACTTAATTATGTTGTTCATAAGCACAGAAAGTTCAAGGGGGAAATTTTTATGCTTTACGGCATATGGTATGGCCTTGAAAGAGCTGTTGTTGAAGGACTCCGGACAGACTCACTTTATATAGGTGATACATCGCTGAGAGTGAGTCAGCTGCTTTCCATGGTTATTGTGGTGGTATTTGCAGCGGTACTGATTGTGTGCTTCGTTAAGCTGAAGCAAGGAACCTTGTGGAAAGGCTTGATGCTGAATGCTTGCACGGTGAGTGAAAATGAAAATCTGCAGCAGGAGGATACGATTGCTGCTGTAAATAATAAGGATGATAGGGAGAATAAAAATGACACAGATTATTGACGGAAAAGCAGTATCAAGACAGGTAAGGGAAAGAGTCTCACTTGAAACTGCCGAGCTTAAGAATAAGGGTATAGTACCGGGACTTGCGGTTATAATAGTAGGTGAGGACCCGGCATCTCAGGTTTATGTAAGAAATAAGGAAAAGGCCTGTGAAGAGGTCGGCTTTTACAGTGAGAAGTTTGCACTGCCTGAAAGCACAACCCAGCAGGAGCTTAATGCATTGGTAAAAGAGCTTAACGGCAGAACGGAAATCAGCGGTATTCTTTGCCAGCTTCCTCTTCCAAAGCATCTTGACGATAAAGAGGTTATCAATCTGATTGACCCGATTAAAGATGTTGATGCTTTTCATCCTGTTAATGTAGGTGCAATTATGATTGGTGATTATAATTTTTTGCCATGCACACCAGCAGGGGTTATGGAGCTTATCCATGCAACGGGTGTTGACATTACCGGTAAAAAAGCAGTGGTTATCGGCAGAAGCAATATAGTGGGCAAGCCGATGGCTATGCTGCTTCTTCACGAAAATGCTACTGTGGAAATTACGCATTCCAAAACCATTAATCTTAAGGCCGTTGCAAGTGAAGCGGATATTCTCGTCGCTGCAATCGGCAAGGCTAAATTTGTTACAGCCGATATGGTTAAGGACGGTGCTGTTGTAATTGATGTCGGTATGAATAGAGATGAAAACGGAAAGCTTTGCGGTGATGTTGATTTTGAATCGGTCAAGGATAAGTGCTCTTATATTACTCCGGTTCCGGGCGGAGTAGGTCCTATGACCATTTCCATGCTTATGCAAAACACACTTACAGCGGCAAAAATACAAAATGGTTTAATGAATAAATAATTTACATGGATTATCAAGGTGATAACATGGCGCTTGAAGAGCAGCTTGTCGAAAAGTTAATTGAAAAGGGTTATCGTATTGCTTTTGCCGAGTCGTGCACCGGCGGACTTTGCTGCGGCAATTTGGTTAATGTAACAAACGCTTCAAAAGTACTTGATATGTCGTTTGTCACATATGCAAATGAAGCGAAAATCAAATTGCTGTGCGTTAAGGCTGATACAATACTTTCACATGGTGTTGTCAGTGAAGAAGTGGCATATGAAATGGCACTGGGTGCTGCCAATGCTGCTGAGAGCGAAGTCGGTGTCGGTGTTACCGGTGTAGCCGGTCCCGGAGGCGGAACGGAAAAAAAGCCTGTCGGAATGGTTTGCTTTGGTTTTTGTATTAACGGTGAGGTTGTAACCTTTACAGAAAAATTCGGTGAAATCGGCCGTAATCAGGTGAGAAAATCAAGTGTGGAATTTGTTTTTAAAAAATTACTTGAACTTCTCGGATAATTGTGTATAATATCTATATAAGAAAAGAGGATGTATATGAAAAAACTCTACAGAAGCAAAACCGAGAATATGATTTCTGGTGTTTGCGGCGGAATAGCCGTATATTTTAATATCGACCCTACGATTGTTAGGCTTATTTGGGCGCTTGTTTCAATCTTTTCGGCAGCATTTCCGGGAATTGTTTTATATATTGTTTGTGCAATCATTATTCCTGAAGAACCGGATGCTTATGATACAACAGGCTACTATCATAACGGTGAGTGATTTTACACCGTACATAAAATTCAATAGCAAGCTGGTGTAGCTCAGTTGGTAGAGCAGCGCATTCGTAATGCGCAGGTCTTTGGATGTATTTAAGGATATAAATTTCCGCTGTGCTATATCAGAATAAAAATTTAATAATTTGCTGGAGTGGCACAGATGGTAGCGCAATTGATTCGTAATCAATAGGTCGTGGGTTCGAGTCCCATCTCCAGCTCCATAAGAAAGAGCTGTCTCGTTTAATTTGGAGACAGTTCTTTTTTCTTGCCTTAATTCAAAATCTGTGCTACTATTTTTATAACCCGCAAAAGGAATGATATGATGAATATAGCAATATGCGATGACGATAAAACGTTCAGAGATTTATTGGAAAAACATTTAAAGAATTATTTTAATGAAAGAAGTATACCTTTAAACTTTTTTCAGTTCGGTTCAGGTGAGGAACTGCTTGACAATCAGCTGTTATTTGATTTGGTATTTCTTGATGTTGAAATGGGCAATATCAACGGAATTGATACAGGAAAGGAATTGAAAAGACGAAATCCGCACAATATTATTTTTGTTATCACCTCTTATGACGGTTATCTCGATGATGCCTTTAAAATCAAAGCGTTCAGATTCCTACCAAAACCATTAAATGTTGTTCGTCTCTATAAAGCGCTTGATGATGCAGCTGAACTGATAAATAATGATATCATTGTTTTTTATGATGTTAATACCGGGGCAGATGTTCGCGTATATACGAATGACATTATCTATCTTGAAATAGAAAAAAAGAAAACAAAAATCGTAACTGTTAATAATATCTACTATTCAAATGAAAAAAATTGCAGTATGGAAAAATAGATTAAACGGTATCTCCTTTGTTTGTCCGCATTCAAGCTATATTGCTAATTTGGATTATTCCATAAAACATACCCGTACCCTTCTTGTATTAGCAAAAAAAAATATTGACGGAAATATTCTTGAGAGATATGAAATCAGCATTGCACCAAAAAGACAAGCTGAAATCAAAAGATTATTCTTTTATGTTTTAGAAAGGAGATAATAATGCCTGCTCTGCCTTTCCTTGTATTTATGTATTTTTCGGAATGCCTGATTGTATACAGCTATGCAACTTCCATTTATAAAACGAGGAATAAATTTTCCATATTAATTTCTATTTGCTTGTATGCTGTTCTAATGTTGGTATATAAGTATATAACCAGTGTGGAAGCATTCAATTTAGTATTTACATTACTGTGTAATATTCTATGCATTTATACTTGCTTTAAAAGCTCGTTAAAATCTTCATTGTTTCATGGAACTATATTAAGCATAATTCAATTTGTATCTGAAGTTGCGGCTATATATCTTATTTCCCATATAACAGAAACACCAAATAATTCCTATATGGAAAACACCACAATCTATATGCTTGATGTAATGATAAGTAAGATTTTATATTTCACAATAAGCAGATTTTTAGCAAAATTGTCTGCCAAGGAAGATTCGGCAAAATCATGGGGACGATGGTGTTCACTTGCTATTCTGCCTATCAGCAGTCTTTTTATTATTTTTGTTATCAGAATAATTACTAATGGATTAACTTTTTCTTTATCTGAAAGTGTAATCTGCATTATCTCAATCGTTTTATTACTTATTGCCAATATTGTAGTTTATTTTATCTACGAAAGAGCCGAGAAAAACAACCAGAAACTCATAGAACTTGAATTAATCAATCAGAAAAATGATATTGAT
>DKZG01000029.1 GCA_002493595.1 Ruminococcaceae bacterium UBA7080 | reverse complement strand
TTTATATGTATGCGCTTTTTTGGCTATTGACTGGGTTTTTGTTGCCTTACATACGGTACAGGTATAGGTTTTCACTCCCTCTGCCTTGCAGCTCGCAGGCGTTGTTGTTTTACCGCTGTCATATTTATGCCCTTTAGCCGCCACCGTATTCTGTGCTGTAAACACCTCACCGCAAACTGAACAATGGCTGCCCTGTGTAAGTCCCGACTGCGTACAAGTTGGGGTTACTGCCGCATCCGTCACAATTGTATGACCGTCAATGCAGGAATCAAACGGAATATATTCAATATTGCCGTAACCATTATTCTGAGCATAAAGGGCCGTATTTGTTCCCGAATATCCATAAAGCTTTAATCCGGAATTATTGGGAATTGAACCTAATGCGAGCTCGCAGTTTTTATTGTTGACTACAAACTTGCTGATATTTTTACATCCGTCAAAAGCCTTACTTCCTACTAATTTGACATTTGCCGAAAGATTAACCTCCGTCAAACTTGCACAATTAATAAAAGCTTCAGGTTTAATGGTAATTACATCGTTAATAACGTTCAACTGTGACACCGTTATCTTGGATGGTGCCTTATATAAAACAGTCTTTGCTTTATTATATAAAATTCCATCCTCGACAGCAAAATACATATTGCTGCTATCCACCGTAATAGACGCAAGATTTGACATACCGCTCATAGATGTGCTGAGTGCATAATCGTCTATCACCTGAACATTTTTAGGAATATGTATACTTTTCAGCATATAACAGCCTGAAAAAGCCCTTTTGCCTATTCGCTTAACTGAATTTGAAACAGTAACACTGTTCACACTCATAAAAGCCGTAAATGAAAAATCACCTATTGATGTAACACCGTCATCTACAACAATCTGTGTAATACTTCCATTATCCTTCGTCCATTCCGGTAAAGCGCCTGCAGTATAATCATACATTTCACCGCTGCCTTTTATAGTAAGCACACTGCCGTTTTTCACAGCCGTTACATTATCGCCTGCCTTATAGTCCTGCGCATATATCGGTAAAGCACTGCCTAAAACAGATACCAACATAACAGCTGCAAGCAGAAATGAAGATATGCGTTTCAATATTATCACTCCTTAATAGGTTTCGTTTTATTATAACAAATAAAATGCAGGTGGGTCAATACTCACCTGCATTTTAACAAAAATTTCATATCTGATCTTACTTATTTCGCACTTCTTCTCTTAGCAAGCTCTGTAGCAATCTTAGCTTTCTTTTCGCCAACGATATCATACTTAAACATAGGAATAATGGAAAGAAGTGAGAGTATACCGGGAACAACAGTATATGCAAAGAATACTAAATCCTTGGTATGTAAATCAAATCCTGTTGCCGCTCCTGATGAAATCTGCGTTACTGTGTCCGAATAACCTGAAATCTGAACAAATACAAGACCGAGCGCTGTACCCAGTGCAAGACAAACCTTAATTGTAAGTGTAAGGATTGAATAAGCAGCACCTTCCATGCGCTTGCCTGTCTCATACTCATAATAATCCACACAGTCAGCTGTCATAATCATCGGCATAAGAGTAACTGCAGCGAACTGTAAACCTATCAAGAACAATGATGCATAAAACAGCACCATAAGAAGAACACTTTCAGGATTCCTGAAATAGAAATATCCGATAACAAATGAAATTACAGAAACTGCAAAGCCATAAATAGAAAGAAGAAGATAAACCTTTTTCTCGCCCATTTTCTTTATAAGAACGGGGCAAAGTGCCATACTTATCATAGAACCCACAGCTGTTACAATACCAAGAACGGCTACCAGGTTTTGCGATCCAAGAATAACATTGGCAGCCTGAACCTGAATACCCATAGCCATCTGACGACCGAATCCAAGAAAATAGGAGATGATTACAAGCATAAACGGCTTATTGTTTTTGAGCGCATTCATCATATCCTTAAATGTTGTTTTTTCTCCTGCAACATAAGGAACGCGCTCCTTATTGAGCATAGGAATCAGTGCAAAAAGAACGCATCCTAAAACTGCCGTAAGAACTGCTGTCCAAAAATATTCAGAACTGATCATCGGCGTATCCGTCTCGCCGCTGGCTACAAACACCTTGGATCCATTAGGTATGATAAGACAAACAATAGGAACAATTACTACGCAAGCCGAAAATCCAATTTGCTTAAATGTATTGGAAATGGAAACTACATTTGTTCTTTCGGTTGGATTTGGTGTGAGCACAGATGCAATTCCCTGTGACGGAACATCACCCAGGGTCATTGCCAAGGACCATACAAGATATGTAACAAAAATCCATATATAAAGTCCTGCACCTTTAAACGGCACTTTTAAAAACACAATTGCCGTCATAATAAGCAGCGGAGCAATCGAATACATAATCATAGATTTAAACTTTCCGTTCTTACTCTTTGAACGGTCAATCATATTGCCCACAATCGGGTCAAAAACTGCTGATACAATTTTTGCTACCAATACCAAAATACCGACAACGGCAATATCTGCACCCAAAATAGATGCATCAAATTCAGCTTGGTAGGAATTAAGCAAGCCTACAATTGCCTGAAAGCCGAACAATCCCAAAGAATATGCGGCAATTTCCTTGAAATTCATATGTTTCTTTTTTGTGATATCGTCAACCATATGTATATGCCTCCTATACAAAAAGGGCGAAGCCTCCGCTATGGACAGCCTCGTCCCCTTTTAGTTAAATTAATCCTTAAAAACCTCGCTGAACAGGTCAATATCAGCAACCTTCATTACAAGTGAGAAAAGCTCTGAGCCTCTTACAGGAAGAAGTCTGTTAAATATTGACATAGCGTGTGCATCCAAACCGTGAACCATCATAGGTCTCTTATGCTCAATACCAAACATAATCATTTTAACCATTAAATCACAGTCTGTCGAAATCATATCCATAACCTTCTGGCCCTTGCCGCCGTCATTCTTTTGGTCACGGAAAATATCTGTCTTTGTAAAGCCCGGACAAACAAGGCCAACATACATCTTACCCTTGAACTCCACTCTGAGAGCCTCTGTAAAGCCTTTCAGTGCAGCCTTTGAAGCACTGTACATGGATGTGCCTGCAAGCGTCATAAGAGCCGCGGATGAATCAACATTAATGATTGCCGGATTTTCTCCCTCAAGAAGAGTAGGAAGAAAAGTCTTAACGCCGTATACGCAGGAATAGAAATTGATATTCATTGCTCTTTCAATTTCGTCATATGAATATCTGTCAAATCTCTTAAATTTAGGAAGAATACCCGCATTGTTAATAAGAACTGACGGACGAATACCCTCCTCAGCAAGCTCCGCAGCAAAATTCTCCCAGCATTCTTTATTTGATACATC
This sequence comes from Ruminococcaceae bacterium UBA7080, assembly GCA_002493595.1. Classification (GTDB taxonomy): domain Bacteria; phylum Bacillota; class Clostridia; order Oscillospirales; family Acutalibacteraceae; genus Eubacterium_R. Next base: position 5,451 of record DKZG01000029.1, on the reverse strand, counting down.
AAAAAGCTTGTATGAGAACTGCTCAGCATATGTAGGACCAAGTTCTTCAATAAACTTAAGCATTTTAGCTTCACTTCTTGCTACGCCCACAACACGGCAACCGTGCTTTTTAATTAATGTCGCAGCAATGCCTGCACCCATACCGCCTGATGCGCCGGTAACAATTACGGTTTTACCGCTTAACCAATCGCCGCCGCAGCAGCATTTACAATCGCTCATTTTTTATCCCCCTGTATTAAAAATCAATAATTATCTTAAATATTATACAATACAAAAGCAAACTTTACAATATTTTTTTGTAAAATTATAAAACGTGAATTTGATTCACTCTGATGTTGTATTTTTGAACAAATACAGCTGTTGGTTTTTGGATGTTCTGCCGAATATCTTTCGCTTTATTGATTTACACAGCGCCTTATGATATTATAGAAATAATAACTATTATCAAAAAGATAATATTGCAACAGTAAATCGGAGAAAGCAGCTATGGACAGAAGAATTAAAAGAACCCGCAATGCCGTATTTAATGCAATGCTTGATCTTATGGTAGAAAAAGATGCATCAAAAATAACAGTGTTGGAGCTTTGCAAAAGAGCAGACATCAACAAAAGCACCTTCTACCTCCATTATAAAAGCATGGATGATTGCCTTCAGTCATGCTTTCAGACAATAATGGACGGTGTAATTGATATATCAAAGCGGATTAAATATGAGGATATTCGACAAGACCCCACACGGGCAATTCGTGTACTTCTGGACGAGGTTGAAAAAGAAATCGACTATCTCTACAAATTCAAAGCAAGCAGCATATGCGGACCGGCAATTAAGGTTTTGAAAGAAAATCTTGTCAGCTGCATAGCTGAAAATAATAATTTAACTATTGAAAACAATTATTATGAAATATCAGAAATAACTTTCGGCGTTGCAGGCTGTATTGATGCAATTATTGAACCGCTTCCTGTTTTTAAAAAAGAAGAATTGGCCAAAGTAATGTACGGCATGCTTAAATCTCATACAACAGATTAAACAGACGTACTGCGCTAAAAGCAAACTGAATATAGCAATTAAAAACAAAGGAGTTCTCCTAAATCGGGGAACTCCTTTGTTTTTTACAGCCGAATATTAAACAGATTTCATATCAACATCATCAAACCGTTTCTTCATTTTTAAAGTAACTAAAAATGAAGGTTACCCTCTGAAAGATAACTTACAAAGCCCTGCATTTCTTCCTTGGAATTGATTTTTCTCGCTTTATTAATAACAGTCTGCTTTTGCTGATCGTTCAGTGCTTCAAACTGCTTCATTGCACGCTCGTTTTGAACAAGTGCCATTCCTAACCCCAACGGCAAGCTGTTTTTTTCCATATTATCACCCCAATATCAGTATTCCCTATTTTGAAAAAATAATAAGCTGATTTAAAGGACAATACAATCACAATTCTAAGCTTTGGTTTTTGCAAATCACTTATGTTATTTATTATATTATATTTGTTAACATATACTATAACATTTACAATGCATTTTTCATAATAGATTATGGAATTAAAGCCCATAGAAAATATTTTTTATATTTATGCTGTATATTACATTAATTATTATTGACAAATATGATATATCGTGTTTATATAATACTGTAAACTATTTTGTAGAAATGTATTTTTTACAAATTTAAAATTTCAATAATATAATTGAAAAAATTATTGTTTTTTTGTTACTTTTGTCCAAAAACCTCACTTATATATATGAGAGGAGCTTTTCCGTTAAAGCTTCATCGAATTTTATGATGAAAGAGGTGTTTCCGGTGGTTTATTGCCCTTGTGTTTCGACACATAAACCTTATATCCATCCATTAAAATAAAACAAAGGAGAATTTAATTATGAAATTATCTAAAAGATTAACAGCTTTATTTGCTGCTGTTTTAATGACTGTTACCATGTTCACGAGTACAATAACTGCTTTTGCCGCATATCCAACCTTTAAAAGCGGAGGACATGATGTAAGTAAAATATTAACAGTTTATACCCAAAAAGCATATGCAAGTACTATATATACACCTGTAAAAGCGGAATATCTTGTTGCAATAGCTGTTGCTTCACAATATGATAAAAATGGAAATAAAGTTAAGCTCGACACAAAAGATGCATATAAATACGATGCCATCTCTTCCGGACAGGCAATCATTTCTTGTGAAGGTACGTCGAACAAATACAAAACTGTTACAAGTACTCATAGTGCTAAGTACAAAGGTTATTCAGAGACAGCTTCAAATTTAACCAAAACAGTTTGATAATACTTGGCGAATACAGACTAAATCTGTATTCGCTTTCTGTGGGGATTGAATGTGAAAAAAATTAAATTTATGATAGTTCCTTTAGTAATTGTTTTACTATTCTTTGCATCTTATATTATATACGGAAACACTATGATAAATATTGATAATGAAAAATCATTGTCTGCTTTTCTTTCTGCAAATAAGGATAATCCTATCACCATTCTTGATTTAAAAAAACACGAAAATTATGCAGGAATTTTATATACTGATCCAGTTGATAAAGATAATGACATAGTTCATTTTGCTTATTTAAGAAAACATAGCTTATACAAAAACAGATATATAATAAAAGGCGGAGGAAAAGGGAATTCAGTTGGAGTAGATAGTTCAAAAGCATATGATGAAAAAGATAAACTTCCTATATTTTTTATTTATTCTAATGAAAATGAATCTGAATTATGCAGTGTTTTTGAATTTAATTTTGTAACAGGTGAAATTGTTAAAAAGCTTGATGAATTTGAAGTGCCTCAAAGTTCCTATGTTATTGCAAAAAGTTATGATTTAGAAGATGAACTTTATAACGATATCATGGTATTTGATGGTTCTGTATCATTTGAAGATGCATCAAAATATTTTCAATAAAATGGTGCTTGGGAAAGTGATTATAATTTGATAGCGTTAAACAGCTCATATGAAGATACGCAGAAGAATGGATATCATACCTCCTACAGTCTTATTGATATGAATCCCCTTAAAGCTTCATCGAATTTTATGATGAAAGAGGTGTTTCCGGTGGTTTATTGTCCTTGTGTTTCGACACATAAACCCTATATCCATCCATTAAAATAAAACAAAGGAGAATTAATTATGAAATTATCAAAGAGATTAACAGCTTTATTTGCTGCTGTTTTAATGACTGTTACCATGTTTACAAGTGCAATCCCTGCTTATGCGGCTGACCCGACTTTAAAAGAAACTGTGAGACAAAGCGGCTATATCATGTATACATACAGAACGGATGCATCTCGCACAACTATGAGTGCAAGAACAAAATCATATACTGTAGCTGATGTTATATCCGTTACTATTATAACAAGAACCGTTGATTCAAAAGGCAATCTTGTTACACCGGCCCAAAACAAAGATCTTAGCCGAGATAATGTTAAGGATTCCGGAATAGCCACTGTATCAAGCGGAAGTGGCAATAAATTCACCAATATTTCCGTACTGCACGCTGCGTTATACGGAAGCACTACTGTTTCTAAACAATGGGATTGCAGATTTTAATTAAAATATAAAGGGCAAAGCAGCAATGCTTTGCCCGGTTAGGCAGGCTTGAATATGAAAAAATTTAAAATTCTTATTTCTGTTTTACTACTTTGTATCGTGACGAGCATTGTAACAGCATATGGTATATATGGCCACACACTTATTGACATCACTAACGAAAAATCCATAATTAATCATTTATCTGCTGATAAAAGCAAGCCAATTACTATAATTGATACCAAACAAACAGGAAATTGGTTTGGTGTTTTATATACCGATCCCCTTGATGAGGATGAAGGGTATTATCATTTTAAATATATAACGAAAGCGAAATTTTATAAAAATCATTATCATAATGCAGGCGGAAATTCGAGATTCACAACAGATGAAACTACATGTTTTGAACTGAATAATATGGATGAAAATCGCCTTGCAGCTGAGGTGTTTTTATTCGGCTCAGGCAGAAATTATGATAAAGAATTAAGCGTATTCGAATACAGCGAGAACACAAATAAATATAAGAAAATAGAGAAGATAGAAGTCCCGGAAGAGCCTTATATCATGGCAAGAAGCTATAAATTGGAAGAAAGCAGCAATACAATTTCAATACAGGATGAGCTTTCGTATGTAGATAATCTTATTAAATAAAAATAAGACTGCCTTTATTTAAGACAGCAGTAATAAAAAAGCAATATATAATCCGGCAAAAATTTTCTAACCTATACCAAACAGAATCTACAGCAAAAAATAATTTAAGCAGTAAACAATCAGCGGGATCCATTTTATATTGACACATATTTTGAAGGTAAAAAATGAAAAGCACATTTAATAAAATTTGTATAAGTTTATTTATCATAATCGTTTTATTATCAATTTCAGCAGGCTGCTCGTCAGATAAAACTACAGATGTCAACACCGAACAGAATGCTGTTTCATATGTAGAAAACGAAGATTTTCAAAGCTTTTTAAGCTCATCATCAGCCTTTGCAAAGGTAGAAAACGGATACTATTTCTTAAAAAGTATGAAGCTGTATTTTTTTGATACGCAAAAAAAAGAAGCTTATATTGTGTGCGACAAGCCCAGCTGTGAACATAATTCAAGCGACTGTATGGCACTTTTTACTATTTTTAATTATTATCCTTTCCAGCTATCATACTGTAATAGCAGATTATATGTATTAGGCTGGGAGGAAGAAGGAAACAATCTTCGCCACAACTATATTTATGAGGTATCACTTGATAATTTCAAACGAAAAAAGGCAGCATATTTATTCGACAGCACGGATACAAGTTCCGTTTCATTTATTATACACCGCGGCTATGTCTATTATCTGAAGGGCAATTCCGGTGAGCTTAAAGAGAGCACCTCTTATTTATACAGAACAAAGCTTGGAAATACAAGTCAAAAAGAGGAATCCAAGGCAATATATACATTCAGTGGTATCGGTGCATCTATCATTGACCTGAAAGCAAGCGGGAATAACCTTTTTGTTCTTAACGCGCTTTACGGCGATGCGGATGGTAACAACTATCAAACATCATATAATTCGATTGACATTCATTCTCTGGAAACAAGTGAAATCGCCGGAAATAACGCATATTCCTTATTTGCTGACGGAACACATACTTATTATGAAAAAGGTGAAAATACGGTTATGCGTATTGACCTGACTACAGGAAAAGAAAACTTTTTCTGTGAAATCGACGGACCTGCATATATTTCAGCAGACAGTAATTATATCTATTTTGATAATATTCAATCTGTTTATATAGAAAAAACGAAAGAACAAGACAGAAAGATACTTGTTTATGACAAAACAGGCAAATACATAACGGAAATTACACCTAAAAACCCAAAGGATGACTGCTATTTCGGCGGTGATGATGTAATGATTTTTAAAGAAGTTATT
>DKZG01000006.1 GCA_002493595.1 Ruminococcaceae bacterium UBA7080 | reverse complement strand
GAGCAAGGCAAAGGCAATTACTACAAAGAAATAAATAATAAAATAAGGGGTAGGACAGATAAATTTATCTGTCCTACCCCTTATCTTTTAGTTTAATAAGATTACTGTATTTTCCGAGTGATAAAATGTTTTTTCATATATTTGAGGCAGTTCAATACCAATACTGTCAGAGCAGACATAAATGGAGCCTGCTGATTTATCCTTTTCAAATACGGATGACATATCTATTTTTATATCCACACCGGATTTATTTTCAAAAATATAAAGATTATTCTGTGCATGCTCATATGTCAGCTTATTTTCCTGCAAAATAAGTTCTATTGGTTTATCGGTTTGAGCATATTCCGTTGCAATATCGTTTGCAAGATTAATTGAATCTGTATAAGCTGTTTTTCTTGTATCTATATCGGCAGAAATGTTTATGACTGTTTTTACCATGTATATGGATGAAACAATGATTGCTGTCAGTGCTATAATCAGCACAGTGATTAATGGAAATTTTTTTGTATGGATTTTGAGTAAAAAATTCTTTTTTTCTTTTTTACTCAAATTATTATATATTGTTATTAAACACAGGAAAACAGCAGGAATGAATGCAATAAGAGCTATAGTATATCCTAAAAGGATGTTATTGCCGCATAATAAATAATTAAGTTTATTGCAAACAGGGTATACTAAAGCAGCAAAGCAAAATAAGGTAGACACTGCATAAAGAGTATTGTTTGTTTTTGCACTTATCAGTGCGGTACTGTTAATAACAGCAGCCAACAGGGCAAGGATAAGTATATTTTGCTGTTTTAAGGCACTTTCGCCGTAAATATTGGTAAATACTAAAGCAGCAGATATTGTAAATAACGCAATAATGAATAATATATTTTTTATGATATTTGTTATTTTCATTTGATTTCTCCATATTTGTTTCAGCTATATAATAAATTGTAAGTTTTTTAGGTGCAATAATCAAGTTGAAATTTGTAAATATGTGTTGAAACTGAATTTATGTACAACAGTTGATTAATTTATAAGATTGTGGTATGATTTATGCTATGGAATTTAAATATGAGCTTCACTGTCACACAGGGTGTGTATCACGCTGCGGCAGAGTTGAACCTGAAGAGATTGTAGCATTATATAAAAAAAAGAATTACAGCGGTATTGTAGTAACGGATCATTACAGCCCAATGACATTCACACCGAACTGGTGCCCGCAAAAGCAGATTGATTTTTATCTTGAGGGCTACAGGCGAATGAAAAAAGCAGCAGGGGAGGATTTCACAGTACTTTTAGGTATTGAGCTTCGTCATTATTTTACGGCAAATGATTATCTGATTTATGGAGTGGATGAGGAATTCTTGTACAATTCAGGTAATTTGATGAAGGTTTGGGAAAAGGATATATATCGGCGCTGTCACAGCAAGGGGTATCTTGTTTATCAAGCGCATCCTTTCAGAGTCGGAATACGCAGGTGTAATCCTGATTATATTGACGGTATAGAGGTTTATAACGGCAAAACAGGAAAGGATATGAATGACAGTGCCTATGAGTGGGCTTTGCAAAATCATAAACTGATGGTATCCGGTTCGGATTTCCATGTTGTAAAAAATCTTGCGAAGGGCGGTATTATTACAAATGCTCCGATAAAAAGTAATCTTGATTTGCTTGAGGTGCTAAAAGCTCAAAATTTTGAAATGATAAGGGAATATTAGATGGATTTTATAAAAAGAAACGGTATTGGAATTTTAAGCTGTGCAATCATTGCGGGTATATCTACATTTTTATCCGGTTTACGTATCGGCAGCTTTTCTTTTGAGGTTATCGGCGCACCTGTATTTGCTATTGTTATCGGTATGGTGATTACAGCCATATTCGGAAAATTTACAGCAGATGACAGGGTTAAACCCGGATTGACCTTCACTTCTAAGAAAATTTTACAGTGGGCGGTTATTATACTTGGCTTTACGCTGAATATTAAAACCGTGCTGTCGGTCGGCGGAAAGAGCCTTCCCGTCATTATTGCTACAATCTCAATTTCACTGATTGTTGCATTTCTTATGTGCAAAATATTGAAGGTGGATAAAAAGGTATCCATTTTAGTCGGTGTTGGCTCATCCATCTGCGGCGGTTCGGCAATTGCGGCAACGGCTCCGGTTATTGATGCTGATGATGAGGAAATTGCTCAGTCTATATCTGTTATTTTTCTTTTTAATGTAATTGCTGCATTAATTTTTCCTACATTGGGTAATGCAATCGGACTTACAAATGATGGATTTGCACTTTTTGCCGGTACTGCAGTAAATGATACTTCTTCAGTTACTGCGGCTGCGTCTGCTTGGGACAGTATGAAAGGCACGCAAGGTATGGTTCTTGCCCAGGCAACGACTGTGAAGCTGACACGAACACTTGCTATCATTCCGATAACATTAGTGCTTGCATTTATTAGAACAAGACAGGCAAAAAAAGAGGGCGTTCAAGGCACCAAGGTTTCAATGAAAAAAATTTTCCCATGGTTTATTCTCTATTTTGTTATTGCATCTCTTATAACAACTTTGGTGGCTGCAATGCCGCAAAGCGGGTTCACTGATTTTTATAATGATTATTTTGTCAGCGGTGCCAAATGGCTGGCGAAATTCTTTATTTCAATGGCTATGTGTGCAATCGGCTTGAATACAAATTTTGTTAACCTAATAAAAAAGGGCGGAAAGCCTATTGCCATGGGATTTTGCTGTTGGATATGTATTTCGGCACTAAGTTTAGTTTTGCAGCATGTGTTAGGATATTGGTAAGAGAGAAATATTTGAATAAAAAACAAGTCTGAATTTCGTTTTTAAGCTTTCAGACTTGTTTTCTTTTTATGTATTATTTTTTTGAAAATTATCATAAATACTGAGCCAAGCACACCGCCCAAGGTGTTGTAAAATAAATCGGAAAATTGAAAAGTACCCACTTTGAAAATGATTTGAGAACACTCAATAAACAATGAAACGGCAAAGCTGAAAGCTGCTGAGCTCATAAACAGTGAGGTGATATGGAAATCTTTTTTTATTGTGTATTGTGTATAAATCCATATCAGCATTGCCATAGGAATAAACAATACAATGTTCCATATAACCGACAGATCATAGAAGTACTGTGTTTCTTCTATCAGCCAGCCCCCGAAAACGTCGGACAGCGGTTGATGAAACTGATGTGTGAACAGCCGATCTATTACCGTTGACTGAACTGCTATCAACAAATAAAGTGAGAGTGCGAAGCGGCAGATATACTCTTTTTTTAAAGCGTGGATTTTTATATATTCAAAAAGGGACAGCGTGCTTTTTTCTTTTTTTCTATGAACTGCCAGGCAGCATAGAGTTATGATTGCCGCCGCTGCCAATGGCAGCAGCGTATAGTGCAGCAAATAATATTTAATATTAATAAAAAGAGTATAAAAAATTTTTCTCATATGTCTATACCATAATATTTTCTGTTTTCCTTATTACTTATTAAGCGCCCTTCTGACAATGGCTATTACCATTTTGTGCTTTATAAGTACTGCTATGGCGATTACTGCGATGATAATATATCTTGCGATGCTGAATCTGTAAAGCAGCACAGTCAGCAGCATAAATATAAGCACAGAAGCTGAGTAAATAAGAATTCTTTTTGAATCGAAAACATTTTCACGGATATTATTTTGTTTTAAAATAAGTTTATGCAGCAGATAATGACCGACAGCAAAAAGAATATAGCAGAATACAGTAGTATATCCTGCTGCTATAAATCCGTATTTTTGAATAAATACGTAGTTAAGAGCAATGTTCAGTACAGCGCCTGCTACGGATACAAACATAACATATTTGGTCTTTTCAAAATAAAATTCAACATTGATATAGAGTGTATAGATGTATGTAAAGAATACCGAAGCAGCAACGGGAGGGAAAATCCATTTTGCTTCACTGTATTCAGGTGCTGCAAAGAGCGTAATGATTTCAGGACCGAAAAGCATAAAGATGCAGATTATACCTGCCATAAACATACACAGAAAATCAGCTGTTTTTCTTATACTTGCATAGCTTTTTGATTTAATATTTTTATAGATTGAAGGAATGAAGGAACTGTTTACTGCATTGATAAACAAGGTTATAACGGTTGCCAGATTATATGCAACCCCATAAATGGCAGCTTTGTCGTTGCCAACAATTTTTCCTATCATAATTCTGTCACATTGGCCGAGAATGATTTGCGACAAATAGTGGGGGACAAGCGGCAGATTAAAGGCGAGTGCAAATTTCCAAAATTCTTTGACAAACAGTTTTTTGCCGCGTTTTGCTTGAATAATGTAGAAAATAAGACCCACGCAAATCTGAACAAGAGCAAACGACAGAACCCTGGCTTCGGCCTTATACTCTGTTGAGATAACGGCAATTATTGCCAGTACCGGGCTTGCTGCGGATACAGCAAGCGTAATTGCGACAAGGCTTTTATACTTATATTCATATCTTTGGCGCTGTGCCCAAAATAAATAAGCCGGTTCAAATAAAAGTTGAGCAAACATGGCAAGCATAAATACGGATGAAAGCTCAAAAAGATTATTAAAGAAATCCATTGCCGCCAGATAAACAACAAAAAATACGATTGTAACAGTAGTAGACAAGCCCTGCATTGCAGATATAAATTCATTTCTGCGCCCTTCATATTTAACCATTCCGTTGTTTATTACACTTCCGGCAAGGTTAAGAGTAACGATGATGCTGACAATGGAATACCAGGATTGATATATTGTGAATATACCATACTGCTCTGTTGTTAAAAGGCGTGTAAAAATAGGCATTGTTATCATAGCAATGCCTTTTTGCAGCAGGTTGCATATTGTAAACCAAATTGCTGCTCTTACGCCTGTGTTAAGCGAAAAATATTTTGTTTTAAGTTTACTTAATGCATTCATTTTTTACCCGTAATTTTTGCTTTGATTTTGTAGTATTTTTTCATATTGCTTGAGCCGATAAATCTTCTGAGTGTGTTTAACATTCTTTTTTCCTTAGGAAACCATGTTGCCGCATAATGATGTATGGAATATGCACGTTCATCTGCTTTGGTGTTCATGTCCCCGTTGGTAGGATTAAAATAATATGCAGGATATATGGTAATACCGTTTATGCACTGCTCACTGCCGTCAAGTATCAGTCCGTTTTCAACAAGAAGTGCGGTCACCCTCCTGCCTATAGCAAGGATTTTGTCAGGGTCGTCATTTACAAAGTGCTCGTTGGTATATGTATCCAGTACCTGTTTGCAGAGCCAGTTGTTCTTTTCGCAAGCCAATATAAGACCTGTTGCTACAATAGAGTCGCTGGCAAAACCGGCAAAAGCTCCCTTTTTGATTAAATTATCCGGCGATTTGAGCAGCTGAACATCGGTGTCCAGATAAATACCGCCATATTTGTTCAGAATATAAAACCTTGCATAATCAGACACATATGCCCATTTTTTTTGCTCATATGCGTCTTTTGTGTAAGGGCATATGTTTATATCAAAATTATCTTCGTTCCATTCCATGATTTTGTAATCAGGGCATATTTTTTTCCAGCCGGCGATACATTTTTTTATCAGTCTGCTTTTTTTGCCTCTGCCAAACCAGCAGTAATGGATAACTTTAGGAATCATTTTAACCTCCGCATTTTAGACTGAAATCGGCTTAGTTTTATAAGTGACGTTTATTCAGTCCCTTTATTACGATTTTGGTTTTCTTTTTGCTTTGGAGTCTTTCAGGGGCAGTATCAGCAGTTATAATGCCTTTTCCGGAATAACCGCACATCAGACCCAAAAATGCAAAAACAAATACGCCAATACTGGATTTAATGATAGCTGTGCCGATGCAGCTGATTACAAGTCCTATGAATATGGCAAGAGAAAGTGCCTTGACTCTTCTTCCCAAATCTATTTTGTTAATGGGGATAAATACCATTATCAGCATGATAACAAATAATATGGTTCCTATATAACCAAACTGGCCGAATACCATTCCCATATAGCAGTCATTAAGGCAGTTGCCTACCTCTCTCGACAAACCGTATCTTTGATCAAAGCCGTATAAGTCATACAGCTTTGAATAGTTTTTAGCAGCCATATCCGAACCGTAGGTGGAAAAGCCTGAACCAAACGGAAAATATGTGCCGGCAGTTTTAAAACCGTATCTTATCAGAGTAACTCGAGGGGACTCATAGTCCTTAAGATAGATGTTAATTTGCGTTGTTGATGCCGCGATTCCGCCTATAGTAAGCAAGGCAATATTGCCGGGCGAAAGCTTTGTGTTCTTTCTCCACATAAACACAAGAATAAGATAGCATACAAGAACGATATACACTACGCCCTTTGTTGTATATATCATATTTAGTATGGCAAATATTTCATATAACGTTCTTTTATTGGATGATTTTTCTGCAATCAGGACAACAAGCAGACAGCAGGCAATGATATAACCGTATCTGCCCTCATTGTTAAAGATATAAGCGAATGACGGAATGCCATATCGTTTTTCGCCTGTCATACCGATGTCAACAAATAAGCTTACAGTTCCAAAAAAAGCTCCTGTTGTAATAATAAATTTAGCAAACGGCATAAGATATTTAATAATAAGCATTTTTTTGTCTGCAGCTGCCACTTGCTTATAAATTATAAATGGAACAAACATCTTTAACAGGCATACCACATCAACTGCAACAGGAAACCAATCCGTTATAAGCTTTGATACGGCATTTCCTATTAGTCCCCATACGGTACATATTGCAAGTATTACAAGCAGTGCCATATCCGTTCCTTTTATTCCGTGTTTGAATGCGGAATATGCAACATAAAGTATACATATTATGCATAAAACTTCGTCGGTATAAGCTACTAAAGGAACACCAAAGGTCATTTCAAGTACAAGACTGACAGGAAGCATAACTATAAAAAACGAGAATAAAAGCTCTCGCGGGTAAAGTGAAAATCTTAGATTATTCATTTTATAATATTGCTCCTAAATTATTTTTGTTTAAATTCCGCGGTCAAATTGCGGCAGGCATCTATAAAAATACCGATATCAACCGAATAGCTGAGATACTGCAAACCCAGCTTGCGCCACATTTCCAAATCTTCGGGCGTGTCAACAAATGTGCCGATCACCTTGTTTTTGGCCTTTGCTTTTTCAACTATTTTTTTCATTTCAGCCACAACAACGGGGTTGTTAACCTGACCCGGTATTCCCAAAGACTGTGACAGGTCATAAGGGCCGATAAAAAGGATGTCAATTCCGTCTACGTCAAGAATTTCATCAAGATTTTCTATTGCCTTAACACCCTCAAGCTGAAGAATGATAAGCAAATCCTTGGAGTTTTCAAAATACTCAAACCTATCCATATTAGAATAATCAGCGGCTCTCACAAAACGGCATACGCCTCTCATACCATATGGATAGAATTTAGCGTTTTTAACAACCTGTTTTGCTTCGGCGGCATTGCTGATTTGCGGCACCTGAATGCCGTAAGCACCGATATCAAGAGCCTTGCCGATTGTATTTTCATCACCGTCGGGAAGCCTGACTATTGGCACAGTGCCTCTGGCTTCTGCTGCACGAATATTATTTTGCTGATTTTCTATCGAAACGGGTCCGTGCTCAGTATCAAGAATAACGTAATCGAAGCCGCCTATTCCGGCAGCCTCAACAAACATAGGGTCGCCTGTTTTCATAAATATTCCGTAAACGCAGTTATCACTTTTTATTTTGTTTTTGAAGTTTTTCAAAGCTTTATTCATTGTTTTCTTCTTTCTTTAAAAACATATAGTTATATATTGCATCAGCTATTTCAAAATCTTCTTTTTCATCAATATCAATAGCTTCAATTTCATTAACTTCGACTATGAATGGAGTTTGGCCGATTCTTCTGCCCAGCTCATTTATGACAGAAGCCTCGTATATATAAAAGCCGCTGGTTTCCTCATACAGAGGGGGCAGGTCCTGTGTTCGCGGAATGTTTTCAAGGGAATAGTTAAAGGGTCTGCCATCCTTCCAAAGAAAATCCTGAAGCTTTTTTGCAGCAAAGGAGGAGTCGTTCATTCCGCTCAAAACAGCATCCAGTCCTTTTTCTATGCTCTCCTTTGAAATAAACGGAGCAGTAGTATGTGTCATAACATAAACATCTGCCGGCACGTCGTTTGCAAATGCTTTTAACACCTCATTCATTTTTGTGTTATCCGTGTCAAGGCTTTTGCTTCTTTTAAGATAATGAACATCTTTTGGAATGTGATTTTTTATGGACTCATTGCTGCAGTATACATAAACCTCATCAATCTCTTTTATTTTAAGCAGGGTATCAAGTATGTAATAGCAAAGCGGTTTGCCGTTTGCAAAGCATTTGGTGTTTTTTTGCGGCAGGCGGGTATTGTTTAGCTTCATCGGAACAATGGCAACAGTTTTCATAATGATTATATCCTTTCTGAATTAAGAATCTGTTCAAGCTGTACTCTTGGGAATACCTCAAGCACACCGCCTCTGGTTGCATTGAATATTTTAATACCGTGGCCGTCTGCATATTCTTTTGCTTTTTCATATGCTACAATAAGCTTTGGTGTGGCAAATTTTCTGCTTCGGTCCTCAACACCGGAGTCCACAAAATGTTCTTTTGCACCTGTATATGTGCAATCTGTGCCTAAAAGATAAATTTCTTTAAAGCCCATATATATTGCCAGCTCAACACAGGAGTAAGCAATTGAATATCCGTCATAAACAATATCATAGCAGTCATCGCTGAATTTTGCATAATATTTGCCGATTTTCATGTCATAGGAATGATACATTGTATCTGTCGGAAATTCAATCCATTCTTTTTCCCTTTTATATTTTCTTTTAATATTATCGCTGATAAAAACGGGAACTTCTTTATGCTGTCTTAATGTATCCTGCATTTTATCAAAAACGTATACATCCTGAATTGCGTAATAGGTAGGTCTCCAGTCGGTTTGCTCATAAAGCTTGCATATGGAGTTCATGCTGATAGTGTATTCGTTCTTTAAACTCTCAATGTCCTCCATTGTCAGTGATGGACCTGTAGCAACTATAAAGCATCTTTCACCTTCATGAATATTTTTGTAGTCCAGAATCTTTTTATACTTTTTTGCGCCTATTCCTTTTGCTCTGAGTGTACGTTTGATATTAACGCCCATACCTATGGCAGTAAACTGTATTCTTCTGTAAAAGAGATAGAGTCTGAAAAAGGCTTTATTATTATCTGAAAAATCGCGCAGTGTGTTATGTATCCTTTGTCCCCAATTATTTGCCATTATAAAAATCCTTTATTTTGATATATTTTGATAGATTGTCTTAAATTTATCCTCCCAGTTCAGATGGGTGTTTACAAAACGATAACCATTTTCGCCAAGTTCTTTTCTTAGATTTGCGTCATTTGCCAAACGGCATAAATTATCGGCAAAATCAGAAATGATTTTACTCTTACTTTGATTTATATCAACAAAAAGCCCGCAGTTATGTTTTTTTAAATCACTGCATATGCTCATATTAAGTGCAGCAACAGGTATTTTGTGCGCTAATGCTTCAATTAATACATTACCGCTGGTTTCTCTCAATGACGGCATGACGAAAATATCTGCCTTTTGAAAAATCCGTGTCACAAGAGCATGCTCAACACAGCCGCAAAGCTGAACTTTGTTTTCGAGAGAATTTGTTTTTATATAAAGGTTCATTTTGTCCTTTAGCGGACCATCTCCATATATTTTAACTTCAAAATCCGTTTCACATTTCATAGCTCTTATTACATCAAGAAAAAGCATTAAGCCCTTCTTTTCGATAAGTCTGCCTAAAAATACGATTTGAATTTTATTATTTTCTGTTTTTCGGATTATGTTAAGGTTTTTGAATTCATCGGCAACAGCAAGCTCCATAAGGCGGTTGCATTCAGTATTTAGTGCTTTTGATAAAATCTGCTGTGTTTCCTGGTTAATCGCATAAACTGCATCAAATTTTTTAATTTTATTTTTGTATATCGGTGATACGGCACACGATTTATTAATGATTTCTCTTGCCTTTTCCATAATAGGGGAGTACTCATATACTTTGAGTGATTTTGGAGTGGACTGGCCTCCGCCTACGGGACCGAAAATTGTATACGGATTTTTAAATTTATACATATCGCCGGTTATTCTGAAATCACCCATTGTAACATGATGAACAATGTCAAATTTAATTTTGCTCTTTTTAGCCCAGCGGTATGCCAGTTTTTGCCAAACAATATAGTAAATATGATGAAAGGCAGAATTTTTTTCTTTATACCAGTTCAGTTTATCGGGCAGGTCTGATATCACCAGTTCTACATTATTAAGACCGAATTCCTTTATACCTTTTTCCGTATCCTTTTGATTTGCTCTTTTTGTAAGCAGGTATATTTTATCATTGGGGTTGTTAAAATTTTTGCTTAGCTGTAGAGTCCAGTTCCAACCGATTCCATCTTCTGAGCCGTGATAAGGGTTGCAGCTGTATGATGAAAGTAAAATGTTCATAATTTAGCCACGCTGTTCGTTAAAATTTGTTGTCATTAAATATATCAATAAAGGTCTGAGCTTTTTTATCACAGGATAAGTTTTCTCTGTATCTTAGGCAGTTCTCAATATAACTGTGATTAAATGCTGCCTCGTGCATATCGTCGCAATCCCAATGGTCTTTCGCAATACCTAAATCATTGGATTTTATGTAAGATGCATTGTATGGAACTGTTGTGGTTATAACAGGTGTTGCGCATGCTATAGATTCTACGATGGATACCATATTGTTATCTTTTTCGGTATTGACAAGCATGGCCATTGCCGCGGCGAGGTGTTTTTTTAATTCATTGTGTGCGAGTTTGCCTGTAAAGATAATATTGTCGCTTACTTTAAGCTCGTCTGCAAGGTTTATCAGGTTATCCTTTTCATCCCCATCACCTAAAATGTAAAGCTTGCAGTTCTTATCATACTTTTTTAGATAGTCGGCGAAATTCTCAATTATTTTATCTATTTTTTTTCTTTTAATCAGCTGGGATGATACGATAAAAAAGTTTTCTTTATCGGTTTTGGTCTTGAATTTATCAAGATTAACCCCATGGTCGATTATTTGTGATGCAATATTTTTGGGTTTAATAAAAGCCGATATGAAGTTTTTAGCCTCCAGACTCCTGGGCACTATGGTTACATGATTAAAACAAAGCCTTGCAACTATGCCATACCATATATGTGAGGGGATCTCGCGCATG
Organism: Ruminococcaceae bacterium UBA7080; assembly: GCA_002493595.1. Lineage (GTDB taxonomy): Bacteria > Bacillota > Clostridia > Oscillospirales > Acutalibacteraceae > Eubacterium_R. Next base: position 145,057 of record DKZG01000006.1, on the reverse strand, counting down.
ATTTTATTATGTTTGGCAAGCTCGTGCCAGACAATAAGGTTTTTCGGTGATTTGATTGCCAGCATAAGAGAATTGAGCGAAAATATCTCACTTGTTATGATTAAATCATAACGATTGTTTTTGATTAGCTTAATGATGTCCGGGCAGAAGGGGAGTGAATTGGCAGGAAATAAGCGTTTCAGCTTCTGCTTGAGCCATACTACCTGAAAGGGATAATCCTCGTTATTTGCAGGACGGTAATCCTCTCCTGCGGCGAGGGTAACATCAACTCCGATATTCATAAACCCAAGGCATAGGTCATATATCATTGTGTCCCTGATTGAATTCACTTTCTTAATCTTTCTTGTTTCCGAGGTGTAGATAATCGGATTAACAATAAGGACCTTCATTTGGCAACCTCACTTAAGTTTATTTTATTTGTGAAGCGATGTCTGCATCAACGATTTCTTCACCTGTTTTATTTTTCAGCTGTTCGCGTGATGTTTCAGACAAACCGTCACTGACAACAGCATTTATATCGCAGGTGGAAAGCCTGTCAAGTTCATCTTTTGTAATCTTTCCGTCACGTAAATCACGGCAGATTTTGTTTTCATACATTGAATACTTTTCAGCCTTGAAATAACGCGGGAATTTATGCTTGATAACCCACATAGCAGGCTTTTGAATATATTTGTGCATTGCGGGGGAAACGGAGCCGATCATCCAGCACTGTCTGTCACAATGGCGAACCTTTTCTCTTACTTTATCGGCTTGTGCACTGTTCCAAAGTGTATCCCAGTCGGTATCATTTAGATTGCCCATGACTTCTTTTTCTTTTGTACCGTTACATGGCATTACATCGCCGTAAGGGTCAATAAAAAAGGTGTCAAACGCCATATCACAGGGCAGCAGTCGTTTTTGACCGTATATGTAATTGATAAGACCGTGGTTAAAATAAGCACGAAACCATTTTTTAGGCGAGTTGGATTTTAGAAGCTCGTTGACAAGTCTTTCAAATTCCTTGGCAACCATCGGCCTGTCCTTTATAATGTTTTTAGCTTCAACAAAATAAAAGGAATTATGAAGCGATGCTGTGGCAAATTCCATATTCAGGCTGTCGCTGAGTTTATAAAGTTCAACCAAATCTTTGGCGTTGGCATCCTGAACTGTCATGCCGAAACCTACATCGGGATGCTTCATATCAACAAGTTTTTTTAGTGTCGTATATCCCTTATTAAATCCGTCCTCAAGTCCGCGAATGGTATTATTTGTTTCTTCAAGGCCCTCGATTGAGATTCGTATTCCCACATTTGGAAATTCATTACAAAGGTCAATGATTCTGTCAGTGAAAAAGCCATTTGTAGATATAACAATACGGTCACTTTTTTTGTAAAGTTCACGTACGATATCCTTTAAATCCTCACGAATAAAGGGTTCACCGCCTGTTATATTGGTAAAATACATCTCAGGAAGCTTTTTGATTGTGTCAACTGTAATTTCTTCCTCAGGCTTTGAGGGCTTTTTATACCTGTTGCACATATTGCAGCGTGCATTGCAGCGATAGGTAACGATTACTGTTCCGTTAAGTTTTTTTGCCATTATTATGACTCCTTATTCTTTGAAAAATCACCCAATATCAGTATCCTGAACAGTCTGACTTTTCTGACAATATATTTTGAAACAGGGATTGGCACAAGCAGTCCCATAACAAACATAAGTGTTGAGTATATGATAAACGGCAGTCCAAGCATTGTACCTAAAACCACACGTATAACAATCTGAACATAATAGCCAATCATATAAATATCCATTCCGTAATTGCCGATAGCTGAGAGTGCATTTTTCAGCAGCTTTATTTTACAAATGGGAAGTGAAAGCAAATACCATACAATGATGTTGTATATGCAGATAAGTGTTGAAATAAACTCATTTTTCTCGATTTTAAAGTAAAAGTAAGAAATAATAAAAGAGACTGTAAGCATTATCAAAACGATTGCAGAAAGAGTAACGAATCCTTTTTTATTGCAAACAAGGGTGTTTAATTTTTTGGATATTTTATCATAGCAGTTTACCATTAAAATACCACCAAAAAAGTAAATTCCATATAAGCAGATATAGTTTATTACCGGAATATCAATGTCAACGAAAAATGTAAGTATTTTCAGTCCGGCAAAAACGATAACACTGCATTTGGTTGGAATAAAACGAATCAAAACAGCCAGTACCGATAAAACAAAAAGTGCATACAAAAACCAAAGGCCGCCGTTTGGATTATTTACTCCGAGAAAAATACACTTTGCTATATCCATTCCTTTGGGCAGCTCATTGTTAGCATACTTTTCAAAAAAGAATTTTAATATGTATGAGACCATGGTAAGAAACAGGTAAGGTACAATAAGCCGTTTAAGTCTGTTTAAAATCAGCTGTCCTTTATCGGCCGGAGCAGCTGCACTTAAGATTTTGGGCGCAAACAGAAAACCGCTTATAATGAAAAAGGCAGGCATATGAAAGGTGTATGCATAGGAATGGGCAAATGCTGATACAGCAATTCCCTGGGCCGTATCTGCGCAATGACCTATAACAACCCAGATTATAATCAGTGCTCGAAAAATATTAAGTTCACTGTAATATTTTTTACCGTTTTTTTGCATCTACATTCCTTCAATCATATTTATGTACTTAAAAGCATATTGACTCACGGAGTCAAAGTTTGTCTTTGTGCAGCCGTTTTGCAGTTTAGCAAGCAAATTATTATCAGACCATAGTTTTTTTATGCTTTCGGTTAATTCACTTACATTTTTGCTTTCAAAAAGCAAGCCGTTTTCGCCGTTTATTACAAGCTCCGGAATACCGCCGATATCCGAAGCGATAACAGGCGTTGACATACTGATGCTTTCCATAATGGAGAATGGACAGTTTTCGTACCATTCTGAAGGATAAATCGAAAATTTTGCCTTTGCAATCAATTCATTTAATGCGTCGCCCGATTGAAATCCAACGTTGGTAACATTTTTGAGTGAATTGATTTTATCCTCAAGAGGACCGCTGCCGGCAAATATAAATTTTATATCGGGCAGGTTTTCGGCACACTTTATAAGTGTTTCAATACCTTTTTCTTTAGAAAATCTGCCAAAGTAGAGAACATAATCTTCTTTTTCATAATCTCTGTGCGGTATGGATGCAATGAAATTATGCATAGCGACTGTTTTTCCTTTAAATACAGGGTATCTTGTTATTTGCTTTTCCATAAATTCAGAACAGCAAATAACCTTATCAATGAATTTATATGTATGCAACCTTCGGTACAGCATACCCTCGGCAGCACCGAAAATGCTTTTAAGCTTTGATGAATGAATGCAGCTTTGCTTGATACAGTTTATATAATTTCCGTTTAGGCATTTGTCGCAATTCTCCATAGTTGCGGGAATATTCATCATATGATTTGGGCAGACAAGCTGATAATCATGTGCTGTATATAGTATTTTAGTGTTTTTATTTCTTTTTTTGTTATGGTCGATGATGCCGTAAATTACGGATGGTGTCAGTTGATAATTAAAATTGTTCAGATGAACAATATCTGCGTCAAAATTCTCAAGAATATCAAATATTTTTTTTCTGCTTTCTGATGAATAAACAGTTTTCAGTGCATAGGTAAACTTCTTTATACCGGATGAATGAAAATCCATATTTTGAGTATAAAAGCCCAAATCATTGCCGACACAGTTGTCGGGATGTTCCATTCCGAAATACTGAACCTGATGTCCTGTTTTTTTCAGCTCCTCACCCAGCTTGAACATATAGGTTTCCGTTCCGCCGGCTGAGTACAGGAATTTGTTTACCATTAAAATTTTCATTTATTCACCTTCGTATAGATTGAGCGTTTGGCTCACTATATCACTCCAATTGAATTTGCTGCAAATAAAATCTGCTGCATTTTGTTTGTAATTTTTGACGGTATCTTCATTATTTAAAAGCAGTTGAAGCTGTTTTTGCAAATCCTTTTCATCGCTTTTTTTAAAATATGTTGCATTATCCTCACATACTTCGGTGCATTCAGGTATATCTGAGGTTAGACAGCAGCAGCCATAGCTCATTGCTTCGAGCAAACTTAAAGGCATACCCTCCAAATCGCTCGGCAGACAATAGATATATGCATTTGAATACAGCTCTTCCAAAAGTTCACCCTGAACGAAATCGGTAAATATAATTCTGTCATCGTCTTTTGCCAGTGTTTTGAGCTTTTCCATATACTCGCTTGTGTGGCTTGAGCCGCCTGCAATAACAAGCTTTTTGCCTGTATAGATTTTCTTGTATGCATTAATCAGATAATGCACACCTTTTTCGGGAACAAGACGACCGAGAAAGAGAATATAATCATCCTTTTTTAAGCCAAATTTTTTGTTGATATGAGAATCCTCTTTTGGTTCCGGTTTGTTGATTCCGTTAGGGATATAAACAGTCTTTCTGTTATAAGTATCAAGAAAATATTGTTTTACATTCTCTGAAAGAACAATGATTTCATCTGCATACTTGGCTGCGGCACGTTCACCGTATTTCAGAAATTTAGTGGCAAATCCGCCCCACTTTGACCTTTGCCAGTCAAGTCCGTGGATGGTTACGATAACCCGCTTACCGAAGAACTTTAACACAGGGCAGACAGCAGCAGGACCTTCAGCATGAATATGCACTGCATCATAATGGGTGAAGCACACCTTCAGTGCTGCCAGAATGCTGTAAACAATGGCGTTAAGCTTACTGTTTTCGAATGTAAAAACGGTTTTAATTTTAATCCCGTTATATTCTTTAATGTGTACATGACTGTTTTCAAATTCTTTGCCGGAAACGTGGTGTCCCTTTCGGTTATAAGCCACAACACAATGACCGCGCTTAACAAGCTCTGTGGAAAGCTTATCCACAACAATTTCTATTCCGCCTTCGCGTGAAGGTATTCTTTTATGACCGATCATTGCAATTTTCATCGTTTATATCACCGAAATTTTTTATTTGATTTATTCTGCGCCTTTATGTGTCAGAACAACACCGATTGTTTTAAAAAGTATTTTAATATCAAGCCATAATGACCAATTATCAATATACTCGCAGTCAAGCTTTACGACCTCTTCAAAATCCTGTATATCCGATCTTCCGGATACCTGCCATAAGCCTGTTATACCGGGATTAAGAGATAACCTTCTTTTATGGTGGCTTTCATACTGTTCGAATTCATCGATAGTAGGCGGACGTGTTCCTACAAGGCTCATATCGCCTTTAAGAACATTCCAAAATTGGGGAAGCTCGTCTATGCTGGTTTTACGAATAAATTTACCTACCTTAGTAATTCTGGGGTCATTATCCATTTTAAACATAAAGCCATCCATTTTATTTTGCTGCATCAGAGCCTTTTTTCTTTCTTCTGCATCAGAATACATGGAGCGAAGCTTATAGATATTAAACAATCGTCCGTTCTTTCCTACTCGCTGTTGTTTGAAAATCAGAGGTCCGGGAGATTCAATTAAAAGCGGTACAGCGGTTATTAAAATAACCGGCAAAGAAATTATAGTTCCTGCAAGACCGCCGATTATGTCAATGAAACGTTTTATGGTTAATTTTGTTTTATTGTGATTAACCGGAGAGAATACCGCCATCGGCACATTTGCCTTAACTTCGCAGTTCAGGTTGTCAAATTTGCTTTCTTTTAGTATTTTTTCAAGTGACGGCACATTGATATTCACAATAATACCCATATCTTCCAGCTCTTCAATATATGCTGCTACTTCACTCTCGTGTCCGTGAGGAAGATTGATATATACCTCATCGAGTGAAGCAGTTCTTATCCAGCCGAAAAGATTATCCAGGTTTGCCACAACAGGTACACCGTCAATTTCACTGACTATTTCTTCCGTATCTACTAAAATGCTTTTGCTGCCTATTGATTTTGAAATATGCTTTTTGTAAACGCCGTTTTCAAATTTTGTATCAACTAAGGCAATTGCCTTAACATTTTTTGACCAGTCGGTTTTTAGCAAAGGAACAAATTCTCTTGCACGCTCGATTGTTGTTATTACACCGACCATAGAAGCCATTTTGCTGTTTGGGATTTTTTTTATTAATGTTCTTTTTAAAACAAATCTGCCGGAAAGGGTTAAAATGCAATATCCTGCAAAGCTGCTTATGAAAAGATAACGTGAGTTTATAATTTCGTTTTTGGTTATGAGGAGCAATACTGCTATCAGACTGTATGTAAGAACACAATTTCGCAGTGCTGATGCAATTTCCCTCGGTTTACTTCTTTTAAACAAGTTTATCGGTGAAAAGAAGCAAGAAAAAATAACAATGCATGACAGTGTTACAATGATTGAATATACTGTCCAGCTGTTAATTGAATAGCTTTCAATCCTTTTTATAACACAAGTGAAAAAGATATAGCTGAATACATTAGAAAGGATCAGTGCAAAAAATTCAACTAAAAACTCCAATCGTTTTTGAAGCTTGTTACGATTATCCATTTAACATCCCTGCTTATTTTTTATAATAGTTACCGTAATAGCTGTAATTACCGTAACCGTAGTTATAGTATCCGTATTTATACTTTGAGCCGTAGCCGCCTTTCTTGTAATAGGATGAGTATTTTTTGTTGGATGCTGTAACATCATTCATAATAAATCCTACAATCGGTGCATTAATGCTTCTGAGTGCGTTAACTGCAATTTTAACATCCTGCATATCCGTTGTTTCGGTTTTAACAACTATGATATAGCCTGTTGCTTTTGATGCAAATGATGTTGAGTCGGTTACGATATTGATCGGCGGTGTGTCGATGATTACACACTCATAACGCTCCTTAACAAATTCCAGCAGCTGGTCCATTCTTGCAGATGCAAGAAGTTCTGCCGGATTAGGCGGTATTTTTCCCGCTGTGAGTACAGAAAGATTTTCAATATCCGTTTTTGAAACAGTGATACTGTCTGTAAGTCCGGCAAGAATTTCAGATAAACCGTTTTTTACAGGGATTGAAAACATACGATGCACAGTGGGGTTACGCATATCTGCGTCGATCAGAAGTGTTCTTTTTCCCATTTTTGCAAATGAAATGGACATGTTAATTGAGTTGATTGATTTTCCGTTATTTGCATTAGGGCTTGAAACAACAAATACCGGACATTTTTCGCCCTGCTGGGTGAAAAGAAGATTGGTTCTTATAGAGTTGTAGGCCTCTTTAACAATAAAAGGGGACTCCTCACAGAGGATTTTCTTCTGATCCTCTCTGGTAAAGCCTGAGAGTTTAGCCTCTCTTTTACTTTTTTTGTTTTTATTTGCTGCTTTCATTGAGTGCATCCTCCTTTCCTGTTGTTGAAAAATCTATAGCCGGAGTTGGCGGTTCAAGATTTGTTTTTGCATTTGAAGCTGTTCTTTCGGTAACAGGAACCAGACGAGGAATGGTTCCGAGTATCGGAATATCAAATTCTCTCTGAAGGTCGTTTTCATCATGAACGCTTGTGTCAAACAGTTCTTTAATAAAGAAAAATGCAAAGGAGAGAACAAATCCTGCAACCAGACCGATAAGAGCGTTCTTTTTTAGATTAGGGGAGGATGGCTTTTCCGGTTTTGAAGCATAGTCGATAACCTCAACACCGCCAACTTTAAGTATTCTTACGATTTCCTCAGGGCAGGTTTCTGCAATTGCATTTGCAACATTTTTTGCCTGTTCGGGGTCAGTGCTTGTAACGTTAACCTGGAAGGCTACGGTTTCTTCTATTTTAGAGCAGCTCATCATTGAGCGGATTTGACCTCGGGTAATACCCCCTCCGACTTTATCTGCAACCTTTTGCGTAAATGTATTGCTTTCGACAACAACAAGATATGTGTTTACCAGCTTTTCGGAAGCATCAAATTCGCTGGAAGTGATTGTACTGTTGGAAGCAACTCTGTTATCATTGCTGCTGTATACGTGAAGTTTTACAGAAGCAGTGTATTTGGGCTCAATAAAAAAGTTTGTGAAGCAACCTGCAATTGCTGCGCCGACAAGTGAAATCAGCACAATAAAAACAAGCTTCTTCTTTAACATTGCAAATATTTTTCTTAAGTCAATGTTAATTTCTCTGTTTTCTTCCATAATTCCCTCCATGATTGAATAAATTACACAAAAATATTATATCATTCGGCATAGTATATGTCAATCTTAAATATAATATATAATATATTATATTATAAATAAATGCTGGAAATAAAAAAGACAGTCTTAGGAAAAGTTGATAAAGTAAAAAGCATAGCTTGAAGTCCATCCTTATTCGTTGTAATTGCGTAAAAAAAACACATAAAGCACAGCTCTATGTGTTTTTTATCTTATTCTAACTTAAAATCCAATGATTGTGAGTTTTTGTGTTTCTTGGCAAAAGAACTCCATTTGCAAATATAGTTTAAAAATGCAGAAATACTTGCATTTTTTAAGGCTTTCGGCTTTTGGTTCAGAGAACTTTGAGATAAAGCAAAACTCTGCTATTACACCGCAGCGAAAGCATCTGTTTTTTATTAAAATTCATAGTCAACAGCGATAGAGGTTTCCTGTACACTGTGAATATATTTTTTTACGGTTTCGCAGTGATAAGGATCGTTTTGATAGGCTTCAAGATCCTCTTTGCTGTCAAATGTAGTTTCAAGAATGATGTCGTATGAACGGGGAGAGTGAAGAAAGTCAATGCCAACCTGAATGCTCCTGAGCTGAGGCACCCTGCCCTGCATGGATTGAAACACACCGGCTGCTTTTTTGCAGCTTTCCTCGCTGTTATCTTTCAGTTTGAAGCAAACAATATGCTTTATCATAAAATACCTCCGAATAATAAAATGCCGACATAAGCCGGCATTTTTGAATTTTTATTTTGCAATATCACTGGCTCTGGATTCTCTGATTATATTAACCTTAATCTGTCCGGGATATTCCATTTCACTTTCAATTTTCTTTGCAATTTCGTGCGCAACATAAGGCATTCTGCTGTCATCGATTACATTAGGCTTAACCATAACCCTTACTTCACGGCCGGCCTGGATGGCATATGCTCTTTCGACACCGTCAAAGCTTGTTGAAATCTCTTCAAGCTGCTGCAGACGCTTTATGTAATTTTCGATATTTTCTCTTCTTGCTCCGGGCCTTGCTGCTGAAACGGCATCTGCAGCCTGAACAAGACAGGCAACAACGGTTTTGCATTCGATTTCACCATGGTGAGCTGCAATAGCGTGAACGATATTCTCGTTTTCTTTATACTTTCTTGCATATTCGACACCAAGAGCAATATGAGATCCTTCCATCTCATGGTCGAGTGCCTTGCCGATATCATGAAGCAAACCTGCTCGTCTTGCCATTCTTTCATCAGCACCAAGCTCGGCTGCCATAAGTCCGGCAATATAAGATACCTCAAGACTATGCTTGAGCACGCTCTGACCGTAGGAAGTGCGGTATTTTAGCTTTCCGAGAAGCTTAACAAGCTCAGGATGAATTTGGCCGCAATTTGCTGAAAGAACAGCCTTTTCACCCTCCTGCTTAATTGTGGCATTAACCTCTCTTGTGCTTTTTTCAAAGCACTCTTCAATCTTTGTCGGATGGATACGTCCATCCTGAATAAGCCTTTCAAGTGTAAGGCGTGCAATTTCTCTTCTGACGGGGTCAAAAGAGCTTATGGTAATTGCTTCAGGAGTGTCGTCAATGATTAATTCAACACCGGTAATTGTTTCAATAGAGCGGATATTTCTGCCTTCTCTGCCGATAATTCTGCCCTTCATTTCATCATTTGGCAGGGCAACAACCGAAACAGTGGTTTCAGCTGTATGGTCGGCAGCACAGCGCTGGATAGCAGTGCCGATAATTTCTCTTGCCAAAACATCACTCTGGTCTTTAACCATCTGTTCATATTCAAGGATACGCTTGCTTTTTTCTGTATCAAGTTCTTCACTGAGTGTGGCAAGAAGCTGATTTTTTGCCTCCTCCTGCGTAAGTCCCGATATGCGCTCCAGCATATCAAACTGGCTTTTCTTAATGCCGTCAATCTCGAGTAGTTTTTCATCAAGCTGTTTTTGCTTGTCGCCTAAAGCTTCAGTTTTTTGCTCAAGAGAGTCAGCACGCTTGTCAAGATATTCTTCTCTTTGATTTAAACGTGTTTCCTGTCTTTGAACTTCGCTCCTTCTTTCACGGATTTCTTTATCCGCATCCGAACGGAGCTTGTGAATTTCATCCTTTGCCTCAACAAGGCGGGCCTTTTTTGTGGACTCTGCCTCAGATAAAGCATTATTGATTATTTTTGTTGCCTCCTGTGTTGCGGAGCCTATTTCTTTTTCGCTTGTTCTTCTGCGATGCTCGCCGCCGAGAATAAAGCCTATTATACCAAAAATAACGGCACATACAATGCCGACAACAATCGGAATGATTATACTACTCATACTTAACAGCACCTCCTTCTGTTTAAAATTCTCGAAATTTACCATCAGAAAAGGTACAGTTTAAAATGCAATATTATTGTAAAAGTTTGACATAATTGCGAGTAAAATAACGCAACTATATGTAAAACTTCTATAATAATATACACCTATATCTTGTATATGTCAAGCATTTTAGAAACAAATTACTATATGAGCCGCATATCAGGTTACGGAAAGTTGTGTAAAATATTATTTTTTGTTGACAAATTTATTTTGTAATGATAAAATATTTCATAGTAAATCGTTGATGAGGACATGATTTGTTTTGTCGGTTTTAAGAGAGTGCACGGTAGGTGAGAGTGCACAGCCAATGAACAGATTACCACCTTTGAGAGTCTGTAGGAAATGACAGGACGTTCGCCGGCGTTAATGGCAATGAGTGATACTGTTTTCAGTATAATTCAGGTGGAACCGTGTATTTTATTGCACCCTGATTTTATCAGGGTGCTTTTATTTTTATGGAGGTAAAACAAATGGTAAAAATTACTTTAAAAGACGGCACAGTTCATGAATATGAAGTACCTATGTCTGCCGCTGACATTACAAAAGAAATTTCGATGGGACTTTACAGAAATGCTTGCTCCTGCAAGATTAACGGTGAAGTTCGAGACTTAAGAACGGTGATTGACAGCGACTGTACCCTTGAGGTTCTTACATTTGATGACGAGGATGGAAAAAAGACTTTTAACCATACAGCGTCACATATTATGGCGCAGGCAGTTAAGAGACTTTATCCGAATGTTAAGCTGACTATAGGTCCGGCGATTGACAGCGGCTTTTATTACGATTTTGATACAGAAACTCCTTTTTCTCCTGAAGATTTGGAAAAAATTGAAAAGGAAATGAAAAAGATTGTTAAGGAGGGTTTGGAGATTGAGAAATTTGAGCTTGATCCTGCTGATGCAATCAAAATGATGGAAGAAAAGAATGAGCCGTATAAGGTTGAGCTTATCAATGAGCATGCTGAAAAGGGTGAGCCAATCAGTTTTTATAAGCAGGGTGAATTTACTGAGCTTTGTGCAGGTCCTCACCTTATGGATATGAAGGTTGTTAAGGCATTCAAGCTTACAAACTGCACAGGTGCATACTGGCGAGGAGATGCTAAAAACAAGATGCTCTGCCGTGTTTACGGTACTGCTTTTCCAAAAGCATCCATGCTTGAAGAACATCTTCAGATGCTTGAGGAGGCGAAAAAGCGTGACCATAGAAAAATCGGTAAAGAACTTGAGCTGTTTACGATTATGGAAGAGGGGCCCGGTTTTCCATTCTTCTTGCCAAAGGGTATGGTGTTAAAAAATACTCTGGTTGATTATTGGAGAGAAATTCACCGTGAGGCAGGATATGATGAAATTCAGTCACCTATGATGCTCAACAGAGCTTTGTGGGAGCGAAGCGGTCACTGGGATCATTATAAAGAAAATATGTATACAACTGTTATTGATGATACAGATTTTGCTGTTAAACCAATGAATTGTCCCGGTGGTATCCTTGTTTATAAAACAAAAATGCACTCCTATAAAGATTTACCGCTCAGAATGGGTGAGCTTGGCCTTGTTCACAGGCATGAGCTTTCGGGTGCACTTCACGGGCTTATGCGTGTTCGCTGCTTTACGCAGGATGATGCACATATCTTTATGACAAGAGAGCAGATTAAGGATGAAATCAAGGGCGTAGTAAGCCTGATTGATAAGGTTTACAGTACCTTTGGTTTTGAATATCATATTGAGCTTTCAACGCAGCCTGAGGATTCAATGGGGGCAAAAGAGGATTGGGATATTGCGACCGATGCTCTTCGTGATGCTATTACAGAACTTGGATATGATTATGAAGTTAATGAGGGCGATGGTGCTTTTTATGGTCCTAAGCTTGATTTTCATCTTACGGATTGTTTGGGCAGAACATGGCAGTGTGGTACAATACAGCTTGATTTCCAGTTACCTGAAAGATTTGAGCTTGAATATGTTGGTTCGGATGGCGAAAAACACCGACCTATTATGATTCACCGTGTTGTTTTTGGCAGTATTGAAAGATTTATCGGTATTCTTACAGAGCATTTTGCAGGTGCTTATCCTGTATGGCTTGCTCCTGTTCAGGTTAAGCTTCTTCCGATTGCTGACAGACATCTTGATTACCTCTATGATGTAAAGAAGATGCTTGAGGCTAAGGGTATTCGCTGCGAGATTGATGATAGGTCGGAGAAAATCGGCTTTAAGATCAGAAGTGCACAGTTGGAAAAGGTGCCTTATATGCTCCTTGCCGGTGATAAGGATATTGAAAACGGTACAATCTCTGTACGTTCACGCAAAAATGGTGATGAGGGTGCAACAACAATGGATGCATTTCTTGCAAGAATTCTTGAAGAGATTGAACGTAAAGCACTTTAATGTGTAAATTCCATTTTACGTGGAGTTAATCAACGATATGTACATTTAAAAAAGCTCCCTCCTGTTTTACAATTTAAGCAGGGGGGATTTGCTATGTCTAAGAGAAAAGGGATTTTATTATCAGCCGCTGTATGCTTCTTAATGTTTGGTGTTGCTGCCTTTTTGCTTTTGAATTGCACAGGAAGGGGCATTTATTATAGGTGGTTTTATCAGGGGAATCATATCCATGTAAACTTGTTTGCAACAATTGACGCAAAGCCTGTGGATACGGATGATATTCATGCGTCAATATGCAGTGAAAATTTGGAAACGGGTGATATTTCATATAAAAATATAAGTTCTCTTAAGCTTAAAGATAACGGAAAAAGCACGGCTTTTTCAATCGAGGCGGATGATTATGGCGATTATCACATCATTGTTTCTATATGCGGTTATGATTTTATGCTTGATGCATATCAATGGAACTGCTGGGACGTACAGACCAGTGATTTATATATTGATATAGATACAAAAAACGGAAAATATAAAACCCATGAGACCTATAGTTTTATTTCCGAGGCCGATGGTTATATAAAAGTTAAAGAAAATCGTACGGAAACAACAAATGCGTTATTTCAAAGGAATATTTTATGGATTTGCAGTGACTAAGGAGATATTTGGCAGAAACCAAATATCTCCTTAGCTTTTATGATTCTTTATTTGGGATTTTTATTTTTTCAATTGGTATAATTCCCAGTTTATTCAGATATTTTTTTGCGCTGTTATATATACGCTTGTTCTGAAACGCTTCAGGTGAATGAGCATCAAAGCCGATGATTACATCGTTGCCGACCTCTGAGACAATTTTCCAAAATCGTCTGTCGGGATAATTTCGTTTTTGTGCAAAACCAAGCAGATTGAATTCTACCGGGTAGTCAAGTTTTTTGATTTCCTGACAAAAGCAGGTCATTTTTTCAATATATATTCGGTCGGGACCGGTAAAGTTGAACAAATCAGGATGCGCAATATAGATGAACCGTCCTGTTGCAAGTCCTTCAAGGGATTGTTCAATATATTTGTCAAAAAGTTCGGTGTTGTTTGTCGGCAGTCCGCTGTAGTGTGCATAAGGTTCGTATTCATTATCGGTAAAATGCTGACCCAAAACAAGGTATTCAAATCCATATTCCTCTAAATAATGGATGGTTTTGTCAAAAATTTTCGGAAAATATTCAAACTCATAGCCCAGATGGATTTGAATTTTATCTTTATATTCTTCTCGAAGAAGATTTATTGAATTTACGTAATCAGGTACGTCCTCGGGAAACATTCTGTAGGTGGAATAATAATTTTCTACAGGAAAAAGCATGGGGGCATGGTCTGAGAAACCAAGCTCTGTTATTCCGGCTTTTATTGCTTTTATTACGTAATCTCTGTCCTTGCCGAATGCATGGCGGCATCTTGTTGTGTGGGTGTGATAATTTCTCATAATATTATTATAACTCTCCGAAAAAATATATCAAGCTGTTAATATTGTTTGACAAATAAAACTTAATATTCTAATATGAAAATAGTAAATATTAAGGAGATAATATGAAAATTTTACTTATTGCAGATGTGCATAATCTGCCTTTCGGAAGCAAAATAACATTAAATTCAATAAAAAGAATCATAAAAAAATCAAATTGCGATTTAATCGTATTTCTCGGTGATACGGTTCACGGTCCGTCAACCCCCGAAAAGCAGTATGAAAAATGTCTCAGACAGGTTTTTGATTTAACAGATAATATCGCATTTGCCTCGGTATTCGGCAATCATGACGATGAGTGCAAAACGACAAAGCAGGAGATTTTAGATATTGCAAAAACTTATAAAAATTGCTTGACGCAGGGTTGCGATTATGTCATTGAAATGATGGGAGAAACGCTTATTTTCATTGACAGCGGTTCGTATTATGACGGTGAAGGCAGTTATTATGATACGGTAAAAAAAGAACAGATTGATTTTGCACTGTCAAAAGCAAAGGGTAAAAGGGCAATTCTTTTTCAGCATATAATTATGCCTGATATTATGGATTATATTGATGTGTCCGATGTTAGAAAAAAAGGATATGTGTTAGACGGAAAAAAGTATTATAAATTTAAAGATGATGTGCATTATTCCGGCAGACTCGGTGAATGTCCCTGTCCGCCGGATATAAATACCGGAGAGTTTGAAATACTTAAGCCATATCTAAAAGCCTGTGTTTTCGGTCATGACCACAAAAATACTTTTGAACTTGATGTAGATGGTGTAAGGTTTATTCAGTGTGGTGGCAGTGGATATAATTCTTACGACAGATTTTGCCGCTCATCTGTTAAGCTGTTTGATACCAAGACGCTTGAAACCGAATTTATTAAATTATAGTAATTCTTAAACTAAAATAAAGTAAATCGTTTTGTCCGGAGAAACAGACTTCCGGCGGGATTCGAAAAAGAACAAAGCACAAAAAGTCAGGAAAGAATAATTTGTATATGGTATCCTTAAAAAAAGAGGGATTTCGATGCGTGACTTTTGTATTAAAGAATGGATAAAACATTATGAATTAGCAGTAAAAGATGCTTTTTTCGGCAGGATAGAATATATTGGTATTCAGGGAAGCTATGCCCGAAATGAAGCTAAAGAGGATAGCGATATTGATGTTGTTGTTATTTTGGACTGTTTGTCATATGATGATTTAAAAACGTATCAAAAAGCAATTTCAAAATTGCCATACAGCGAAAAAATTTGCGGATTTATCAGCGGTCACAGTGAATTGAGAAATTGGGAAAAGGCAGACTTATTCCAATTTTATTATGACACAGTCAGTGTGTACGGCAATTGTGATTGGATAGCTGAGCTTTTAGATGAATCCGATGTTAAAAATGCAATTCTTAAGGATGTATGCAATGTTTATCACATGTGTATTCATAATGCTTTGTATGAAAAAAGCGATGTTCTTTTGAGACAGATTATAAAATTATCGGTTTTTGCCGTGAAGGCAATATACTTTTATCATTGTGGTATTTATGTTAAAAAAACAGTTGATTTAATGGATAAGGTCAGCGGCAGAGATAAGGAGATTTTGGAAATTTCATTTAAACATATTTCCCGGCTTGATTTTGATGAAACGTCTGAAAGTATTATGAAATGGTCCGGCGAATATCTTTGCAATGAAAATTTTTAAGTCCGTTTTTTTCTGAAAGCTTGCAATTTAAAATTTGTTATGTTAAGCTGAATTCATTAATGAACCAATAAAACAATTTGAGAGGTGAACACATTATGACAAATTTCAGAGCATATTCTTTTGCTTATATACCCGCCAAAAAGGTCGACCGGAGATGCGATTATAATATTTTTTGCCGATTTACTGATTGTGTTCAGCTTTATAATCAGTAATGATTTAGTTATTTTTATACACCGTCGGCAGCTTTGCCGGCGGTGTTTTTTATATTGAAATGAGGTGAAAAGAATGAGATGGATTAAAATTGATGAACAGCAGCATAATGTTCCGGTATTTAGAAATGTGTGGTATGCACTGAAGTTAGTATGGAAGGCCGATAAAAAATTGCTGCTTGGTTATCTTATGCAGCAGACCTGCAGAAATATTTTTTCACTTTTTATCCAGAATATTTTATTTTTGAAGGTTTTGCTTGAAATTATTAACGGCAATCATGATTTTAGAGTGTATGTAAAATACTTGTTTTTGTTTTTTGCCCTGTCAGCAGTTGTAAAAATTCTTCATTGGAGAGGCGAAAGGCTTGAGCAGTTTGCCACTAAAAATGTTTTAAAGGTACTTAACAATATGGTGTTTGAAAAGGCAAATTCAATTGATGTTGCCTGTTATGAGGATCCTGTATTTTATGACAAATACCAGCGTGCTACGCTTGTGCTCACAAACAGCTTTTTTGATTTAATTTGCTATTCGGCTGCATCAATTTTCGGCGGACTGATATCATTTATCTGTGTGGTTGCAACCGTGTCGGTGATCAATCCGATTTACATATTGTTTCTCCTGCCCGTATTGTTTGTTTTTGCTATTGAAATGGCGAAAAGCCGACAGGTGTATAACAGAGATTTAAAAATGACAACGAATAATCGAATCAAAGCATATATCCAGCGCACCGTTTTTCTAAGGGATTTTTCAAAGGATATGCGAACATCCAATATTTTTGCCGTGCTTATGAAGCGCTTTGAGGCCGCCATTGCAGCAAATGTAAAAATACTCCGCCAATACGGTATGATTTTGTTTGTCTACAGCATGGTAAGCTCTCTTTTCAGCGATTTTATCCCTATTATATGCACATATGCTTATGCCGGCTATGAATTCGTTGTGAAAAATACGATGACCATTTCAGGATTCAGTGTTGTGCTGTCGGCTATTACATCGGTACGTACATCCACAATGGATATAGCCGAAAGCTTTGATGATATGACGCAGATGGCTCTCTATTTTCAGAATTTAAGAGAGTTTTTTGAATATGAGCCAAAAGTTGTTTCAGGCAGCATAAAAGCAGGGGGATTTGAGAGTCTTGAATTTAAAAATGTAAGTTTCAGATATCCCGGTGCGGATAAGAATTCTCTTAACAATATTTCCTTTAAAATTAATAAGGGTGAGACGGTAGCAGTTGTCGGTGTAAACGGTGCCGGCAAATCGACTCTTGTTAAGCTGATGCTTCGCTTTTATGATGCAACAGACGGCGAGGTTCTTTATAACGGAGTGAATGTTAAAGCGTATGACCTGGATTCACTGAGAAATGTATTTGCGACTGTATTTCAGGATTACAAGAATTTTGCCATATCTGTGTTTGAGAATGTTATGTGCCGTGAATGCAGTGATGATGATAAGCTTAGAGCACGTCAGGCATTGATAAAGAGCGGAGTGTGGAACAAAATAAGCACATTGGCCGATGGCGGTGATACTGTGCTGACCCGTGAGTTTGATGAAAACGGAGCCGGTCTTTCAGGCGGTGAAAATCAAAAGGTATCAACAGCAAGGCTGTTTGCAAAGAATTTTGATATAGCGCTTCTTGATGAGCCAAGCTCGGCTCTTGATCCCGTTGCTGAGTATAAAATGTACGAAAATCTAATTGAAGTTACGAAAGACAAAACGGTTATTTATATTTCACACAGACTGTCAAGTGCAGTTTTGAGTGATCGAATCCTTGTTCTTGGTGAAGGTCGGATTATTGAAGCAGGAACACATAAAGCACTAATGAGCAGCAACGGTGAATATTCGAAGATGTTTGCTCTTCAGGCATCCGGCTATAAAGGAGAGGAGGCAGAAAAAAATGTTTAAAGCAAAGAATAAAGACGGCAGTCACTCAATGCTTGTTAATATGATGTTTTTTATTAAATTGCTTTTCAATGTTTCACCGCTTCTTGTTATCGGTGAATTTATATGGGGAATACTGCTGATTTTGCCCGAACGACTGATCAGTGTTTTGGGTGTGAAATATATTATTGATGTTGTATCCTCGGGTGAACGACTTTATCGCATATTTTGGGCTGTTGCGGTTGTTGGGACAGTTATCGTATTAAGTTATTTGATTTCATGGCTTTTTCGTGAATTTTTTTGGAATACGGAGCGGGAAAAGGTTTATTACAGACTGAATAAAAAACTATATGAAAAAGCGAAATCACTGGATTTAGAGTCATATGATAATCCTGAATTCTATAATAATTTTATTCTGACTATCGAGTCATCCAGTGATAATATTCAAAATTTATTGGGTTTGGTCAGAAGCTATTTCGGCAATGTTGTTTCGCTTATTACCATATCCTCCGTCCTACTGACTATAGATCCCTTTTGCCTGGTAATCATTTTGGCGATCATCGTTATTTTTATGCCGCTTAGCAGATATATCGGTGATTTGCAAATGAATAGAAGAATTGACAATACTAAGTTTCACAGACGGGCAGACTATTTTCAGCGTATTTTTTATTTGCAGGATTATGCAAAAGAGGTAAGAATGAATAACATAAAGTCGATTTTGATGGAAAGGTATAATGATTCTGCCGATGATATTATTGCAAACCAGAAAAAGTATTGGGGTAAAATTACAAAGCTGTACTGCTTTCAGGAGATCGGTGTGCAGGTACTCGGCTTTATGTTTATTCTGCCGCTTTATTTAGGATATCTTGTTATGGTTAAAAAGAGTATAAGTGCCGGTGATTTTGTTGCAACCTTTAACGGTGCATACAGTATTGCAATGAGCATAAACTTCCTTACTGTGTGGGCCTTGGCCCGATTTGAGGAAAGGGCTAAGATGATTGAAAAGTACAGAGAATTTTTAAAGTCGGATTTTAAGATTAAGGACGGGGAAAAGACTGCTGAAATAAGTACACCTAAAGAAATCAGGCTTGAACATCTGTCCTTTACATATCCGGGCAATGATAAACCAACATTAAATGATATAAATCTTACCATTAAACCGTATGAAAAAATTGCCCTTGTAGGTTATAACGGTGCCGGCAAAACAACGCTGACAAACCTGCTTTTAAGATTGTATGATGTTACCGGCGGAGGTATTTATATTGATGGTGAGGATATAAAGAATTTTACAGTTCGATCTCACCGTGACAGATTTGCCGCAGTATTTCAGGATTTTCAGCTTTTTTCATGTTCGGTGGGAGAAAATGTAGCTCTTGATATAAATCCGGATAAAACAGCTGTGCAGCAGGCGCTTAAGCACAGTGGATTTGAAAAACAGCTGTCACGTGGAATACAAACGGAACTTTTGAGAGAATTTGATGACAGCGGAATTATGATGTCGGGTGGTGAAGCACAGAAGGTAGCTGTTGCAAGAGCTTTTTATAAAAATTGCCCGTATGTTATTCTTGATGAACCATCAGCAAATCTTGACCCTGTTGCTGAGTATAATCTGAATCAGGCAATGCTTGACGCTGCCAAAGATAAAACGGTTATATTTATATCTCACAGACTTTCAACTACAATTAATGCCGATAAAATTTATGTTATGGAAAACGGCAGGATTATCGAAAGCGGTTCTCATTCACAACTTATGGCAGGCGATACAGTCTATGCAAGAATGTTTAATCTTCAGGCTGAAAAGTACAGACAGGGATAAAGAATAATTGCTGAAAAATATAAACTGAATACACTTTATGCAATGTGTTTCAAATTGTACCGATTTTTATTTGTACGGGTTATGTATAAAATCAATCAATATAATGACGCCAAGTGCAACCAGTGCTGCACCTATTAGGGTGCATAGAATTTTCACCCATTTGGGATTAGGCTTATTGGCAGGGTGAGGCAAAAACCAATTGAAAATAAGCATTAATCCTATAAAAATGGGAATGATACATGACATAGCGTCATTGAAATGAAATGATGTCAGCAATAAAATGTTTTTCATAATACCTCCTATAACAAAAACCTCCGATAGTGTCATCGGAGGTTTTCCTTGCATAATGCTTATTTTGTATGAATTTTATTTTCTTACTGCCTGGGTAACACCCTCGGCAAGACCTGCAATACCCTGGATTTCCGATGGGATAATGATTTTTGTTGCCTGACCGTCGGCTGCTTTAGCGAAAGCTTCAAGAGATTTCAGTTTTATAACTGCTTCATTTGCATCAGCCTCATTTAAGAGCTTGATTGCATCTGCAGTTGCAGTCTGAACCTTAAGTATAGCTTCGGCTTCACCTTCAGCTTCGCGAACCTTAGCCTCTTTAACGGCTTCTGCGTGGAGAATTGCCGACTGTTTTTCAGCCTCAGCTTCCAGAATTTTAGACTCCTTATGACCTTCGGCAACGAGAATTCTTGACTGCTTTTCACCCTCCGCTCTGAGGATAGCTTCACGGCGCTCGCGTTCAGCTTTCATCTGTTTTTCCATGGCGTCCTGAATTTCTCTCGGCGGTATGATGTTTTTTAGCTCAACACGGTTTACCTTAATACCCCATGGGTCGGTCGCTTCGTCAAGAATGACTCTGATTTTTGCGTTGATTGTATCACGTGAGGTAAGTGTGGAGTCAAGTTCAAGCTCACCGATAATGTTACGCAGTGTAGTTGCAGAGAGATTCTCAATAGCTGAGATAGGGCTTTCTACACCGTAGGTATAAAGCTTTGGATCGGTAATTTGGTAAAAGACAACTGTGTCAATCTGCATGGTAACGTTATCCTTTGTGATAACAGGCTGCGGTTTAAAATCAACAACCTGCTCTTTGAGTGAAACGATTTTTGCAATTCTGTCAATGAAAGGTATTTTAACATGAATACCGGTTTCCCATGTTGCAAAGTATGTTCCCAGTCGCTCAATAACATACGCCTTTGACTGCGGAACAACTCTGACATTAGTCAGAATAAGCACAATGATGGCAACAATGATTAAGCCAAGTATAATAAAAAGTTCCATAAATTATCTCCTTCGTTTAAATGGTTAATAAAATTTTTATTGTGAATTTTTTGAATGAACAATCAGCTTTACCCCTTCGATTTTATCAATGATAACTTCATTATCAGGGCAAATGATACTGTTGTTATTTGCCCTTGCAGTCCAAATTTTTCCGTCTATCTTCACCTGACCTGTAGCCTTGATATTGTTAATCTCTTCAGCTACGATACCGATTTGACCGATAACCTTGTCTGCATTAGTATACTCTTTTTTTGGATTAATATATTTTTTTACGAGCGGCCTTGTGATTACAAGTGCCAAAACCGCAGCTGCAATAAATACAATAACCTGCACAAGAGGCGTGGCTCCGGCCAGTGCCGCAATGAGTGCTGCGATTGCCGCCAGTACAAACCATATTGAAACCAGCTGAACTGTAACAGCCTCAGCGATGCCGAAAATAACAATTGCTGCTGCCCAAAAAATATACATTGCTGTTTGCGTAATTTCAACCATTGAAATCACCTCCGCATTTTTGTTAACATTATTAATAATGCTGTCAATACACAATTGCTTGCTTTGTATATTGTATCTATATTATACCATATCTTGTGTTAAAATTCAATATTTCGCGCATATAGGCGGTTGTATTTTACAATCTATTCATAATTGACACAAGGACTTGTATCTTGACATTTTTGATGTTATTCCTGTTGTATGGTTGTTTTTTTGACAAAAATAATCTTTGACAAAAAATAACATAAAAAAGCATTCATCCTATATTTATGATAATACTATTACAAATTATAACCGCATAATAGGCATAAAAGATAAAATGTCAGGAACAGACTATTTTTCATATCTGTTTCTGACATTTGTTATTTTTGGATTTTCAGCATATTCTGGGCAGTCCTTCACCATAAAGTACATTTATTTGCCGTTTTCCGCCGATTGGTGTAATAAGCGTTACACCTGTACCATGTTTTACTTCTCCGATTACCTGTGCATTTTCACCATATTTGCAGTTTCTGATAATTTTAACAGCTTTGTCCGCCTGCTCTTTCGGCATAACGGCAACCATCTTGCCTTCATTACCCATGTGGAGTATGTCAAGTCCCAGAATTTTAGCAAATGCTTTTACTTCATGGTTAATAGGTATTTTATTTTCAATAAGCTCTATGTTTACTTTTGAAGCTTTTGCAAGCTCGTTTAATACAGTGCCGAGTCCTCCGCGTGTAATATCACGCATACAGTGAAGTTCAATGCCCTTTTTCAGCATTTCTGCTACCATTTCACCCAGCGGGGCATTATCGGATTTTATATTGTTTTCAATACCCATTCGGGCGGAGAGTATGGCAGCATGATGGTCTCCCATATTCCCGCTTACCACAATTGCATCGCCTTCGCGCAGATTCGTTGATACAATATCTGTGCTCTGTTTGACAAAGCCGACGCCGGTTGTGTTGATATATATGCCGCCGCTGCCTTCTATAACCTTGGTGTCACCGCAGATGACGGTAACACCGGCTTCCTTTGCAGTATCAGCCATTGATTTGGCAATTGTGTTCAGTGTTTCTGTGTCTGCACCCTCTTCAATAATGAAGGCGGAGGTAATATATTTCGGCACGGCACCGCGCATCAGCAAATCGTTTACCGTTCCGCACACTGACAGTCTGCCGATATCTCCGCCTTTAAATAGCAAAGGTGTTACGACAAAGGAATCTGTTGTAACAGCAATTTTAGGCGAAGCGCATACAACAGCACTGTCCTCCATCATATTGAGTATTGGGTTTGAAAAATGTTTTGCAA
The DNA here is from genome assembly GCA_002493595.1 of Ruminococcaceae bacterium UBA7080. Taxonomy (GTDB): domain Bacteria; phylum Bacillota; class Clostridia; order Oscillospirales; family Acutalibacteraceae; genus Eubacterium_R. The sequence continues at coordinate 122,067 of DKZG01000006.1, read as the reverse complement.
AAACCGCTTCAATTAAATCGGATGTTGATTTTCCGCCGCTGCCGTGAGCAAGTGTGATTTTCATATTCTAACCTCTGTTGTTAATGTAATAGTGAAAACAGGAGCCTTCGTTTGAAACCATACAGGCGCCCTGAGGATTTTGCGGTGTACATATCCTGCCAAACAGGGGGCAATCGTTAGGTGAAGTAAAGCCTGTGATAATCTCACCGCATCTGCATCCTTTATTTTTTATATTGTCTTCGGTAACATATCGGCTGCCTGCATCATAAATAAGGAAATCATCCTTCAGTGCCATGCCTGAATTTGGTATTTCGCCAATTCCGCGCCATACAGCAGTGCAGGGCTCAAAGTATTTATGAACAAGTTTCTTAGCCGCTTCATTTCCGTTGTTGTTAACTGCTGATTTGTAAAGATTAATTACCCGCCCTTGGTCTTTTAGCTTTACAAGTGCATAAATTGATGCCAAAAGCTCTTCACCTTTAAAACCGCTGACTGCAAAAGGCAGGTTGTATTTTTCGGCAAGCGGTTTAAATTCATTTGCTCCTGTTATAACACTGACGTGTCCGGGAGCGATAAATCCGTCAATTTTATTGCCCATGCTGCACAGCGCATCAATAGCAGCCGGCATTGTTTTCAGTGCAGTCAGAAGTTTTATATTGTCTATATTTTCTTTGATAATCTTATCCAGCAAAACAGCATAGATGGGTGTAGTGGTTTCAAAGCCGACTGCAGCAAAAATGAATAGGGTATTTTTATTGCTTTTTGCAAGGTCGATGATTTCGAAGGGGGAGTATACCATTTTTACTTTGCCGCCCCTTGATTTTATTTCCTGTAATGAAGAGGTATAACCGGGTACTCTGATTAAATCACCAAAGGTTACTATGCAGGTGTTATCCTGCAGCGCGAGCTTGCACAGTTTGTCAATATAAGCGGAAACAGTAACACATACGGGGCATCCGGGTCCGCTGATAAGCTTGATTTTATTACTCAAAATGGATGGGATACCGTTTTCACTTATGGCTGCGGTATGGGTTCCGCAAACCTCCATAAAGGTAACAGGCTCGCCGTCATATTCATTCAGGAATTTTGTGATATCCGTAATGTTCATCACGCCAGATCTCCCAGCTCGTTAAATATCTCAAGCATGTTTTCAGCTTCGTTATCAGAAATAATCTGGATAATTAAACCGGCGTGAACAAGCGCCCAGTCACCGATTTTTACATCAACTATCCCTTTATTTGCTTTAACCTTATTTCCATTATAATCAACTACGGCAGTATCGCCGTTTATTTCAATGATTTTGCCGGGTGCTGCTACACACATTGTCAGTCCTCCAATCCTGCTATATAGGCTTGACCGAGAGCAATGCCTCCGTCACCGCAGGGTACTTTTTCATTAATATACACCGAAAACCCCTTTTCTTCAAGTGTTAAAATTGTGGAAGCGGTTATAATTCTGTTATTGAACACACCTCCGCTCAGTGCAATCTGATTTACACTGTAAAGTTTTTTATATTTTTCAGCCTGAATGCATATTAAATCACAGATCAGCATGTGAAAGCCCAGGGCAAGCTCCTGCACAGATGCTTTGCCTATAGCGGCTTTTATTTCGCTGAGTATTTTTACCGGATGAAAGGAAGGAGTCAGCATATAGGCTTTTTTTGCTTTTTTTGCTGCACGCTCCAGTGCACAGGCACATTCACCCTCATAGGAATTGTAGTGCTTAATATCCAGAAGGGAACATACTGCATCAAACAGTCTTCCCATGCTGGAGGATAAAATCGTATTGATATCATTTTTTACAGCGCTGTCAATCAGTGCGTTGCCGCCCAGATAGCAGTCCAAAGCCAGTCTTGCATTCTTTGATATCTCATCTGATGCCGGCATTTTCGTATATTCCAAATGTTTAACCCGTGTGAATTGATTTTGACTGAATAAAAAGACCTCGCTGCCCCATATTGCACCGTCATCGCCATATCCTGTTCCGTCAAAGGAAAAGCATAATACATCCCCTTTAAGTTTATGTTCGGCTATTACGGAAGCAGCATGTGCTTTATGATGCTGTATTTTTAAAGCACCGGTGTATAAATTTGTTGAATAATAACCGGGATGCATGTCTGCTGCAACCTTTTCGGCTTTAAATCCATGAAGAGCTGCAAATCTTTTTATATTATCTTTATAGCTTTTAAATGTATCGGGATTATCCAAATCACCGAAATACTGGCTGAGGAATACGTGATTATCACGGTGAAAGCCAAATACTGCTTTGAGATCGCCGCCGAGGCACAGTGTGTCCTGTTTGGCTTTAACGTCTGTTTCTATAGCAAGGGGAACATATCCTCGTGCACGTCGTACGAATTGTGTTCTGCCGGCATTTACAAATACAATGCTGTCATCAATAGGTGTAAGAATTTCACGGTTGTGCGACAAAACATCGACTGCGAATTTTTGAATTTTTTGATCATCAATCGTAATCGGTTCACCGCTGATATTTGCACTGGTCATAACCAGGGGCGAAATTTCAGCCAGTATCATAATTTGTATCGGATTGCAAGGCAGAAATGCACCGATATAATCGCTGTCACCGCAGACACACTTATCAAAATCTCTTATTTTTTCCAACAGTACAATAGGTCTGGCAGGGGAGAGCAGAAGTGCTTTTTCCTGTTCATTTACTTTACAATACTTTTCAATTTCCCCGATTGATGAAAACATCACTGCAAAGGGCTTTGTTTCTCTGCCCTTAAGCTGTCTGATTGTATTTACCGCGTTTGCGCAGTCTGTCCTGCAGGCAAGATGGTATCCGCCGATATCTTTTATTGCAAGTATCTTTCCCTGTTTTAAAATTTCAGCTGCAGTGTCTATGCTTATATTGGTTTCAGGTCCGCATGCATGACAGGCAATTGTTTGAGCATGGCAGCGTCTGTTCATGGCATTTGTGTATTCATCTTTGCAGCCGGTGCATATATCAAATACCGACATAGCCGTATTTTCTCTGTCATAGGGAAGGGTATTCATTATTGTATATCTGGGTCCGCAGTTTATACAGCTGATGAAAGGGTGATGGTATCTGCGGTTTGCTTTGTCTGCCATTTCATTTTCACAGTCCCTGCAGGTAGCAAGGTCCGGAGTCAGATACGGCGTACAGGTATCCTTTTCTGAATGGACAATTTTAAAATCATCAAAATCTTTTTCATCCATACTTTGCATTTCATATTTTTTAATATCAAACATGGCAATAAGGCGTCGGACAAATTCGTCCAACGCCTGTTTATCGGATTGAATGATAAGCTCCACGCTCCCGCCGGAGTTTTTAACCTGACCTTTAACGCCAAGGTCCTTTGCGATATGCAGGGCTGAAGGCCTAAAGCCTATACCCTGAACTATACCGTGAAAGGTTATTTTTTTTGTCATCAGGATTACTCCTTATGCAGTGTAACGATACCCTTTTCGCCGTCATCTTGTGTTGTGCTGAGTGCTTTGAATTTCAGACAGGCATCAATGCATGCGCCGCACTGAACACACTTGTCGCGGTCAATTGACCAGGTTTTTTCACCTGTTCTGTCAACGGTAATGCATTCCTGAGGGCACTTTCTTGCACAAAGTCCGCAGAGTATGCACTTTGACATATCATTTGTAATTTTACCCGGTTTTGTTTCAGGAATAGGCTGATTGTATGTATCAACCGTTTTTTCGGCTGAGGGTTCAGTATATCCCGGTACGATGGAAAGACATTTTTTAGGACATGCATTTACACACGCGCCGCACTGAACGCATCCCATTCTTTCTATAGACCAGGTTTTTGTGTTTCTGTCAACCTTGATTGCACCTGACATACACTTGCGCGAGCAAATGCCGCACATAATACAGTCGTCAATGCTGATTTCAATATGACCTCTGCTGCGTTTTGGATATTCTCTTGGTACTTCAGGATAATTGTTTGTAGCAGGCTTTGAAAACAGATTCTTTAAAGCTGTAAAAGAGAAATTCATAATTGCCATAATACTCTGCCTCCTTATCTTTCGGTACAGCTGATACAAGGGTCAATTGTCAGTATCTGAAGCGGAACATCAGCAAGCTCTGAACCGGGAAGAATATGAATAAGCGACTCTATATTTGTGAATGTAGGCGTGCGCACTCTAAGTCTTTCCAGAAATTTTGTACCATTTGCCTTTGCATAATATATTGCTTCGCCTCGCGGCTGTTCGGCTCTTGCGAAGCCTTCACCTTCAGGATTGCCTTTAATTTGAATTGCAATAGGACCTTCAGGTATTTTATCAACCAGCTGTCTTATAATATTGATGGATTGAAATATTTCACCTATGCGAACAGCGCATCTTGCGTAGCCGTCACATTCATTTGATGTAATGATTTCAAATTCAACCCTGTCATAAGCCTCGTAACCTATTTTACGTGTGTCAAGCTCGATGCCCGCAGCTCTTGCCATAGGACCTACTGCACCGAGACGGATGGCATCCTCTTTAGTAAGAATACCTACGCCCCTTAAGCGTGATTCGACAGTATAGTCGTTTAGAAAAGTTTTTACAAGCTTTTTGAGTTCAATTTCCATATTGTTGAAAATATCAACAAAGCTTTTGAGCATAGAGGAGTCCATATCCTTTAGCACACCGCCGATTTTGTTTACCGAGAAAATGACACGTCCGCCAGTGGATGCTTCGAACATGTCAAGCACCTTTTCTCTCATCCTCCAGCATTGCATAAAGAGTGCATCAAAGCCAAAGGCATCAGCCAAAAGACCGAGCCAGAGCAGGTGCGAATGAATGCGGCTCATTTCCCCCCATATGGTTCTTAAAAATTTTGCTCTTTCGGGAACCTCTGCATCAAAAATGTTTTCAAGTGCTTCACAGTAGCACATACCGTGCTTGAATGAGCATATGCCGCATATTCTTTCTATTACATATTGATAATCGTTAAAATCTCTTTTTTCTGCCAGGCTTTCGAGGCCCCTGTGAACAAAGCCGATTGACGGAATTGCCTCAACTACCTTTTCATCCTCAAGTACTAAATCCAGATGAATGGGCTCAGGAAGTACAGGGTGCTGAGGACCGAAAGGAACTACTGATTTTTCACCCATTATTTTGCCTCCTCTTCTTTTTTAACAATTTTTACGGCATCCTTAACTTCTTTTTTGAAAGGTGCCTTTTTTGCAATTCGGTAAAGCTTATTGTTAAAATCGGGATTAATGGACTTTATCTGAACATCAAAAAGCTCTTTCATTTCATTTTCATAGAGCATTGCTGACGGGAAAAAGTCTGAAATGGTATTGATTTCCTCTTCGATAGGAACGATTACCTTATAATTTTCAAATTTATAATCCATTGCGACTGAATATATCAGTTCATTATAACCCTCAAAGGCTGTTGCACAAATCTGTGCAAGGCGGTAGCCTGCACGCTGCTTTTCAAGCATTATTTTATAGAGGGTCGGAATATCTACTGTTTCAAGAGTATATGCTTCTCTCATTTATTTTCCCTCCTTAAGCTTTTGGCTTTTTTCTTTAAGCAGAGCAAGTGATTTAACAACGCCGTCAATAATAGCCTCCGGTCTTGCTGCGCAGCCGGGTACATATATATCGACAGGAATAACCTTGTCAACACCGCCGAGTATATTGTAGCAGTCTTTAAATACACCGCCGTTGCAGGCACAGATGCCAATTGCACAAACGACCTTAGGCTCTGTCATCTGCTCATAAATCTGCTTTACAACATCTTTGTTCTGTTCATTGACAGAACCTGTGATAAGCAGAATGTCGGCGTGCTTAGGATTACCGGTATTTATTACACCAAAACGTTCAACATCATAAACGGGAGTCAGGCAGGCGAGAACTTCTATATCACAGCCATTACAGCTTGAACCGTCATAATGCATAATCCATGGTGATTTCGTTACATCAGCCATTTATACTACCCCCTTGGTCAATACTTCAAGAATAAATACGTTAAGTGCACCTGCGATAATGGTTACAATCCATGAATTCTTAAACATTTTTTGCCATTTAAGTCGGGCGTTTGTATTATCCACAAGGATAAGCACGGTGTAAGTGACTGAAATTGCTGCAAGAGCGATAAGGATTGTCCACCAGTTTGCATTAATAAAGAAGAGTGCAATAACACCCATAAGAAATACGTTTTCATACCAGTGTGCAATTTCAACAATCGCAAACATTTCACCTGAAAACTCCGTGGTGATACCCTTAACCATTTCCTGGTGGGCATGATGGCTTGTTGCAAGGTCAAAGGGATGTTTTCTGAGCTTGATTGTAAGAATAAATACAAAGCCTACAAATACACCCGGGAGCATTAAAATAGGCAATGCTGAAGAACTGGTAACAATCTCTCTTACTTTAAAGGTTCCGGTCGCAAGATAAAATCCAACAGCAGTAAGAAGTACCATAGGTTCATATGCAAGCATTTGCATCATTTCACGATTTGCACCCATATTTGCATAAGGCGAGTGGGCACTTGTTGCGGCAAGGATAAGAAACAGATTTGCCGTTGTGAGTGCAAAGAACACCATAAGCAAATCAAATCCGCCAAAGAAAAGGCAGCCTGTGAATATGACGAAGAAAAGGAAGGTAAGCAGATAGAAAATCTGAACATGGTTTACAAATACCGTTTCCTTTTTCAGAAGCTTGATTACATCATAGAATGGCTGAAGTACGGGAGGACCCTGTCTGCCCTGCATACGTGCAGTTATTTTTCTGTCAATACCTGACATAATTCCGCCGAGTATCGGTGCAAAAATGATATAGGCAGCAATACTGAGGATGATTTTAACTGTTCCTGTCATCAGAATGCACCTCCTATTGAAATAACGAAAAATGTTACAATAAGCAAAATAGAAATCATGATGGATGGATTCCAAAGCTTTTTCTCACCAAAGATATCCTCCATATACCAGTTCGCGAGGAAGAAACGTCTTTTTTCGCCCATGGAATCAATATAATTCATCTGGTCACCGGCGTTTACACCATTGATATATCTGTCTACTTTGCTGTATTTTGTGTGTCTTGCTGAAATCCAGGATATTCCGGGTATTACAAATATGGATATGAGCATAATCATCATAATAATGATATTATCGCCGGATATAACCTGATATGCATTATTGAATACCTGATGAATATACGGAATAATAACATGTGAAGAGATGAATGGGAAGGCAAAACAAAGCATAATCATAAATGCTGAGTGAATTAAGATAGATACCCATTGGTTAGCAGATGTAGTATTTTTTGCTTTGGTATCATTATTTTTTGATGCAAGCACGGTTGCCATCCATTTCATCCAGTAGAATAGGGTGGTTGCACTGCCGAAACAAACGAAAAGTATCAGCACAATTGAACCATTATCTATAAACGCCTTAAGTGCAGCCCATTTTGAAATAAGCATACCAAATGGTGCAAGGAACATACCTGCAATGCCGATTACAAGTGTCCATGCGAGATAAGGATGGCGGCGAACGAGACCATGCATTGTTTCAATATCTCTTGAACCTGTTGAATTTTCAATTGCACCCACAGTCTGGAAAAGGAGTGACTTTGAAATAGCGTGGAATATGAGAAGAAACATACCGGCCCAAACAGTTTCCTCTGCACCGACGCCTGCACACGCAGTAATAAGGCCGAGATTTGAAATGGTTGAATATGCAAGTACCTTTTTTCCGTCGCTTACAGTGATAGCCAGCATAGACATAATAAGGAATGTGAAGCCGCCTACAAGGCTGACCATTGATCCGGCATAGGATCCGGCAAGAACAGGGGATAGCCTGAGCAAGAGATATACGCCGGCCTTAACCATTGTTGCACTGTGAAGAAGTGCAGATGAAGGTGTCGGTGCAACCATTGCACCAAGCAGCCATTTTGAAAACGGAAGCTGGGCGCTTTTTGTAAGTGCTGCAAAGGAAAGCAAAATAACCGGAATAACAATTATCTTTCCGTCACATAGGATGAGACTCTGCATATCTGTTACATTAAAGCAGATACCCGCAATTACAATCGCAACAGCAAAGCCACAGCCGCCGAGAAGGTTCATCCAAAGTGCTCTGAAGCAGTTATGAATGGCTTCATTTGTTCTTGTATAGCCTATGAGCAGGAAGGATACAACACTTGTAATTTCCCAGAAGAAATACATCCAGATAAGACTGTTTGAAAGCACAAGACCGAACATTGCCCCGAGAAAGACATAGAGGAGTGCGAAGAAATATCTTCTCCTGTCCATAAATTCTTTATGATGATTATGGTAATCCTTCATGTATCCGCATGCATAAACTGTTATAAGAGTACCGATAACAGCGACTATCAGCACCATGATTACGGTAAGCTGATCAATATAAACTTTGCTTACTTCCTGATGCGGGGCACGGCCGCTGAGTTCAAACCAAAACATCAGTGCAGTTTGTGATATGGATAAAACAGCAGCGTAATACTGCTTATATTTAAAGCTGAGTATTGTAACAAGGACCATCAAGAATGCTTCTATGATAATCATCGAATAATCTATTATTTTTGTATCGGTAAACAGTGACATATTTGAATTGCCCGAAGCAAAATATTTGACGGCAAAGGCAATTGCCATTGCGATAACCGTAACACTGCTGACATAGGTTATAATTTGTCTGATTGTGTTGTTTTTGAATATACTGAGCAGAAATGCACTCAGAAACGGAAACCCAATCAGCACGATGATTAAACTTTCCATTTGATGCCCTCCTCTGAATAGGAAATTTTTTCATATAATATGTTTTATATATTTTAGCCTGTATTATAATATCACTAAGTTAATCAACGGTCAACTTAAATTTGTTAAAATATTAACGCTGTTTTAAGCAAATATATATACAAAGTGACTAATTTTTTAATTATTCATGGTTTCTATTGCATTTTTATAATTATGGGACTATACTTAAATTACAAAACGATTACAAGTATTGTAACCAAATTTAATTGTTGCCGATTGATAGTAGGAGATGGAATTGTGGCCAAGAAAATAAAATTTATAACCTGTATTGCAGTGGTGATGATTGTTGCTTTTGCAGCAGCGGCAATTACGGTTGTAAACGGTAAAAGCGTCGACGATGTTGAGAATGCGGTAATGGCTGAAAATACAGACCAATCAATCAAAATACGATGGGACAGCGTAAAAGGTGCAGACGGTTATCACATTTACTGTTATAATGACAGCAAGGGCGCATTTGAGATAATAGATACAATCAAGGATTCTGATACATGTACATATGATTTTAATGATATCGAGTCAGCAAAAATATATAAAATCAAGGTTACGGCATTTAAAATATTCCACAAGCAGAAATATGAGAGTCAGAATGCACAGGAAATTACAGTGTATTCTTTACCAAGTGTACCTGATGTTTCAGTACAGTCAACTGAGGAGGGTGTGTTAAAAGCCGAATGGGTTAAGCAAAAAAATGCAAAAGGGTATGAATTGGAATATTCGAAAAACGAAGATTTCAGTGACAGCCAAAAGGAAACTCTTTCAAAAAGCAGCTTCAAAGCAGAAAAGCTTAAACCAAAAGATGTTTATTATATCAGAACAAGGGCTTTTATTGAGGTGAACGGGAATGAGGTTTTCGGCAATTGGTGCCGGCCCTGCAGTATTCAGATTAAAGAAAAACCGATAATGCCCTCAAATATTGACCCTAAGAAACCAATTGTTGCATTGTCTTTTGATGACGGACCTGCTTATGCACAAAACGGAGTGAATTCGACAGAGGAAATATTAAAAGTGCTGGAGGAGCATGGAGCACGTGCAACTTTCTTTATGTGCAGTTCACGAATTAACAGCTCTAATTCCAAACTTCTAAAAAAAGAGCTTGAGCTTGGCTGTGAACTCGGAAATCATACATACGACCATGGTAATTACGGTAAAAAGGTAACTGCAAATGATATAAAAAAGGGCAGTGACGCAATTAAAAAGGCCAGCGGAAGATATCCGACCATTTTCAGATGTCCCGGCGGTATGATGTCAAAAACCATTCAGCAGGAATGCAAAAAGGAAGGTATGCCGATTGCGTATTGGTCTGTTGATACCGAGGACTGGAAATCAAGGGATGCCAAAAAGATTTATAATGCTGCGATTAAAAATGTTTATGATGGCTCTATTATACTGATGCATGATATTTATCCCACAACGGCTGAGGCTGTCAAAAAAATTGTACCCAAGCTTATAGATATGGGATATCAGGTTGTTACGGTCAGCGAGATGCTTGCAGCTAAAAACGGCGGAAAGGCGGCACAGGCAGGCCAGCAGTATGTTGATTATAAAACAATAAATAATAATACCTAAACGGAAAAATGAATCGGTTGATATAAAACAAGTCCGCAGGCATTGCCTGCGGACTTGTTCATTTATTATTTCGGAAAAGAAAATTCAGCAGCAGATTGAAATTCTGCCGCTGTAAAATATATTTTTGTATTTATAAAACTGCCTTGAGAAATTGCTGCAGACGAGGATCCTTCGGTGCGTTGAAAAGCTCCTGAGGCGGTGCATCCTCAACAATATATCCATCTGCCATAAAGATAACGTGATCAGCTACCTCACGTGCAAATCCCATTTCGTGCGTAACAACAACCATAGTCATACCGTCGTTTGCCAAATCTTTCATAACCTGAAGAACTTCGCCTACCATTTCTGGATCAAGGGCAGATGTCGGTTCGTCAAAAAGCATAACCTTAGGATTCATTGCAAGTGAACGGACAATTGCAGCACGTTGCTTTTGTCCGCCTGAAAGCTGCGAAGGATATGCGTCAGCCTTATCTTCTAAACCGACAAGTTTTAACAGTTTGAGAGCATCCTCATTTGCTTCCTCTTTGGTTTTAAGCTTAAGATTCACGGGTGCAAGTGTAATATTATTAAGAATTGTTAAATTATTGAACAGATTAAAATGCTGAAAAACCATTCCCATATGCTGACGTATTTTATTAACATTACACTTTTTATCGGTAATCAGCTGATTTTCAAACCAAATTTCACCTTCAGTAGGTGTTTCAAGCAGATTAAGGCATCTTAAAAATGTACTTTTGCCTGAGCCTGACGGGCCGATAACGACTATTTTTTCTCCCTGATGGATTTCATAATCAATGCCTTTTAATACATGGTTATCGCCAAAGCTCTTTTTTAAATTAGAGACTCTTATCACTTTTTCTCAGGCTCCTTTCCATAAGTTTAATCAGTAAGGATATAAATACTACAAGTACAATATAAATAACAGCCATTACAAGATAAGGTATCATAAATTCATAGCTGTTTGAGCCGATTCTGTTAAATGCTACATAAAGGTCTGTAGCCCCTACAAAGCTAACAACCGATGTTTCCTTAATGAGTGAAATGAATTCGTTTCCGAGTGTAGGCAGTATATTTTTTACCGCCTGCGGGATAATGATTTTCATCATGGTTGTGCCATAGCTTAAGCCGACTGCACGTCCGCCTTCCATTTGCCCTGAGTCAACTGACAAAATACCGGCGCGCATGATTTCGGATATGTATGCACCGGAGTTCATACCAAATACAACTATTGCTACAGATACGGAATTAATATGTATACCCAAAAGCGGAAGCAGTACATAGTAAAATACCAAAAGCTGAACCACAATAGGAGTTCCCCTAAAAATACTTACGTAAAAAACAGATATTTTATCAAATATTTTAACAAAAATATTCGTTTTTGGTATAACTCTGATTGTTGCGATTAATGTACCGATTACAATACCTATAAGCAAACCGGAAATGGCTATTATAATTGTGTTTTTTAAACCGAGAAGTACAGTATTATAGCCTTCATGATTGATAAAAAAATCTATAAAGGCTTCTATTTTTTTGTCAAAATTCTGCATATTTTTTACCCTGAATTCACTAAAAAATAGCCTCACCCAATTTAATCAGGTGAGGTTATTCCTGTTTTTTATTCGTTGCTGAGGATTATAACAGCTTAAGCAACAGCATTAATGGCTGTGGTGATTGCAGCTGCAGGCGCAGCATCAATAATTACATAGTCAACATTGCCGTTGATTAAGTCCTGAACAGCAAGGGAACCATTGCTGTAGCCTACGAATGATGCGTTGAGACCGTTGAATCCTAAGCTTTCGCTGCCCAAAACATAGGACTGGCCGGTTGTGTCGTTCTGACCGCCGAATTTAACGGATTGATCAAAGCTGTTAAGAATTTTAACAACATCTTCTTTTGTCTGACATTCATCAAATGTTTTGTCATTATTCTTAACGATAAGCTTCTGTGAAGCTGAATAATAAGACTCGGTGAAATTAACCTGCTTCTCACGGTCAGGGCTTATGGTAAGACCTGCCATACCGATGTCACATTTTTTTTGTTCAACTGAAAGTAAAACTGCGTTAAATTCCATATCCTTGATTACAAGCTCTTTGCCGAGTTTGTCTGCAAGAAGCTTTGCAAGTTCCATATCAATGCCGTAGAAGGTGTCACCCTTTTTGTACTCAAAAGGTTCAAATGCTGCATTTGTTGCGACAACAAGCTGGTCCTTTGAAGAATCCTCCTGTGCAGATGTAACGCCTACAGGCTCTCCGTTTCCAAAGTAACGATTGCAGATTTCATCAAGCTTGCCGTTTGCTTTAATCTCTTTTATAAAAGCATTTGTCTGCTCCATAAGCTCAGGCTGGCTTTTATCAACGCCGAAAGCATATTCCTCGTTTGAAAGTTCAACGTCAATTACTTTGACCTTTGGCTCATTTGATTTTGAACATCCGGCAAAGCAGACAATAACCAGAGCTACTGCAAGAACTGCAGCTAAAATTCTTTTTACTGATTTCATTATGTATTCCTCCGTTCAATATTTAAAATAATATAAATAGGATATTGCATATCCTTTTAAGTAATTTATCACAATAAGCTTATAAAGTCAACATAAAATACAATATTCATTGTATAATTATGCATCGAATGAATGCTTAATCTGCATTCGCAAGCCATTCATACTCGGGTACATAAATTCTTGTTTTATCCCATGGATCACCATCTATATGACGAATGAGCCAAACGTAGTACATTTCGTAGCCGGGTGCAGTAACCTGTTGATGTGCATTGCCGCCTCTTATGCAAAGGCAGGTGCCGTTTTCGGTTTTATACGGGGTGTCACCCTCGAACCCTGCACCGAAGCCCTCAGGATGGTCAAATTGATAATAATAAAGCTCAGGCTGCGGGTGATGATGAGGGGGATAGCTGGACCAGCGTCCGGGCTGATTGAATACTTCACCCATCACCATATTAGAGTAAGGCGCATTGTCCAGGTCAAACACAGTTGACACAATTCTGTGGCCTGTGCCGTTCCACTGTCCTTTGCCGAATTCTTGATAGAGACAATTATCAGGATTATAAAAAACGGGTTCCCAGCTTTTTTCATTGTCAGTCATCTGAACCAGAATTTCGCTGTCTTCAAGGGCTGTAATGATTGCCTTTGTTTCTTTACAGAAGTGAATGGCATAGGGTGTTTTTTCAAAAGGGTTTTTTCTTTTGCAGTTTTCATTTATTTTTTCTTCGATGTTAAAATTAATATTGCCGGAAAGCAGAAGTACTGCACATTCATTTTCTTTTTCAAATATTTCAATGCTGTTGCCCTTTTTCAGTTTCTGAACATAAATATCCATAAGCATTTCAGAATTGATGCCATTCATTTGGCAAAGGATTTTTTTTCCGTTTTCATCATAATTGGGTTTAAATAACATTGCATGTAACTCCTTTATTTTGTGATTTTTTTAATGTCTGCTCTATCACCCATAACAATTAAATGCTCGGCTTGTGAAAATACGTAATCTGGTGAATTAATGGGGAAGATTTTTTCATTAAACTTATATGCAATAACGGTTATATTATGAATTTTTCTTACATTGATACTTGAAAGTGATTTCCCAAGCCAGCTGTCAGGTGCAGATATTTCAAATATTCCTATGTCCTCATTAAGCTGAAAATAATCAAATATTTTTGAATCGCTGAATTCAACAGCCATGCGGTAAGCATTATCCCTTTCCGGATAAACGATTTTATCTGCTCCGTTTTTAAGCAAAAACTTTTCGTGAATAAGAGATGAGGCTTTACTTATAACATAAGATGCACCAAGTTCTTTCAGATAATTTGTAATAACGAGACTGTCTTGAAAATCGCCGATACACACAAAAACGTAGTCATAATCATCTACACCTAAGGCAGCAAGATTACTCTTTATTGTATAGTCTCCGATTTCGGCAGTTGTAACCTGTTCTGAATATTCATCAATAAGGTTTTCGTTTTTATCGACAAGCATAACATCGTTGCCCATCTCGCACAAGTATTCTGCAAGATGGTGACCGAATTTGCCTGCACCGATAACAAGTACTGATTTCATAATTTAATATTCACTCCTGTAATATAAATTCATCGGCAATCAGCCGATAAAGAGATTGCCTTTCGGCTTTTGTGAACTTTTTCCGGTGGTTTTTGATCCGTCAAGTATAAACATAAATGCAAAAACAAGGGATGTTATTCGACCCATAAACATAAGCAAGATTATTATAAGCTTGGGCAGAAGCTCTAAAGATGGGGTAATTCCGGTGCTCATTCCGACTGTTCCTATAGCAGATATGCATTCAAAAAGAATATCCGAGTAGGCAAGTTCCGGCTGGCACAGTGCAATGATAACGGAGGCAGTGAAAAATTCCGTAAAATTGATTATAACAATGGAAACAGACTTTCGGATGATATCAACGGTTATGCGTTTGCCGAAAATATCAATATCTCTTGAATTTTTCAGCGTTGCTAAGGCGCATAAGAATAAGACAGCTATTGCTGCAGTTTTAACTCCGCCTGCAGTAGAGCCTGATGAACCGCCTATGAACATTAAAATATATGTGACTGCTTTTGATGCAGGGGAAAGGTCTGCATTCGAAATACTGTTAAATCCTGCTGTTCGCGGTGTTACGCCGGCAAAAAAGGCATTGAGCAGCCTTTCACCCTCATTCATATCAGACAAGGTATTTCCTCGTTCAAATATATAGTAAAAAAGTGTGGAGGCGATTAAAAGCACAGCAGTGGTAACAAGCGTGAGCTTGGTATGCAGGCTGTATCGTTTAAATGTAAATCTGCGGGTAATGATATCTTCCCAGACGATAAAACCGATTCCGCCGATTATAATCAATAATGCAATCGTAAGCAGTATAACAGGATTATCATTTACTGTAATAAGTGAAGTTCCCGGCTGAATTCTGCCCATAACGTCAAAACCTGCATTACAAAAAGCCGATACGGATAGAAAGACAGATGTATAAATCCCATTCTTAAATCCCATTTGAGGAATAAACTGTGTGGATAGGATTGCCGCACCGAGTATTTCAAAAACAACAGTGCCGATAATGACAACTCTTGCAATCTTTTTTGTGTCACCCATAGGTACACTGCCAAAGCTTTCTTTTAACAAAAGCTTATCGCGCAGACTTGCCTTTTTTTTAAGAAAACGTGCCAGCATCGTTATTATGGTAATGAAGCCGAGACCGCCTATCTGAATCATACAAAGAATTACCATTTGGCCGAAAAGGGTCCATTTTGTGAAGGTGTCAAACATGACAAGACCTGTTACACAGGTTGCAGATGTTGCAGTAAAAAGGGCATCGGTAAATGTAACACTTCCGCTTTTTATGGATATCGGCAGCATCAGCAAAGCTGTACCAACCATAATTACTGCAAAAAAGCTGAGCGCCACCATTCGGGGATAGGAAATATAGTAATTTTTGCTTTTTTTTATTTTTTTTGTTTTATGCTGTTTGGTTTTGCTGTTATCTTCCAAAATAATAACTCTCCAAAGGTTTGATTTTTAATTGTCGGCAGGATGATAGTTTGGCACAAGCTGTCTAAGCTTTTCGCGGACAGTATCATCAGTTATATTGTTTAAATCGTTAAGTTTATCAATAAAACCTTCTTTATCAATTATAATAGGCTGATTGACGAATATTTTTTCATTTGCGGTTTTCTGCCTTGTTTCAAGTTCACTGTCCATAGAAAGCTCTTCATACAATTTTTCACCCGGCCTAAGTCCTGTGATTTTTATTCCGATTTCCTCTACCGTAAAGCCGGAAAGCTTGATCAGGTTTTCAGCCAAATCTATAATTTTAACGGGTTCACCCATATCAAGAACGAATATTTCACCGCCTTTAGCCAATCCGCCTGCTTGGCAGACAAGCTGTGCCGCCTCGGGAATAGTCATAAAGTATCTTGTTATGTCCGGATGTGTTACTCTGACCGGACCGCCTTTTTCAATTTGCTTTTTAAAAATAGGAATAACGGAGCCGTGAGAGCCGAGAACATTTCCGAAGCGCACGGCAGCATATCTCGTATTTTGACTGGTTTCATTCATATACTGAACAATTATTTCGGTTATTCTTTTGGTCGCGCCCATAACATTTGTAGGATTAACAGCTTTGTCGGTTGAAAGAATAACCATTTTTGCTACATTAAACTTATCTGCGGTTACTGCAACGTTATATGTGCCGAATACATTGTTTTTTACTGCTTCGCAGGGTGAATTCTCCATCAGCGGAACATGTTTGTGTGCAGCAGCATGAAATACAACATCGGGATGAAATTCATTAAACACTTCTTCAAGTCTTTTTGTGTCACGTACAGAGCCTATTCTTACGTGAATATTGATGTTGTCTGCATACTTTTCTTTTAATTCGTTTTCAAGCTCAAAAGCACAGTTTTCATAAATGTCGAAAATAACGATGGTATTGGGCTTATATCTTGCGCATTGCTTGCACAGCTCAGAGCCAATGGAACCTCCGCCGCCGGTTACTAAAATTGTTGTATCTATAAGATATCTGCAGACTCTTATGTCAAGCTTAACTTCCTCCCTTGACAACAGGTCGGTTATTTCTACATTTCTGATTCGGCGCATATTTGTACTGTCCTGTAAAATTTCCTGCATGGAAGGTGTTGTTTTTACAGTTCGGCCTGTTGAAATGGCAAGCTTGGCAACTGTGTTTTGCCGCTTTTTAGGAGCGGATGGAAAGCTGATAATGATTTCATCCACATTGTAATTTTTGACGATTTCAGGTATTTCATCACAGCTTCCTGCAATTTTTACACCTTGAAGTCTTTTACCTTTTTTAGCGGGGTTATCATCTACCGCAACAACTGCTTGATACTTATCATATTGGTTTTGCTTCAGTTCGTCGATTATAGTATTTCCCATATAGCCGGCACCGACAATCATCACTCTTTTGATATGGTTCCTCTTTTTGCCTATTATACTATAACTGTGAAACTCATTTCTTAATATCCGGTACCCGATTCTCGGCAAACAGGTAAAGAACATAATTAATATGAAATTCAGTGCATAAGCATAAAGCGGAAGTATTGTGAAATGAAGCAGCATCTTAAAAATCAGTTTGTCTGCAAGATAAAGTGCAGCGGAATTAATAAATGCCGCCATGGCACAATTAACGATTTCCTTTGTGCCCGCAAAGGTCCATATACTTTTATAAAGCTTAAACAGATAGTTAATTATAACAATAAATCCGCTCAGACCGATAAAATGGAAAGCATTAAATAAAACTGCATCATAAGCGTAATTTGCAAATCCGCCACCGTTTATCATATAACAGATTGTGAAATTTGATGCTGCAAAAAGTGCAATATCGATAAAAGCCAGCAGCCATTTTTTGATTGTTCCTTTTATTTCTCTGTTTTTTAATTTTTTCAAATCCATATTCTCATTCCTTGTTAGAGGGCCTATTTTCGTTGTTATCAGCTTTTTTTATTTTTTTTACAATTGCTACAAATACTGAAATTAAGAATGTTGCGGCAATAATGGTTAGAGGTATAATATACAATTGCTTGTTCTGACTGAGTGCATTTACATTAACACCCATTTCAGTAAGAACATTCTGGACGTTTTTTTCAGTTTCGGTTATATTCATTTCAGTCGTGCCGACAATTTTGCGTTCTTGCGATTTGTGCTGTGTTACCTTAGCAACCGCTTCACTGACTTTAAAATCACACTGCTTGTAAAGCTCGTTGTTTGCGCATACAACAACAGTTGCCGTACCGGTTCCGACTGCTTTGATTGAACCCTCGCTGCCTATTTCAATAATGCCCTCTTCATCGCAGAAGTAGCCAACCACGGCTACAGCGTCAGATGGCTTAATGTCATAGTTAAGCTTGACCGTATCTCCGATTTGAAGATTGTATGATGACGCATGAATGGTTAAACTCTCGGGAGTTACTTCATTTTGTGTTGATTTTTCTTTGACTGACGAAGTGCTATTATTTGGTTTAGAGGCTGCGTGGCCGTGCTTTGAAGTTTTTTCTTTTTGTGTTTGCTTTGTATCCTTTTTTTCTGTATTTGCAGAAGCCGTTTTTTTGCTGGTTGTTTTGCCGCTGTCGGTATCTTTTCCTCCGGCAGAAGAGTAGGCGGGTACACCGTAGCCCATAATGGCGCTTATGTTATTGTATGGTTTTGAACCGCTTGAGGTATATGTTCTGGATTTTACCTTGCCTGAGCAGTTGCCCTCAACAGTGTAGACTGTGCTGCCTGATGTTCCTGTAACAATTCCGACATGCTGGGATGAACCATTGCCGCTCCAATCAAAGAATACAAGATCACCGGGTTTAGGCGTATAACCGCTTGTCCTCTTATTATATCTGCCTTTATTTGAAAACCAACTGATCATACTGTTGCAGTTTCCGCCGCCGGGAATGATGCTTCCAAAAAGTTTAGCGCTGTTTTCCTGCCCGGCTTTATTGAAACACCAAAAAACGAATGTTGTGCACCAAGAGCCCTGATAGCCATACCATTCTCCATATTTAGAATATGATGAGGTGCCTGTGTAGCCGACTTCATTTTCTGCTATGGAAACAACAGAATTTCTGAGCATGTTTTCAGATGCTGCATTTGCTGTAATGGGTATCATAGACACTATAATTACAGTGATGGATATGATCACGGATAATGACTTTTTGATAAAATTCATAGTTTCAACCTCAGTTTGATTGAATGTTTCGTTACGATTATAGGCATACTTCCAGAAATAATCGTTTAATTTAATTATACTAATCGACGTTAAAATGTCAATTTAAATTTAATAATTTATTAATACTGAATGATATTGAATTGTATTGCTTTTTGCGTTAAAATATATAATAGCTTACTGAATATAAGAATGGAGTGGATTTGATGGAAAGATTAAAGCAGTATCAGCTTGAACACACTACACCTGAAGCTGTGGGTGTTGACAGCAGGGTTATAAGTGCATTTATTAACGAAATAAATGAAAAAGAATTAGGCTTGCAGAGCTTTACTGTTGTGAGACATGATAAGGTATGCGCACAAGGCTTTTTTAAGCCGTATGGTGCCGATATTCCTCATGTGCTTTATTCGATGAGTAAATCCGTTACATCAACAGCAATCGGCTTTGCAGTGGCTGAGGGTCTTATCAATTTGAATGACAGGGTTTCGGACTTCTTTCCTGAATATCCAATGAGCAAAAGACCGTTTAACAGAATGCTGACTGTACGTATGCTGCTTACAATGCATTCTGATAAGCTTATAACCGTTCTTGACGAAAAGGGAAATAAGGACTGGATTGCGAGCTTTATGAATGCTACTTTTATGCTTCCTCCGAATACGAAATTTAATTACATATCCGAAAATACATTTATGCTTTCCGCCATTATTTCAAAAGTAACGGGCATGAGTATGCTTGATTATCTTTATCCAAGGATGTTTGAGCCGCTTGGAATTGAAAAGCCTTTTTGGGAGAGTGACGGCAGCGGCAATAACGCAGGCGGATGGGGCCTTTATATGAAAAGTGAGGACCTTGCAAAATTCTTTTTACCATATATTCACGGCGGCAAGTGGATTGACGGTACACAGCTTATTCCTGAGCTTTGGGTTAAGGAAGCAACAAGAAAGCAGGTTGACTCCGTTCACGATGGTTATATCGATAATATGGTAGGCTATGGTTATCAGTTTTGGAGAAATCCCATTGCAAACAGCTATAGAGCCGATGGTCTTTTCGGTCAGCGATGCTTTATGTTTCCTGAATATGATGCTCTTGTGGTGCTTAATTGCGGCGAAGCAGAGGATTATAAGGTTATGAAAGTGTTTTGGAAATATTTTCCGGAGTGCTTTGGTTATGATGCTTTGCCTGAAAACAAGCAAGCCTATAATGAGATGATGGATGTCATCAGCAGCTGTCATGTCAAGGATTTGCCGGCTGCACCCAGAAATATTGAAATGGAACAGAAAATTTCCGGCAGACTTATAAAATGCAAAACCTCTGAATTTGTGTCTGTTATTACAATTTCCGTTACGCAGATGCTCTATAATAAACCGGGTGAAATCAATGAAATGAAATTTACCTTCGATCAAAACAAGCTGCATTTTTACTGGAGAGAAAAAACATTTGAGAATACAATCGAGGTTGGTCTTGATGGGGAGTATGGTGTTTCCGAAATTACACTCGGTGACCTTCACTATCATACTTATTCAAAGGCTGCATGGCAGGAGGATGGTTCACTTAAGCTGTGGATAAGACCTATTGAAACAGCACATGTAAGACAATTCACTTTCTATTTCAGAGAGGATGATACGGTTAAGGTTATTAATGAGATGACACCGAGATTCCAGGATCTGGCAATTTACAATATGACCTTTATAGGTATGCCGATAAAAGGTGCAACTACGGAAAATGTAATTAAAGATGCTGTTGAAAAATTAGGCCTTCCGTTTATTGAGCCGGATTTTAAAGGCAAGTTTGCAGATTAAATAATAAGATAAAGACCACCGGCCTTGTGCAATCGGTGGTCTTATCTTATATCACTATTCTTCTTCGGCAACAGGATATTTTAAATCTGCTTTTGTCCAGTTTTCAATTACCTTCAAAAAGGCTTTTGCTTCTTCCTTAGCCTGAGGCAGGCTGTGATCAAGACAGTTGCCGCATTCCTTAGGTGAAACACCGGGAACAACACCCCAGTATTCTGCTATAAAATGAAAGGCCTCTTTTATCAAGCCGATAGAGTAATTGTCGCTGAGGCTGCGAGTGAGAAAATAAAAGCCTGTTCTGCATCCCATAGGGCCAAAATAAATGATATTGTCACCGAATTGTGTGTTTCTTACATAGGTTGCAAAAAGGTGCTCTATAGTGTGCATTGCAGCATTTGTCATAACCGTTTCTCTGTTTGGTTCGCGCATGCGTATGTCGTATGTGGTGATATCCTCATCAATTCTGCTGATATAGATACCTTTCTTTAAAATATTGTGATCAATCTGAAAGCTTGGTATAGTTTTCATTTAACTTCAACTCCTGTTAAAAATGATTTGTTTTCAGTAATATCCCTGCAGCTTATTCCTTTTTGAAAGGATAGTATCATATTCGCAGCATCATGCTTTGCATATTCAAATAAATCCTCAAAGCTTTCAAAACGAATACTGCCGGTGCAGGGTGATTTCCATTCCTTGTTTTTTATATTAGCATATTTTTCGGACTTTTCCAAGTCCCTTGGCCGTATCATTGCACTGAATTTGAAATTGCGGCTGAAAGGTGCAGCTATTATTTCAAGCAACGTAATTATAATCCGTTTATAACCAATAGGATCAAACGTAATGCGCTGAATACTTTTTAAATCTTTAAGAGCAGTTTCAGCCTGTATTATACTTAAATTTTTATTTATGACCTTTGGTATACTGTAATGGAGAAGTTTAGCAATCTCATGAACTGTATTATCTTCAAGGCAGATTACTTTTGACGTGTCGAATTTTGATGGATTGGCAATTTTGAGTCTTTTGTTAAGTAAATATGCATCAATAGAAAATTCAATCATGTTATGGGCAGTATGAGGGTTTGTCAGCTTGTGTTTTTTTATTATCTCGTTTTGCAAAGAATAAACATAAGGATGACAGATTCTGTCAAGTGCATAGTGCAGCATAAAACCGTATGTATATGATTTTGCAATATCAGGTTTGTCTGATAATTTGCAATAAGTGCGCATTTCTTCAAAAACAGCTTCAGGCTTTACCCTGTGGAGCATAGAACCGTATTTGCGCAGCGATTTACCTGAAAGCCAAGGGAATACTCTGTGAAAAAAGAAAATATCAGGTCCCTGAGTCCCAAGAAAAACAGCATTCTCATTAAGTTCAAAGTCGGCTTCTTTTTTCAGAAAGGGCATCATTTCTTTTGCAAATATATAATGTGTTGAAAAAGCGGGCATTATATCAGTCCTTTAAAATCATCAGGAAAATCACAGTCAACAGTCATCTGTTTTTCACTTATTGGATGTGAAAAATAAATGGTTTTGCAGTGCAGTGCCTGACGGTTAATTTTTTTGCACTCTCCTCCATAAAGGCTGTCTCCCAAAAGTGGATGACCAATATGAGAAAAATGTACTCTTATTTGATGTGTTCTTCCTGTTTCAAGTGAAATTTTAAGCAATGTGGTGTTATCCTTATTGCTTATAGCCTGCCAGTGTGTAACTGCTTTTTCGCCGTTTTCACATACACAGCGCTTAATGATACTGTCTCCCACTCTGTCAATAGGCAAATCAATAGTGGCTTTTTTTGTCAGCAAGCCGCTGCAGACAGCATAATAATCCTTTTGTATTTTACCGGCAAGCTTGCATGCAGCGAGCTCATTTTTTGCAATCAGAACCAGACCGCTTGTATCTCGGTCGAGACGATACACAGCACGAAAAGCAGTATCGCTGTCCATATAACAGGCAGCCGCATTAGCCAAGGTATCACCCTGATGATTTCTGCTTTCGTGCACAGGCATCATAGGCGGTTTGTTAAGCACAAGAATATCCTCGTCCTCATAGATTTTATGAACATTGCTGTCCTTAAGAGCAGCAGGCATATGCCCTTTGTTCTCAATGGAGATAACAAGGATGTCACCTGAGTTTATGCGGTCAATCGAGCGAGCAAACTTACCATTAAGAGTTATGCCGTTTTCAGTATTTTTAAGCTTTGTTAAAAGGGAAGCAGACACACCAAATTCACGCAGGAATTCGCGTATTTGTTTATGATTATCATGTTGTGTGATTATAAATTTAATAATTCTCATACGAAAAACAGCAGCCTCGTTTTGAGGCTGCTTCACTTCATCATTTTAAAAGTTTGAATTTATTTGATTACAGGTTATTCATCAACCTTTACAATCCAGCCCATATCATCCGCTATTTTACCAAACTGTATACCGGTAAGTGTGTCATAAAGCTTTTGTGTGAGATTGCCTGTTTTGAAATTATTGATTTCCACGGTATCATTCTCATATGTAAGACCGCCTACAGGACTGATAACAGCAGCCGTGCCTGTGCCGAACACCTCTTCGAGTTTGCCGTTTTTAGCAGCCTCCATAATGAAATCAATCGTAAATCGTGTTTCGTTAACCTTGTATCCCCAAGATTTAAGCAGTTCTATACAGCTCATTCTTGTGATGCCGGGAAGAACGGTTCCTATGGTAGGGGCGGTATATATTTCACCGTCAACCTTGAACATAATGTTCATGGAGCCGACCTCTTCAACATATTTTTTTTCAACGCCGTCAAGCCAAAGCACCTGTGAATATCCAAGCTTGTGGCCCTTTTCAGATGCTATGATGGATGCCGCATAGTTACCTCCGCATTTGATATAGCCTGTACCGCCCGGAGTAGCTCGTACATACTCGTCTTCAACATAGATTTTAACAGGGTTCATACCCTCTTCATAATAAGCACCGGAAGGAGAGCAGATGATAATAAACTGATACTCGTCTGCAGCCTTAACACCAAGAACCGGTTCGGTTGCGATTGTAAACGGACGGATATAGAGGCTTGTTTCAGGCTCTGACGGAACCCAGTCTTTTTCAACGCTTACAAGAGCCTTTATCGCCTGAACAAAATCCTCTACAGGAATTTCGGGAATACAAAGTCTGCGATGTGTCGACTGCATTCTTTCGGCATTTTTATCAGGTCTGAAGAGCTGGACACTGCCGTCAGGTGTTCTGTATGCCTTTAACCCTTCAAAGCATTCCTGTGCATAGTGAAATACAAGAGCCGACGGATCAAGAACGATAGGCTGGTATGGAACAATTCGTGCGTTGTGCCAGCCTTCACCGGTTTTGTAATCCATAATGAACATATGGTCGGTAAAAATGTTTCCGAAGCCAAGGTTGCCCTGTGGTTTTTCCTTTGGTGTTTTTGTCAGTTCATACTTGATTTCCATTTTATATTACCTCTTTTAAATGAATTTTTGCTGTTAAAAATTAAAAGCAACCAAAATGCCGCCGTTTGAGCCGTAAAGTGAGTTTAATCCGCTTGCTTTTATAATTATGATATTTTCTTCACTGAATCCGGTGTTGTTTTTGATGATTTCTTTTACGGTTTCAGCTTTTTCTTCACAGCATACATGGCTTATGATACAAAGTTTATCTTCTAAGCTGCTGCCTGAGCAGTCCCTATCTATAAATCCGGCAAGCTTAATAAAGGTACGCTTTTGTGTTAAATCTTTGCCGGCAATTGCTACCTTGCCGTTTTCCGCACGTCCGATTAGCTTGACTCTTAAGGCTTCAATCACATTTGCTGCTAAGTTAAACAGTCTGCCGTTACCTTTGAGAATATCAAAGCTTTCAAGGCAAAAATACAATTTACAGTTTTCTGTGATGAATTTTTCCACAGAGCTGACAATATTATTAAAAGCAGCACCTGAGTCAGCCAGTTTTTTGATTTCCATTGCAATAAGAGCTTCCAGTCCGGATGTAGCGAGTGAGTTAAAAACATGGATATTTTTGCTGTCATTATGCTCGTCTTTGTAAAGAGCGACACCCTGAAGAGCGCTGTTATAGCAGCCGCTGAGTTTATCCGTTATTGTTATAATGTAAATATCATCATAGTCACCCTCGCATGCGCCGGCAAATGCCTGGGGTGAAGGGCATGCCGACTGTGCAAGAACATTGCTTTGCGTCATTCTTCTGATGAAATCATCCTGCTCAAAGTTTTCATCATCAGCAATAACATAATCGCCGATTTGAAGCGTAAGCGGAATAACCTGGAAGTTGCTCCATTCTTTCATCTGCGCTGTTAAATCACAACAGCTGTCAACAATAATTTTATAACTCATAGGACTGTTACCTCACAGTATGTTAATGGATGGGGCTGCTTTTGCTTAGCTATATATAAGTCTATTATACTCTTTTTTTATACAGCAGTCAATAAAAAAGCGACAGATTAAAAATTTTCTGTCGCTTTTTAAATATTCAGATTATAAATAGAATATCAGCCGATAATTTGTTTTGTTTTGCGTATTTGTTCCTCAACACTCTTTTTACTTGGTCCTCCTGTTACAAGCCTGTCGTTGACACATTTTTCAAGACAAATTGCAGTGTAAACATCCTCATCAAAAAAATTGCAAACAGCCTGATATTCGCTGATAGGAAGCGTTTCAAGTGTCAGTCCTTTATCAATACATATCGCAACAAGTTCACCTGTTGCTTTATAAGCATCGCGAAAAGGCATACCCTTTCCGACAAGATAATCGGCACAGTCTGTTGCATTGATGAAGCCTTTTGCGGCGGCATTTCTCATGTTATCTTTCAGTACAGTCATTGTGTCAATCATAGGCGTAAAAGCATTCAGACACATCTTTACAGTGTCGACGGCATCAAAAATAGCTTCCTTATCCTCCTGCATATCCTTGTTGTATGCAAGTGCTATACCCTTCATAATGGTCAAAAGTGCTGTCAAGTCGCCGAAAACTCTGCCGCTTTTACCTCGAACGAGTTCAGCAATATCAGGATTTTTCTTTTGCGGCATAATACTGGATCCGGTTGAAAAAGCGTCATCCAGTTCAATAAACTTAAATTCCCAGCTGCACCACATAATAATCTCTTCACTGAAGCGGGAAAGATGTACCATTACAATCGAAAGAGCAGCCGCCAATTCAATACAGAAGTCTCTGTCTGATACGCCGTCAAGACTGTTTGATGAAATATCATCAAAGCCAAGCAGGTCAGCTACCATGTTTCTGTCAAGAGGATATGTTGTGCCGGCCAGTGCGCCGCTGCCGAGCGGGAGTATGTTCATACGTCGTTTAACATCATTCAGCCTGTCTAAATCTCGGCATAGCATTGAGCAGTATGCCATCAGATGATGTGCAAAGGTAATCGGCTGAGCCCTTTGAAGATGTGTATACCCCGGCATAATTGTATCCTTGTTTTCCTCCGCCTTTCGACAAAGTACGCTGATTAATTCTTTAAGCTTATTGCTTATTTCGTCAGTTTCTTTTTTCAGCACCATTCTTATGTCAAGAGCAACCTGATCGTTTCTTGATCTTGCCGTGTGAAGCCTTTTTCCCGTTTGACCCAGGCGCTGCGTAAGTTCACCTTCAATAAAAGTGTGAATATCTTCTGCTTCCATATCAACAGCAAGTCTGCCGCTTTTTATATCATTATATATTTCACTAAGTCCCTGAACGATTTTTTCACTTTCGTTTTTTTCTATAATTCCTGCAGCACCAAGCATTGTCGCGTGAGCAATGCTGCCTTTGATATCTTCCTCATACATCCGGCAATCGAATTTTATTGAGGAGTTAAAATCATTTGTTTCTTTAGCAAGCTCCTTTTTAAACCTGCCTTTCCATAATTGTGCCATAAGCTTACCTTTCGTGTTTGGTGAATGATATATGTAGGGGCGGATTAAATATCCGCCCGAATACATAGATGAATTCAATTTTTATTACAAGTATATCAATTTTTGCTGTCTCTCTGGGCATCAAGGAGTGCCTTAACCTTAATGGATAAGCCGAAAAGATTTATAAAGCCTGCAGAATCAGCCTGATTATAGGCACCTCCGTCTTCGCCGAAAGATGCAATATTTTCATCATAAAGCGTGTAGGGAGAAGTGATTCCGGCATTGATAATATTACCTTTGTAAAGCTTGAGCTTTACATCACCGGTAACGGTTTCCTGTGTTTTATCAACAAAAGCAGAAAGTGCTTCGCGAAGCGGAGTGAACCATAATCCATTATATACAAGTTCACCGAATTTCTGGCTGACCAGCTTTTTATAATGCGATGTTTCGCGGTCGAGTGTAATCATCTCAAGAAGCTCATGTGCTTTGTAAAGGATTGCTCCGCCCGGTGTTTCATAAACACCGCGGCTCTTCATGCCGACAAGACGGTTTTCCACGATATCAAGCAAACCAATGCCGTTTGCGCCGCCGATTTTGTTCAGCTTCTCAACGATGGCAAGAGCCTTCATATCCTCACCGTCAATTGCGGTCGGAACACCCTTTTCAAAATGAATTGTAATGTATGTCGGTTCATCCGGTGCCTGCTCAGGTGCAACACCTAATTCAAGAAAACCTTCCTTTGAATACATAGGTTCATTTGCAGGATCTTCAAGGTCAAGACCTTCGTGTGAAAGGTGCCATACGTTTTTATCTTTTGAATAATTTGTCTCGCGGTTTATTTTAAGAGGAATATTGTGTGCTTCGGCATAATCAATTTCTTCTTCACGTGATTTGATATCCCATGTTCTCCATGGTGCAATGATTTCCATCTGAGGTGCGAATGCCTTAAGTGTAAGCTCAAATCTCACCTGATCATTACCTTTTCCCGTGCAGCCGTGGCAAATTGCATCAGCACCTTCTTTAATCGCAATTTCGGCAAGACCTTTTGCGATGCATGGGCGAGCATGAGAAGTTCCGAGCAGATAGGTTTCATAATCAGCACCTGCTTTAAGACAGGGCATTATATAGTCCTCAACATATTCATCTTTTAAATCCAGGACATAAAGCTTTGATGCACCTGTCGCAATCGCTTTTTCCTCAAGACCGTCAAGCTCTGTGCCCTGGCCTACGTCGCCGGATACTGCAATAACTTCACAGTTGTTGTAATTCTCCTTGAGCCAAGGAATAATAATTGAAGTGTCAAGTCCTCCTGAATACGCCAGAACAACCTTTTTGATATCTTTAGCCATGTTACGTATCTCCTTAAGATAGATATAATATTTACTTACTGAAACCATTATAATAACACCAGGAACTTTTTTCAAGAGTTTTTATAAAGTTTGTATAAATATTCAAATAATACACTGTATATGCATGTATTTTGTATATTATTACAAAAAATGAAATCGTAAGTGTTTCCAATGAGAATTGCAACGATACGCTTGTAATCGAATTTTAGATAACTGTGCTTATATAAAATAGGTATACGAAATCTTTATACAAGTCTGCGTATTTGTATAAAAAATCGATTAATTAACACGAGAATGTCCAATATCTCTTTTGTAAATATTTTGTAAACGATTTATTAGTTAATATTTTGTCAAATCGGTTGACAAGGCATTTTTATTGTGATATTATGCTCTTGTATATAAAAAGGAATATTGGGTGTATTATGCCCGATTTTACCGAAAATGCTCTTGGCTTAAACGAACACCTTAAGCAACCTCAGCAGGTCAGAGCTGTAGATGTTTACAAGGCTTCGCTTTTGTCTTGGGTAAATTGATTAGGAGGAAATTTAAGTATGAAAACGAAACTCTCTAAAAGAATTTTGTCCATTCTTCTTGCAGCGCTTATGGTTGTTACATCCGTTCCGCTGATGGCTTTTGCGGCTACCATCGATGCAGATGTTGATGCTGTTGACCCGGCTGTTCAGGAAGTATTGGACGCAATGGAAAAATACGAGCAGAAAATGGATGGTACCATCTATAAGAATATATCTGCAGCGTATAATGCTTATGTTGATGCACAGAAGGCTTTGGATGCTTATATTTACGGTGGTGACAAGAATGTTATTGCCGGTAAAGCAAAGGCTCTTGCAGATGCAGCAGATTCACTTGCGGATTTTGTTGCTTACAAGGGTACCGGTACAGCTAAAATCGGCCAGTCCGTTATTCCTGAGGATGTTTATTCCAACCTTCTTTATGCCAATGGTTCAACAGACACTGATTATTCAACAGGTGTTGAGGCAGGTAAGTTAAGCGGTACTATGAAATACGGCTGTTTCGGTTATATTTATTATCCCGAGACTGTATTACTTTATGACGGAACTGTTCCGTCAATGCCGATAATTTCAGGATATGCTAACACAAACGGCAGATTTAAGACACAGCCTCGTGCAATGTATACCACAACCGGCAATCTTGAACTTAAGGATTATTGGAACGGTTATACAGATGGTTTTGTATGGTCGAATGCCAGTGATTATACAATTGGTTATTCTGCAAATACATGGACCGGAAGCATGACCTGTGATAATAAAAGCACAAAGCGTTCATATAGAAACGTTATGTATTATAACGGCACACCTACAAATACATTAACTACAATTGATTCAACAAACTGGACCTTTGCGCAGGATCATAACAGTGCAACAGCTGATATGACACTTAATACCAAAATTCATATTGTCAACTATAAAAAATTAGTTGATGCTCTTTTCAAAAACAGCACAAAGCTTGTTGTGAACTATAGTGATTACAGAGAAGGCGGTTATGCTGATGTCATTGCTGCTTTTGATGCTGCTACTTCACTGGACCCTAACAGCTTCTTTAAGTCCGGTAATGGTGTTAATGAACTCGTTAAGGCAATTGATGATGCTGTTGCAGGCTTGAATGCAGCTTCTGTGAAGGATTCGGATGATTATCAGCTCCTCAGAAATGCAATGCCTGTCGGTGTGAGAAATACTTTTGCTGCCGGTAATATAAATTATACAGAAGAGTCATGGACGGCTTTTGAAAATGCATATATTGCTGCTCAAAATACAATGAAAGCAGTTATGACATCAGGTTATACAGCAACGAACTGTGCGAAACTTGCTTCGGATCTTACAACTGCTTATGGTCAACTTCGTCCCAAAGTTCCAAAGGTTGACACTTCTGCGCTGACAGCAGTAATTGACAAGTTTGAAGCTTACAAAAATATATTTACAGCAGACTCATATAAAGCAGCTGAGGATGTAATAACAGCCGCTAAGGTAGCAGTATGGGGCTCTGCAAATCAGTATAATGTTCCTGCATTGGCACCTGATGATTCAGCTGAAGCCAAAGCTCTTGTCGCTGAACAGTTAGCAGCAGTTGAAGCAGCTGTAAGGGGACTTCGCCTCAGTATGGATATAGTAGTGGAAATCTCAGGCGGCAATAAATATTCAATTAACAGTGCTCTGGCACTTGTGGAGAGCCTGGATGCTTCTGATTATTCAAACTACACAACCTTAATCCAGCCTGCTATCAAAAATGCAGATGCTTATATCATCAAAGCAGAGGCAACAGATTTTACCGATTTGGATACACAGGTTGCGGAATATACTTCTGTTGTTCAGGCATTGTATGATGCTTATAACGGACGTCTTTATTCAATCACAGCAATTCCTGATGGTACTGTTTTCAAAAATAACGGCACGAATGCAATTGCCGAGCTTAGCAAGTATGATATTCATGCTATGAATCTCGGTTTCTCTTACACAAGCAGTGCTGTTGTATTTAAAACCAAGCATGAGGAAACCAGAGCGAAATACGGTAATGCTCAAATCAGCTTTGGTGTAGGTACCTCTTCAGGTTCAGGTAGCTTGGCACTTGACAACAATATGCTGGATAGTATTTCAATTAATGCTACAGCTGCTCCGATTGACGGTACATCATGGATTAATGGCTATGCAAGCGGTAGTTCAAGTTTAAAAGCACTTACTGATGAGCAGAAGACAACATATGCAGGCTGTCTTTCATATACAGCATCAAATGGTACAATTTCGCTTGATAATCTCAGGTACGGCGGCAGAACTGCCAATAACAATAACCCGTACTATGCTATACTTCAGGATGGCACTCAGATTAAAGATGAGGCAACTGCAAAGACTGTTGATTTAACATCTTCTCTCGGTACAACAGACGGTACGTCTAACTGGCCTTCAACCGGTGGTGTATTTGCAAGAACCAATAAAAATGATGATATTGCATATACTTATGTTGATGCCGATATGATGATTACTCTTCCTTCAACCGAAAAGAAGACATTGACAGCGGGTACGGTTCCTACATCCTATACTGTAAGACTTGATACCTACTTCGGCGGTGTACTTTTAAGAAATGTACAAAACTTTACTTCTACTTTCGGTTATACATGGTATACTTC
The DNA here is from genome assembly GCA_002493595.1 of Ruminococcaceae bacterium UBA7080. GTDB lineage: Bacteria > Bacillota > Clostridia > Oscillospirales > Acutalibacteraceae > Eubacterium_R. The sequence continues at coordinate 90,929 of DKZG01000006.1, read as the reverse complement.
ACAGGAGAATTCCGAAAAGCTTAATTCAGCAGTAACTGTTGTTGATATTTCTTATCTGATTGACCTTATTAATCTTTGTAACGGTGTAACCAAGGATCATTATAAGTATACAGAAGAGTCTTATGACAAGTTTGCTGTAAGACTTGCTGAAGCTCAGGAAAACATTGATTATCAGAAACCATCATTAACAACCACACAGCTCCTTAATCAGTGCAAAACAAAGTATACAAATCTTTGGGCTGCATATAAGGGTCTTGTTGAGAGAACAGTTCCTGTTCAGTTCAGCTACAAAGCTGCTGACGGAACAGATACAGTATCAACGATTGATGTTGCTTACGGTTCATCTCTTAACAGCTATCTGGATCAGCTTAACGCTATCAAGCCGGGCAAGTATGTTTCAGAAGATGGTTCATTAGAATATACATGGAACGGTACATGGTCACCGGCTGTTGATCTTAGCGCGGCAATTACGCCTAAGCATTATAATCCAATCGTTTATACTGCTAATTATGACAGTAAATTAAACAAGGCTGATTTCACAGCTTACAATAATGCAGTTGCTTCACTTCTCGGTGCACTTACTGACAAGACATTCTCTGTTTCAACTTTAAATGCGCTTAATGAAGAGATTGCAGCAATGACATATTTCGATATGCCGGAAGCTGACAGGGCGGCACTTATGGGTGATGCTCAGGCTTCAATCAATGCTGAAACAGCAAAACTGATTGCACTTAAGGATGGTCTTACTCCTGCTGAAATTAAGGATAATTCAGTAGCAGATGCTATTGAACAGGCTAAATTCGGTAAAGATGTTGATGTTTATGATATGTCAGGTCTTGATTTCGAGTATACGCAGACCATGCGCGTTGCCGGCAAGAGCGTTGTGGCTCTTACTGTAGGCACACAGGCTGAGCTCGATAAAGCAATTGAAGCTGTTCTTAACAATCTTACAAAGTCTGTTTACAAGATTTATCTCAACGAAGTTGAAATCGGTACCGCAGAATATGGTACTTCAATTGTTGTGGACAGCATGGGCAATGTAACAATGAATGCTTCAGAGGCTGAAGCAGGTGCAGATGCCAAGACGTCTGATTGGTCATACAGCTATGTAGCTCCTTCAAGAGACAATATACGCACACAGGTTAAGTATATGTGTACTGCAAAAACAATCAATATTATTGTTAAGGGCGATACTTATCTTGACGCTGTTGCAGCAGATAATGCCGATGCAGGATATATAGTTAAATTCACAACAAATACCGGCAAAATATTTGATGTTAAGTATACAACAACAGGCAGTGTTGAAATTCCTAAAGCACCTGATTATGCTTTCTACAGATTTGCAGGTTATCAGGATGGCTATAAAGCAGGCGATACAGTTAATGTAACATCAAATATGACCATTGTAGCAAATTATGAAGTAAAGACTAAGGATACTTTCACTATTTCACACTACGATTCGGCTGATTCATTCTGGTCCGGTGCGGCTATCTCCTCAGACACATATGAGTATAATCAGAAAGTTACTCTTACAGCTGATGATGTATTCTGCTGGGTTTATGTCTATGAACAGACAGATGAGAGTGATATATATGCAGTACTTTCGTATGGTCCTGAGTATTCATTCTATGCTTGTCAGAATTTGGATATTATTTCCTTAACGAGAGATCTTTATAACCAGTATGTAAGCGATGGCGAAATGTTTATTATTCTTGATGGTCAGGGTAATCAGATTAAGCCTACACTTAGTGCTACAGGTCAAACAGTTATTCCCACTCCGCCGTCAGTTTCAGTCCTAGAGAATGTCGTTCCTGTTTATGATGAAAATAACAAGTTTACGAAGTTCTCAATGATTGGTTCATTTGCTGTTCCGGAGGGTTATACAGTAGCTGAGGCAGGTTTCCTCTTCACTTCAAATCAGGCTGCCGATATGACAGTTGAAAATGTTGGTTTAGACGGAATAGCTCGTATGAAGTCCTATGAATATACTTGCGGTGATCAGTTTGTAGTTAATGTTACAGCTCCGACAATCGGCGCATTCAAGTATGTTGGTTATATTATCATCAAGGATTCAAAAGGAAATATCTCAACACTGTATTCAAGACCTGTATTAGGTAATACAAACGATATCAGTGCTAATGCTTAATTGAGAAGGAGGAAGTAATTATGAAAAAGTTTTATGAAGAACCTAAATTGGAAATACGTAATTATGAACTCCCTCCGAGTGATGTAATCACAACAAGTGTTGACTTGGGAGATGGTCCTGATTACGGTTATGGCGATGAAACTGACAACGGTGAACGCTATTTTAACTAAATAATCAAAGAAGGCTGTGGTTTTGAACCGCAGCCTTTATTTTTATAAAAAATAACGAAAAAATAAAATAAATCGATTTAACGCTATTATTGTTTGACTTATTATAAGTTATATATTATTATAAATGTAACTATTTATTTATGTAGGTGTGTTTAATGAATGTTTTAATAGTCGGACTTGGACTCATAGGCGCAAGTTTAGCAAAAGCTTTGAAGAAAAATACAGTACATACTGTTTTGGGATGGAACAGAACGGAAACTGTTTCGGCACGCGCATTATTGGACGGTGTGATTGATAAAACAGGGAATCTTGAAGAGCTCATTCCTCAGGCAGATATAACCATTATAAATTTTTATCCTGAAGCAATTGTTCCTTTTATCATTAAGCATAAGCATTTATTTAAGAGAGACAGTATTGTAACGGATTCCTGTGGTATTAAAACTAAGATTTGCCGCAATCTGGAAAATGAAAATTTTAATTTTTATTTTATAGGTGCGCATCCTATGGCCGGTCGTGAAGTAAGCGGTTATGATAACTCGCTTGCGACACTTTTTGATCATGCATCTTTTATATGCACACCTTATGATAACACACCGAGAAATAAAACGGATGCACTTGTGGGTCTTGCTCAGGAAATGGGATTTGCCAGAACTGTAGTAACAACACCTGAACATCACGATGAAATGATTGCATTTACTTCACAAATTGCACATGTTTTAGCATGCTCATATGTACTTTCTCCTCTCGCTCCTCAGCATGCAGGCTATTCGGCAGGCAGTTATCGGGATGTCAGCAGGGTAGCCAGAATAAATGCTGATATGTGGACTGAACTTTTTATTGATAATAAGGATGCCCTTGTAAGAGAGATTGATGACCTTGTATCCAATCTTATGAAATTTAAATACAGTATTGTGAATGAGGATGCACAATCACTGCATGATTTAATGGAAAAGGGGAATCGGATCAAGGAGGAAATCGGTTAATGAAAAAAATGACAGTTCATGTGAATGGCGGATATGATATTTTTATTGAAAACGGCTTGCTTGATAAAGCAGGTGAGCTGATAAGCAATGTGCTTAAAGGAAAAAAAATAGCTTTAATCAGTGATACCAATGTATATAAACTTTACGGGAAGAGAACTGAGTGCAGCCTCAAAGAGCAGGGCTATGAGGTTTTTACATACGTTTTTAATGCCGGCGAAGTATCAAAAAAAACAGATACTGTTGTTGAAATAGTTGAATTTATGGCTGAAAGCGGCCTCACAAGAGAAGATGGGGCAGTGGCGCTCGGCGGTGGTGTATGCGGTGATATGGCAGGGTTTGCAGCCGCAATATATCTGAGGGGTATTCAGTATGTTCAGATACCTACAACACTTCTTTCACAGGTTGACTCTTCGGTGGGAGGCAAAACAGCTGTTGATCTCCCTCAGGGGAAGAATCTTTGCGGCGCTTTTCATCAGCCGAGCTTAGTTATAATAGATCCTGCAGTTCTTGATACGCTCAGTGAGCACTTTTTTGCTGACGGAATGGGCGAAGTAATAAAATATGGCTGTATTAAATCAAAAGCATTGTTTGAAAGATTAATTGACGATGATGCACGCAGCTTTATAGAGGATATGATTTTTGAATGCGTTGACATTAAGCGTCAGGTGGTTGAAAATGACGAAAAAGAGCATGGCGAGAGAGCATTGCTCAATTTTGGTCATACTTGTGGGCATGCTATTGAAAAGCTTTGGAATTTTGAACATATAAGCCACGGCGAGGCTGTGGGAATTGGAATGGTTATGATTTCCCGGGCCGGTGAGAATAACGGCATTACTCAGCCCGGTACAACCGATCAAATAATCAAAATGCTTGAACGGTATAATCTAAAAACGTTTGATTCACATAGCATGGCCGAGATTGTTGCGGCTATGCATGCTGACAAAAAAAGAACAGGCAGCGGAATAAAGCTTGTAATGCTTAAAAGTATCGGTGACAGCTATATTAAGCCTGTTGAGAATACAGAGATAGAAAAATTTTTCGGAGTATAAAAATACAATATGAGTATTGTTAAAATGAATCACTCAATACCTAAAGGGGAGGTTTTTATTCCTCCGTCAAAATCAGCGGCTCACAGAGCACTTATTTGCTCATTTCTTGCAGGAGAAGGCAGTGTTGAGCCGATAATAGATTCAAAAGATATGCAGGCGACTTTAGGTGTTATTCAGTCACTTAAAGATAATGATGATACGCTTAACTGTATTGAAAGCGGCTCAACTATGAGATTTATGATACCGGTTGCGGCATCGCTTGGCAGGAATGTAACTTTTGTCGGTGAGGGCAGCTTGCTTACCAGAACGGTTGGTGAGTATTCCGATTTGCTGCCTAAGCATAATGTTCAGGTAGAAAGCAATGGGTATCTGCCCTTCAAAATAAGCGGAAAGCTTAAAAACGGAAGCTATGACGTGAATGCGGATGTCAGCAGTCAGTATATTACAGGCCTTTTGCTGGCACTTGCAAATTTGGATGGTGACAGTGCGGTTATCCTTAAAACGCCGCTTCAGTCTAAACCTTATGTTGATATGACCATAAAGGTTATGAGTGATTATGGTGTTGAAATAAAAGAAACCGATTTCGGTTATCTTATCCATGGCGGCCAGTCATTTAATAAAATAAACTATACGGTTGAAGGGGATTGGTCACACGCAGCGTTTTTCCTGGCGGCAGGTGCCATCGGTGGTGATGTTACCGTAAACGGTCTTGATTTGCATACCACACAGGGTGATAAAAATATAATAGACGTGCTAACTGCCTTTGGTGCATCTCCAAAGATTAACGGCAGCAGTGTAAGATGTGTAAAGACCAGCCTAAAAGGTACAGTAATAGACGCGGTGAATATTCCGGATTTAGTACCGATTATTGCAGTTGTTGCTGCTTTTGCGCAGGGACGCACGATAATAAAAGGTGCTGAGAGATTAAGATTTAAAGAATCAGACAGAATTAAGAGTGTGGTTGACAATCTCAGGCTTATCGGTGCAGATGTAACGCAAACGGATGATGGCATGATCATTAACGGGGCAAAACCACTTCATCCGGCGAAGCTAAAAGGTTATAATGATCACAGAATTGTTATGTCATTTGCCATAGCTGCACTGTTTCTTGATGGTGAAACCGTGATTGACGATGCCGAGAGTATTAATAAATCGTATCCGTCATTTTTTGAAGACTATAACAATATAGGAGGGATGGCTGATGTCCTCTGAATTCGGAAAAAACATAAAGCTTTCTATATTCGGCGAAAGCCACGGCGAAGCGATTGGCTGCGTGATTGACGGTCTGCCGTCAGGTATAATGCTTAATATGGATGAAATCTATAAAGATATGGCGAGACGGGCTCCGGGCCGGGATAAATCTTCAACACCCAGACTTGAGAAGGATGAGCCGCATATCCTTTCCGGTGTACTTGATTATGTTACAACGGGTGCACCTCTTGCAATGATTATTGAAAATACAAACACAAAAAGCGGGGATTATAAAGATTTAATGACTGTTCCCCGTCCGTCGCACAGCGATTATCCTGCGTATGTAAAATATAACGGCAAAAACGATATACGCGGCGGCGGTCATTTCAGCGGCAGGCTGACAGCACCACTCGTATTTGCAGGGGCTGTTGCAAAGCAAATACTAAAAACCAAGGGAATAACCATAGGGGCGCATATTGCAAAAATCGGTAATGTATGTGATGCTGTTTTTGATAAAAATAATATTAGCAAAGCTCTTCTTGAAAAGCTGTCGTCTGAGCCGTTTTCAACCATATCTGCTTCAGCTCAGGAAAAGATGAGGACTGTTATTGAATGTGCAAGACTTGAACAGGACAGCGTTGGCGGTATTATTGAATGTGCAGCAGTGGGACTTCCGGTCGGCATAGGTGCAAATATGTTTTCAACTGTTGAAGGGCATTTGGCTTCCATTCTATTCGGTGTGCCGGCTGTTAAGGGTGTTGAATTCGGCGCAGGCTTTGATTTTGCAAATATGACAGGCTCACAGGCAAATGATGCATATTGCATAAAGAATGGCAGGGTTGCACTTAAAACAAATCATAATGGTGGTGTTTTGGGCGGAATGACCAGTGGGGCACCGCTTGTGCTTAATGTTGTGATTAAGCCGACTCCATCTATTTCTAAGCCTCAGAAAAGTGTAAATCTTCAGAAAATGGAGGAGGAGACACTGATTATCAAGGGGCGTCATGACCCGTGTATTGTTGCACGTGCAGTACCGGTAATAGAAGCAGCGGTTGCATTTGGTCTTCTTGATATCATGATGTAATTATTCAGCAATATAAAAGGATATTTATTAATAATGGATTTACTTGACCTCAGAAAAGAAATTGACAAAATTGATGAACAGCTTATACCTCTTTTAATGAAACGAATGGGTATCTCTCAGCAGGTGGCAAAATATAAAGTGGAAAACGGTTTGCCGGTGTTAAATGCACAGCGTGAGCAGGAAATACTGGATAATGTAGCCAAAAAATGCGGTGAGCAAGGCGATACGATCAAAACCGTCTTTTCAGCCACAATGGATGCATCACGCGCTTTGCAGCATAAGATTATAGGCGGAGGAAAAGAACTGCGCGAGACGATACATCATGCCCTGTCAGACGGGGTTCTTACTGCAGATAACAGCCCGGTTGCCTGTCAGGGGGTTGAGGGTGCATACAGCGGTGTAACTGCCAATAAGCTCTTTCCCAATTCACCCGTGCAGTTTTACAGCCAGTTTGAAGATGTATTTGAGGCTGTCAACAGGGGAGATGCACGCTTTGGAGTGATACCTGTTGAGAATTCAACAGCCGGCTCTGTTCATGAGTCCTATGACCTTATTATGAAATACAGGTTTTATGTTGTAGGGGCTTATGATTTAAAGATTGAGCATTGTCTTTGTGCAAAGGGCAGCACAAAATATGAGCAGATAACAGATGTTTATTCTCATCCTCAGGCACTTTCACAGTGCAATAATTTTTTAAAGAATTTTGATTTTACGGGTATTAACTTTTCTAATACTGCAGCAGCAGCGAAATTTGTCGCAGAGAGTGAAAAAAATAATATAGGTGTTATTTGCTCACAGCTTGCAGCAAAAAAATACGGATTAAAGATTTTAAAACGAAATGTTCAGAATAATAATAATAACAGAACAAGATTTATTGTGATTTCAAAAAAGCTTGTTATATGTAATAATGCTGATAAAATATCTCTTATTTTTTCAGCACCTCATACAACAGGTTCTTTGTACAGAGTATTGGGTAGGTTTTCCATGGCCGGGCTGAGTCTTACGAAGTTAGAGTCCAGACCGATAGAAAATCAAGATTTTAACTACCATTTTTATGCCGACGTTATGGGAAGTGTAAGAGATGAAAGCACACTTGATTTAATGTGTGCCCTTTATGATGAATTGCCGGAATTTGAATTTTTAGGCAATTATTTTGAAAACTTATAATGTAATTCGGAGATGACTTTGTGAGACAGCAAAAACGCCATCAGACAAATTTAATATCAGGCATAATTATGCTTGTTATGGCAGGATTATTGATTTTTCTATCCATTGTTTTATATAATCATGCACGGCTTGAGGTCAGATTTGATACGCTTATCAGCTGGCTTAGACAGATAGATGATGCTATTGTTCAGCTTGACTCGTATACTGAAATTATAATTTGTATATTTGCTCTTTATATAGCAAAGTGTCAGCTTCCTATACCAATCGGTTTTCTTTGTGTTATTTCAGGTATAGTCTTTCCTATGTCTCAGGCAATTATCATTAATCTGGTGTTTAATGCGTTTTTCTTTACTGTTAAGTATCAAGAGGGAAGATTTATAGGAGGAGGCTGGACCGGTATGATTTTGGGTATTAAACAGCTTCATTTTGTCAGAGACTGGATACAATTTAAGGGAACCGGCAATCCATATGTGCTTTTTGTATCCAGACTGGTACCCTCTATTCCTTTGGGCATGGTATCAAAGTATTATGGATCAATGAGATATGATTTTATTTATTATACTTGCCTGAGCCTTTTGGGATTTGCGCCGAGAATGTATATTTACACAAAAATCGGTTCGGCAATATATAATCCGTTTTCAGTGCAGTTTATAGTACTGTTAATGATCATTGTGGCCTTTACCGGTATATCCGTAATTACCTTTAATATTTTTTACGGAATTAAATCAAAGCAGATGAACCAGACCCTTCTGATTTATTCTCAAAAAGAAAAGTATAAAATTGTTTTATAAGGAGATTTAATTATGAAACCGAGTGAGCTTATAAAAATGTTGGAAAGCGGATTGGCAGATACCAATCTGAAAAAACTTTATGTTACGGATTTGGCTGTTGAGCAGCAAAAGCCGAGATACATAAGAACAGTGAAAAAATTCATTGAAATGTTTGGCGACAGCAGAGATGTAATGGTGCTGAGTGCGCCGGGAAGAACTGAGATCTGCGGCAATCATACCGATCATAACAATGGTAAAGTGCTTGCAGCATCCATAAATCTTGATGCAATTGCAGTTGCTGCTAAAAATGATAATGATGTTATAAATGAAAAATCAGAAGGGCATGGTGTTAATACGGTTGATCTGACAGATTTAACACCACGGCAAAATGAATATGGTAAATCAGCATCTATGATTAAGGGTGTTGCAGCCGGTCTCAAAAACGAAGGCTTTTGTATCGGCGGTTTTGATGCCTGTACAACAAGCGATGTTATGGGCGGCTCAGGTCTGTCCTCGTCAGCTGCTTTTGAGGTGCTGATAGGCAATATTATTTCATATCTTTATAACGATGGTACGGTAGATGCTGTGACGATAGCAAAATCTGCTCAGTACAGTGAAAATGTATTTTTCGGAAAACCGTCCGGGTTACTTGACCAAATGGCTTCATCCGTAGGTACATTTGTTACCATAGATTTTGAAAGTACAAAAAATCCTGTTATTAAGAAAATTGATTACGATTTTGCAAAATCAGGTTACAGCCTTTGCATTGTTGATACGCATGGCAATCACAGTGATTTGACAGATGATTACGCTGCAGTGCGTTCTGAGATGGAGGCAGCAGCGGTCTGCTTCGGCAAAAGTGTTCTTAGGGAAATTCCTAAGGAAGAGTTTTTCAGTCGTGTAGGTGAGCTTACAGGTAAGGTGAATGATCGTGCTATTCTTCGTGCCGTTCATTTTTATAACGAAAATGACAGGGTCGAAAAGGCAGTCAAAGCTCTTGAAAATAATGACTTTGAAGCTTTTAAGGAAATAATCACTTCATCCGGATTTTCATCATATATGTATAATCAAAATGTGTTTACTTCCAAAAATCCTACTGAGCAAAAGCTTTCTCTTGCACTGTGTTTGAGTCAGCAACTGCTGCAGGATAAAGGTGCTTGGAGAGTGCACGGCGGCGGATTCGCCGGAACAATACAGGCCTTTGTTCCAAATGATTTTGTGGATGACTATAAAAAAGCAATGGACGCTGTGTTTGGCGAGGGTTCCTGCCATATTTTGATTATAAGGCCGGTTGGCGGAGCAAGAGTTATTTAAAAGCTTTTAATAAGAGGAGAATTGAAAGTGAAGTACATATTTGTAATTAATCCTATTGCAGGACATGACGATAAGCATAAGATTTTTTCCAGAATTAAGTCTACATTCCGCATGCTTGAGGATGATATGGTTATTGAGGAAACAAAATGTACAGGGGATGCGAAAGATATAGCACAGCGCTATTCTGATGAATACGGCAGTAACTGCGTGATTGTTTCCTGCGGCGGTGACGGAACGGTCCACGAAATAGCAAACGGACTTGCACATACAAATACACCTATGATGATTTTGCCGCTTGGTACCGGTAATGATTTTGCAAAAAAAATTTATGGTACCAAAAAAATAAATGTTGAGAATGTTATCAAGGCCTTCGGCTTTTACAGCGGTAAGATAAGGTATGATATCAAACCGATTGACTTAATAGATTATAACGGTGAAAAATGTATTAATGTAATGAGCTATGGTCTTGATACGAAGGTTGAAACTCTGGGCAGAAAAATAGCCGGCAAAGTTCCTGCTCTTGGTCATCAGGCATATAATCTTGCAATTCTTCCTGTTCTTTGCAGTTCACTTGATTATAAACTGAATGTTGATTTGAATTGCTTGGATAAGGATGGCAATGCATACAAAATTCATAAAGAGCCTCTTGATTACACCCTTTTTGCAATTTGCAATGCCAGCTACTATGGTGGTGGATTTTGCCCTGCTCCGAATTCAGTGCTTGATGACGGACTTCTGGATTATGCTCTGTGCCATCCGCTTAAGCTGGCAGAAGCGCCACCGCTTATTCCTAAATACAGTGCAGGCAGAGTTGATGAGATAAAAAAGCTGGATACAGGCTACATAACAAGCGGGCGTATCTGGTCCGTTGACGGAAAGCAGCTTCTCGGAAATTGTGACGGTGAAAACTTTGATTATAACGAGGTTAATTTCAGGGTTGAACACAAGGCTCTTAAGCTTTGTTTTATAAAATAATGATTTTTTTAAAATTTTAAGAACATTAAAATAACTCTTTCATAGAATGATACTGAAGTTAGGTGTACATTTGTTACCCCATTTCAATATTTTATGAAGGAGTTTTGTTATGTCTGACAATCCTATTTTAGACACAGGTGAAAGACGAATAAATGAGGCAGTGTGCATTGATACGAAACGTATTTTTGACAGCTGTGTAAGCAAGGACTGCCTGGAAAATTTAAGGGTTACATTTTTTTCTCGCAGCCAGCGTCTGATTGATGAGGCTGTAACGGTAAAAACACGTGATTGCTGTATTGAAGAGGTTAGCATTGATGTTGAAGAGGTACCGTTTAACAGAGGCTTTTACAGCGTTGATATTACCTTTTATTTTAAACTCTGCTTCGATACTTATGCTGCACCCTGCACAACACCGCAGGTAGCAATCGGTTTTGCACATTTCAATAAAAAATGTATTCTCTATGGCAGTGACGGAGATGTGAAGGTGTTCGTTTCCAATCCGTGCAGTGAGGCTTTGGATTGCCCGGTAGCCCCGCAGTATACAAATCCTGTTGCAAAGGTTCAGGCCGTGGATCCTGTTATACTTGCAACTGATATTTGCGATTGCTGCGACTGCTGCGTTCCGATTTGTTCATCATTCCCGCAGTCCATACTCAATTCAGTTGAAGATACAATGCCTTCATGCGGAGCTTCAAAGGCAATTCTTGTAACTTTGGGTTTATTCTCTATTGTTCAGATGGAAAGAGATACGCAAATTCTTATTCCTGCTTATGATTATTGTGTTCCGGACAGAGAGTGCAACTGTAATACCTCAAATCCTTGTGAAACCTTCCAATCAATAGATTTTCCCGTTGATGAGTTTTTCCCGCTGGACCGAGATAATAATAACGGATGCACATGCTGCAGGACACCTGAAACAACAGAAGATAACGAATAAAAAAGTAGGCGTAAGCCTACTTTTTTACTGTCTGTTTCTTGAAGCTGAACAGAAAGTAAGTTTCCCAATGATGCATTTTGAGATATACTTTGTTAAAAATGCTCAACAAGAGGCAGTTTGTCTTAATTTTTGTTTTCCTCTCTGCAAAATGCATTCATTTCAGGTGCAGGACAGTTCTGCAAGAAAAATTTTTTAAATACCGTTCAAATCCCTTCTTTTTTGCTTGGATTCAATCCTATGAAGCTATGAATAACCGATTCCGCTTTGCGTAGATAAATTCCACGCAACATTCATTGTAAACTTTGGCAAAGTATGATAATGTTTTTTTTGGAGGGATAAATATGAAATGTATCAAATATTCAATACTATTGCTGTTGATTGTTTTTGCTTTTAGCGGCTGTTCAAACCGTATGGCAAATACAAAAATTGATTTGGGAGAATCCGAGGTGTTTACTTATCAGGATTTAGAGGCTGCTGCAAATATAATATTTAACGAAATTAAAACTTGGAATAGTGTCAGCACGGTATACAGCATTTCTTACTGCGGCGACAGAGAATCGTCGGGTCAGCTTGATTATTGTAAATCTTTATCAGAAAAACAATATACGCAATGTGTTGTCTTTGAATCCTCTTTTAAAAGTGCGGGTTCGTCAAGATCAGAGGGATTTAATCCGAATTCCATGTATGACGGTTGGTGTTGGTATCTTGCCAGAACAGATGGGGGAGAATGGGAATTGCTGACTTGGGGATATGCCTAACATACTGTTCAAAAACAAAAGGCACAGATAAAGTCTAAGGTGCAGTAATGAGGAATTGTGAAAATATGTTGCCTTTTCTTATGTAATTGCGCAAAAAAATACATAAGGCGTCTGCCTTATGTATTTTTTTATATCTCTTGTTATTTTATTCTCAGAGAGGGATACATTCTTCTGTAAAGAGAATTAATTTTTTTGAAATAATCGGCGTCGATATTTGATATTGTATCCATGGTTGTGCGAAAACGCCAGTTTTTTTCCGGTACTCCGGGTATATTCATTCTTGCGTCAGAGCCAAAGCCACACATATCCTGAAGTGCTATAATTGCAACATTTGATGCACTTTTCCATACAGTTTCAATAATCCTGCGGCACGATTGGCTGTTATAACCGCCTTCACCCCAGTTGTCACCGTTAAAGCCCGAGTATTCAAGCGCAAAACGGCGCTCGTCCTCATTTGCTTCCCAGAGCCACCCGAGCAGAGTATTGTTATCATGTGTGCCTATATAGTTTATGCTGTTTGGCACAGCGTTATGCGGCAGATGAGAGGAGTCCGAATGCGGGTCAAATCCAAACTGAACTACCTTCATACCGGGAAATCCCGTATCCTCAAGCAACTGAACTACATCCTCGCCGAAAACACCTAAATCCTCGGCTATAATCGGAGCGTTCGGGAATATTTCGAATACCTTGTCAAACAGCTTCATTTTCGCCCCGTCAACCCATTCGCCTGTTTTTGCCGTGTCGGAGTCGGCAGGTACCTGCCAATAAGAAGCAAAGGCTCGAAAATGATCAATTCTTACGGCATCATAAGTTTTCAGGGCATTTGCAAGACGTGAAATCCACCAGGAAAAGCCATCCTTTTCCATTGCTTTCCAGTCATATATTGGATTACCCCAGAGCTGGCCGTTTTTACTGAAATAGTCCGGAGGAACACCGGCAACCTTTTCGCTTTTAAGTGTTTTTTCGTCAATGAGAAACATGGGCAGATTTGACCATACATCAACGCTGTCCATTGCAACATATATAGGCATATCACCTATAACAGCTATGCCCTTGCTGTTGGCATATTCTTTTACTTTAAACCATTGCTTAAAGAAAATGTATTGAACAAATTTCCAAAATGCAGCCTCTTTCTCATAGGAATATATATCCCGGATACAAGTAAAGTAGTGAGCATGCTTCTTACTCCACTGCCACCATGGTTTCATACCCTCCGTTTCTTTAACAGCCATAAAAATGCTGTAGTCAGTCAGCCACGGATTATTAAGCTCAAAGGCTTTTATCTCTTTTGCAATTTCGTCATTAATATTAAAAAAAGCTTTTTTTAAAGCTATTAGCCTTTTTTCTGCTGCGAATTCATAATCGGCGGTATACGGCGAGCCGGTATAAATGTTTTGAGCAACATCATCGTCGCTTATCAGTCCCATATCCCTCAGTCCGGCAGGGTCTATAAAAAGATAGTTTCCTGCAAAGGCGGACGGTGAGCAATATGGAGAGTTTGCTCCATCCAAAGGATTGAAGGGGAGCACCTGCCAGTAGGTAAATCCCATTTCTGCAATTTTGTCAATAAATTCAATAACATTATTATCAAATACGCCTATGCCGTAATTTGACGGCATAGAGCTTATGTGCAGCAATACACCTGCACCTCTTTTATCTAACATATAATCACCTTTTTACTTAATGACATAATATTATCATTTATCTTATAAAAAATCAAATATTTCCATTCTATTATATTCATTTAATAACTAAATAAAATTATTATTTTATTTATATTTATATATTGATTATAAATTTGTATTTTGTTATAATATTCTCCGTATAATGAGTAAGTATAGCCGGAGGTGGACAGATGGGTGCCAGCACAAGAAAAACTGCAGTCGTGAGCAATGAGGAGCTTGAAAAGCAAAAACAGTTTTCGCAGCGTGTAGCTTCTGTAATATCTGTTAAATATGACGAAAAGCCAAAGGCTTGTGTTGTTACCTACGGTTGCCAGCAGAATGTTGCAGACAGTGAGAAAATTAAAGGTATGCTGGAAGTCATGGGTTATGATTTTACGGATAACCGCCTGGAGGCAAAGCTGATTATTTTTAACACCTGTGCCGTAAGGGAACATGCTGAGGATCGGGTTTTCGGAAATGTGGGAATGCTCAAAAGCTATAAGCGTGAAAATACGGATGTGATTATAGCACTGTGCGGCTGTATGATGCAGCAGAGCCATATTGCGCAGAAAATAAAAATGTCATATCCTTTTGTTGATTTGGTCTTTGGCACACATGTTATTCACTGTTTACCGGAGCTTTTATACAGAACCCTGACCGGTCGCAAGAGGATTTTTGAGATTCCCGATATGGACGGCGCTATCGCCGAGGGTATACCGGTTAAGCGCGATGATGATGCAAAGGCATGGCTGCCGATTATGTACGGCTGCAATAATTTTTGTTCCTATTGTATTGTGCCGTATGTCAGAGGCAGAGAGCGCAGCAGAGAAAAGGCAGATGTTATAAACGAGTTCAAAGAACTTGTTGCGCAAGGATATAAAGAGATTACGCTTCTTGGGCAGAATGTAAATTCCTACGGCAAGGATTTAATGCCATGTGTATCTTTTGCAGAGCTTCTGAGAGAACTGAGCAGTCTTGACGGTGATTTCAGAATTCGTTTTATGACAAGCCATCCAAAGGACTGCACAAAAGAGCTTATAGAGACTATGGCTTCCTGTGACAAGGTTGCCCAGCATCTTCACCTTCCGTTTCAAAGCGGCAGCAACAGAGTGCTTAGGGCAATGAACCGGCATTATACCCGCGAACAGTATTTAGAACTTATCACCTATGCTAAAAAGCTGATGGGTGATGAGCTGTCCATTACCAGCGATATTATCGTGGGCTTTCCGGGTGAAACCTATGATGATTTTAAAGAAACCCTTTCGCTTGTTGAAGCGGTTAAGGCGACCTCACTTTTTACATTCATTTATTCACCCAGAAAGGGTACACCTGCTGCTGAAATGGACGACCCTATACCGGCAGAGGAAAAATCAAAATGGTTTAAGCAGCTGACGGATTTGCAGGAAAAAATCAGTGCATCTCAAATGGCTCTTCACAAAGACAAGGTGTATAAATGCTATGTTTACGGCAAGGGCAAGCTTGGTGATAATTATGTTGCGGCAAGAAATGACGGCAACTTGATTATAGAATTTGAGGGGGACGAGAATCTTATCGGAACCTTCCAGAGTATCAGAGTAATCGAACCTCTTACATTTGTAATGAGGGGAGAAATTGTAAAGGAGAAAAAATTATGAGTATTGAATCAGCACTCAGAGAGTTAGGCAAGGAAATTCAGAAGGATGAGCGCTTTATTGCGCTTCAGGCTGCTGCAAAGGCAAATGACGGTGATGAAAAGCTTCAGCAGCAGATGCAGGAGATGCAGCTGCTTTCACTCAAATATCAGCAGGAGAATGAAAAGGGTGAAGAGGCATCACAGGATAGAATTGCAGAGCTCCAGGAAGAGTATCAGAAGCTTTATGCAGAGATTATGGAAGGCGAAAATATGCAGAAATATTCAGCTGCAGCCTCAGAGATGGAGCAAATGGCTCAGTATATCAGTGGTATGATCGGTCTTTTCTTTGATGGTCAGGATGCTGAAACATGCGAATTGCCACAGGAAAATTGTACACATGACTGCTGTACCTGCGGCGGCTGCCATTAATCTATTTTATTAAATTGTTTTTAGTAAGGCTGTTTTATATTGCCTGACACTGAATTTGATTGTCACTTGGAGAGAGGGAGAGGAAATGGAAAATAAAAATACTAAGCTGTCACCTATGATGGTGCAGTATTTTCAGATAAAAGCTCAATACGGAGATGCCATTCTCTTCTTCCGTCTGGGTGACTTTTATGAGATGTTTTTTGAGGATGCTAAGACTGCTTCGCAGGAGCTTGATTTGGTTCTTACAGGCAGGGACTGCGGTCAGGAAGAGCGTGCCCCTATGTGCGGTGTACCCTTTCACAGTGCTGACAGTTATATTGCCAAGCTTGTTTCAAGAGGGTATAAGGTTGCTATCTGTGAGCAGATGGAGGACCCGTCAAAGGTTAAAGGTCTGGTCAAAAGAGATGTCATAAGAGTCATAACTCCCGGTACTGTTATTGAAAGTAATATGCTTGAAGACGGTGTTAATAACTATTTGTGCTCCGTTTTTACAGGTGAAAAGGATTTAGGCATATGTTTTGCCGATGTATCAACGGGTGAATTCCACATAACGGTTCTTGACGGAGATGATATTGAAAACAAGCTTGTTAATCAGCTGTCAACATATTCTCCCAAGGAATTGATTATTAATTCAAAAACCCTTGATTATAACCAGCTTGAGAATTTTGCAAAAAAGCTCAATGCGGGTGTTGAAATTCTTGAGGATGACCGTTTCGATTTTGACAGTGCCACATCACTTATTATTGAGACGCTTAAAAAGGACGAGATATCTTCTTTGGGAATTGGCCACAGCAAGTCGGCTGTGTGTGCGCTGGGTGCGGTTATTGATTATCTTAAAGAAACGCAAAAGAAAAATGAAATAGAGGTTCCGTCAGAGATTGATTTTTATGATGAGGACCAGTATATGAGCCTGGATATAAGCGCAAGAAGAAATCTTGAGCTAACAAAATCTATGATGACGGGTGAAAAAAAGCATTCCTTGCTTTGGGTTGTGGATAAAACAAAAACAGCTATGGGTAAGCGAATGATTAAATCGTGGATTGAACGTCCGCTGATGTCCATATCTAAGATTGTTAAAAGACAGAATGCAGTAAGCGAGCTGGCAGACAGTCCTATCATTCGCGATGCCGTGCGTGAGTCACTGACAGGTATTAATGATATTGAGCGTCTTATGACACGTATTGTATATGGGACTGCAAATGCTAAAGAACTCAAATCGCTTCAGCTTACAATTGAAAAGCTTCCCGAAATTAAGGATATACTTTGCAAATCCTCATCTGTGCTGCTCAATGATATTTATAGTCATATTGACCTTCTTGAGGATGTAAGAGAACTTATCGATCATGCAATTGTGGATGAACCGCCATTCTCTGTGCGTGAAGGCAATTTGATTAAAGCAGGTTATAATGAAGAGGTTGATGCACTTAAGTCTATTATGACGGATGGTGCAGGCATAATCGCTTCAATT
The DNA here is from genome assembly GCA_002493595.1 of Ruminococcaceae bacterium UBA7080. Classification (GTDB taxonomy): domain Bacteria; phylum Bacillota; class Clostridia; order Oscillospirales; family Acutalibacteraceae; genus Eubacterium_R. The sequence continues at coordinate 73,212 of DKZG01000006.1, read as the reverse complement.
GAAAATGAACAGAGAGAGCTTACAGGCATACCCAAGCTGAAGGTGGGATATAACCGCGTATTCGGCTATTATATTGAGGTTTCCAATGCTTATAAGGACATGGTGCCTGAAACTTATATAAGAAAGCAGACGCTCACCAACTGCGAACGTTTTATTACGCAGGAGTTAAAAGAGCTTGAAGGTAGAATTATAGGGGCAAAGGATCGCAGTGTTGCATTGGAATATGAGGTTTTTTCAGCTGTCAGAAATACGGTTGCAGGTGAGATTCAAAGGCTTCAGCAAACAGCAAAGAGTCTTGCAATGCTCGATGTTCTGGCTTCCCTTGCACAGGTTGCTGTTAATAATAACTATGTTTGTCCTGTTATTTCCAATGATGGTGTGATTGATATCAAGGATGGACGCCATCCGGTAGTGGAGGCACTGTTGGATGGTGCACCGTTTGTTCCAAATGACACAATACTGGATAAGGAAGAAAACAGGTGTGCTATTATTACCGGTCCTAATATGGCAGGTAAATCTACATATATGCGACAAATTGCTCTTATCACTCTGCTTGCACAGGTTGGTTCTTTTGTTCCTGCCAGAAGCGCAAAAATAGGTATAACCGATGCGATATTTACACGCGTCGGTGCCAGTGATGACTTGGCAACGGGTCAGTCAACCTTTATGGTGGAGATGAATGAGGTATCCTCCATCTTGAAAAATGCTACCTCATCCTCGCTCATTATTTTGGACGAAATCGGAAGAGGCACATCAACCTTTGACGGAATGAGTATTGCAAGGGCTGTGCTTGAATTTGTGTGTAAAAAAAAGACGCTTGGTGCAAAATCTTTGTTTGCCACGCATTATCATGAGCTGACAGCCATGGAGGGTATGATTGACGGAGTAAAGAATTATTCAATCGCTGTTAAAAAGCGTGGTGATGATATAACCTTTCTTCGCCGTATCGTGCTTGGCGGTGCCGACCAGAGCTTTGGTATTGAGGTAGCAAAGCTTGCAGGAGTGCCTGACAGTGTGGTTAAGCGTGCCAAAGTAATTCTTAAGGAGCTCGAGGCAAATGCTGTTCCCATTGAATTTAAAGCCGAAAACAGTATTGTACAGGAAGAGGAAAACGATATTCAATATAATTTTACTGCCAGCGGCAGGCAGGAAATACTGGAAATACTTAAGAGTGTTGATGTCAATACGCTTACGCCTATTGAAGCTATGCAAACACTCTATGATTTAAAGAAGAAAGCACAGGAGCTTTCATAGGTTAAAATTGATTGATTAAAGAGGAGGTGCTTCGATGCCTAAAATTAATATTCTTCCCAAAGAAATATATCAGCTCATTGCAGCAGGCGAGGTAGTGGAGCGTCCCTCATCAATTGTTAAAGAAATGATTGAAAACGCAGTAGATGCCGGAGCTGAAAATATTACAGTTGAAATCAAAAACGGCGGCTCTACATATATTCGCATTACAGACGATGGCTGCGGTATTGAAAGAGATGAAATAAAAAAAGTTTTTGTTTCTCATGCTACAAGCAAGATTTCCGATAAAGATGATTTGAATTCAATATCAACTCTCGGCTTTCGCGGCGAAGCTATGGCCTCTATATCTGCTGTAGCCAAGGTTGAGCTTCTTACAAAGGCAGAGCATGAAAGCTTCGGCACCAGATATGAGATTGCCGGCGGTGAAGAGATATCCTTTGATGAGGCAGGATGCCCCAAGGGGACTACAATTGTTGTGCGTGATATTTTTTTTAACACACCTGCAAGAATGAAATTTTTAAAAAAAGATGTAACAGAGGGCAATGCCGTAGCTTCTATTGTTGACAGAATGGCTATTTCTCATCCCGAAATTTCATTTAGATTTATTCGTGATGGAAAGCAAACTCTTATTACGTCCGGCAATAAAGAGTTAAAGTCAGCAATATATTCTGTATTCGGAAAAGAAGTAAGCGATGCACTTATACCTGTTGAATATGAATATGAAAATATGAAATTAACAGGCTATGTTTCTAAGCCAACATCATCAAGAAAAAGCAGGGCTATGCAATTTTTCTTTATTAACGGAAGGCTTATTAAGTCACAGACTGCCATGGCAGCGCTTGAACAGGCTTATAAAAATTCAATTATGGCCGGCAGATTTCCGATGTGCGTACTTGATATTACGATTTCTCCATCTTTGGTGGATGTGAATGTCCATCCTGCTAAAATAGAAGTTCGCTTTGCTAATGAAAAGCCTGTTTTTGATTTGATTTATTATGGTGTAAAAACCGCTGTCGATTCTGACCGCTCGATAAAGGAAGCGGATTTTTCAAACAGCCTGCATCGTGTTTATGATTTACCTGAAAAAACCTATGCCTCTAAAATTGATTTTTTCAGGAAAAAGGATGATAAGCCTGTTCAGCAAACGTTTAAAGCTAAAGCCAGTGAGGATTTTTGGCAGGTAAGCTCACCTAAACTGGATTTTTCAAATCATGAAATTGAAAATCATAAAGCATGTGAAGCAGAAATGCCGGCCGCAGACAGTATTATAGCTGAAAATATTTTAGCTGCATCTCCCGAATTAACATCTACTGACAAACCAATGCTTGGCACGGTGGATGAAGCTGAGAATATTTCATTTCGGCTGATTGGCGAGGTATTTAAAACCTATTTAATTGTTGAAATAGATAATGAACTGTACTTTATTGATAAGCATGCAGCTCACGAGCGTATGAATTATGAACAATTTAAAGCACAGGACATGGTCGAGGTGCAAATGCTTTTATCACCTGAGGCGGTGAGCCTTTCTAAAGATGAGTTTGATGCCGTGACTGAAAATGCGGTACTTTTGAAAAAATGCGGTTTTGAAACAGAACCTTTTGGTGAAAGCACAGTCGTTGTGCGCGCTGTTCCGTCTCTGGTCGGAAACAGTGATGTAAAGGATTTGATTATTGAAATTGCGCAGAAGCTTCTCGAGCATAAAACAGATATAACACCTGATAAAATTGATTGGATTTATCATTCAGCATCCTGCCGAGGTGCAGTGAAAGCAGGAGATAAGACAACGCCTCAGGAGCAGGAACTCTTTGTTGAGAAGCTTTTATCCATGCCGCAGATACGTTTTTGCCCGCATGGCAGGCCGGTATTTATCAAAATGTCAAAGTATGATATTGAAAAACAGTTTGGCAGAGTGCAGTGATATGAAAAATAAAATAATCGTGATAGCAGGTCCTACCGCATCAGGAAAAACAGCTTTGGGTATTGAAATTGCACAGGCTGTTAACGGTGAAATCATTTCTGCAGATTCCATGCAGGTATATAAAAACATGCCTGTTGCAGCTGCCTGTCCCGGCGATGAGGAAAAATTGAAGGCTGTTCACCATCTTGTGGAATTTCTTGACGGCAGCGAACCCTTTTCTGTGGCCGCCTGGTGTGAACTTGCAAGAGAGAAAATCAGCGATATAACCGCCCGCGGGAAAATTCCCGTTATTGTCGGCGGAACAGGTCTTTTTATCGACAGTCTGGTAGATAACATAATTTTTGAGGATGCACAAATAGATTATCAGCTTCGTGAAAAGCTTATGAAAAGGGATGCAGATTCTCTTTATGATGAGCTTATGAGACTCGACAAAGAGGCTTGTAAGGATATACATAAGAATAATAAAAAAAGGGTTGTTCGTGCATTGGAGCTATATTACAGCGGTGTTAGCAAAACGCAGCAGAATATCAACTCCAGACGTGGTTCTTCCCCCTATGATGTGCTTTATTTTGTGATCCATTATGATAACCGTCAGATTTTGTATGACAGAATAAACCGAAGAGTTGATGAAATGGTTAAACACGGTCTTGTGCAGGAGGCTCAGCTGTGTCTGGGCAGAGAGAGAAAAACGGCAGCACAGGCAATCGGGCATAAGGAACTTGCACCTTTTTTCAAAGGCGAATGCTCGCTTGAAACTGCGCTTGACAGGCTTAAGCAGAAAACAAGAAACTATGCAAAAAGGCAAATCACTTGGTTTAAAAGACGGCAGGATGCAGTTATTCTTCAGCCTGATATTTTGGGCTATGATGAAACCGTTAAAACAGCAATCAGCTATTGTGAGGATTTTATAAATGAAGAATTCCGATAAAGGAAAAGTGAATAAAGGCTCAGGCAGAATACGCGGCGATATTATTGCAGTTGTATTTGTTTTGCTGATTATTGCAGGATATATTTTTTATGAATGCTACAGTGTAACGCATGTTGATGTTGAGACAATAACAGCAGTTACTTCTACTGTGTACGAAACTATTGAAGCAAAGGCACTTGTTGTAAGAGATGAGCATATTGTTAAAAGCAGTGCCGGCGGGGTTACGGTTGCCGATGTTGAAAGCGGAGAAAAGGTAAAGCTTGGCGGCAATGTTGCAATGGTATTTTCCTCTGAGGATAATGCAAAGACATATTTGAATTCGCGTGATTTGCATAGTCAGCTGGATTATTATATTGAACTTGAAAACAAGGCTGCAGCACTTTCAGCGGATGTGGCAAGCATTGATAAGGATATTTTGAATGATGCTAATGAATATGTGCGTATTATTAACAGCGGTTCTTACGGCAAGCTAAGTGATTGTGCAGATGACCTTAATGATAAATTTGCAAGGCGCCAAATCATTATAGGCGAAAGTGTTGACTTTTCACAAATTAAATCAGACCTGCAGGCACAGATAAACAATATAAATATTGATTCGTGCAAGCCGACAGGCTATGTAAAGGCTGATGAATCCGGTATATTTTCGTCTTATACCGATGGTTGTGAGTCTATGTTTGATTATAAAAAAATTAAGGATATTGACCCGCAAATGCTTAAAGATTATATGGATAAAGCAAAAAATACGCAACCTGAAAAGGATTGCTTCGGAAAGCTGATTACAAGCTACGAATGGTATTTTTGCTGTGTTGTTCCTGCCCGGTCGGTTAAGGGCTTAAAAAACGGTGATTTGCTTAATGTTGCTTTAAAATCAAGCGATGATGTAATTGAGTGTCAGATTGTAAGCGGTGCAGACTCTGATTTGGGAGCAGAGGAAACGGTTCTTGTTCTTCGTTCATCGCATATGAACAGCCAAATCGCGTCCATGCGATTAGAGGATATTGAAATCAGATACAGTGAGTATACCGGTTTTAAAGTTCCGTCATCTGCAATTCATGTTGATGAAAAAGGCAACAAATGTGTTTATGCTCTTATATCCAATCAAGTGGCTAAAAGAGAAGGCGAAATCATTTATACAACAAAGGATTATGTTGTTTTTAAAAATGATTCGGAAAACAGTAACACGATTCGCTTTTATGATCAGATTATAACGAAAGGAACGGATTTGTACGATGGAAAAGTTTATAGTTGATGAAGCGAGATTAAAATCTGTTGAGGATAATTATAAAGCAATTAAATCAAAAATCGAGGATGCGGCAGTTAAAGCCGGCAGAAATCCTGCTGATGTAAGACTGATGGCAGTTACCAAAACCGTTGAAAGTGTTTACATTAATAAAGTATTGGATTTAGGGGCTGACTTAATTGGTGAAAACAGAGTCCAGGAATATCTCGGAAAAAAGGATAAGCTCCACCTGAACGGGGTTGAAAAGCATTTGATTGGTCATTTGCAGACGAACAAGGTAAAGCAAATTGTCGGCGAGGTTGATATGATTGAGTCCGTAGACTCGGTTAAGCTTGCACGTGAAATAAGCAGGGTTTCGGTGAACAGAGGTATATTCAGTGATATTCTTGTTGAGGTTAATGTCGGCAAAGAAGACTCCAAAAGCGGTGTTTATATTGAACAGCTTGAGGATTTACTTTTTGAGCTTGCTGAAATGGATGGTATTCGAGTAAAAGGATTAATGACAATTCCGCCTATTTGTGAAAGTGAAAAGGAAATAAACGAATATTTCAGCACAATGTATCAATCTTTCATTGACATTAAGGATAAAAAATTAGATAATATAAGTATGGACATTTTATCCATGGGTATGAGCGGTGACTTTGAAGCAGCTGTTGCAAATGGTTCCAATATAGTTCGTGTGGGTTCCGCTATATTCGGTGCAAGAACGTATTTTTAATTATACAGATACGGATAAAGGAGAAGAAAAATGGGCTTTTTTGACAAAATAAAAGAAATCGTTTCAGACAATGATGACGATGATTTTGATGATTTTTATGATAATGACGCAGGCGGTACATTTGGTATAGAGCCGCCCAAGGAAAGAACAAGCCGCCGTGAGCGCTCAGCTGAGCGAAGCGAAAGAGAAGAGCGTTTTTCGGAGCGCCCGCGCATGCGTCGTCATGACAGTGATAAGGTAGTGAATATTCATACTACCACGCAGCTTCAGGTGGTACTTGTTAAGCCTGAGCGCTTTGAGGAAGCCGCATCTATTGCAGATAACCTGAATGCGAAAAGGACTGTTGTTCTTAACCTTGAAAGCACGAATCGGGATATTGCCCGCAGATTGCTTGATTTTTTAAGCGGTGTTGCATATGCAAGCAACGGTCAGATTAAACGTGTGGCAAACAGTACATATATCATTACTCCATACAATGTTGATGTAATGGGAGATTTGATAGACGAGCTTGAAAGTAACGGAATGTTTATGTGATGATAAGCATTTTATTAAAAACGAAGGAGAATATAATATGATTACACCGAATCAAATTCGTGAAAAAAAGATTTCTACCGTTGAAAGCGGCGGCTATGACAGAGATGAAGTAAACGAGCTTCTTCTGGAAATTATAGAATCATATGAGGCGATTTATGATGAAAACAAGGAACTTTATCGCAAGATGGAGGTGCTTGCCAATCGTATAGAGGAATACAGAGCTGATGAGGATTCTATCAAAACTGCACTGATTACTGCCCAGAAAATGGCTTCGCAGGTTACACGTGAGGCTAAAGAAAAAGCGGATAAGTCCCTTGCGGACTCTGCTGCTTCGGCACAGCAGACTGTTGTTGATGCCAAGGAAAAGGCAGATAAAATCATCGGTGAGGCGAGAGAGTATGTTGCCGGCCTGACTAAGGAAAAGGCAGAAGCGGCTGATGAAATTGTGCTTGAAGCTCAGAAAAAGGCAAATGATGCCATAAGCAGTGCGAAGGTAGTCGCAGGCAATGCACTTTCTCAGGCAAGAAAGCTGGCAGGCGAAATCGTCAGCAAGGCTAAAGAAGAAAAGGAATATCACAGCACGCTTGTATTAAAGCTCAGAGAGGAGTCGAAGGATTTCAAGGCTACTTTGGTAAGTCTTTATGAGGCGCAGCTTGATAAACTGAATAGTATGAGCAGTCAGTCGGAAAACAGTGCTGCCGATGAAGACGCAATACAGCAGATTGAGAATGAGCTTAATGAAATGATGTCTAATATTGCTGAGGTAATCGGTGATGATAAAGGGGAAGCATCTGAAACTGATTTGCAGCAGGATACAGAGGAGTATGTAGAGGAGAATGCCGACGATACTGAAGTTCAGAATTCTGCAGAATCCGGTGATGAGAGTGATGCTGAGGAATTTGCCGAGGATACAGCTTATAAAGAAGAGACACAAGCAGCAGAAGCATTTGAAGGCGATATAGATGAGGTTGATGAAATTATAGATGAGCTTGAGTCCGCTGATACATATTCACCTCTGCATGAGCCTGTTGAAGAGCCGCCCACGGAGGAAGAGGTTTCAAGTGCACTTGATGCATTCACCGCTGATGAAATCACACCTATTGATGAGGGACTAAATGCTATTCCCGAAATTGAAGATGAGCCTGAATTCGAAAGTGCTATGCCTTTTGAAACCTATTTTAATGTCAACAAGGATCATGTAAGAACGGATGAAACCATCTCGTTAATTCCCCCTGAGGAGGAAGACGATGATGAGGATGACAGCACAAGATTTAAGGGCTTTTTCAAAAAGAAAAAATAAACTGAGAAGCAGGGATTATGATTATTGAATACAGCATTTTCCCTTGCTTGTTTAAGGAGCAAATATAATGGATTATAATCAAACACTTAATTTACCTAAAACCGAATTTCCGATGCGTGCAGGTCTTCCTGCAAGAGAGCCTGAATTTCTTGCACGTTGGGAAGAAAATGACCAGTACAGGCAGCTTATGAAGCATAATGAGGGCAAGCCTCTTTTTGTGCTTCATGACGGACCTCCGTATGCTAACGGTGATATCCATATCGGTCATTCACTTAATAAGACGATTAAGGATTTTATCGTAAGATATAAGAATATGACTGGATTTCAGTCACCATTTGTACCCGGCTGGGATACACATGGTCTTCCTACAGAGCTGGCAGCGAGAAAGAAAGCAGGCATAACAGCAGACAGTAATATTACGGATTTAGAGCTCAGAGAGATTTGCCGCGACACAGCTATGGGTTATGTTAATATGCAGCGTGAATCTTTTAAAAGGCTCGGTATTATTGCCGAGTGGGATAAACCGTATATTACTTTGCAAAAGGAATTTGAGGAAGAACAGATTAAGGTGTTTGCTACCATGGCATCCAAAGGGTATATCTATAAGGGTTTAAAGCCTGTTTATTGGTGTCCTGATTGTAATACTGCTCTTGCAGAGGCTGAAATTGAGTATGCTGAGGATCCATGCCATTCCATTTATGTTAAATTTAATGTAACAGATGATAAAGGTAAGCTCACGGCAATGGGAGCCGATCTTTCAAAAACATATTTTGTTATTTGGACAACAACTACATGGACGCTTCCTGCAAATGTTGCAATATGCGTAGGTCCTAATTATGAGTATTCGCTTATCAAATCCGGTGATGAATATTATGTAATGGCGACTGATCTTGCACCTGCGGCTATGGAAGCAAAGGGTGTTGCTGATTATGAGACGGTAGGTATTATCAGAGGCTCAGAGCTTGAATATATGAAAACGCAGCATCCGTTTATTGACCGTACCTCACTGGTTATTGTCGGTGACCATGTTACTCTTGAAAGCGGTACAGGCTGTGTTCATACAGCACCGGGCCATGGTGTTGATGACTTTATTGTATGTAAAAAATATCCTGAAATTCCGATTATTGTTCCTGTTGATGCTAAGGGCAAACTTACTGAGGAGGCAGGTCAGTTTGCAGGACTCAGCACAGAGGAAGCAAACAAGCCAATCGCAATGTATCTTGACGAGATTGGTGCGCTTTTTGCGCTTAAAAAGATTGAACACCAGTATCCGCATTGCTGGCGTTGTCATAAGCCTGTTATTTTCCGTGCAACAAGCCAGTGGTTTTGCAGTGTTGACGATTTTAAAGATGATGCTGTTAAAGCCGCTGAGGAGGTTAAGTGGTATCCCGAATGGGGTAAGGACAGACTTCAGTCAATGGTGCAGGAAAGAGCAGACTGGTGTATATCCCGTCAGAGAAAATGGGGCGTTCCTATTCCGGTGGTATATTGTCAGGATTGCGGCAAAGAAATCATTGATAACGATGTAATGATGAAGATTTCAAAAATCTTTGGTGAAGAAGGTTCGGATGCATGGTATGCACATGATGCCCTGTATTTCCTTCCCGAAGGTTTCAAGTGTCCGCACTGCGGCAGTGATAAAGGCTTTGATAAAGAAAAAGATATTATGGATGTTTGGTTTGACTCCGGTTCATCGCATCAGGCCGTATGCGCAAAAAGGTCTTATCTTAAGCACCCGGCAGATGTTTATATGGAGGGTGCAGATCAGTACAGAGGCTGGTTCCAGTCCTCGCTTCTTACATCTGTTGCCGGCGGAAACGGTACTCCGTTTAAACAGATTATTACCCATGGCTGGACAGTTGACGGTGAGGGTAAAAAGATGTCAAAATCATTGGGCAACGGTATTGCACCTCAGGAAATTATCAGCCAGTATGGTGCAGATATTCTTCGCCTTTGGGTTGCCAGTGCAGATTATCATGCTGATATACGTATCAGTAAGGAAATCTTAAAGCAAATTTCCGATAATTACAGAAAGCTTAGAAATACGGCAAGGTATTGTCTCGGCAATCTTTATGATTTTAATCCGGATCAGGATATGGTTGAAAATGATAAGCTTGAAGAGCTCGATAAGTATGCGCTTATGAAGCTTGATGAAATTATTGCAATTGCACGCGAGAGTTATGAGATTTATGATTACCATACCGTTTCACACGCAATTCATAATTTCTGTGTTGTTGATATGAGTAATTTCTATTTTGATGTGCTTAAGGACAGACTTTATACCTCAGCTGCGAACAGTGCAACAAGACGTGCGGCACAGACTGTGCTTTATAAGGTGCTTGATGCTTTGACATTGCTGCTTACACCTATTCTTGCATTTACTGCTGATGAGATTTGGCTTGCAATGCCTCATGATAAAGGGAGAAATCCAAAATCGCCGCTGTTCAATGATATTCCTGAAGCGGATTTTATTGAAGCTGACGATGCTTTTATTGCTAAATGGGATAAAATTCACGAGGTAAGAGTGGATGTTCAGAAGGCTCTTGAGCTTGCAAGAAATGAAAAAATTATCGGTAAGCCGCTTGAGGCAAAAGTTTCGCTTTATGCAGATGGTGAGCTTTATGATTTCTTAAAATCAGTTGAGACTGAGCTTCCTGAAATATTTATCACATCTGCTGTTCATGTTGAAAACGGTGAGGGCAGCTATAAAGGTGATGTTGAAGGTCTTTCGGTTTCTGTTTCAAAGGCTGACGGCGAAAAATGCGAACGCTGCTGGAAGTATTCCGATACAGTTGGGAGCTGTTTGGAGCATACTTCACTCTGTGCTCATTGCGCACAGGTGATGAAAGAATTAGATTAATTGAATTCAGGCACACAGCTTTTTTGGCCGTGTGCCTGCTTGGTAAAGGGTGGTTTTGTGAAATTAAAAAATAAAAATATCTGGTGTACGGTTATGATTGTGCTAATTGTGGCTTTTGACCAGATTACAAAATATTTTGCAAAGTCATATCTTTATCCGGATAAATCAAAGGATTTTATAAACGGATTTGCTGAATTTCGATATGCTGAAAATACCGGAGCCGCTTTTTCTATGCTCAGCGGCAACAGATGGCTTTTTATTGTTTTAACAGCAGTGGCCGCGATGGCTATATTGGTATATATGTATACTAAAGCGCAAAAAAAATTATGGCTGTATTGGAGCCTTGGTGTGATTGCATCGGGTGCAATAGGTAATTTGATTGACAGGGTTTATCTTGGCTATGTTATTGATTTTATTAATCCGACATTTGTGAATTTTGCTGTGTTTAATATTGCTGATTGTGCTGTAACCCTTGGTGCGGTAAGTCTTATTGCTTATCTTGTTTTTGATATGATAAAAAGCAGCGGCAAGAAGGAGAATGATAATGAGTGATACAGTCTGCTTGCTGGCCGGTGAAAGCAGTACGGGTACAAGGATTGACAAATTTCTCAGTGATAATATGGATGGTTTTACTCGAAGTGCGATTACCAAATTAATCGGGGAAAAGAATGTAAAAGTCAACAATAGTATTATTGCCAAAAATTATAAACTGCGCTCGAATGATGAGATAGAGGTCTTTATTCCGGATGCTGCACCGCTTGATGTTAAAGCGCAAAATATACCCCTTGATATCGTTTATGAAGACAATGACCTTTTGATTGTCAATAAACCCAAGGGAATGGTTGTGCACCCTGCGGCAGGTAATTATGATGGGACCCTTGTCAATGCTCTTTTGTATCACTGCAAGGACAGTCTTAGCGGAATAAACGGTGTCATTCGCCCGGGCATTGTGCACAGAATTGACAAGGATACCTCAGGGCTGCTGATTGTTGCTAAAAATGATAGGGCCCATATCAGCCTTGCTGAGCAAATAAAGGAGCATTCCTTTCATCGCGCGTATCAGGCAGTCTGCTGCGGAAATATTAAGTCAGACAGCGGTACTGTCCATCAGCCGATAGGAAGGCATCCTAAGGACAGAAAAAAAATGGCCGTTACAGATAAAAATTCTAAGGATGCTGTAACACATTATGAGGTGTTAAAAAGATACGGCGATTTTACACATATACGCTGTATTCTGGAAACCGGCAGAACACATCAAATCAGAGTTCATATGTCGTATTTAGGTCATCCTTTAGCAGGTGATGCTGTTTATGGCGGGCGAAAGGTTATCACTTCACTTAATGGGCAGTGTCTTCATGCAGGCGAAATAGGCTTTGTACATCCTGTCAGTGGCGAATATATGGAGTTTAAGTCGGAATTGCCTGAATATTTTAAGAATTTTATAACAAAGCTTGATAATAAGTACGCACGGTGAGGTGAACTTAATGAAAAAAACTTTTGAAAATTGGCTGGTAGTATCCGATATAGACGGAACGCTGAACAATAAGTTCAGAAAACTGCCCAAAAGGAATTATAATGCGATAAAAAAATTTACCGAGCTAGGCGGTAATTTTACACTTGCATCCGGCAGGCTGCAGTCGAGTCTGGAGCGCAATTATAACCGAATTACGCCCAATCAGCCGGCTGTTGTGCTCAATGGTGCCGGTATATATGACTACGATAAAAAAAAGATGCTATGGCGCAGTACCATCGGTAAAAAAGGTCAGATTTTTGTTCGGCGTATTGCTGAAGAGTTTGATGAGATTTTTAAGAGCGTCGATATCGGTATATATTTTGATGACTATGTTTATATTGTTAAAAGCGGTTTGCTTTCACAGGGCACAATGTATTTTGATAAAGCACATTATGAGCATGTAAAGTCTATTGATGATGTACCTGAAGACGGATGGATGAAGGTTATCTTTTGGTCAAACCCGATTGTAATTAACCATCTCAGAGAGGTAATTGATAAATTACCGAATCCGGATGCTAATTTTATGGCATCCTCTATATGGAGTCTTGAAATGCTGCAAAAGGATACACATAAAGGCGTCGGTATTATGAAACTTGCAGATATGCTTGGTATAGATAAAAGTCATGTTGCTGCTATAGGTGATTATTATAACGATTGGGATATGCTTAAAACCGTCGGTCTTCCGGCTTGTGCCGGACAAGCTCCGTCCTCTATTCATAAGATATGTAAATTTGAAGCCTGCCACTGTAACAATGGCTGTGTTGCAGATTTGCTTGAATATATTATGTCAGGTAAAGCAGAGGAAAATATGGCTAAAGAACTTTTAAAAAGTAAGGAGTAATGACCAATGCTTACAATCGGTGCTCATCTCAGTTCATCAAAGGGTTATACTGCCATGCTCAAGCAGGCTGTAGAAATCGGCGCAAACACATTTCAGTTTTTTACACGCAATCCTCGTGGCGGCAATGCCAAGGAAATCAAGCAGGAGGATATCGAAACTTTTCTTGATTTGATGGAGAAAGAGAGCTTTTCTGTTATTCTTGCCCATGCTCCGTATACACTTAATTGCTGCAGTGCCAAGGAAGAAACAAGAGTGTTTGCATTGAATACCTTTGCAGACGATTTAAAAAGCATGGAGTATACACCTAACCAGCTTTATAATTTTCATCCGGGTTCACATGTGGGGCAGGGAGAGCAAAAGGGTATTGAGCTTATTTCAGATGCACTTAATAAGGTGCTTTTTGAGGATATGACGACTACAGTACTCCTGGAGACTATGGCAGGTAAGGGCTCTGAAGTCGGTAAAAGCTTTGAAGAGCTCAAAGCGATCATTGACCGAGTAGAGCTTAATCAAAAGCTTGGTGTGTGCCTTGATACCTGTCATGTAAATGATGCAGGGTATGATATTATTAATAATCTCGACGGTGTGCTTGAAGAGTTTGACAAAGTCTTAGGTATTGAAAGACTGAAGGCTATTCATCTTAATGACTCCAAAAATCCAATCGGTGCTCACAAGGACAGGCATGAAAAAATTGGTGAAGGATATATCGGTAATGAAGCTATTGAGAGAATTATCAATCACGCTTCTCTTAAGCATTTACCGTTTTATCTGGAAACGCCCAACGAGCTTGACGGTTATGCAAAAGAAATTTCATTTTTAAAATCAATTTATAAATAATAAAGAGCAGTCATTGACTGCTCTTTTAATTCATGTACTTAATATTATAAAACGAAAGCTATGCTATCTTAAAATTGCAAAGCCTAAATCTATAACTCCGCCTAAAATTTTGCTTGTCTTTGTCATTTTTAAGGTTTCAGCAAACCAAAGAAGTATAAGTGCAACAAGAATAGCAATAATTAATGTTTTCTCTGTCATAAAACTGCCCCCTTTGTGTTAATAATATTATATACTATTTTCAAAATAAATCAAGGGATTTTATACAATTTGACAGAAATTAAAAAATTCCAAAATTTCGTTGAAATATAATATAATATGTTTTATAATAGCACTGATAAAATTAAAATGGGGGAATTTGTGGTGAGTCCAATTCCGATGTTAGCTGCAGATACCGGTGTAACCTTTACTGCAACTGTTGTAATAGCCGGTATTGTTATTGTGGTAGGTATGCTGCTGCTGCTTATTTTTATATTTAATCTGTTTGGAAAATTTGTTCCGGTTATAGAAAAATGGAGTAATGCGCTTTCTGAAAAGATGGCTTTCATTAAAGCGTCTGTAAAAGCAAAATGGCAGGCAAGAAAAAAGAATACTGCTTCAGAGTCTGAAACAGAATCTTTGTCAGAAAATAGAGAAATTCTCAGCGCAAATCCCGCGGCAGATTTACCTAAGCCCGTGCCTGTTGTTGAAGCCGGTATCAGCGGTGAGATCGTTGCGGCAATTGCAGCTGCTGTAGCTGTATCAGAAGGACCCGATGCGGTGGTTCATTCCATTAAAAGAAAAAATATCAACACAAGAAATCTTTGGGCAGCCGCTGCTGCTGCTGATAATACAAGGCCGTTTTAAAGGGGGTAGCATTATATTATGGAAATACTTCAGGGTCTTTGGGAAGTAATCGTTAGTATCTTTTCAAACTCCGGTTATGCCTATTTCTTTACCGCTGAAGGCGGCGGAAAGAATTTAGCAATGATATGTATTGCTTTCTTTTTCCTTTGGTTAGGCATTAAGAAAGGTTTTGAGCCGCTGTTAATGATACCCATAGCATTCGGTATGCTCCTTGCAAATATACCCGGTGCAAATCTTGCGGTTCAGTACCACGATTTAGACGGCTTCAGAGATTTGATTGCCGGCAGAATGCTTGACAGTGCAGGCAATGTTTGTACACCGGGATTGATGGATTTTCTTTATTTTGGCGTTAAAGCGGGTATTTATCCTCCGCTGATTTTTCTTGGTATTGGAGCTATGACGGATTTCGGTCCGCTTATTGCAAATCCAAGCAGCTTTATACTCGGTGCGGCAGCACAGTTCGGTATTTTCTTTACCTATATCGGTGCAATTCTTTTAGGCTTTGCACCTAATGAAGCAGGTTCAATTGCAATCATCGGCGGTGCTGATGGTCCGACTGCAATCTTTGTTACATCTATTCTTGCACCGGCAATGCTTCCGGTTATAGCAGTGGCCGCATATTCTTATATGGCGCTTGTACCCGTAATACAGCCACCGATTATGAAGATGCTGACAACGAAAAAGGAACGCTCGGTGGTAATGGGTAATCTTCGTCCTGTTTCGAAGATGGAGAAAATTTTATTTCCTATTGTTGTAACTGTTATTGTTTCTCTTCTCCTTCCTGATGCTGCTTCACTGGTTGGTATGCTGATGTTTGGTAATCTGCTTAAGGAAAGCGGAAGAACAGAGCGTATTGCCAAGGCTGCTCAGAATGAGCTTATGAACATTATAACAATCATGCTCGGTATATCCGTAGGTGCAACAACCTCAGCTGAAAGCTTTCTTAATTGGAGAACAATCAAGGTAGTTGCTTTAGGTTTAGTTGCTTTTTGTATTGGTACAGCATGCGGTGTGTTGTTCGGCAAGCTTATGTATGTAATTACAAAGGGCAAAGTTAATCCGCTTATCGGTTCAGCAGGCGTATCGGCAGTTCCGATGGCAGCGCGTGTGTCGCAGAAGGTCGGTCAGGAAGCGAATCCGTCAAATTTCCTTCTTATGCATGCAATGGGTCCCAATGTATCAGGCGTTATCGGTTCGGCCGTTGCAGCGGGTATCCTTCTTACACTTTTAAGATAATAAAAAAATCAGGGTGACGTTTGTCGCCCTGATTTATTCTAAAGGAGAATAATATATGCCGCTTAATGAAATGCAGCAAAAAGCTGTTAATACAACTGAAGGGCCGCTTCTTATACTTGCAGGTGCAGGTTCGGGAAAAACAACAGTGCTTGTTAATCGTGTTGAACATATTATTGAGGCGAATCTTGCCCGGCCATGGCAAGTGCTGGCGATTACTTTTACCAATAAAGCCGCCGGTGAGCTTAAAGAAAGACTTATAAAAGCCATAGGTGAAGAGGCTCAAAGTATCTGGGCCTATACCTTTCACAGCTGCTGTTCACGAATTTTGCGCCGTTTCGGCGACCGATTAGGATATACAAGCCATTTTACAATTTATGATACGGACGATACTCGCCGTGTGATGAAGCAGTGTCAGAAGCATCTTGGTATCGAGGACAAAATTCTTAATCATAAGTCCATACTCAGCGAAATCAGCAGGGCTAAGGACAGTCTTATTGACCCTGATGAATATAAAGCGGCCTCATCAAACGACTTCAGAAAGGGGAAAATTGCACAGTGCTATGAGCTCTATCAGCAGGAACTAAAAAAATCCGATGCAATGGATTTTGATGATATTATTTTCAATACAGTTAAATTACTGCGTGAAAATGAAGATGTCCGCGATTTATATCAGACACAGTTTAAATATGTTATGGTAGATGAGTATCAGGATACGAACCATGCACAGTATGTTCTGACATCCCTTTTTGCAGATAAATATAAGAATATCTGTGTTGTCGGTGATGATGATCAAAGTATCTATCGCTTTCGCGGTGCTACGATTGAAAATATACTTTCCTTTGAACAGCATTATAAGGGTGCTAATGTAATACGCCTGGAGGAAAATTATCGCTCTACGCAAAATATACTTGATGCTGCAAATGCCGTGATAGCGAATAACAAAAACCGAAAGGGAAAAACTTTGTTTACACATGCAGGCAGTGGTGAAAAAATAGTATTTAATACAGCTTTAAATGAGTCGGACGAATCAGCTTTTATAATTGAAGAGATACTTAAAAACGTTAAAAACGGCAGAAAATTATCAGATCATGCAATTTTGTACAGAATGAATGCTCAATCGCGTAATTTGGAAATCATGCTTACCAAAAGCGGTATATCTCATAAAATTATCGGCGGTCACCGTTTCTTTGACAGAAAAGAAATCAAGGATATTATTTCCTATTTTGCAATCATCAATAATTCTGCCGATAATATCAGGCTTCAGCGTATTATCAATGTTCCTAAAAGACAGATTGGTGACACAATGTTTGCAAATGTGATGGAAATTGCCACGGGTCTCGGTATCTCTGCATTTGAGGTTTGTGAGAGGGCCGATGAATTTCAAAAGACCTCGCGAAGTGCATCAAAACTTATGGGATTTACGGATATGATAAAGCATTTTCAAAAGTGCTATGAAGAAAAAATGCCTCTGAGTGATTTGCTGCAGGAGGTAATAGAAACAACAAAATATCTTGACTATCTCAATGAAGATCCTGAGAGCTATGATGATCGTGTGAATAATATAAAGGAACTTTCCTCTATGTTTATCAAGTATCAGGAGGAAACGGACGAGCCTGATCTTTCGGATTTTCTTGAGGATGTTGCGCTGATTACAGATATTGATTCGTATAATGCAGATGATGATGCTGTTGTTCTTATGACGCTGCATTCAGCGAAAGGCCTTGAATTTCCTGTTGTATTTATTCCCGGTATGGAGGAGGGTATCTTCCCCGGCAGCCAGTCTATGTACAGTGATGAGGAGTTGGAGGAAGAACGCCGTTTGGCATATGTAGGTATAACAAGAGCGAGAGAAAAACTGTATCTTGTGAATGCGCAGCAGCGTATGCTTTACGGTACTACATCACGCAATATGGCATCGCGTTTTCTGCGTGAGATACCAAATCATGTTACACAGGATGTATCTACCCGCTCATATAAAATGTCTGCGGGCAAAGTACCGAAGTATCCTACAGCATCAAGTCAGAATGCACATAAATTCGGTCAGGCAGGAAATACTTCTGCCAAGCCCGCTGCAGATTACAAGGTTGGGGATACTGTTTTACATAAGAGTTTCGGAACAGGCACAATACTTACACTTCAGCCGATGGGTAATGATACGCTGATGGAGGTTGCATTTGATAAAGCCGGAACAAAGAAGATGATGGCAAACTTTGCAAGACTTGAGAAAGTGTAACTTTTTCGGTACAGACGAAGATATAATTAAAAAACAAAAAGGATTTTTCAGAAGAAAAATCCTTTTTGTTTTTTAATAGGACAAGCAGTTTTTGAATATATTCTCTTCAACTGCATTTATATATGTGTCGCCGTTTAAATCGTAACCATAGATGGTATCAGTGTGCTTAAGCTTAGCAAAATCCTTGGCGTTTATATAGCCGTCTTTTTCCCAGTCACAGGCTATCATGGCAATCGGTTCATCGATTGTTACATTTCCGTTATTTACTGTGAAGGTAAAGCTTTTGTCTAAAGAGCTGGGATGCGTTAAATGTACTTCATATGTCCCGTTGCCAAAATTCATTTTGAATTCTCCTTTTTCATCCGTTCGCCCTGAAAGCGTACCGTCAACATAGATGCTTACGTTTGACAATGGATATTTGTTAGGAGCATTAAAGTTTCTGTCCTCTGCGACAATTGTGCAGCCCTTTACTTCATAAGGAGCAAGAGAGGGAATGATTGTATCCGGCAGTACTGTACTGCAGTTTTTGCAGTATGTATATGCTCTGCCTGTTTTGCTTTCAGTGGGAGCAAGATATTCTTTTGTATATGTATCATGAGGCTTAAGAGTCCAGCCCACGGTTTCAATATAAGCGTAGCCGCAGCGTCGGCATTCATATTTTGTTTTTTCATATTCGCAGCAGGTTTTTTCTACTGTTGTGATTTGATAATCGTGCCCGGTGCAGTAATCCATATCCGTAAATGCACAACCGCATAGTGTGCAGTGAAATACAGAATACCCCTCATTAAAACAGTCTTTTTCAAGACGCTGAATTATTTTTAGCTGAGGATGATTGCATTTTATATTTGGCATGAGATTTTTGTCTGTAATTACATGAATATTATTTTCCTTGGCAAATTTATACATATAGCTGTTTTCATCAGCAAGTATTTGGAGATTGCGGCAATTAAAGAATGTGTTTAAACAAAATTCGAAATCCGTATTTTCGGTTTTAAGTACTTTTAAATTCTGACACCCGTAAAAGGCCTGGTTGCATATCATGCTTAACGGTTTGCAGTCAACACTTTCAAGGGATACACAATTTTTAAACAAGCCGGTATTCGCTGTTGAAAGGTAAGGCAGTGATACAAATTTAAGATTTTTACAATTATAAAATGCAAAATAACCGCATTCAGTAACGCCGGGCGCAATGACTGTTTTAAGATTTTTGCAGTTTGCAAAAGCGTAGTTTCCTATTCTTTTTACACTTTCAGGCAGAATAATCGTTTCAACCTCTTTGTTGCCTGCAAAACATCGGTCTCCGATTTCCTGTATTTTGTTGGCAGCAATTTCAGTTGGTACTTCAATTGTTTTTTCATTTAACAAATTACAGTAAGTAATGCTGTTGTATTTATTATTACCTGATGCCTGCGTGGATTTGTAACTCTCGTTTTCCGTAAATTTAGGAGCACAAAAAATTTCAAGCTCACTTTTTTCTTTGCCCGGAGCATAAGCTTGTGCCGTTATTTTGTATTCATTATCAAGGGTTACATTTTCTCCTTTGTATAAATAATATTTCGGAAAGTAGTTATCAAATTCTTTGAAAGGATAGTATATTTTGTTGTCTTTTGTTATGCTGTAATATATTTTTGCATTATCATCAGAGGCAAAGGATATCGTGCTGCTGTTTGTTTCACTGTTTTTTGTAACAAAATATTCTAAATGGCATTTTTCCAGCTTTGCTCCTCCTAAGAGCTTGCTGACTGCAGCATATGCATCTGCAGCTACTCTGTGCGCAGAAGTGTCACAGTCTTCATAAAGAGCATTTCCTGTTGATTGTAAAAGTTGTTCAATTTCATGATATGTAATATCAGGCTTGAGCGCAATCAGTAATGAACTGATTGCACATATAATCGGAGCTGCAACGGAAGTGCCGCCGCTTTGACTGGGTTCGCCTGTGTTTCTGTATACGTTAACACCGGTAGCCGGAGCATAAATATCCATAGCTTCACCGTAATTTGAGCTTGCATACATAGCCCCACAGAGATCAACGCCGCCCACGGTAATAAAATTTTTAAATCTAGCCGGAAATCGGAGTGAATTAAAAGTAATATTTTGATGATCATTGCCGCCGGAGCATACCATAATAACATTCATTTCCTCTGCGTAATCACCTATTTTTTTAAAAAGATCTCCGTGGTATGCAAATTTAATGCTGATGTTCATAATCCTGCAATCCTGAGCGATTGCAAGCATGATTTGTGCGTAGGCAAGCGACATATTTGTTGCTTTGTCTTTGCTAAGAATTTGGTAGGATCTGATGCGTACATTGTCGAGTGTATTTCTGGCAATTACACTCGATACAACCGTTCCGTGATTGTATAAATCATCGGTGCCGTTTTCATTGTAATCTTCAAAAATAGTGCAGCCACCATCAAATCGGTCTGCTACATTTCCTACAAGGGCAACACCCGTGTCAATTACACCTACGGTGATTTTCGGAAATTTAATTTGTTCCTTTTTTAACAGCTTAATTGCATCATCAATATTAGGAAGAATTGTGCTGATACAGTCTGCAGGAAAGTCAGGCAGACTGTTATCACCGACGGGCTCAGTTGGATTTTCTTCTTCAATATCCGAACACAGCTCAGCGTTTTCAACATAATCATATTCTGCAAATTCAACATAAGGGAGAGAATTATAATATTCATATGCTCTGTTTGTATCCGTTTTATTTTTATACTGTAAAAGGTATGCATCTTTCATACCAAAAACAATATCGACTGCTCCCATTTTATCAATGCTTTTTTTGCTGCTTACAAAAAGACGACATTCTTTATCGTAATCTTTTTTTTGAATTTCCCTAACATCATTGATGAATTCAATAGCTTCATTTTCCGTAATTTGATAATGCTTTGATATTTGATTTGCTGTGATATAGCAGCAGGGAACAGCTATGGCAACAGCAGTAATCAGCGCAATAAGCTTTTTCATATAAATGCCGCCCTTCTATAAATAAAATAATCTTATGTTATTATTTTATCTATAGTATACGGCGATTATTGTAGTTTTTTGTCGTGAATACAAAAATATTAAAGTTCTTTTTTCATCCAATAGTGTTCACAGAACTCTTCATATTCCATTTTGCTGCAGATTTTGTAGCCTTGCTTTGTGTAAAATTCTGTTGCCTGTGCCTGTGCATGCAGTTTAATCTGTTTTGCACCACTGTCTTTTATCAGCTTTTCCGCTTCAGAAAGCATAAAAGCCCCCATCCTTTTACCTCTGTATTCTTTAATAACTGCAAGTCTTCCTATAATATAGCAGTTTTCTTCATCGCCGTGAAAAAAACGGCAGGTGGCAACCGGTCTTTCGTTATCATATGCAACAAGATGTGTTGCTGTTTTGTCAATTTCATCAAATTCATCGCGAAAACCCTGTTCATCAATAAATACAATTTTGCGAATAAGCATTGCATCATCGGCTAAGCAATTGAATTTTTTAATTTGCATTTGTTTATTCCTCAATTTCTAAAATATCTGCTGTTTCTTCGGTGCTTAATGTTTCAACATGGCGAAGATTTTTCTGTATAATACTATTTCTGTGGTCTGCTTCATCCAGTGCCTTTCCTGCCTCGTCCACCTTTTTTCTTGCCTTTGCAAGCAAATCACCAAATTTTTCATATTGTGCTTTGGCTGCACCGAGGATTTTCCAAACCTCGTTTGCTTTTTCATTAACAGCCATGGTTCTGAATCCTATTGCAAGCGAATTCAAAAGTGCCGTTATGGTGGACGGACCCGCAATCATTATTCCTTCACACTGCAGCTTTTCACTGATACCTGTTTTAGATGAGGTTATCTCGGCATAAAGCCCTTCAGTTGCAAGATACATAATTGCAAAGGGTGTTGTTTCAGGGGAACTGATATATTGTTTAATCAGTTTTGCTTCATCCTTGATACGCGTTTCAAGAGCTTTCTTTGACTTTTCAAGTGCTTCAAGATTACCCGTTTCAGCCGCAGATGAAAGTCTTGCGTAATCCTCCATAGGAAACTTGGAGTCAATGGGCAGATATATATAGGAGCCGTTTTTCTGATTGGGGATCTTGACTGCAAATTCCACTCTGCCGTTATATTTAGGATTTGTTTGCACATTGGTCTCATACATATTCGGTATGGTTTGATCTAAAATATTGCCAAGCTGTACCTCCGCCCATGTGCCTCTGCTTTTCACATTTGTAAGTATACGGTTAAGTCCCTTAACATTATCCGTTACACCGGCAGACAGTTCCTTCATTTCACCCAAGCTTTTATATACATTTGACAGTTGCTTGGATACTGTTTCGAAGGATGAATTCAGTCGTTGATTCAGTGTATCTGTGAGCTTTTCATCAACCGTTTTGCGCATTTGCTCAAGCTTTTCCTCGTTGCTTTTTTGCATGTTGATTATGGCATCACCTGTTATTTGCATCTGTTTTTGTGCATTTGTATTCAATGCCTCTATCAATCGTATTTGCTGTTCATAGTTTTTTTCAGTTAATGTGTGCATTTGATTTGAAAGATATTTCAGCTGCTCATAGTTTTGCTTGGCATTCATATCAAGCTTTTGATTCAGCAGTTTATACGCGTCTGTATCTTTTGGCTTTTTCGTTAAAATTAGTGTGATAAGCAGTGCAATAATAATTAAGCAAAGCACAATTATGGCTATATCAAAAATATTGTTCATAAATTCCCTCCTAAATGTAATATTTTATCATATATAATAGTTTAAAACAATAAAAAAGATGACATCAATTAATGTCATCTATAAAAGTGTCTTTAATAAAATCAGACTCAATAAATATTTTTTTATATTCAAATATTGTGTTTGTTATAAATACAGCACTGTGAACATCACGTGTAAATTTCATACATATTTTACCGTCTTCATCGATAAAAAATTTTTCTCTTTGGGTTTCCTCACGATTAAGCTTGTTCATGCGTTCATATATCTTTAAAAGCTTTCTGCCCTTTGGGTCATATATGTTTCTCGCATAAAACTGCATTACGAAATTGTATAGAGAAATGCTGAATTTAATCCCGTCTGTGTTGGTTACGGAAATATTGTCTTTATTTTTGCTGCCTAATTTTATTTCAATAAAAACCGGGTTGCATTCTCCCATAACAGAATATTCTAATCCGGCTAAATCAAGCTGGTCTTTAATAAGCTGAATTCGTTTTAATGCCTTTTCTTTATCAATCATTTCATTCACCCATCAAATCATTTTCAAAAAAATTATAGCACATTTTGCTTTGATTATCAATATTTCCTTATGATATTGTCTGAAATGTTCTCGGATATATTTTGCAATCTGTTTTTATTCAGTGAAAGCATAAGAAAGTAAGCTTTATCCTTTTATACTTGCTTACAATGCTTTGTTGTGCTAAAATATCACAAGAGGTGCCGCTATGGAAAATTTATGGACAAAAAATTTAAGAGATATAGAACCGTATGTGCCCGGCGAGCAAAGCAAAGAGGAAGATATCGTCAAGCTTAATGCAAATGAAAATCCTTATCCGCCTTCACCGAAGGTGGTAAATGCAATAAAGAATTTTGACTGTTCTTTACTCAGGCTTTATCCCGATGCAAATGCATTACCCCTTAAGGAGGCAATTGCAGATTATTATAATGTATCTGTCAGCAATGTTTTTTTGGGCAATGGTTCGGATGATGTTATTGCAATCGCGTTTCAGGCATTGTTTAACAGCAGTTATCCGGTTGTTTTTCCCGATCTTACCTATAGCTTTTATCCCGTATGGTGCTCTCTTTTTAATATTGATTATAAAACATATGCTGTTGATGCCGATTTCAGAATTCATGCCGAGGATTACAAGGAGAGAAACGGCGGTGTAATCATACCAAATCCGAATGCACCTACATCCTTAGGTGAGCCGAGAGAATTTGTCGAGGAACTGATGTCATATAATCAGGATAGTGTGGTTATTATTGATGAGGCCTATGTTGATTTTGGCGGTGAGTCTTGCATTGAGCTTACTAAAAAGTATGAAAACTTGCTTGTAACGGGTACTTTTTCAAAATCACGTTCACTTGCCGGAATGAGAATAGGCTTTGCTGTCGGCAGTGAAAAGCTGATTTCTGTTCTGGAAGCGGTTAAGAATTCATATAATTCTTATACAATAGATGCTGTTTCTATTGAAGCGGGCAGGGCAAGTATTCTTGATGACAAATATTTCAGAAGCACATGCAATAAGATTATTCAAACAAGACAGCGCGTTACACAAGAAATGAGAGCGATGGGCTTTACTGTGCTTGACTCACAGACAAATTTTATTTTTGTAACAAAAAGTGATATATCAATGTATGAAATGTTTGAATATCTTAAGACAAAAAAGGTGTTTATTCGTTATTTTTCTTTGCCCAGAATTCATAATTATGTGCGTATTTCTATCGGAACAGATGAAGAAATGGATATTTTGCTTAAAGAGGTTAAGGGGTTTTTAAAATGAGTTTTCAAAAAAGAATGGCAATGATTTTTCTAAGTGCTATTAACATCATGACTGTAGCAGCAGGTGTTATAACACAGCTGCAGCTTGCGCTGGGAAAGGATGTTACATCAATTATTCCGATTAAAACGGAAATGACAGTCTGCCAGATTTTACTTTTGAATTTTACAATCGTTGTGGCAATTATGCTTTTAATCAGTATTGTTACAACATATCTTGCAACAGATATTCCGTATTCACCTAAGGAGATTTTGGCGAATTGTGCCGGCATATTTATGATAATTCCTGTTATTGTTTTTTT
This sequence comes from Ruminococcaceae bacterium UBA7080, assembly GCA_002493595.1. GTDB lineage: Bacteria > Bacillota > Clostridia > Oscillospirales > Acutalibacteraceae > Eubacterium_R. The sequence continues at coordinate 48,183 of DKZG01000006.1, read as the reverse complement.
GGCGGCTGTCTACAATGCCGTTAAAGCACCTGTTGCAGCTGATAAGCTGTGGCTGATTTTAAGCGGACTTTTTTATGTAGCCGCAAATGCTGTGAATTTCGGATGTATTCTGACTGTTAAGTCCGATTCGGAAAATTAATGTTAAAAAATTGAACGGCTGTCTTTGAGAACAGCCGTTTTTTTATTGATTATTCAATTCGCTCACGTATTTATTGATTTTGTCCGCAATGGGTCTCGCATCCTCAAGCGATACAGGCAGGAAAGGACTTCGCGGCTGCCCGCAATCGATACCAAATCGGATAGATATTACCTGTTTAGCAGCACCATAAAGGGATTTGCAGGCAAGAAGGTCAAATATACAGTCATTAATTTTGTACTGCAGCTGCTTTGCTTCATCAATTCTGTTTTCATTAACAAGATTGTCCAGTGCAACAAAAAGCTCAGGCATACATCCATATGTTCCGCCTATACCGGCGTCCGCTCCCATCAGCCTGCCTCCTACAAATTGCTCATCCGAACCGTTAAAAATAATGAAATGATCACCTGCTGCCCTGCGGTATCTTTCCATAAGATAAACAGGCTCTGCAGAGTTTTTAACACCGATAATTTTTTCATTTTTTGCAAGCTCGCCAAGCATTTCGGGTGAAAGATTAAAGCCGGTGAGCTGAGGTATATTATAGATGATAAACGGCATATCGGTTGAACGAATAATGGACTGCCAGTGGAGATTTACACTTTCAGCCGGAAGGTGATAATAAACACTGGGTACAGCACTTATTGCATCTGCACCGATGCTTTGAGCATGTTTGGCAAGCTCAATGCTTTCCTTTGTAGAAGCACAGCCGATGTGTACAATCACGGTAAAATCATCGCCTGCCGCTTCTTTAACCGCTTTGGCAACCTGTTTTCTTTCCTCCTTTGAGAGTAAAAAGCCCTCACCTGTTGAGCCGCAGGCATAAACACCTTTTACACCAAGATCTTTATATGTTTTTACCAGTTCCTTGATTTTCGCTTCATCAATATTATCTTTTTTGTCATATATTGCATTGAGTGCACAAAATACACCCCTGAATTTATTTAAATCTGTCATGATTATCACCTCTCTGAGATTGTAGCATACTGCATTTTAAAATTCAATAGACAAATGCAAATCGTAATGATATAATGTTAAAGGTGATTATTATGACAAATAAAGAAATACTTGACAGAATTAAAGGCGGTCTGATTGTATCCTGTCAGGCTCTTGAAAACGAACCTCTGCATGACAGCTATATTATGTCAAAAATGGCTTGGGCTGCATATCTCGGTGGTGCAGCAGGAATAAGGGCTAATACGGTTGTGGATATCAAGGCAATAAAGGAAATGGTGGATTTGCCTGTAATTGGAATTATAAAGCAAATTTATCCCGACAGCGAGGTTTATATAACACCTACTGTAAAGGAAGTTGATGCGCTGGTTGAAATCGGATGCGAAATTATTGCAGTTGATGCAACCGACAGGCTCAGACCCGAAGGCAAGACCTTTGATGTGTTTTTTGATGAGGTGAGAAATAAATATCCTAATCAGCTCTTTATGGCAGATACAAGCTGTTTCAATGAGGGCAAAAAAGCATGTGAACTGGGGATGGATTTAATAGGAACCACAATGGCAGGCTATACACCTTACACAAAGGGGACGCCGCTGCCGGATTTTACACTGATGGAAAGGTATGTTAATGAGCTTGATGTACCCATTATTGCCGAGGGAGGAATATGGGCTCCGGAAGAACTGAGAAGGGCGATGGATATCGGTGTTCATGCAGCAGTTATCGGTACTGCCATAACACGTCCTATGGATATTACGAAACATTTTTTAAAAGCGCTTGAAAAATAATACATCGAAAAATAGCTTTATTCATTATAATACTTGACAATTTCTGTAAAAGTGGTATTATACATATAGTTAGTTTATAATCTCAAGGTGAGAGTGGGTCAGATGACCCGCTCTCATATCATTATAGGGAGGTTTTTTCTTGGCAGGTAAAGGAAATACAGTTTCAAAGGTTTATGAAATTGTTTCCCCGTTTGCAAAGGAGCTTGGGCTCGAGATATGGGATATTCGCTTTGTAAAGGAGGGAACAGATTGGTACCTCAGAATTTTTATTGATAAACAGGGTGGGGTGTCAATTGATGATTGTGTGGATTTGACGCATGCTGTTACCAAACCCCTTGACGATGCAGATCCCATCAGTCAGAGCTATCTGCTGGAGGTCAGTTCCCCCGGAGTAGAAAGAGAGCTTGTGACAGATGCTCATTTTGAAAAGTATATCGGTTCAGATGTTATGCTGCGACTGATAAGACCTAAGGATAAGGTTAGAGATTTCAGCGGCAAAATGATATCATATGAAAGCGGAAATATTATTATTGAACTTGCAGACGGAAGTGAGCTTTCGGTAAACAAAAAAGATACTTCGTTTGTAAAGCTTGATGATTTTGATTTTAATGATTTTAAATAAGCATATTAATTACGGAAAGGATGATAGGAAAAATGAGTAAAGAATTTTTTGAAGCAGTAAAAATGCTTGAAGCAGAGAAAGGAATACCGTCAGATTATCTATTTGAAAAGATATCATCGGCTATCGTTGTAGCTGCTAAGCACGATTATAACGGAAAGGATATTGTTCACTGCGATATTGATGAAGAAAAGCAGAAAATTAAAGTTTACGTAACCAAAAATGTTGTTGATGAAATTGAAGACCCTGATACGGATTTAACACTTGAACAGGCTCAGGCAATAAGAAAATCCGCAAAGGTGGGAAAAACAATTGATATTCCGTTAAAAACAAAGGATTTCGGCAGAATTGTTGCACAGACTGCAAAGCATGTTATTCGCCAAGGCATAAGAGAAGCAGAGAGAGGACAAATGCTGCAGGAATTCAAGTCAAAAAATCAGGAACTTGTTTCAGCTAAGATTGAAAGAATTGATCCAATTACAGGTAATGCTACTCTCGAAATAGGCAAAAATCATACTGTTCTTCCGAAAACCGAGCAGGTGCCGGGTGAAGTTCTTACTGAAGGCAATACGGTTAAAGTGTTTATTGTTGATGTAAAAGAAGGCGGCAAGGGACCGAAGATTATGATTTCAAGAACACATCCGGGTCTTGTTCGTCGTTTATTTGAACAGGAAGTGCCTGAAATTTATGACGGAACCATAGAAATTAAATCTGTTTCACGCGAGGCCGGCTCAAGGACTAAAATTGCTGTGTATTCAAAAGATGAGGATGTTGATCCGGTGGGTGCTTGTATCGGACCGAGAGGACAGCGTGTTTCCAACATTGTTGATGTGCTTGGAGGCGAAAAGATTGATATTGTAAAGTACAGCGAGGATACTGCTCAGTTTGTCGGGGCTGCGCTTGCTCCGTCAGATGTTTGCTCAGTTGAAATTATTGATGAGATTGCTAAAACCTGTAAGGCAACAGTTCCGGATGATCAGCTTTCGCTCGCAATCGGAAATAAGGGGCAGAATGTAAGACTGGCCGTAAGACTTACCGGTTGGAATATTGATATTAAGCCGGAGTCAGGATTTTTTGAAGGGCAGGAATAATTTTTTCCGGGGAGAGATACAATGAAAACAAAAAAAGTACCTTTAAGAATGTGCACAGGCTGCGGTGAAATGTTTGATAAACGAACGCTGGTGCGTGTGGTTAAAAGTCCCGAAGGGGATGTTACGCTCGATTTGACGGGCAAAAAATCAGGCAGAGGTGCTTATGTTTGTAAAAATCCCGAATGCCTGAAAAAAGCGAGAAAAAAAAGAGCCTTTGAACGTGCATTTTCTATGCAGATCGGGGAAGAGGTTTATAACTTAATGGAAGAAGAAATGCAAAATGCTTAATGAGAAGGCATTATCCATGCTCGGTTTTGCCCGAAGGGCAGGTAAACTTGCGATGGGTCACGATATGGTCGAGCAGTCAATCGTTAAGGGCAGAGCAAAACTGTTGATTTTCTGCAGTGATGCTTCACCGGGATTGATCAGGGAATTTGAAAAGAAAGTTGAAAAGCATAAAAATGATATTAAAATAATTAAAACTGATTTTACTATGGATGAAATCTATTTTTCAATTGGCTATAAGGCGAAGATTATGACGGTCGATGATGAAAATTTTTCAAAGAGAATTGCCGAACTTTTAAATCAGTGCGTTAAGTGAATGAATTAAGAATATTTTATTATTAAGACAGGAGGAAATTGTGAATGGTAATTAAGGTTAAGGTTTCCGATGTGGCAAGGGATTTTGGTAAGACCAATAAGGATATTATAAATATTTTAAGCAATTATTGTGAAGGACCGGCCAAAAAGGCAAATACTGTTCTTGAGGCTAATGAACTGGATATCATTATTGATAAGCTTACTCAGGATAACAGTGTGAAGAACTTTGACGATTATTTTGCATGCGGCAAAAAGGCTGATGCGATGTCGTCAAAGGAAAATGCGCCTGCTGCAAAAACAGAGAATAAAAAGCATAAAAATCAGGCAGCAATTTTACAGATGGCAGAGCAGGCAGCAAAGCGTGATGCCGAAAAAGCAAAGAAAAGAGCCAACAAGGCTCCCCAGGCAAGAACCAAGGGTGAGGCAAGACGCGTGGATACGCGTGTTAACACAGTAGATCTAGAAAAATATAATCAAAAATATGAGGATATTGCACCTGCTTCGCAGATTAATGATTATCAGAAGAAGCAGAAGCTTAATCAGAAATCAAAGCAGTACAGAAAGAAAAAGCCTCAGGGTATGCATGCCCGCTCCAAGAAGGAAACAGAGGCTCAGCGTCTTGCACGTATTGCCGAGCAACGAAAGAAACAGCAGATTACAATTGAAATTCCTGAGGAAATCTCAGTTGGTGATCTTGCAAGCTTACTTCGAATGACAGCTACCGAGGTTATTAAAAAGTTAATGGTGCTTGGTGTAATGGCTACTGTTAATGAGGTTATTGATTTTGATACAGCTGAAATTGTTGCAACCGAGCTTGGAGCAAAGGTTAAAAAGCAGGTTGTTGTTACGATTGAAGAACAGATTATTGAGGAAGAGGTCGAGGACGATGAGAATGCTGTTACAAGACCGCCGGTTGTCTGTGTAATGGGTCATGTTGACCATGGTAAAACTTCTATTCTTGATGCAATCCGAGATACGGATGTAACGTCTACCGAAGCGGGCGGAATTACGCAGGCTATCGGCGCGTATCAGGTTAAAATAGGCGGAAATAAAATCACCTTCCTTGATACTCCGGGTCATGCTGCTTTTACGGCAATGCGGGCAAGAGGTGCGATGGCTACGGATATTGCAGTGCTTGTTGTAGCTGCAGATGATGGTATCATGCCTCAGACAATTGAGGCTATTAACCATGCTAAGGCAGCAGGAGTGGAAATTATTGTTGCAATAAACAAAATGGATAAAGAGGGCGCAAACCCGGATAGAATTATGCAACAGCTTACTGAGCATGAGCTTGTTCCCGAAGAATGGGGCGGCGATGTAATATGTGTGCCTGTTTCTGCGAAGACTAAGATGGGAATTGATAAACTTTTAGAGACCATATTGCTTGTTGCTGAGGTTTCAGAGCTTAAGGCTAATCCCGACAGAACAGCCAAAGGTGTTGTTATTGAAGCTAAGCTTGATAAGGGAAGAGGCCCTGTAGCAACACTTCTTGTACAGAATGGTACACTTCATTCAGGTGATATTATTGTTGCAGGTATGTCTGTAGGTAAAGTAAGAGCTATGACCGACTACCACGGCAAGTCAATCCGGGATGCAGGTCCTTCGGTTCCTGTTGAAATTATGGGACTTGACAGCGCACCCATGAGCGGTGACGGTTTTAATGCCGTGTCTGATGAAAAGCTTGCACGTGCTCTTGTGGAGCAGAGAAAGGAGCAGGCTAAGGAAGAAGAATTCAAGCTCTTCCACAAGGTTACTCTTGATACCCTCTTTGACACACTTCAGGAGGGTGAAATGAAAGAACTTAACATTATCATTAAGGCCGATGTACAGGGTTCGGTTGAGGCTGTTAAGCAGTCACTTCTCAAAATTGAAAATGACGAAGTTAATGTTAAAATTGTTCACGGTGCAGTTGGTGCCGTTAACGATAATGATGTTATGCTTGCAAGTGCTTCTAATGCAATTATTGTTGCCTTTAATACAGGCGTTGACCAGATTGCATCAGATAATGCGCAGCGTGACGGAATAGAAATTAAAACTTATGACATTATTTATGATGCTATTGAAGATATTGAACGTGCTATGCGCGGAATGAGAGCGCCTAAATATCGTGATGTTGATACCGGTGAGGTTGAGGTAAGAGAGGTTTATAAAATTTCTTCTGCCGGAACTATTGCAGGTTCGCTTGTTACATCAGGTACAATTAAGCGCGACGGCAAGGTACGGCTTGTTCGAAACGGCAAGCAGCTTGCCGATGTTAAGCTGGCAAACCTTAAGCGCTTCAAGGATGAGGTTAAAGAGGTTTCATCGGGTTATGAATGCGGTATCAGTCTTGAAGGATGGGATGACATTCAGACAGGAGATATTCTTCAGGCATATATTGTAGAGGAATACAGGGATTAATTATGGCCGGTTTTCATATTGACAGAATATCCGAGGATATTAAAAGAGAAATTATTTCAATTATGCGTGAGCTTAAAGATCCCCGAGTTAAGGGGATGCTCACTGTGATAAAGGTTGAGGTCAGCGGTGACCTCAGTTATGCGAAGGTTTATATCAGTGCAATGGAAGGACTTGATGCAGCCAAGGCTGCCGTTAAGGGTCTTGAAAGTGCACAGGGATATATCAGAAAGCAGCTTGGCACAAGGTTGCATCTTCGCAAAAGTCCTGAATTAAAATTTATTGCAGATGACTCGATTGAAAAGGGTATGGACCTTTTTGAAAAAATCAAGGAAATAAGTAATGAGAATTGATGTAAAACAGTGTGCACAAATTCTTGCACAGCAGGATAATATTTTAATATTGACTCATGCTCACCCTGATGGTGATACATTAGGCTGTGGCTTTGCGCTTTGCCGTGCCCTTTTGAAATTGGGCAAAATTTGTTATGTTGTCAATGCAGATGAAATACCTAAAAAATACGATTATCTTTATGAAGATATAGCACCGATTAAGTTTAAACAGGACTATGTAGTGGCGGTTGATGTAGCTACTGAGAATTTGCTGGGTGAGCTTGAGGGAAAATACCATATTGATATGTGTATTGATCACCATTCAACGAATACGGAATATGCTGATAATCTGCTTCTTGAGGATGTGCCTGCTGCATGTCAGATTGTTTTTGAGGTTATCAAGGCTCTCGGAGCAGAAATGGATGATAAAATAGCCAATTGTCTTTATACAGGACTTACTACCGATACCGGATGTTTTCGTTATGCATCAACTACAGCAGATACGTATCGTGCTGCTGCACAACTGATTGAATTCGGTGCCGATAACGGCAAAATCAACAGAGTAATGTTTGAAACAAAAACAAAGACCTATGCAAGGCTTGAAAGGCTTGCCCTTGACTCTATGCGTTTTTATGAAAATGAGCGCGTTGCTATCATAACGATAACGCAGGAAATGTATCAGCTTACAGGTTCCAATGAGCAGGAAACAGAGGCTATTGCCCCGCTCACAAGGCAGATTGAGGGTGTTGAGATAGGTATTACCATCCGTGAAAAAGCCGACGGCACATGCAAGGCCTCGATACGTACTTTTGAAAGGGTTAATGCGGCTGTGCTGGCTAAAAATTTCGGCGGCGGAGGTCATAACCAGGCTGCAGCCTGCCGCTTTGACTGTTCGGTTAAGGAAGCAAGAGAACGTCTTGTTGAAAAATGCGGAGAGCTTTTAAATGACGGGAATAATCTGTGTTAATAAAGAAAAGAACATTACTTCATTTGGTGTGGTCGCCAAGGTGAGGGGCATAACGCAAGAAAAAAAAGCAGGTCATACAGGTACGCTTGATCCTATGGCAACAGGTGTTTTGCCTGTTATGCTCGGCGGAGCCACCCGTTTTCTTGACTATTTGCCTGATAGTGATAAGGGTTACAGAGCATGTTTTGTTCTTGGCAAAACAACAGATACGCTGGATATAACCGGCACTGTTACCGCTGAATATGAGGTAACGTCAAATCAAAATGATGTATGTGCTGTGCTTGAAAAATTCAAAGGTGTAATATCGCAGATACCGCCAATGTATTCTGCAGTATCTGTAGACGGTAAGAGGCTTTATGATCTTGCAAGGCAGGGTATAGAGGTTTCCCGTCAGTCAAGAGAAGTTGAAATCAAAAAACTTGAGCTTGTTGATTTTTGTGATGGTGAATATACAATTGACGTAATATGCTCAAAGGGTACATATATAAGAAGCCTTATTGATGATATCGGCAGAGCGTTGGGTTGCGGAGCAGTTATGACGAAACTTACACGTACTCTTGCAATGGGGTTTACTTTGGATGACTGCGTCACAATTGATGAACTGCAGCACAAAAAGGATCATGGTATTCCTTTTGAGGATGTGCTGATTCAAATTGAAAATATGTTTTCCGGCTACGAGCCTGTAAGTGTTTCTGCTGCTCAGGCAAAGCGATTTTCAAACGGAGGGGCCCTTGCCGGCGACAGAATAAAAAAACAGCTTGGCAGCGGAATTTACAGGGTGTATTCACCTGATGGTTTGTTTTTAGGATTGGGTGAATATGATTTGAAAAAGCAAGAGCTTGCTGTAAAAAGACTTTTAGTTAAACGAGATTAAATATGAATATAGAAAATCTAACCGAAAAAAGAATAGCCGTGGCGCTTGGTGATTTTGACGGAATGCACCGTGCACATCAGACAGTGGTTACAGGTGCAGATCATGTAGTGGTTTATTGCGTTAATAATAAGTTTTCACTTTTACAAAAAAGCATCTTTGAAAAGCGTTTCCCTAATACGGTGTTTGCTGATTTTAATGAACTTAAAAATCTTTCCGGCGAGGAATTTATAGAAAAGGTACTTATAGAAAAATTTAATGCAGGTATAATTCTTTGCGGCTTTAATTTCAGATTTGGCAAAAATGCAGGCTGGAGTGCTGTTGATTTGCGCAAGTATCTTGAAACAAAAGATATATGGGTTAGAATTCTTGAACATCTTGATTTTAAAGGTGAGCCTATATCTTCAACCAGGATAAGAAAAGCCTTATCTGCAGGTGAAATTGAACAGGCGAATGACATGCTCGGCTATAATTTTACATTTGAGGCTGAGGTTATTGAGGGCGATAAAAGAGGCGGTGCGGTAATTGGTTTTCCTACAATAAACCAGCATCTTCCCGATAGTTTGATTATACCCAAATTCGGCGTGTATGAAAGCAGAACCTTTGCAGCCGGCAAGGAGTATAAGTCTTTTACCAATATAGGTATGCGTCCCACCTGGCGTGTTGAAAAGCCGCTTTGTGAAACCAATATTTTTGATTTTAACGGTAATCTTTATTCAGAGAATGTCAGAGTTGAACTTATAAGATACCTTAGAGAGGAAAGAAAATTTTCATCAGTTGATGAAATAAAAGAGCAACTGAATTATGATAAAAGCTGTATTATTTGATTTTGATGAAACTTTGCAGGACAGAACAGAGGCCTTTGAGCATTATATGGATACCTTCTTTTCGGATTTTTGTCCTGGTATAGATGATAATGAAATTGAAAAAAGAAAGCAGGAAATGCGAATAACAGGTAATGGCGGATATGTTAATCGCGAAGAATGGTATGCTTCTTTAATTAAAAGCTGGGAGTGGACAGACGCACCGCAGAGCAGTGTGCTTGCACTGCATTATGACACGAAGTTTGGTGACCATAATATTGTTTTTCCTGACTCACCGAAACTTCTTAAGGTACTTAAAAGCAGGGGATATATTGTCGGAGTGATAACGAATGGCCCGTCTGTTTTGCAACATCATAAGCTGGATACAAGCGGATTAAGAGAGTATTTGGATATTGTTGTTGTAAGCGGCGATATAGGTATCCACAAGCCTGATCCGGAAATTTTTAAATATACAGCAGATAAAATAGGCTTAAAACCTGAGGAATGTGTCTATGTCGGGGATCATCCCGTTAATGATATTAAGGGTGCAACAGATGCGGGAATGAAAGCAATACGCATGAATTACGGTTGGTTTAAAAATCAGGATTTGCGCAGTGATATTCCTGTAATTGATTGTATTAAAGAAGTTCTTAAGTTTATATCTTAAAAACAGTTGACAATGGTTGTACCATTTGATATAATATCTAAGCCTTTGAAAACAAGGGCAATCCTTGCCTGTGCATAGGGCATAGGCCAAAAGACCAGAAGGAGGTGCTAAAGAATGGCATTAAGAAATTACGAAATCGTATTAGTTTTCTCTCTTGCAAACGGCGAAGAGAATGTTGAGAGACTTAAGGAAAAGTTCACAAATCTCATCAGCAAGAATGGCACTCTTGGCGAAGTTGAAACATGGGGCAAGCGCAGACTCGCTTATCCTATCAACTACGAAAAAGAGGGCTATTACATGGTTGTTAATTTTGCCAGCGACGAAAGCTTCCCGGCAGAGCTTGACCGTGTAATCAACATCACTGACGGCGTTCTTCGTTCATTGATTGTTGCTAAGGGCGAGTAATGGAGGGCTGAATAATGATTAATTCTGTTGTACTTATGGGCAGATTAACTTATGAGCCTGAGCTCAGAACAACATCAAACGGTCTTTCCGTAATTAGCTTTCAGATTGCCTGTGACAGACAGTATCAGGCTAAGGGCGAGGAAAGACGTGCTGATTTTATTGATGTTACCGCTTGGAGACAGACTGCTGAGTTTATTTCGCGTTATTTCCATAAGGGTTCAATGATTGCTGTTGAAGGTTCTATCCAGACAGATAATTTTACAGACCGTGACGGAAATAAGAGAAAGTCTGTAACTGTTGTTGCAAATAATGTATCATTCTGCGGTTCTAAAGCAGAAAGCGGTACGGCTAATCCTGCATTCTCTCAGCCTGCACCAAGTTATGCAAGTGCTGATAATTCGGATTTTGAAGAAATCGTTGATGATGACGACGATTTACCATTTTAAAGGAGGAAACTAACTATGGCATATAATAAAGCCAACGGACCTCGCAAGGGCCGCAAAAAGGTTTGCGTTTTCTGTGTGGAAAAGGCTCAGGAAATTGACTATAAAGATGTTACAAAGCTTAAGAGATTTGTTTCTGAAAGAGCAAAGATTCTTCCTCGCCGTGTAACAGGTACCTGTGCAAAACACCAGAGAGAGCTTACCACAGCTATAAAGAGAGCAAGACATTTAGCTCTTCTCCCATATTCAGCTGATTAATATTAAAAATAAAAGCTGGCGGTTAAGGCGTACACTCGATAAAGAGGGTACGCTTTTTTTGTGCTTGTAAACAGCCGAAATGATTTGATTGTAGGTTAAATTATTAAAGGGTTGGGGCAGGATTTTTTCTGCCTTATTTTATATGCTATTGTTAATAGAAAAGTTCCATAAAAGTGTGAATTTCTGTGTTTATTCCATATTATTCTGCTTTTTGGCAAAATCTCTTGACAAAGTAATTTTAATGATTTTTAATTAAATAAAAACTTTTTATCACAAAAATCAGATTTTAAGGGATATAGTGTATATGATAGGATTATTTTTAAATCTGCTTGATACCCAAACAGACAAAGATAAATTTAAAGAGCTTTATGATACATACAAAGATTTGCTGTATTGGATTGCACTGAAAAGAACAAACTGCAATGAAGATGCTGAAGAATGTGTGCAGGAAACTTTTTTCTATGTTGCAAAGCATTTTGAAAAAATTAATGAAGTCAATTCTAAGCAGACTAAAATTTATTTATCTACGATCGTTACAGGATTTGCAATAGACATATATAATCATTCCAATGAAATAGAAATACTTGAGATTGATAATCCGGATGAAATAGCAGATTTAAAATATTTTGAAAGTTTTCATAAGATAGAATTATTAACCGTTCTGGATAAGGTTTTAGATGAAGAATGCAGAGTGTTTTTTTACCTAAAATATTTGTATAACTATAAAAGTAAAGAAATAGCGGAAGTATATAAGGTTAAAGATTCTTATGTGCGAAAGAAATTGGAATATGCAAGAAGAAAATTAAGAAAACAATTAGAAGAAAGGATTTGATAAAGTGTCTGTATTTGAAGATGCACTATGGTTGTCAGGCGAACAATGGATTGAGTCATTTCCGACAGATTTGCCAAAGCACAAGTTCAGCAGAAAACACAACAAAGTAATAAATAGTATAATCCATAGAGATCAAGATAAGACTAAAGTCAAATTATCAAAGGGGACAATTAAAGTCATACTGATTGCAGCTATTTTACTTGCGTTTGCAACAACAGTATTTGCGATTCCTGCAAGTCGAGAATATATTATTGAAAAATTCTTTAATCATTCATCATACGAAGTAAAGGGAATTGATAAAATTAACCGTGTCGAATCATTTGAAATAAATTATATTCCAGCTGGATTTGAAAAAACAGAAGATTACGGATACGCATATATGTATGAAAATATTGATAAATCCTTTGTAGTACAAAAATGCGAATTGTCGACACTTGTTGGTTTTGATACGGAAAATTATGAATGTGAAAGCATAACAATAAACGGATTTGATGCTATATTATATTTTAGCGAAAACTCAGAAAAAGGAATAATATTTAATAACGGCGAATATATTTTTATAATAAACGGCAACATTGAAAAAGATGAGCTTATTAAAATTGCACAAAATTTAAACTGATTGTTTGTAAAAGAAGCTTAAATTAGGACACCCTTGATAAGAATAGTTGCGATAAGGAAGGTTTCAAAAAGCATTTAATTTTGTAATGATAATCAGACAGTATATTGCAGAAAATCTAACAATTAATTGATAAGGAGATTTATGCGATGAGAGAGAAATCATTATATGAACAATTAAACGGTAGTTATGTTAGTGTTGGAGATGTTAGAGTTCCTGCACTTATATCAGTTGATACAAATTATGAAATAGGCTTTTGGGGACAAAGACATAAGGAGTATTTAAAAGAAAACCATAGAGTAATCTACTATAATTTGCTGACAAGTGGTAAGCTAAACTCGTATCTGCACGATATGGATATTAGGGCAAAAGAACAATATGATTTATTAGTTAAACAGCTTACTGAAAGACAAGGTATTACCGAACAGTTAAAATCAGAAAATCAAATGCTATGGGTGCAGAAAATGAATAATATTGCCAATCAGGCAAGAGAAATAGTGTTTGAAATTTGATATATTCCTTTTAATTACATTCAATTTACTCACAATAATTAAGCAAAAAAGATAGATATACTGTGAATTTGCAGTATATCTATCTTTTTCTGTATGGACAATTAATTGTTCAAGGATTTAATTCCTAAATTAAACACCCAATGATGATTAAAGAAAATCTCATCATTTTTATAATACGGCGAAAAGCCTGTTTGTATTTTTTCGTCAATATCCTTCATCATTTCTCTGCGGATTTCATCCTTTATTACTTCGGGGGTCTTTGTCAGATTCATCCATTCCTCAAGAGAAACAGGAATAATTGACTTTTCCTGAATTTTCAGGTCTATCGCATTGGAAGAAAACAAATCTTTCATTTCTTTTACGGTTAAAACCATAGTGTGAGAAATATCCCTCATTCTTTCAATTCTGTCTATATTCTCCCTTAATTTCTCATTTTGAGCACTCATATCAATAAGTACAAATTTTCCGTTTGGTTTTAAAACTCTTTTCATTTCTTTGAAGCATTTCGTAATATCAGCAAAATGATGAAAAGCGAGGCGGGAGATAACAATATCAAAACTGTTATCTAAAAAAGGTAATTCTTCTGCCAGTCCTTTAATAAAAGATATATTATTGATGCCGTTTTTTTCACTTTCTGTTTTGCCTGCGGTAAGCATATCAGCAGTAATATCAAGGCTGGCAATATGATGAACATATTTTGATAATGCCCTTGAACAAATACAGGTTCCTGCTGCAACCTCAAGAACATTATCCGTCGTTTTCGGGGAAATTCTGTTTATCATATATGCAAGATAATCTTCTTTTGATAAGTGATATTTATCGGAATTGAAATAATCAGCCTGTATTTTAAAGGACTTTTGAATTGTATTTATCTGATTGCTTATATTCATAATCATTTCTCCTTATTTACGGTGCTGTACTTTTTTGCGGAATAAAAAGATCCGACATATCTGCTTTTTCCAAAGTGAGAAGCTGCACCTTTTTGTCTATACCGCCTGCATATCCGGTCAAGCTGCCGTTTGTGCCGACAACACGGTGACAAGGGATAATGAGCGAAATGGAATTATGTCCCACTGCACCACCGACAGCTTGTGCGGACATTTTAGAAATTCCTTTTTGTTTTGCAATCTTGTCCGCAATTTCACCGTAGGTCATTGTTTCGCCGAATGGAATTGTCAGCATAATTTCCCATACCGCTTTGCGGAACGGCGTTGTCAGCATACATAGCGGCGGTATGAAATCAGGCGCTTTTCCGCTGAAATAAATATCAAGCCAGCGGACAGTTTGCTCAAATATCGGCAAAGCCTTTTCTTTATATTCTTTCGGGAGCGTATCTCCGAAATATTTTTGCCCGTCAAACCAAAGTCCTGTAAGTTCTGTTCCGTTGCTTGACAGTGTGATGCCGCCCAAAGGCGACTGATAATGATATGTATAATCCATAAGTCTACACCTCTAAATATTCGTTGGAATCTATCGGCGCTTCTGTTCTGTCTGTCATTGTATAGGTGCGGACAGGTGTTACAACTGTGATTTTGTAATCTGCAAAATCATTCATTCTGCCGTGACTTTGCGCCATACGGTGTGCGGCAAGATTACGCCATTTTGAAACACAATCTTCATTCTCCCATACTGACATACTCAGCATCTTTCCATCGGTAGCTAACGAGGAAAAACGCTCTGAACGGATAAATCCTTCTGCATTTGCAAGGCTGTCTTTCAGTGAGCCAGCCATTTTCAAATAATCTTCCATTTTTCCGTCTTTTACGGTTACTTCAAAAAGTACAATAATGTTCATTTAACTTTCCTCCTGTGATTGATAAAGTTGTTCGGGTCTACATCTTTTGCAAGGACGATAACCCTTTTGTATTGCTTCTTCCATTGTGCTAAAAAACACAATATTCTTTTCAAGAGGCATTCTTGCAGAACAACCCGGTCGGCATATGATCTTTGTTGTTTTAACGCCATAAATAAACTTGCCGTCATACGAACTATCCCTGTTTTGAATTGCCTGTAATTTTTCTTGTGTATTCATTTTTCTTGTTACTCCTTTTCGGGGCGTAGTCTTTCATTTCGGGTATAGCGCCGCCTGCTACCGCCCAAAAGTACAGGCTTGCCGCACTGCAATAAGGACTTAACCTCCTGCGGTATTTTTCAAACAGTTTACGGTCAATTTTTCGATGGTGATACACCATACGCATACCACGCAGAATAGCTAAATCTCCGTAGCTGAACACATTGGGCCGCTGCATACAAAAAAGTAAAATCATTTCGGCAGTCCAAACGCCGATCCCTTGTAATGCAGACAGTTCCGCTATCGCCTCGTCATCTGATTTTTTCCAGATTTCCTCCAGATCAAAAGCACCGTTTTGCACTTTCGCCGCAAAATCGGTAATATATTCAGCTTTTTTGAAGGTCATACCGAAAGACTGTAATTTGTCCACTCCTGCGGTAAGTATTGTATCAGCATTTATGACACCGAGAGTATCCTGCATTCTTCGCCAGATCGTTGCCTGTGCCTTTGTGGAAATCTGCTGACCGATAATATGATGAATAACCGATGAAAACAAGTCGGTATCAATTTCTCTGTCTATATGACCTATTCTATCTATAATCTCTGCAAGTTTTTTATCCTTGCTTTTCAGGTAATTGATTTCCGTTTCTCCGTAATTAAAATACATTTTCCGCCTCCTTTACATTGATTCGGGATTGTAGTATAATTATATCGTTTTAATTTTATAAATTCTATAAAATTATCATCAAATATTATAAATATATCGTCAAAGGTGAAAAATGAAAAATAAGAATACTGAATTTATTAATTCTGTAAATCTGAATAAAGATACAAATTTCCCATATCTTGTTTTAAATGTAATCAATGATAAATCGTATCCTCTTAATCCCGGATTCCGTACTATGCATTGGCATTCAGACCTTCAGTTTATTTATGTTACAGATGGTAAAATAGCGGTAAAAACACTTACAGATGAAAAAATCATATCACGGGGTGAAGGAATTTTCATCAATAAAAATATTGTCCATTTTGTTGATAAAATAGATAAATGCACATATAACAGCTTTATTTTTCCGGAGTATTTTTTATCATTTTATGCAGGCAGCCCGGCGGCGGATTTAACATTCCGTATTACAGAAAACAATGCAATTTCAACGATTGCTTTTGATAAAAAAACAGGGTGGCATAAAAAAGTTTTAAATAACCTAAATAAGCTTGTTACTCTTGAACAGGAAAAAGGTCAGATGTATTGTTATGATGCTCTTCTTACATTATCGCAGATATGGTATGAAATCCTTAAAAACACAAAAATAACAAATAAAAATAAGGAAAGTAATTTAAGTATCCGAACTCGCTGTTTTCTTGAATGTATTGAGGATAATTATAAAAATGAAATTACACTCAATGATTTGGCAAAAAGTGCAAATGTTAGCAAATCTGAATGTTTGAGGTGTTTTAAGAAAACACTTGGCACAACGCCGTATAAGTATCTTATGGATTTCAGATTATCAAAGGCTGAAAAACTGCTTATTAAAACAGATTTGACAATATTGGAAATTGCTGTTCAAACAGGCTTTAATAATCAAAGCTATTTTGGTAAATGCTTTAAAGAAAGAATGGGACTTTCACCTAAAGAATATCGAAAAATCAATAAAATAATATAAAATTAAAAAATTTTCAGAGATACATTTTATACAGTATTTTCATTTTATAAATGCACACAGACCTATACAAACTAAAACAAAAATATTTTGCTTGATTTTATTGACAGAAATAAAAGTATCTGCTAATATTTGGAAGTAAAATTAAATATGTGTTTATGTTTTATATTCGGTATGAGAAGTACCGATACATAATGAACTGCACAAAATTGCAGTTGAAGATTAACACATATAGACTTTAAATTAAGCCATTTACATGGTGAGTCAACACGCTGTGCAGGCAAAGCTGAAAGGCTCTGCTTGTTTGTGCTACTCATCCATGTAAACGGCTTTTTTCTTTTGGTTTTTATTCAGTTGTTTTTTCCGCAGCTTTATATATTCATTTGCCAGTTTAGGGTACAGCGCCTCCGTTGTGGGGGCTGTTAATATGAGATGAATAAAACCAATGAGACACTTTTCACAAAATATAAGATGATGCTTGTGAAAGCAGAGTTTAAACATCCTTCCGTGGTCATTTCTGCATACATAGCATTCTTCTCTGTCCTTGCACCCGGTGAGACGGATGCATTGATTTCTGTTGTATATGTAAAACTTTTCAGATTTATAATATTTAAGTAAAACCAGTGCTAATTTTAAAAGACAATCGGAGCAAACAGCGATTGCATGTCCGTCATCACATTTTGAGCCAAAAAGCATAACTGCCTTTTTGGGGACTGTGTGAAGCGATGCTGAACAATTATAATCTTCACTTGGATAAAGCAGTACCATTTTTGTTTTTGTGTTAGGATTTTTTATAGTCAGATTTTCTTCAAGTGAAAGTCGAGCTCTTTCATATCTAATTAAGGTGCTTTCATTTGCGTTTTGTTCACAGGATTGTCCTATCGGCATGTGTGTATGCTCGTTAATAAAATCTTTGGGAAAATTAGTTTGATTTAATGCACTGTTATAAAAGCTTGAAATTTTTCCTCTCATTTATTTTCTCCGTATTTATTGTTGTTGTTTATTATACAGTTTTCCAAACCGTATTCTACAAAGATATTTACTAATTCATTTCGTGAACGGTTTGTTTGCTGCGATAGTTTTTCCAGTTTATCTACAGTTTCTTCCTTAACCCGCAGTGAAAAAATTTTATATCCGTCATCGCCTTTTAATATTTTCTTTTCTATTATTAATTCACCAGCCAAGATATTCACCTCATTGCTATTTTAACATATAGTTTCCTGGAAATATATCACATTGCAAATGTTATGTCATAATAACATATTATATAATATTTTACTTGTTATACAATATGTTATAGTAAATTAGATAAAAAAATTTTTAAGGTATAAGGATAGTGAATTTATGACGATTTACAATTATCTTTTGATATGATATGATATAAAAAAGTGTGGTGAGAAAATGAAAAAAATTGTTATCGGTATTTTGGCTCATGTTGACTCAGGAAAAACAACACTGTCGGAAGCTTTGCTGTATCAATCAGGCAGCATCAATAAATTTGGCAGAGTTGACCATAAAAATTCCTTTTTAGATACTTTTTATCTTGAACGTGACAGGGGAATAACAATTTTTTCAAAACAAGCTGTTTTAAATTATAAAGATACTGAATTTACTTTACTTGATACCCCCGGTCATGTGGATTTTTCTGCCGAAACCGAGCGCACACTTCAGGTTCTTGATTATGCAGTGTTGGTTATAAGTGCAGCTGACGGTATACAAAGTCATACGATTACGCTGTGGAAGCTGCTTTCCAAATACAATGTTCCATGTTTTATTTTTATAAATAAAATGGATTTAGACACTGCTGATAAAAACTATGTGATGTCTGAATTGCAAACAAAGCTGAGTGACGCATGCATTGATTTTTCCGGTAGTGATGCAGGCGAATTTTACGAAAATATTGCGCTTTGTGATGAAGAACTTTTGAATGCATATTATGAAAATGAATATCTGACAAAGTCGGATATTATAACTTGCATCAAGTGCAGGAAGATATTTCCCTGTATGTTCGGCTCTGCTCTTAAATTGGCGGGTATTGAAGATTTTTTAGAGTGTATATACAGCTATACGGCCATGCCCGAATACGGCTGCGATTTTGCGGGAAAAGTATTTAAGGTTTCTAATGACAAGGGACAAAGGCTTACCTTTTTAAAGCTTACCGGAGGAAGTTTGAAGGTTAAGGAAATCGTAAAGTCAAATAAAAATTCGAATTCTGAAAAGGTAAACCAGATTCGGATATATTCAGGTGATAAATTTCGTACTGTTGATGAGGCTGAAGCAGGCACAATTTGTGCAGTAACCGGAATAACCTTTGCTTTACCCGGTGATGGTTTGGGAACAGAAAAAAATACAGGTTTGCCTGTTTTGGAACCTGTACTTACGTATCGCTTGGAGTTAGTTGAAGCTATTGATGCTCATACAGTGCTTGAAAAAATGAGGATTCTTGAAAGTGAGGACCCTCAGCTTAAAGTTGTATGGAATGAGCGCCTGGGTGAAATACAGGTTCAGCTTATGGGTGAAATTCAGCTTGAAATTCTGCAGTCGGTGATTTTAGAGCGTTTTGGTATAAATGTTTCCTTTGGCAAAGGCAATATAATATATAAAGAGACTATTTCCAAAACAGCAGAAGGCGTTGGCCATTTTGAACCGCTCAGGCATTATGCCGAGGTTCATCTTTTGTTGAAACCGGGAAAAAGAGACAGCGGTCTGATATTTAAAACCGATTGCAAGGAGGATTTGCTTGATAAGAATTGGCAAAGACTGATATTGACTCACTTATATGAAAAAACACATATAGGTGTACTTACAGGTTCACCCGTGACTGATATGGAAATAACGCTTGTTTCGGGTAAGGCACATGCCAAACACACTGAGGGCGGCGATTTCAGACAAGCGACTTATAGAGCAGTAAGACAGGGGCTGCGTATGGCTGACAGTATTTTGCTTGAGCCGATTTATACGTTTACATTGGAAGTGCCGTCTGAAAATGTCGGCAGAGCCATGACCGATATTCAGCGTATGCACGGCAGCTTCAATATGCCTGATACAATTGGGGATTTTTCAGTTATCTGCGGTACTGCTCCGGTTGCCGCTATGTATGATTATTCAAAAGAGGTTATTCAATATACACATGGCAGGGGCCGGCTTTCCTGCAGTCTTAAAGGATATGAACCCTGTCATAATGCAGAGGAAGTCATTAAGCAAATTGCTTATGATTGTGACAGTGATGCGGACAATCCATGTGATTCTGTTTTTTGCTCACATGGTGCAGGATATTGCGTCAAATGGAACGAGGTTAAGAGTCATATGCATTTGCCAAGCACTCTTTCTGCGGCGAAGAACAGCAGCAATGAAAAGAATAAAATATCCTTTTTAAATTGTAAGAATAAAGATAATCTTTTTGCTCTTGATAAAGAACTGATGCAGATTTTTGAGAAGACCTACGGCCCGATAAAAAATCGCTCAAATCGTCCTGACAGCAATCATTTTTCTTTTACAAAATCCGATGATAAAGCAAAGCATAAGCAAAATGCCAAGAGGACAAGTATTTCAGAGTATAACGGTACGGAATATTTGCTTGTTGATGGGTATAATGTAATTTTCTCATGGGACAGTCTTAAGGCACTTTCGAATGATACTATTGACGGTGCAAGAAACACGCTTATAAATATTTTGTGCAATTATCAGGGATATAAAAGGTGTGAAGTGATTCTTGTTTTTGACGCTTATAAGGTCAAGGGCAATGCAAGAGATATAGAAAAGGTAAATAACATTAATATTGTTTATACCAAAGAAGCTGAAACTGCTGATATGTATATTGAAAAAGTATCCCACAAGCTTGCAAAAAATCATAAGGTGCGTGTGGTTACCTCGGATGCCATGGAACAGCTTATTATTTTGGCAGGAGGAGCACTTCGTGTGTCTGCAAGAGAATTTTTATATGAGGTGCAGCAGGCTGAGGAAGATATACGAAATATAATTTCACAAAAATCATGCCTGAAATAAATGCATAAATTGTAAAATTTATGCAATAATTCTTGTTGCATTGATAACAATATAGGTATATAATGTCTATGAAAATTTTGATATATACAGGAGATGCAGATGAAGGATTTTATGGATAAGGATTTCCTTCTGGATACAGAGGTTGCAAAAAAGCTTTTTCACGATTATGCTGAGAATATGCCTGTTTGTGATTATCATTGTCATCTTAGTCCTAAGGAAATTTATGAAAATAAAGCACCTGAAAGCATTACACAGCTTTGGTTGTCAGGTGATCATTATAAATGGCGTGCCATGAGAAGCTGCGGAGTGGAGGAACGTTTCTGTACGGGAGATGCATCCGATAAAGAAAAGTTTGAAAAATTTGCTTATACACTGCAGTATTGTATAGGCAATCCGCTTTATCATTGGGCACATCTTGAACTTCAAAGATATTTTGGTATATATACTCCCTTAAATGCAAAAACTGCTAATGAAATATTTGAAAAAGCAAATCATACAATTCAAACCGGTGATTTCAGACCGCGCAGCCTTATCACAAAAAGCAATGTTAAGGTTGTTTGTACTACGGATGACCCTGTTGATGATTTAAAATATCATAAGCGGTTGAAGAATATTGAAGACTTTGACTGTTTGGTGCTTCCGAGTTTCAGACCCGATAAAGCACTTAACGCACATCTTGACGGTTTTGCCGAATATATAAATGAGCTGGGTAAAGCAGCAGATATAAAAATCAGAAGTTATAAGGATGTTATTGCCGCTTTGCTTAAAAGAGCTGATTATTTTCATGCAGCAGGATGCCGCGTTTCGGATCAGGCCTTTGATTATCCGCCGTATGCTGTTGCCGGTGAGGATGAGATTGAGGATATTTTTAGGCGTGCAATGCAGGGAGAAAAAATTTCTCTTTCGCAATGTGATAAGTACAGAACACCGGTTTTGCTGGCTCTTGGTGAAAAGTACAGTGAGCTTGGATGGGCTATGGAAATTCATATCGGTGCAATGAGAAATAATAATACGCTAATGTTTAATAAAATCGGTGCCGATACAGGCTTTGACTCGGTAGGGGATTTTGAAATTGCACAGCCGCTTTCCCGTTTTCTGGATGCACTTAATAAAAACAACAAGCTTCCCAAAACCATTCTCTTTAATCTGAATGATAAGGATAATACAGTTTTAGGTACGATGCTTGGTAATTTTCAGTCAGCTGATGCCGAATCTAAAATACAGTTTGGCCCTGCATGGTGGTTTCTTGATACTATGGATGGCATGAAAAATCAAATGAAAACACTCGGAAATTTAGGTGTTCTGGGTAAGTTTATCGGTATGGAAACAGATTCCCGCTCCTTTACATCATATGCCAGACACGAATATTTCAGGCGTATTATGTGTGCTTTGATAGGCAAATGGGTGACAGATGGCTGGTATGCTTATGATGAGGATATTCTTAAAGAGATTGTTCAGGGCATATGCTATAACAATGCAATAGAGTATTTCAATTTTGAAGCAACTAAATAAACGATAAGTATTCTGGAGGAATTAAAATGGATTTAAAGCTAAGGGCTAAAGAAGACTGTATGTTTGATGAAATTTCACTTGGTGAAATTATGCTCAGACTGGATCCCGGTGAGGGCAGAATAAAAACTGCACGCTCATTTCGCGCATGGGAAGGCGGCGGTGAGTATAATGTTGCCAGAGGGTTAAGAAGATGCTTTGGTTTAAAGACAAGCGTTGTTACCGCTTTTGCAGAAAATGAGGTTGGTTATCTCATGGAGGATTTAATTCTTCAGGGCGGTGTGGATACATCACTTATTAAATGGATGCCTTATGACGGTATCGGAAGAACTGTAAGAAACGGTATCAATTTTACCGAACGCGGTTTTGGTATTCGCGGTGCGGTAGGTGCCTCTGACAGAGGAAATACTGCTGCTTCTCAGCTTAAGCCGGGTGATATCGACTGGGATTATATATTCGGAACTCTCGGTGTTCGCTGGCTTCATACAGGCGGTATATATGCAGCTTTGTCTGAGACTGCTGCTGAAGTTGTTATTGAGGCAGTAAAAAAAGCTAAAGAATACGGCACGGTGGTATCCTATGACTTGAACTACCGTCCGTCCCTTTGGAAGGATATCGGCGGTCAGACTAAGGCGCAGGAGGTTAATAGGGAAATAGCCAAATATATTGATGTTATGATTGGCAATGAAGAGGATTTTACAGCTTCGCTCGGCTTTGAGGTTGAAGGAAATGATGCTGACCTTAAGGAGCTGAATATGGATGGCTATTACAAAATGATAGAAACCGTAACAAAAGCTTATCCAAACTTTAAGGTTATTGCAACCACACTCAGAACTGTTAAAACGGCTACCGTGAATGATTGGAAAGCGATTTGCTGGGCAGACGGTCAGATTTATAAATCACTTGAATTCCCCGAACTCGAAATACTTGATCGTGTAGGCGGTGGTGATTCCTTTGCATCAGGACTGATTTATGGTCTTATGACTTATCAGGATGCACAGAAGGCTGTTAATTACGGCGTAGTTCATGGTGCTCTTGCAATGACAACACCCGGTGATACCTCAATGGCATCACTCAAAGAGGTTGAAAATAAGGTTAACGGCGGTTCATCAAGAGTACAAAGATAAACAATAAGGAGAATCATGATTATGGCTAATAAAATTGAAACTTTAGCAAAAATTCAGGAGGTTGGTATTGTAGCGGTTGTTCGTGCAACCTCAATTGAACAGGCTGAAAAAATCACGGATGCTTGTATTGCCGGCGGTGTGGCTGCTATTGAGCTTACTTTTACCGTACCTCATGCTGATAAACTCATTGAGGCTATGAAGGCTAAATATAATTCAGGTGAGATTATTATTGGTGCAGGCACGGTTATGGATGCTGCTACAGCACGTATTGCAATACTGGCCGGTGCAGAGTATATTGTTTCACCTTATTTTGATCCGGAAACTGTTAAGACCTGTAATCGTTATGGTGTGCCGTCTATGCCGGGTATATACACGCCTACAGAGGCTGTTCATGCTATGGAATGCGGTGCAGACGTTCTTAAGGTGTTCCCCGGTGATATTGCAGGACCTGCATTTATTAAGGATATTCACGGTCCTATTCCTAATGCAGTTATGATGCCTTCGGGCGGTGTTGATGTTGACAATGTTAAAGATTGGATTAAAGCAGGCGCTGTAGCGTGCGGAGCCGGTTCCTCTCTGATTGCCGGTGCAAAGACGGGCGATTATGATAAGATTACCGAAACAGGCAAACTTTTTGTTGAGCGTATTAAGGAAGCAAGAGCAGAAATGGCTGCCAAATAATATTAATCAATTATCTTATAAATAAAAAGCAGGAGAAACAAAAAATTTCTCCTGCTTTTTATTATTTGTCGGATTATAAGTTAATTGTTGAATATACACCGTAGTGGTCTGACACATAGCCGTTTGACGTATCATTTAAAATTGTGTATCCGACAGGTTTTGCATCCGTGAAAATAAAATCAATAGGTGAAAAATATCCTGTATCCTTTTCGGCGTTTTCACCCCAGGCATGATAGGTTATTCCCGTGCCATGCTCCTTTTTATCTTCTGACAGTATGGAAGAACAGTTTGTCAGCACTTCACAGATGGTTTTAATGGGATTTTCATTTTCAAAAGCATTGAAATCACCTGTAAGCACAATTTTAAAATGGTTTTGAGTTGATGATTTTTTTATTTCTTCGATTTTGTCTCTGATTACTTTTGCACCGAATACTCGTGCTTCGTCGCTGGCATTGTCAAGATGCGTATTCATATGAAGATAGCATTTGCCGGTTTCTTTATTCTTAAGCATAACATATGAGCAAATCCTGTAGCACCCTGCACCTTCGAATTTACTCTCCTTGTCAGGTGTTTCTGACAGCCAAAATGTGTTTTTATCTATACATTCATATTTATCCTTAAGCCAGAAAATGGAGTTCATTTCACTTTTCTTTTCATTTTCATCGCCGCCGCGTTTTACACCGTAGGAGTCGTAATCCATCATCAAATCACTCAGCTTATTCATCCAGTTTGTGTTCATTTCCTGTGTGCCGATTGAGTCCGGTTTAATGGCGTTCATATAAGCTGCAAATCGCTTAACTCTTGCACTGCTTGATGTACCCTTTATAATATTTCCCCACGGAGCAGCGCAGTTGAAGGATACAATAGAAATATCACCCGGGCTTACATCAAGAGATATGGTATATTCAGCGTTCTTTGAACAACCTGAAAAAATACCGGTTATCATGACAGCGGATATTAATATACAAAATAATTTTTTCATATCAATTCACCCTATTTTTTAAAGGCTTACCATCTATAAGCCTTGTTATGTTGTCCCATATATTACTATAAATTTTCTTTACGGTAAGATTTGTTATTCCTGCAATATGAGGGGTCAGAATAAGTTTATCTTTAATTCTTTCATCAAGCAGGATATTATTTTTTTTAACAGGCTCGGGGGCTATTACGTCAAGTCCGGCGCCGGCTATTTGATGATTTAAAAGTGCATTGTGCAGTGCTTGATTATTTACCAAATCACCTCGTGAGGTATTTATAAGGAAAGCAGTCTTTTTCATTTTGGATAAAAAGGTCTCATCAACCATTCCTTTTGTATTGTCGGTTACAGCAACATGAAGAGATACAAAATCAGATTGTTCTAGCAGCTCATCAAGACTGCGGTATTTAACATTATATTTTTTTTCGGCATTCTCATATCTTGTGCGGTTTGTGTATATTACCTTTGCCCCGAGAGCATTGCAGAATTGAGCAGTTTTTTTAGCAATATCACCGAATCCGATTAAACCCACCGTGCACTGACTCAGTTCTTGTATTACTCCAAAGGATTTTTGTTTTACTTCAATTTGTCTGCCGTCATATACACTTTGATGGCCTGTAATGATATGCTTTAGGCAGGCAAGCATCAAAAGCAGAGTATCCTCAGCTACAGCGGTATCGTTAACACCTTTGTTATTGCATACAGCAATATCCTTTTGTGCAGCATATACAGTATCGATACCCTGATAACCTACACCTTCGGAATGTATCAGCTTTAAATCTGTAAGTGCGTCAATCATTTCCTGATCGGCTTTTCCCATAGCGTCAATAAAAAGGAGCTGTGTGTTTTTTGCAGTGGATATAAGTAAATCTTTTTCATCAAGTTTAAAAAATTTTACATTATGCTTTTTCAGCTGGGGGATATATTTATAGACTTCTTCTTTTACAGTTACGTTTGAATAAAAGGTTATGTTCATGATTTATTCTTCTTTGCTTTTTTTCTTTTTTATAATTGCCGCAATACCTACAGCCAAACCTGCAATTGCCATACAGCCGACTATACCGCAGGGCAAACCGATTTTAACAGCAGGCGGAAGGTAGCTTTCTGTGTCAGCTGTCATGGTGTCTATAAAATCAGGCAGAGAATAAAATGCTGTGCCGTCATTCTTTCCATATGCAATACGCAAAACGGTTACATCGTATTTATCCATATCAACAGATATATTTTCTTTAGTTTCTAAATCTGTTTCAATAGGATATGTGGTGTTTTTTCCGATTTCGTTGCATGCTGATTTGTAGCTGCTTTTAAGTGTCTGTGCAGATATTTGGTTAATGTTTTCGAAAGCCGATAGATTTATATGAACTTTTTTTGCTTTGCCCGTTGTGTTTACCAGCTTTATAAATAAAGTTTGTTCCTCATCGTCAAGCGTTACGGACTCGTATATACCGTCCTGAACGGTTTTGCCGTTTTCAAATTCAGATTTAAGATATTTTGTGCCGCAGTTGTTTGAAAAAAGCATCTGCACATAGTAATTCGGTGTCAGTACAATTTCCTGTGAATCAAACCAAATAAGATTTACATTCCAGCTTTGTGCGTTTACTTTGGCGAAGGTAGGTGCATAGGAAGCCATTTCAACGATATCTGCGTTTCGCTCAATACCTGTAAGATAGCTTGCTTCTTCTACCGCACCAAACATATTTGATTTGGTGAGCAGAGTACCGACCTTAGCAGGGGTGGCAGCATATTCACCTATAAATACATGAGCACCGTTACGGTCAAAGCTGTCGTATCTGTCATTATGTTCAAACATATATCCGTCATAGGTATAGTAATGTTCATCAACAATTGTGTCTTTAAAATCCTTGTTAATCCAGCTCCAATTTTCATCATAAGCATCACCCTCAAGATATGTACCCGATGATGAAATAACGGTAATCTCAGGATAAACCTTTTTTACTTCCTTATAAAGTGCTCTGAAATTGCGTTGATAAATTTCACCCCAGTTTTCATTTCCCAGGCCGATATATTTGATATTAAAAGGTTCTGTTCTTCCGTTTGCTGCACGCAGTGCACCCCAGTATGTTTGTGTAGCGTTACCATTTGCATATTCAATTAAGTCCAAAACGTCCTGAACGTATGCTGTCCATTCCGTTGTTTCGGGGCGAAGAGCAATGGTGTCAAGATAATTTTCAAAATCTTTTTGGCTTTTTATGTTGAGCCCGTCAATATAGCTTGTAAAATCAGCTCTTTCTTTTGTGTTTTTTGGATCCAGCTGTTTTTCTTCAGTAAGATATTTTTCCCATTCTGCATTTGACATGGAATTTTTGCGAAGTGCAAGAACGTGGTCGTCATAGCCTGCTCTTGCCTGACATGTTAAGCCGACATTGAGTATCGGCAAAGCCTCGGCTTTTAAATCACTGCATAGCTGAAAATACTCGTGATATCCCATTGCCATAGTGTTTATATAATCCCTGCCTGCATCATCACGCCAAAGATTATAAAACTGTGAGCGTTCCTCTAGCGGTCCGATTGTATCTTTCCAATTATAAAGATTTTCAAGACTGTCACCCTCTGCAAGACATCCGCCGGGAAAGCGAATAAAGCCAGGGTTGAGCTGTTCAAGTGACGTGTAAAGGTCATTTCTCAAAGTAGTGTATTTCCACTCATTTGTGCCGTAGCCGTGACTGTCTTTTGGTACAAGATTTACAAAATCCAGCTGGAGTGTTCCGGTGCCGTTAAACTCAATTGTAAGAGCACCGTCCTCTTGAGCTGATGACGTGAGTGTGGCAGAGAGTTTGCTCCATATATTACCGCATTTTGATACATCAAGCTCAGTAATATTTGATTTGTTCTTTGGTGAATTCAAATATACGCTGACTGTTCCGTTAAAATTTATATTGTTTATATAGCAGGAAAAATCGTATTCAGTATTTGCTTTGAAGCCCATATCGGCTTTTTTTGCCTTGCTCTCGTTTCGTTCATATGTTTTATAGTCGTACATCTCGGTAAATCCAAGATTGGTTATACTGCCCTTGCCGTCAGCTTCAATGGTGGCATATGTAGGGTTGTTTTTATTAAGCGGATTGCTTGTGTCGTCTGTGGAGATTTTAATATTGTCAAATTCCCATCCTGTAGTTTTATTGAATTCGTATTCGAAAGAGTTGTTGTTTATAAGGTTTGATACAAGACCTCCGTCACAGGCATAAGAAATATCCTCTATGAATAAGCCGTAAAGCTTGTCGGATATTTTTTTTGCTTCATCCTTTGATGAAATATTAAGTACAGTATTTTCCTCTGCAGCAGCAGGAAAGGTGAATATAGATAGAATCATTAAAAACGTAATAAAAAAAGCAAAAATCCTTTTCATAGCGTTTCTCCTTTTTATTTCTGAGTTGATTATATCATTATATATTATGTTTTGTCAAAAAAATAATTTTAGGGCTTGAAAAATCTTTAATAATGTGTAATAATAGATATCGCGAAATCGAGGCATAGCTCAGTTTGGTAGAGCGCTACGTTCGGGACGTAGAGGCCGCAGGTTCAAGTCCTGTTGCCTCGACCACAAAATACGGCTGCATATGCAGCCGTATTTTTATGCATTCTTTTAACTCAAAAAAATGTATTATGCAACAGTTTAACAAAATTTGCTTTTTTTGCAACAATACATAGTCTCCTTCTGATTATTTGTTACATCAATGAAAAAACTTAACTAAAGTATTGGATGAAACAACCAGTGGCGGGTTAGTTCATTCAGGTGGTGTTAATGTGAGGTCGGAGAATGAGTTAAAAAGCTGCCTAAAAAATATACTAAGAAGCAAGCGTAGTGAAATTAATATTTCACAAGAGAAAATGGCAGAAAGAATAGGCATTTCGACAAGAGAGTATAATAATCTTGAAAATGGAAAGAGTTTCTGTTCAGCGTATGCCTTAATCAACTTTATCAACAATTGCGAAGTGGATAAAGATGAGTTTTTTTCAAAGTTCGCAGAAATTATAGACAAATAAAATAGAGATGCCCCTGTTCTTGGCTGAACAGGGGTGTTTTTATTACCGTTACGGAAAACCAAAACAAAATTGTGAAGTTCATGCAAGTTGTGAACTTGAGTTCCTTGCTGAAAAACAATGAAGTTTGTAAAATTTTGTTAGAGGCTTTCGGAGGTGACGGAATGTCGGGCAATAAAGAAATAAGTGCAATAACAAGCAAGGTGTTTTTGCGCAAGCGAACGGAGCTGGGAATATCACAAGAAAAGATGGCCGAAAATCTGAAGATATCACATAGGCAGTATTATAATCTTGAACATGGTATAAAATGTTGTTCGCTTGAAACTTTTTCAAATTTTGTCGACAGTTGTGATGTGGATGCCGCGAAAATATTATCCGATATCTCGGCAGTATCTAAGCTGAATAAAGAATAATATTCTCTAAATATTGCCTTGCGCCTCAATTTTCAAACGACGATTGTTTTTACAATCGTCGTTTTTATGTGATAGCATAAACCTATTTGTTTGTAATCTATATTACATGTTTATGGGATGGATGATATGTTTTTCAAACGGACTGAAATGTGATAATTCCTCATCGCAAAGTACTGCAGCCTTTTGTACGCAGAAGCAGCCATATCTGTCTTTAAGATGATCTACAGCTGTTTCAAGGCGTTCCAGCTTTTCTCTTTTTTCAACAGTGCCGGATATGTCAAATTGTACAACTGCGTCATAATCAAAGTCACTGACACTGAGTCCCAGACTGCGTATGGGTTTTTCCCAGTTATAGTTTGCTTTGAAAAGCTCCATAGCATATTTAATAAATTCATTGCTGACATTTGTGGGTGTAGGCATTTTACACTGTCTGGTAAAGCTGTTTAATTCCATATCCCTTATTGAAATGTTGAGCGTTATTCCTTTAAGATTATGCTTTCGCATTCTTCTTGCAACACTTTCGGCAAGTACTGTAAAAATAATTTTTACATCGTCATCATTTATTAAATCTCTCACAGCAGTTGTAGAATTGCCAATGCTTTTTATATCCCTTGAAAGGTTCATATGTCTTACAGGGGATGTATCCTGCCCTCTTGCAAAAAGCTGAAGCATTTGGCCGTTTTTGCCTAAAAGGCTTTTTATAAATTTATCATCGGCATTTGCTACGTCACCTATAGTGTATATGCCATAGGCATTTAATTTTTTGGTCGTTGCTTTGCCTATCATAAGCATATCACTGCAGGGAAGCGGCCATACAATATCTTTGTAATTCTTTTTATTGATTACAGTAACTGCATCCGGTTTTTTATAGTCCGAACCGAGTTTTGCAAAAATTTTGTTAAAGCTTAACCCGATGCTGACGGTAATGCCGATTTCATTTTTTACTCGGTTTCTGATTTCCTGTGCAATCTCACAGCCTGTTTTATATCTGTCTCCTGTTACATCAAGCCAGGATTCATCAAGACCAAAAGGTTCAATCAAATCGGTGTAATCCTCAAAAATTTTTCGTACACGCTGTGAAAAGTCAATATATACAGGAAAATTAGGAGGAACAATAATAAGCTCGGGGCATTTTTGTCGTGCTTTCCATAGTGGTTCACCTACAATCAGGCCGTATTTTGAAGCAATTTCGTTTTTAGTAAGTATAATTCCGTGACGTGCTTCCACGCTGCCTCCCACAGCTATGGGTTTATCCTTTAGTTCAGGGTGAAGGAAGCATTCCACACTGGCATAAAATTTATTGCAGTCTACATGCAAGATTTCCTTTTCCATAAAAGTCACCTTTTTTATCATTATCGAACATACGTTCATAATACATCAAAATGGTACTTTTGTCAATGGTAAATTTTGAAAAAGGGGCGAGCTTTGATTCTATTTGTTTCAATTTACTTGACGATTTTAAAAAGTAGGGTTATACTAAATTATACTAAACTTATCAGGTGAAATTATGGCTGTTTATGATATTGCAGGGCTTAAGGTTAATATAATAAGTCCTAAGGGCAGAACTAAAAAGCAGGCAAGGCCTTATCTTGCCGATAATCAGGACAGTAAGGATATTGACATTGTAATTGATGTTGATGAAAAAAGAGTGCAGCGGGCTATGAAAGAGCATCCCGAACTTATTCAGGATGATTGGGAATATATGCTCACAGGATCCGATTTTTATACCGAGCTGCTTAAATTTAAAGGAATACTGCTTCATTCCTCCTGTATTGTTGTTGACGATACGGCATATGCTTTTTCTGCTGACAGCGGGACCGGCAAGTCCACGCATACTCAGCTGTGGCTTAAGCATTTCGGTGATAGGGCATATATGTTAAATGACGATAAGCCGGCAATCAGGCTGATTGGTGACACTGTTTATGCATGCGGTACGCCATGGAGCGGCAAATATGATTATTCATCGCCTAAGATTGTTCCTCTGGCAGGCATCTGCTTTTTAGAACGCAGTGAAAACAATTGGATAAAAAAAGCAGATACAGGCAAGGCAGTATTTAATATTTTTTCTCAAACTGTAAGGCGGCTGGATGCACAGCGCATGAATAATCTTTTTGATGTTCTTGAACAGATATTTGATAAGGTTCCTTTGTATGACTTGGGATGCAATATCAGTCAGGAAGCTGTGTTAATTTCATATAATGCAATGAAAAATAAATAAAAGGCAAAGATTAAGGGTCACTTAAAATCATTTTTATTGACTGAATGGTAGAATTAAAAAAGCGGACACTCTGTTTACAAGGAGTGTCTGCTTTTTTTGTATGAAAGATTGATCTGAATTGTAAAGCTAATTGGTTATATCGGCAAAAACAGGAAAATGGTCGCTCATCTGCTCCATAACCTTATCCGATAAAATGCCATAGCGTGTAACCGTAACATTACCCTTTAAAAAAATGTGGTCAAATGTGGGTTTGTTCACATTGCGGCTGTTACCGCTGGTTTTGCTTTTAGCGATGCTTTTGGTATCCGTCAGCGAAGCAGCTATTTTATCATATATGGAGGGGGCAAAAAACGGGTCATTATATCCGCCGCCGTCCATAGCATTAAAATCGCCTGCTGACAGCACGGGACATTTATAACGTTTATAAAGCTCCTTTGAAAGTTTTATTTGCTCATCAGCTTGCACACGCATAACCTCTAATTGAGATTTTTCCTGTCCCTCACGGATTAAGTCAAGATGTGTTGATGTAACAATATAGCGATTTTTAGTGCCCTTATCTTCAAAAAGGCCCCAAACAATTCTTCTTAATCTCGGATTATCACCCTGCGTGTATTCCATACGGCCATGCTCAATCAGATTAACGGTTTCCGAATTATATATCAGACCTGTCATATGAAACATAGCTCCTGAAGATACAGGGTAAACCAACTGATAATTTCCGCGGTTTTTGGTAATACAGCAATACCATTGGTCGCTCATTTCCTGAACAGCAATAACATCAGGTTCATATTCATTTATTATATCAATAAACATTTTTGCTCTTTTATGTGCATCTGTGCCGCCCCAGCTTTCATAATTTACAAGCAGGTTAGCACTCATTATTCTTGCGTACGCATCTGAGCTTCTTGCAGTATCGGAATTTTTAAGCGACTCGTTAAAACCTTTCGGCAAGTCATAGTCGTCAAAATTTCCGCGAATATTTATTGTAACAATAAATGCAGTGACAGCCGCAATGCTTATGCACAGCAATGTTGCGATGAATTTTATAAATTTTTTCATTATTACACCTGAGTATTTTTTATTTATATATTTATTCTTGCTGTTCCATAAAAAAATAACAACAACGTTTAAAATAAATTTACATATTTAATTTTTTAATATATGGTGTGCTATTATGTTTCATTAAGGCATTCGTTTATCAGAATTTTTACATCTCTGGGCAGACAGGAATCGGATAATGCTTTTAAAAGTTCTTTTCTGTCTGTTTTATTTTTAAATATTTTATATGCAATATTCTTTTTTGCAGTGCTCTCCTGCCAGCGTGAGAGTATGTTAATAATCCTATCTTGATAGGTATCCTTAATAATCGGTTTTATATTATTAATATGAATTTCAATATCTGTATTTGAAAAGTCACATTCCACAACGACCGCACCGTTTTCGTCATAATAAGTTATTGCTTCGGTGGGTATAAGCAGCTCATCGGATGCAATGTCTTTGAATAAAATTTTATATTTTCTGTTTTTTGGTATAAGCTGTATATTGCCGAGCGGAGGATGGATTTTGAAGCAGACATTATGATTATGTGTTTCAATATCAAAAATGGTTTTTACATTATTATTCTCATAATCTGTTTTTCCGTTATCCTCATACAAGGTAAAAGTGTTATTGCCTTTAAATACCCATAGCTCCAACAAGCATGGATTCGTGCAAAGATTGCCCTCATCATTTGAAAGCGGAATGATTGCACCCTCCTTTGCCAAAACGGGAATGGAATAAAGTTCTCGGCTGAGTTTTATTTGCTGTTCCCCCTCATAGCTTTGAAGTGTAAATATATCCGTATATTTCCCCTCAGGTATCCATGCATCCACGGAGGCGAAATGGGTTTTGTCGGAAGCCTTTGCAGTGATTGGACAAATCATCAGTTCGCTGCCGAACATATATTGATTAGGAACTTTAAAGGCATTTTCGTTTTTGGGATATGAATAATACATAGGCTCACACAGTGCTATTCCTTCACTGTGATTTCGATAATCCATAGTATAGATATATGGAATCAGCCTGTGACGCAGGCGCAGCCATTCCTTTGCACATTCACAGATATCCTTTCTGTATTTCCATGGCTCCTTTCCCAGCAGCATTGAGCTTGTTGAATGCAGTCTGAGAATTGGTGAAAAAACACCGAATTCGATCCAGCGCAAATAAAGCTCATCATCCCGGCTACCCATATGATGACCGCCTATATCATGACTCCACCAGGTATAAGCACAGTTAGCTGCATTGGCAGTAAAATAGGGCTGAAAGTCAAGTACCCGCCAACTTATTGCCGTATCTCCGGAAAAGCCTAAAGGATATCTGTGAGAACCATAGCCGCAGTATCTTGACAAGATAAGAGGCAGGCTGCCATTCTCTGCATTGTCAAGAAAATGATAGTGATTAAGTGCGAATAAAGGATCCAAACCGTTTACATCGGATTTTTTGCCCTGCTGCCAGTCAATCCACCAAAAGTCTACTCCATCCTTTTCATATGGCTTGTGAAGTATGTCAAAATAATTATTCCAATACGCATCGCTTGCGCAGGAAAAAGGAATATCCTTGTTATCTTTAACCTTCATAGCCTTGGCAAATTGTGGATACATATCCTCATATGTATGTACACCGTCAGCCGGATGAAGATTAAGTGTAATGTGCAGATTATCCTTTTTAAGTTGCGTTAAAAAGGCTTTGTAATCAGGGAAAAGCTTTGTGTTCCAGGAATATCCGGTCCAACCGTTATAGCTTATACCAAACTGTTTTTTTATATCAACCCAGTGCCAATCCATATCAATTGTTGCCACGGTGATGGGAACATTCTCTTTTCTGAATTTTGCCATCAGATCAAGATATTCCTTTTGTGTATAAGCGTGATATCTGCTCCACCAAACACCCAGAGCAAAGCGAGGGATAAGCGGAACCGGTGAGCTGATTTGATAAAATGCTTTGATTGTATCTCTGTAATTTTTACCATAGGCAAAAGCATAATAGTCCTTTGTGTTTTTTGCTCTTTGCACAAATTGACCATCCTGATTTATTAAAAGTGATTTGCTGTCATTATAAAGATACGCTCCGTTTTTTGTAATTAAACCATCCTGCAGCGGTATTTTTCCGACAGTTGCATCCAGTGTACGGTAAGTGCCTTTTAAATTTTTCTGTTTTGAAAAAACTTCGGTAATTTGCGTGTCTTTAAAAAATACACTATAAGGCTTGTTGTTCTTTATTAAAAAAATCACTTCGCTTGTTTCAACCGTTATGGTGTTTGCTTTTTTGTCAATATTCATTTTTGAGGGCGAGAATTTGCGAAACCATACAGCCTGGCTCGGCAGATCCGTAAAACTGCTGCTGTTTTCAACACGAATCAGTCTGGGCGTGAGCTGTGTTATTCTTAATCCTTCACAAGTAAATATCTGTTCTTTGTCTGCAGCAGCATCCACAGTCGGAATTAATGATTTTTTTAATGCACACATAATTTTACCCCTTTATATCATTGCATTTTGTTTTTCAGTATTCTGTAATTAGATCATATAATCCTTATTTAATTTTTTCTTGGTTCTATTTCTGGTGCCGTTTTCATCATATTTATAGCTGTAGGTATTCTTGCTGTTTTTAATCGAAGCAAGACGCTTTCCGTAGCACCATGTATATTGTATATCACCCATATGCTGTCATATTGCCGTTTGCGTCATACGTCAGTGCGGTATCGTTCACACCGGTCAGCTGGTCCTGCCATTCGGCATTGCCGTAGGTGAACCGTGTTGTTTCACCGTTAACCGTTACGCTCAGCGTATTGCCGCTGTTGTCATACTGAAATACATATCCGTCAAAGAGCAAAGGTTTATAGTAATATGTTATTGTGTACAAAACATAATGCTTTTTTGCAATTTCAACAAATTTTGCATAGTGGGGCGATGAAAAGAGAGGGAAGAGAAGTTTCCCTCTCTTCTTACTATTTATTTAATTTTCTTGCTTTGATTTTGTAAAAGCCTTTGATAATATAACTGAACAGTATACAAAATAAGGGTTGAATGAAAGGGAATACCAAGATGGACCAGGTATATAAATAATCATCACCCTCTCTTAAAATATCATTAATAATTAATTGAGGAGATGTGAAACTTAACCAACTGAACATTAAGAGAATAGTACTGAAAATGCTTTCTTCAAAAATCACTGCACCGGTACGAAGCAGTAAAAGAATAACATATAATATTGATATCGGTATAAATATGTTTTTAAAGTTCTTTACAATATACAGGGACAAAAATGCGCTGAAAATGAAGAAAAGGATTTCAGTTGAAATTTGTACAATGCTATCAACTGTAGCACTATATTCAAAGAAAAAGATACCGATTCCAAACGATAATAAATTGGTTGCAAAAAATATTGAAAGTAATATCAGAATTCTTTTTTTCATATAAATCACCTTTTTAAATAATTGTGAAAGCTAACACGGGATGCGGCATTCATAAATTCATTTAATTTTTTCTTGGTTTTATCCCTGGTGCCGGTATATCTGTTTGTAAGCTTTCCTTTTCCTACTACTCTAGTTTCATTACTTCCTGCTCTCCATGCATAATAAGGATTATCGACATTTAGTCTGCCTGCATGTCCTGCAGTTCGGCCATATCCTGCGTCAATATTACCATGTGCATAAACATCCTGATAGCAATGCAGGGCTTTTCCTAACACAAAACAAGCTGAACCAATTATTTTGTCTTGTTTATTTTTATAGCACCTAAGATCAGACACAGTAATTTCAATAAATTTTCTAAAGCAAAAATAATCAAATAAAGTGTTGCATTATTATTTTCGTTAATTTCGGTAGCAAAATACGATGTTTGCTGCAATGTAATAACGATTGATCCAACTAAATCAGATTCAATAAAATTAAGTGATGAACTGATAATCGTTACTATTAAGAAAAAAAGAGTATTTAAGATACAAAATAATTTGATATTGGATTTTACAAGGAATTTTGGTACAAAATAATAATATAAAATTAATGATGCTATTGTAAGAATAACTGAAATAATAGGTACTGTGAAGCTTATTAACGGCTCAGTCAAAAAGTACCAAAATAAATATAGAATTAATGATAAAACACCGAAGAGAATTTGAAATAGTATTATTTTTATAAAATTTAATATATATTTTTTCACTGTAATTGCTCCTATTTTAATTTGTACTTACCACCTATTCCTTTTATAAAACGTTCAAGATAAGAATAGGTGGCTCTTCTGGTTGCAAAAAGGCGCTTTTTTTCAGAACTTTTAACAAGTGAAATACGTTTGCTGTTTATCCAATCATAATTTATTTTATCAGCTTTGTATTTTTTCGACTTAATATCTGAAACAATATGTTGAGGTAAATCTTTTCCTTTTCCAATTTGACCATGAGCTTCAATATCTTGAATGGCATGAAGTCCATATCCAAGGCATGTTAATGCTTTTGTCTTATTACCTTTTTTCCATTCCCGTATAGCAGCAGTCAATCTCCCGTCAGAATATTCTTTTCTGGAGTCTTTTCCCTTGCTGTTCATATTGAAATGATAGCGCTGCCATTTTTTGTATTCGTTTATTTGTTGAGGAGTGTACATTATTTTCCGGTAGTAATATTCGCTGTCTTAGAGAAGAAATACATGGTTGATGAGTATTTTTTATCTAATTCAAAACATAAATTACCTAATGTTTTAGCACGATATGAAGGAAACCCTTTGTCAATTGCCCAACAATATGTACCATAAGGGATAGCGGTATTGTTAGCAAATGTATAATTATAATGATCTTTGGTTTTCTTGTTATAACCATTATGAACATCCTCACCCCAATGCCCTGTGGGGTCGGAATTGTTTACAGGGTCGTTTTTGCAGTAGGCAAAAAGATTCGTGCCGCTGTATTGTTCTTTACCAACCTTCGCAAACTCAGGCAAATCAGCATTGAGGAATTTGCCCCATTCACTGCTGTAGTACCTGGATTGGAGATAATAGATATCAAACCAGCCGTCATACATATAGCTTCTGTAGCGAAGAGGGTTGTAATCCGCAGCAGCCAGCTTTTGCACATCGTTTTCAAATTCGCTGTTTACTTTGGTGTAAATCTGTCTGCCCCAGGCATTGTAGTAATATCTTGCAATCCATGTGCCGCTGCTGTCGGTTATGCCAAGCACATCCCCGAGATGGTTCTTAGTGT
Source organism: Ruminococcaceae bacterium UBA7080 (assembly GCA_002493595.1). Classification (GTDB taxonomy): domain Bacteria; phylum Bacillota; class Clostridia; order Oscillospirales; family Acutalibacteraceae; genus Eubacterium_R. Next base: position 10,071 of record DKZG01000006.1, on the reverse strand, counting down.
AGAAATACAGATCTCCGTTATATGCAAATCCGATTGCATTGTCACTGCTGTCATAGAGAAAAATCATTTCTTCTTTGACATTGCCCTCATCATCCAGCTGATACTGTGAGGTGATTATGCCGTCATCCGTTGTGTAGTATGTGGTTTTGCAATTTCAACAAATTTTGCATAGTGGAGCGATGAAAAGAGAGGGAAGAGAAGTTTCCCTCTCTTCTTATCTGGATGAAAGCGTTAATTGCTCGGTTTCAATTTATTTATTGTCAAAATAGTGAAAAGGATTGAATTATAGGCAAATAAGATTATAAAGGCAATGAAATGAAATTTTTCAATTATTCCTTCAAAAGGGTACTCAGGAATTAAAATATTTGATATTGATCCATGAGTACTGGTCAGCAAAAGTTCTGTTACTGCGGCAACTTGAGGAAAGGCTAATAAGAAATTAATGATACACAGCGTAGCACTTGCTTTCCACTTTTTGTTTTTAAAGAATAATGTGCATAAAGCAAAGTCAAAGCATAGAAATAAAAGTAATGCAAGAAAATTAACAGGAGTCATAGATGCAATTGGTCTGACAACTGCAATATAAAATATAATAAGAGTAGAAATAGATATTATTAACGTCTTTCTATTCATTGCTAGTATTCCTTTCTATTATTTGAGTTTAGCATTTTTTCCTATACCAATTTTAATTTTAAAATCTATTAAATATTTTTTTGTTGCTTTGCAAGTAGCATTTATTCTTTTTAGTTTATTAGATTTTATAAGTGAAGTTCGTTTATTGTTTGCCCAATCATAATTTATTTTATCCGCAATATTAAGGGTATTTGGGTTTCCAGTACCTTTATAGATATGTTGCGGCATATCTAATCCTTTACCAATATTTCCATGAGCTTCGATATCTTGAATTGCGTGCAATCCATATCCCAAATACATTAAAGCTTCTTTTTTTAATTTCTCTTTATTCTTTTTATTCTTACTAGCACTTTTCCATTTGTTTACCGCGTTAGACATCATTTCTTTTGAATATTCTATTCTAGAATCTTTACCTTTGCTATTAAGATTAAAGTGATAACCTTGCCATTTTTTAAATTCATTTATTTGCTTTTTACTGTAAATTTGATTATTCTGACTGGAATTATAACAACGAGCTTTATAATACATTGTTGAAGAATAAGTACTGTCTAGTTTATTGCAATATATAGCAAGTGTTTTTGCATAATTTTTACTAAAAGAAACTTCATTGGACTTTGCCCAAAAATATGTTCCATAAAAGTGCCTTTTTCCATTAATTACAGTATTACTAGAATCAAAAAAACCTTTTTTATAACCATTATGAACATCCTCACCCCAATGCCCTGTGGGGTCGGAATTGTTTACAGGGTCGTTTTTGCAGTAGGCAAAAAGATTCGTGCCGCTGTATTGTTCTTTACCAACCTTCGCAAACTCAGGTAAATCGGCATTTAGGAATTTGGCGGTAATACCCGGGAAGTAATACCTGGACCGGAGGTAATACATCGAGATTTCTCGGTCATAGTAATAGCCTTTGTAACGCATCGGGTTTAAGTTGCCGAGGGTATGAAGTGCTTCAATATCGCGCCCTGCGCTGTCATTTACCGTTTGCGTACTGATGTCGCCCCATGCATTTTGGTAATAATACTTAACCAGCCATGTGCCATTGCTGTCGGCTATGCCCATTACATCACCCATATGGTTTTTGATGTAAAAGTATGTCTCACCGCCGTATGTAAAGCCAAGCAGATTGTCACTGCTATCGTAAAGGAAAATCATTTCTTCTATGACATTGCCCTCATCATCCAACTGATACTGTGAGGTGATTATGTCGTCATCTGTTGTGAAGTATGTGGTTTTGCCGAAAACGGTTTTGGATGTGCGGATGCCTTTTTCGTTGTATGTGAAGCGGCAGTCAATTAAGGACATGCCATCCTCGGAATATTCAACGCTTTTAAGCATTCTGCCCTCTGACCAGTCAAAATGTATACTGTCAAAGTTTAATGGATTGCCGTTTTCGTCATAAATAAATTTGGAGTCGGTGTTTATTTCGGTTATGGCATCAGCCCAAATCTCGTTATCCAGTGTGAAATCGGTGGTATAATCCTTTCTTATACTATCTGTACTTGATTCGGGGTTAACATATCTTAACGTTGAATTTGATGTCAGGTTGCCCCTGCTGTCATAACTGAAAAGATAAGTGTTTCCTTCGTTAAAGCCGTTGTTGCGGTCCTCTCTCACAAGATAGCCTGTTTCACGGTCGTAATGATAATTATATTTGTAATTAAAATCTGTGCCGTAAAGAGGAGCATCATTTAAGGTATAGGATGTGATTCTGTTTTGATCATCATATGTATAGCGGTAGGTTATATCCTCTGAATGAAGCGAAATGGTTTCAGCTGTTATATTTCCGTTATCATCATATGAATATTTGGAGTTTATTATACTGTTGCCGTCAGAGTCCTTGAGTGTGGTTTCGGATAAGGAATCATCCGAAGCAGTGTTTTCATAAGTGAAAGCGCAAGTATCATCGCTTGATGAGAGGGTAAAGGAGTCAACACTGCTGTTCTCATCAGATGTCAGGAGCAAATCCGTGCCGCCTGCATATCTGTCACTTCGGATTACAGCTTGTGTATTCTCTTCTTCCTGTGACTTGGAGTAAGAATAGATTTGCCTTTCCGCTTTGTCGGCAGCAATTGCTTTAACGGTAACCGTGTCCCCGTTAAAATAGGTTTTGCGCCCTGTGTCATAATTGGTTTTTGAAACAAGAGTGTATTCCTCATTTGTATGAATATCCACTTCGGGGTCAGTGTCAAAATCCTCCGAGCCGTCGATTGCATCCCCTTCAAAAGTGATGTCATCGGGCGTATTGTCAACAAGCGCATAGCTGTATACAATATAAGGCTGTGTGTCGGCATTATGATACTGCGCAGTGAGATTGCCCCTTTCATCGTAGACATATCTCACGCACTGGCCGTTGCCGTAGGAGACAAGGGTGGGGTTGTTGTCGCTGTTATACTGATAGTCAGCATATTTTTGTCCGTTAACCGTTACGCTCAGTGTATTGCCGCTGTTGTCATACTGAAATACATATCCGTCAAAGCGCTCACTTTTCACACTGCTGCTTTTTTCAAAATAGGTGTAATTTGTTTTGATGCCGAGACGGTTTGTCTCATCAGCGAGATTGCCGTTTGCAGCATAGGTGTAGGTGTGACCTGCCGATGTATCCGCGTATGAATCGGCTGCGTCGGTGTTCTTCAGTCCGTCAAGCTCCGCTTTATAATCCTCGCTGCTGATTTCCTGCACGGCTCTTGCATAATCGTCATAGATGGTTCTGCTTTCACTGCCCTCGATATTTTCATAAATCACGTTTGAAAGCGGGTCATAAATATACTGTTCTTTAATCCTGCCTTCATTATCGCTTATTTTAATATTCCTGTCAAGGGCGTCAAATTCGTAATGAAGAACGCTGACGGTTTCAACACCGTCTGCATCTGTTGACACGCTTTGGCTGCAAATTGTATTGCCGAACTCGTCATATGTGTAAGCAGTGCTGTCAACGCTTGTTAAATCGGCAGAGTCCTCGGACTCGGATTTCGTAACCGAGGTGGTCTGTGTACTGCTGATGGAACGGTCCGTATTATACTGTGTAATCGTAGTGGAAGTATCGCCTGTTTCGCTGTCAAGGGTGAATTCCTCAGCTGATTTGAGAATGCCGTTTTCGTAAGTGTTTGTCAGTGTATAGGTGGTGACAGGCAGGGCAGTATTATCCTCGCTGTCAGGTATGGTTTTGGTTTCAGCGCTTAAAAGGTCGCCGTTTTCGTTATAGGAATAAGCAGTACTTTGTGTGTCGCTGATTTCGGATATAATCCTGTCATCCTCATACGTAGCAGCAACGCCGTTTTTAACGGATGACACAAGCTTGTTGTTTTCGTATTCATAGGCTGCTTCATCTTCGTCTGTAATTTCAGAGCAAAGATTACGGTTGCTGTCATACATATATTCGCTGACTGCGCCGTCGGTATCAACGGTTTTTACGATATCAAGCGCGCCGTTATAGCAGGTCTGAGTTGTTTCGTCATCCGATGATGTAACTGTTTCTTTAATAAGCGGTTCGCCTGATTCCTCGTCTGTGAACGTTTCAAAGCTGTATGAAGTGAAAGCGCCGTTTAACTCTGTTACCTTTGACAGCTTAGCGTTGTTATATTCAATTGCAGTGCCGTTATTTTTACTTATTCTGCCGTCTGTGTATTCATAGCTGTCAACAATTATATTACTTTCGCGTGATGAATTCAGGGTGTTTTTGTCATAATAAACGTCGGAAAGATTACCCTGCGAATATGCATAAACCAGTTTTTCGCCCAGTGGTGTTGTTATGCTTGTGATTTTGCCGTCAGCGGCCGTTGTGACAGTATATTCTCTGACAGTATCGGTACCGTATGTGATTTTTGACAGATTGCCGTCGGAATAAATGAAATGGACTGTATTGTCAAATTCATCTGAAACAGAGGTTAAAACACCGTTTTCATTATAATTATAATTTACACCGTCAAAGCCGATGGAGTAGCCCTTAATCCGGTTATTCGTATCATGAATAACGGTCAGTTCATAACCGCAGCTTTCATTATAATAAGAGCTGTCCGTTTTCTTAACAAATATAAGCTCACTAGCATTAGGTGCAATTACTTTGAGAAGATAAGATTGATCTGTTTTTTCAATACAGCTTTCATATGAGAAGAACCACTTGTTGTCATCGCTGTTATAGCTTCTTGCCCAATCAAAGGAAGCATTGCCGCAGGAAATATTTAAATCGGTTTTTGATTCTGAATAAATGCCTGTAAAATCAATTGCTTTGGATGAGAATTCACGCGTAAGGACTGCGCTTGATGATTTTAATTTTGCTTCAACTCTGGCAGTTTGGCCCACCGGCACTGCAAACGGAACGTAATAGGTATGCCAGCTGTCGTTTTCACCGATTTTATATTCAATAATATCGTCCGTATTATTGGGGTTGATTAATCCGATAAGCTGATTTTCCTCATAAAACACAGGAATTGCAGAGCTGTTGCTGCTTTTTGCGATATTTCCTGCTTTGTCCTTAACAGCGGCTTCAACTGTGCTTTGGCTGTTATCTATTATTTTTGTGTTTTGTGTCTGCCAGGTTTTGCCGCCGTCAAAGCTGTATCCGGCAATGCCTGAATGCTTATCCGTCGCTGTTATCGTTGCAGTTTTTGTGTTTGTGTCTTCATTCATTTGAATGGATACATTTGTAATTACCGGATAGTTTGTATCAACATAACTGATTTTAACGGTTTTAGCTGCAGATATATTGCCTGCTTTATCTTTCGTATAAATATATACAGTGCGGTTGCCGGTGAATGCTTTCGAATTTCCGCTCTGCCAGGCGTAAGCTCCCTCCTTGCTTGAAAAGCTGTAGGCAGTAATACCCGACTGGCTGTCGGTGGAGGATGCAATTAAAGTGTACCCCTTATTTGTCCATGCTGTCGGTGCACCGGAAGCATTAGGAACAACCGGAGGAGTTTTATCAATTTTAGAAATAGTCTGTTTGCCGAGATATTTAATATTGTTGTAAGCATCACGAATGCAGACATAAACAGTGCAGTTTTTAGAGAAAGTCTTTTTGTTGTCAGCCTGCCAGCTGTAAGAACCGCTGACAGTAGAGAAGGAATAAGCAGCAGAATGCAGACCAATACCGCCGCTGTTGTCCTTAGCACCGTTAACGGTAATGGTTACGTTGTTTTTGGTCCAGTCGGTCGGATTGCCTGTAACACTCGCAGCAGTGGGAGGCGTTTCGTCATTTGTGTAATTGATTACAGTGTAAGGTCTCCAGGCAGAAGTGCCGTATTCAAGCTGAGCAAAGGTACGAAGGTTTTTGGTGGTGTTGCCCTCGTCCTCATATTTCATCATAAAGCCATAGTTGGTTGTGCCTGTGTACCACTGCTGAACCAGGTTCTTTATGTTGAATTTATACCAGTAAGGATTGTTTTGGACATCCGTTGATGCGCTGTTTATATTTCTGCTGGTGATTAAGGAGGTGCTGTAGGATGGTCTGGTGGACCAGAGAGAGCTTTCATTCCAGGATGAGGTTATTTTGTAAATGCCGCATTTGAAAGATGAGGTCCTGCCGGTCAGTTCTCTTGTCCAGTAATATGCACTGTTGATTGCAGCATGAGATTTAATTTCAGAGGGCTTTTGAAATTTGATCAGTGAACGGCTTGTACCATATTCGGCAGATGTACCGACAGCATTGTTGTCAACAGTTGCGCCTGCAGTTGTTCTTTTTGTGTGAATGGGCAGGTCATACATATTGCCTATGTGACTTGTAACCGGGTCAATAACAACCGGATAAGAGGTGTCAGGGCTTTCCAGCCATGATTTGTCTGCAGTTACGGTCATAATGTATGTGTTGTCATCTGTTTTATCAAGCTGATAGGAGCAGTCAATGTAATGCTTGTCCTTCATGCCTTCAATATATTTGCTGTCATAAGCAAAGGGAGCAGAAAAGATTTGAACAATACTGCTGTCATCCCTGCCAATCAGTGATACAGTACCGTCATCATTCAGCACGGCATCGCAGTTTTCGGTTTTAAGCTCAAAAGAAAATGTATTTTTACCTGTGTTTGTGTTAAGTACAATCTCATCCTTGACACCGTTAAGCTGAGGATAGAATTTTAAATTTGTGCCTGCACCGAAAGCACCGCTGTATTCAAAGGTTTCAAATTTTTCACCGAGCAAAACGGATGAGCTTTTTTTGCCTTGTGCAGCAGGGTAATCTGTTTGAGGAACAATAGAGTATTTACAGTTTTCGAATTCAATCAAAAGACCTTTGGTGATATCTTGGGAAAAATTAATGCGATAATCATTCTGTCCGTTGGCATAATTATAGCCGTGAGACAGCAAATCATTATCGCATTGTTTTTCAACAGATATGTCTTTTGTTTTAATACTGCCGTTTTCATCGGTAAAGGAGATAGGTTCGCAAAAAAGATAAACTGTATTGGAGCCGTCAAGATTTTTTAAATCGATAACCGTATTATCCGCAAGCATAGCATCACTGTTGATACCGCATATGCCCTTTGTGTCAACGATTTCGGACGCATAGGCAGAGAGCATGGATTTAACATGCAGATAATCCTGCAGATGTGAAGAACCTACACTCAAAGCAACAAAACTGCCAAATGCCATAATTACAGCAAGGAATATGCATATCGCTTTTTTGATTCCTTTTGTTAACTCTTCCTTCTTTTTCATTTTGTTTCTCCTCATCATCCCTATTTACTTTGCTGTATCTCCATTGTAAGGTTATTTGGTAATTTATGTCAATCTTTTTATCTTTAATTTACTTTGCTATTTATGTTCTTAGACGTTTTTATTGGTTTATAACGATTATTTGTTTTTCGATTTTTTAACGGTTTTTAAATAATACTTTTATGTGTTGTGTTTTTATAAAAATTATGATACAATTATATGAATTATTTAGCTGCCGTGGTTTAATTTACCGTGCGTTTACAGCCGGCATAAAATGTATTCGGATTTGGCAGCATGTCGAAAAAATATTAAGCTAAAGGAGAGCATAAATCATGAAAATCGCAGATTTTCCAAAATCAGTCATTGATGAAAATGTTGATTACACCGTAAAGGAAATTACGAATGTAATAAAGAAATACGGTCCGCGTGAGTCAGGCAATGAGAATTGTCTTGCTGCACAAAAGCACATTAAGAAAGAAATGGATACTTTTTGCGATGAAACACGCTTTGAGTCATACAAAATGGCTCCTAAGGCATTTTTGCATTGGACAAAGCTTGTTTCAGCCGCTATATTTCTTGCAGTTGCAGTTTGCGCAATATTGGTATTTACAAGCGTTATAAGCTTTTTTGTTGCACAGTGTATTGTGGGCGGTATCGTGTTTGTCGGGCTTTTCATTACAGCGATGGAATTCCTTATGTATAAACAGTTTATGGATCCGCTTTACAAAAAGGTTGAGGGTCACAATCTTCTTGGTGTGAGAAAGCCGAGAGGTGAAGTTAAAAGAAGGATTGTTATCAGCGGTCATATTGACTCTGCATATGAGTGGCGTCATATTTACTATGGCAAAAAATTTCCGCTTATGGGTATATGTATGGGTGCAACAATAGGCGGTGCCATCATATCGTTTATTCTTGCAGTTATTACAATAATTGCTCGTTTTGCAGATATGGGTGCATTTGGTGATTTTATGCTGGATTACAGCTATTATTTCCATTTCTTTACAGCACTTGCAATGATTACGCTCTTCCTTTTTGTTGATTTCCAAACCATTTCACCGGGTGCTAACGATAATCTTACCGGCACATATGCTGCAGTAGCCACCTTGCGAATGCTGGACATGGCAGGAATTGATTTGGAAAACACAGAGGTTTGTGCTATGGTAACCGATGGTGAAGAAGCAGGGCTCAGAGGCTGTAAGCAGTGGGCAAAAGATCATTATGACGAGTATGTCAACAGCGGTGTGGAAACAGTTGTTCTTTGTGTTGATACACTTACAGATCTTGAGTATCTCAATGTTTATAACCGGGATATGACCGGTACTGTTAAGCATAATGAAAAATTCAGCCGTCTTGTTATGGATTCTGCTGTTGAAGCAGGTCATAAGGATTTGAAGTTTGCAAATGTATTTTTCGGTTCATCAGATGCAGCTGCATTTTCGCAGGCAGGTATCAACGCAACATGTCTTGCCGCAATGGATCCTGCTCCTGCTGATTATTATCATAATCGACGCGACAGCTATGACAGGCTGGTTCCTGAGGCTATCAAAACAGGTTATGAGGTTATTCTTTCTACAATTTTCAATTTTGATAAAAAGGGACTGAGCGATTAATAGTATAAGAAAATAAAAAGCATATAGGAAGGGCATCCTATGTAGTGAAGATGTGTTCTTTCGTTGTTTTAATCAGCCGAAGTGATTTGATGTAGTTAATAATTAAATCAGTCGGAGGATTTACGATGAAATCATTATATGAAAAGGCAGTGAGATTTACTTACTGCCTTTTATTGTTGCTTAAATTTAGAATATGTGCTACTATTTTTATAGCCCGCAAAAGGAATGATATGATGAATATCGCAATATGCGATAACGATAAAACGTTCAGAGATTTATTGGAAAAACAGATTAAACGGTATCTCCTTTGTTTGTCCGCATTCAAGCTATATTGCTAATTTGGATTATTCCATAAAACATACCCGTACCCTTCTTGTATTAGCAAAAAAAGATCTTGACGGAAATATTCTTGAGAGATATGAAATCAGCATTGCACCCAAAAGACAAGCTGAAATCAAAAGATTATTCTTTTATGTTTTAGAAAGGAGATAAAATGACTTCTTTATACTTTTTAATATTCACATATTTTATTGAGGCTTTAATTGTATTTTCCTATGTAAACTCAATTTATAAGGATAAAAGAAAAAACATTATATCCTTTGCTATAATACTACTGATTTATTCAATATTGCTGATGATTTTTAAATTTATATGTAATAACGAAGTTGTTAACCTATTAACAATAATTATTGCCAATACATTTATAATTTATTTTCTTTACAAAAGCTCATTTAAATCAGCAATATTTCATGGCTGTGCACTGGGAATATGCCAATTTTCATCTGAATTTTTCACAGCATATATAACCGCAATAATTTTAAATGTCACAACAGAAGAAAGTGTTAATACTCATTTCGAATTAGGTGCTTTATCCAGTATGATAATATACTTTCTGTTAACTCGTATATTATCAAAATTTTCTGTTAAAGAAAATGATTCTCGTTCTTGGGGAAAATGGTTTTCTTTATCTATTTTACCAATCGGTAGTTTCTTGGTTTTAATCGCGTTTAGATTAATCACTAAGAATTTACCGTTAAATCCATCAGAAAATATTTTTTTAATTATTTCTGCATCTTTTCTGCTATTCACAAATATAATTATTTATATGATTTATGAAAATTCTGAAAAAAACAACCAGAAACTCATTGAACTTGAACTGATCAATCAGAAAAATGATATTGAT
>DKZG01000030.1 GCA_002493595.1 Ruminococcaceae bacterium UBA7080 | reverse complement strand
GTTGAAAAAGGCGGCGGCTCGGCAAACGGACAGAGCTCAGGGAATCCGAGTCATGAATTTGATGAAAACCTTGATATGCCCAAATTCCCGGGCTATGAAAATAAAGCACCGGGAAAGGATTTTGAGTGGAGAGGAAATGGTACTGTTGAAAGTAATAAAGGCAATTGGGTTAATAGTAGAACAGGTGAAAAATACTATTATGATATAGAACATCCTAAAGGCATTGAGCCTCACTGGGATTATAAGAATCCTAATGGGTGGAAAGACGGCTATAGAATATTCTCGGACGGTTCATGGGAAAGAAAAATTATAGAAATGGAGGATAGTGTAATATGGAAAATAAATTTGATTGGGTAGAAGACTGTTATCAAGCATATAAAAAACACTGGATACAAAGCAAGAAATTTAGAAAAGCCGCATGGACAGGCCGAGACCACGAGCACTGTCTTTTTGATGGAAAGCGAATCAGTAATTATAATATTTCAGATAATGAAAAACAGGGCTATGAATCAACTGATGGATGGACATGGTTTTGCACGGAATGTTTTGAGAAGCTAATGAAGAGTAACCACAAATTGCCATTAGTTAAAAACACCGTTGAAGATATAGAATCAGCCTTATCGCAATTCAAAACCGTTGTAATTTCTCTTGAAAACGAGCAGTATATTATCAAAAATGCAGACGGTAAAATAACCGTTGCGCATAACGGCAAAGAAAGTGAATATGACGACATTTTGCAAATGGAGCGTGAACAGGATTTCTACGGCAAACCGCTCAGAGAAATGATTGACGATATCTTTGTCGGCTATATTTAAAAGTGGTATGGTCATGAACAAATTATACAGAATGACAGAAAATTGAAAATAGATATGAATGTTATTTGCTTCCTTTCCGAGAAGAAGAGATTGAACGAGTGGTAGTTGAAGGCCAACACAAGGATTTTGATATTTATTTCGTTTCATAATGCTTGTCCGGCTCAGTAACCTGCTTTAGTCTATGTTTATCCATTTTACCAAATGATACAAAATAGTAGGTTTTATATGCTCAAAGGGCCAATTGTGTGTCCTCGACAGGTGTTGAAGAACTGGGGCATCTCGAGATGATCGGCACTATGGTACATCAGCTGACACGAAATCTCACAGAAGAACAGATTGAAAATAATCCTGGCTTTGCCGCATATTTTGTAGATCATACAGCAGGAGTATATCCGACAGCGGCAAGCGGATTTCCATGGAATGCAGCAAGCATGGCCTGTAAAGGTGATACAATTGCCGACTTGAACGAAGATCTTGCAGCAGAGCAAAAAGCACGTGTAACTTATGATAATATACTGAGACTCGTGGATGACCCTGATGTAATTGAACCAATAAAATTTCTGCGTGAGCGTGAAGTTGTACACTACCAACGATTTGGTGATACACTGCCGCAATCTTGTAAACTTTATATGTATTTTTGGAGCAAGGTGTGCCTTGCTCCGTTATTGTTTTTATATGTTCCAAATGATGTCAATTTTATCACTTGTTGCATAGATTTTTTTAATCACTGCATTTGCAAGTTCCCGCTTTCGTTCAAATGACAGTGTATCAAATTTGTCAAAATCACAGATAATTTTTTCATTTGCTGAATATCTGTTTTCGCTTAAGCGTTGAATTTCTGCCTGAAGCTGAATTTTTTCGTTATGAAGTTTTTCAACAGTTTCATTGATATACGCCATAACCATTTCGCTTGCGCCTGCAACATTTTTCACGGTTTCGCTGATTTCGCTTTCTATTGCCGTCTGCCGTGCCTTTAACTCCTCTATTTTAGGATTATTGGCATTTGCACCTGCAACCTCAAACTCCTTAAAATCAGCCAGTTTTTCCTTGATTTTCTGCAATATGAATTTCTCAAATTCATCCGCGTAAATTGTTCCGCAACCGCAACAAAGATTGTCATTCATCTTGTGCGAGCATAGAAAATAGTTAGCATTTTTCTTAACATAGTTCTTTCGCACAAGCGCATAACCGCAGTTACCGCACTTTATAAGTCCTGCAAGCCAAGTGTTCTTTGCTCTTGGATTGCGTTTAATCTGCTGTTGGTCTAAGGCTCGTTCTCTGCATCTTATCCACAAATCAGAGTCGATAAATCCCTCGTGCGGAGCAATTACCAAGACTGCATTTGATAAATCTGTTTGCTTGCGTGTGTTCTTGTTGCCCGTGTAAAGATAACATCCGTTTGTACCGATAAAATCTTCGGGCGGATTGATTATCTTAACTCCCTTTGATTTGAAGAAATTATACACATTTATATCAGCTTTGACATAGACAGGATTCTTGATAAAATCCTGTATTCTCGCCCTTGTAACAGTTCTGTTTCGCCTGCATTCAGGTGGCATATCTCGCACCGCCTTTGCAATATCCTCGTTGGAATAATTCACATCAGCATACATTTCAAACACCTTTTTAACAAGTTCAACCTCTTCAGGTATCTGCTCATACATTGATGTTTTGATTCCGTCAAGTGTCAAATCAACTTTCTTAAAACCAACAGGCACAGGACCACCCATATAAAAGCCTTTCTGACTGCGTGAGATATAATTATCCTTAACTCTCTGTTGTGTGGTTTCACGCTCAAGCTGAGCGAAGGTTATGCAGATATTCAGCATTGCCCTGCCCATTGGCGTGCTTGTGTCGAACTTCTCGGTAGCCGATGAAAATTCAACGCCGAGTTTGCCGAAAGTATCCATCATATTTGAAAAATCAAGAATACTTCGGCTAATTCGGTCAAGCTTGTAAACGATGACCTTTGTAATTCCTTTGCGCCCTGTTTTGATATCCTGCATCATCCGCTGAAACTCAGGACGGTTTGTATTTTTACCGCTGAAGCCTTTGTCCTTGTATATTAAAAATGCCTCACCTCTTGCCTCGTAGGTACACATTTCAATCTGCGATTCAATCGAAATGCTGTCCTCTTTTTCTACCGATTGCCGAGCATAAATTGCGATCATAAATAAGTTACCTCATTTCTGACCGATAACTCAACCTCACTATATACGAAGCATCGTGAAATGTCCAGTCTATACGGCATTTTTACCGAAAACCTTTGCTAATATATTTTTAACAGTCATTCGGTTTAATTCAATCTCGTCTTTGGTGAGGCTTGGGAGATATTCATTTACTACGGCTCTGCTTTTGCCGAAATCAATTTCATAACTGTTCATAAGCTTTTCGGTAATCACAGGCTTATCCATAGCAACACATCTCCTTATACTCATTTATATTACAAGGACAAGGTTCAGTATTCAGCTTTGTAAATCTCTGTGGCATAATACCACAGGCTTATTTGTTTTTTATTTCACTCCTATCTTAATTTATTTCTGCAACAACTGTTGCAATGGTTTCGTTTTTTATAATCATAATTTCCTTTCTGCCTGCCGATTGCTCGGCAGGACTTTTTGTATTTACATTGTTTGTGTATAATCTTCATACTCCTCATAGCCGTCAGATTTCTGACCATGAGCAAGTCTTTTCTCAATTTCTTTTTGAGATAGTTTAATTCTTATTCTGTGATATCTTGTCTGATTATTAATCAGTTTAAATAAATTTCCAACAAAATAGAAACTGTTTGAAAGAGCACCTGAACTCCTATCATTGTTCCAAAGAATATCGGAATCCATTTCTTCTTCAGTTTTTCCAACAGATTGTTCATCTGTTTTTCTGCCGAAAGCATACTCTCGTTCATTTTCCCAGCCTGTTTTGATATTTCCGTTTGGTGACTCTCCAACATATTCTGAATTATATTCTCTTGTTCCGAAATCTTCTTTTTCAGTTGAAGAATTATTTGTGTTGAATAGTGATTGATTGTATCTTCCGTCACTTGATTCTGTTCTATCAAATTCAACTGTTGATTCTGATTTCTGTTCAGATTTATCAGTGCTTTCCAGTAATCGCTCTCCACGATTGTTACCTGTGTAGCCTGTTCCATCTTCGCTATCATATCGTTGGGCATAGCTTTCTGCGGCGCATTTTTCTGTTTCAATTCTTCGTAATTCAAACTCAAGTTCCATTTTCTCCTTTCTGTATTTTTCCTGATGCAATTTAATATCACGGCATTTCATTTTGTTCGGACAAGTGTAAGTGATATATTTTCTTTCATCTGTCCACAAAACTTCATAGCCGTTTTTCTTCATTTCATCTATAAATTCCTGTTTGGTTTTTGCCTTTTTCATCGCATTGTCAATCGTAAACATCAAAGCAAATTTCCAGCTTTCGCCTTTCATTGCCATACGGTATTCACCATCTGATAATCGTTTTTCTTTTGTTTTGGTATATGGTTTCAATGGTGTTACATCATATTTAGCACATATTTCATCACTCAGTTTTCTCAAAAATTTTAATGTGTTCGGATTCTGTCTTAACTTTTTGCCTGATTCAAAACTGACTGAATTGATAATGAAATGAGAGTGTATATGATTTCTGTCGCAATGAGTAGTTACTAAAACCTCGTGTCCCTGCCAAGCTTTCTCTGCGAATTCCAATGCAATCTTATGAGCTTTATCATAATCTACATTGTCCTTTGGCGAGAAAGATTGAACATACTGATAAAAATATCTGCCGTTATTTGCATGGTTCGCAAGTTTGGTTGTCATAAATTCTTTGTAAGCATTCAAGCCGTTACAGTTGATTCCCGATACATATCTTTTGCCTGTCAATGTATCGACTGTTTTGAATTTTTGCAAACAGTAATCAATAGAGCCTTTCATGGATGAAGGATTCTGCTTTTCATTTTTAATGAATCGTACTATCGGCATTGGCTATTTCATATACCTTTTCATAGATTTTGTTGTGCATTTCGATAACTTCATCAAAGTTTACAGAGTACACAGCACCGCTGTTTACCTTAATGGCAATCTGATTGATGTTGTTACCGATTCGCTTTAACTGCGATACAACAGGTCTTAAATCTTCAGGTGTTTTAATGACAGCATTGTCTGCACAGGCAATAATAAAATCCGTTGTACTCATTTTTGCTTTTCCTGATTTTGCAATGATTTTCTTTTTCTCACTATCCGTTAATCTGAGAGTGAGTGTCTTATCTCTTCTTCTGTTTTCCGTTATTTCTTTTACCTCCAAAATTTAAATATTTACCTTTTTTACAGCGAAGGATACTTGTACCTTCGCTGTTTAAGTGGGTCCGGGCTTCTGCCCGGTTCTTGGGTGTCCGGACATCCGGACGCTCTGCATTGCCCCGGACTTGTCCGGGTTTAATACAGAAAATACATAACTAAATCATATAAATTCCTCCTTTGCTATTGACATAAAATATCAATTATGATATTTTATAAATGTAATAGTTAATAGCATTATAACTATTACATTCCTCATATTATAGGTGAGTTGAAAACAAAAATCGGTAGTACCCGAATAAAAAAATATTTTTGGAGGTGAAAAAGTGCCGCTGATTGAAAGAGTGGCTGCCAAGGAAAAAGCATTTGCAGAGAAGGGTCAATGGAAAGAGCTGATAGCCTACTGGGATGCAAGAGATCGTGAAAGAGATCGAGCATATTACAGATTCAAAGATTCCATAGATACAACGATAATGGAAAAAGCATTTCTCGAAGAAGAGGAACTAAAGGATTTGGAAAAGGTATATCAACTATGCAAAAGGAATGTTTGCGATGTCGGAAGTTTAGAATTCAACTATTTGAACATTCACGAAATCGCCGGCGACCCGAATCTTGCAAATGCGTTGAAGAAATTAACCGAAAAGCAGAAGTTTGTTTTATATCTGTACGGAGTAGAATGGTACAAGACAAGCGAGATAGCAAAAATGATGAATATATCACCGCGAGGTGTAAGAAGTCATCTTGATGCAGCAAAAAGAAGTATTATGAAATCTCTCGGATTAAAACAAGCAACTGCAGCATAGAAAGGAATGTAAAATGAAATATGTTCATTATTCCGAGTATAAAATCACGGAAAACAAACAAGGTGAAAGAGCAGTAATGGCAAAACGAAATGCACACCTTGTAGAATATAATCCAACGGCAGACTCAAAAGAAATATTAATCGCCCTGCTAAACACAGGGCGATTGATGAAGGAGTCTTCTGTCGAGTCAGCCGAAGAACTAATATTAAACTTTGTAAACCGATACGGACTACTCGGAGCCATTGCAGAACTGCCTCTTAACAAAGATTTCTATAACCACGAACTTGTGTTTATAGATAGCAACATATTTATGGCAAGCGGAGTAATGTCAACGGATACTTTTGAAGATTTATTTTTCTCAAAAGTAAAACCAAGGATATCTAAATCATTTAAACTTGATGATTATATTTCATCAAGAAATTACAGCGAGCCGCTTACTTGGATAGCAACCTACATCAGCGAACTGTATGAGATTTTACTGCTTTGTGAAAGATATAAAAACGAACCTGAGACAGTTTCTTTTTTACTTAATGACAAACTAAAAACAAATATCCGTTACAGCTTAACCGTAACGGATAAAATACAAATGCATTATGAATTCAATTCTCTGATGGCTGTTTTAAATTTCACAATGGCAAATTTATTGTCAGCAGAAGGTTCGCCATTAAAAATTTGCAAGCACTGCGGCAAAGCATTTATATCAGAAAACAAACGAGCAGAATTTTGCTCCGAACGATGCCGTAACCAATTCAATGTTTATAAATCAAGAGCTAAAGCAAAACTGAATAAATAACAATAGCCGAAGCACAAGCAAGCTCTGGCTATTGTTTTAGAATTGGCATAAAAGAGACCGCATAAAAGCCTCTTGTGACAACACAAATAAGTTCAATACTATAATTAAGAATTACAAATGACAATTGTTTTTAATTATTTCAACTTTTCCATCTTCAAATTCAAACTGTAATAATTCCGAGTTGAATATTGGGTTATATTTGTGAATAAGTCTATGATGATTTGGACATAAAATAATGATGTTGCTAGAGTTGTTATTATGCGACTTAGAAAAATAATCTATATGATGAGCTTCACATATGTCGCTATTTAAAGGTTTGCAACCACATATTTGGCATTCATGTTTATATAAAATTTTTAACTGTTCAATAATGTCGCTATTATATATTCTTCGTGTTGTATTTTGGGCTTGAAGTATTGTCGCGGCAGTTTCATCCTCAAAATTTATAATGTTCTCAATTTCTATTTCTGATAAACTAGAAATTTCTAAAAAATCATTATCATTTATATCTAGTGCAGATTTCTCATTATTTATTAATGCATTAACTATCTTATATAATTCGTCAAAAGAAAACTTTGAAAGATATGCACCCATTGTTTCAACAGCTTTTACTGGGATCCTTTTATTCCAACCTTTCCTATTACTAGAACTAGTAGGTAACGCATCGAACTCATCTCTGCGCAATTTAAGATAATTGTTATCTTTACCAAATATTTTTGATATTCCAGTAAGTGCTTGTGACCTGTTTTCATATCCCAGCATCGTTACTGCTTTCATATCATACTCAGACAAAAAATATGCAATTATAGAAAGTGATTTAGTTGTTTCATTCATAGCAATTAATCCTTTAATAACAATTTGTTTAACTGTTTGATCTGAAGATTAATTCCTTATAACAGTTTACAGGAATACTTTTCCGATCATCCTAATTAATTTATTATTTTATTCCACTTTCTTGAAGTTTTTTGATAACTGATTCCAATTGTTTAATCTGAAATTTAGTTAATTGCGCATACACTCCATTACAGTAATTAATTACAACTTTCAATAATTTCTCATCATTATAATTGATTACTTCTTGTTCTTTTCCTCTAACAAGTAAAGAATTCCAATATGGGCTTCCTTGTTTGAATATACTGATTTCATCAGCAATCCCAGAATTGAAAGATTGTTCTTTTTTCGCCACTGTTATTTCAATTTCTTTATCTGATTTTGATATCAAAACCATTTTTGCTAAATCCGAAATAACATATGGTTGTTTTTGTATATGTTTCCAACAATCTTCTTTTTTACAATAGGTTTCAATATTCGCTGATGTTCTCGTATTCTCATTATGAATACAATCAAAAACTATTTTTGATATATCAATCAAATCATTATCAATACAATCTGGTACTTTTTGTAAATCCCAAATTTTCTTGTAATTTATTGACAGATTCTCTTTTTTTGTTTCATAAACTAATTTTGAAAATGTATATGCAATAATTTGTGGTCTATAAGCTCTATTTTCTTGATACCAAGACTGATTAGAAACAAGATTTCCAATATGAGTAAATAAAATCCTTTTACCAATTAATTCTTTATAAAATAACTCATTATAGAAACTATCATCCTTTTCCCATTGTGCAAGCATATTTGCGTGAAAACGTCTTGCATTAACTTGACCACCCCACGAAACATAATACGGCAACATATCAGCAGCATTTAAGTATTTCGATAAATCCGTGAGATTAAATTTTTTATTTTTTGGACGAACTTTCTTATAATTATCACGTTCCCCTTTAGTCATCTGCATAAGAGGTTGCTCATATTGTCCTCGAATTCTTTCGAAATACCAGAGTTCTTGAACTATTTGACCTGTTTGCAAAGGGGCATATATTTTTCTTGAATATTCTTCCATTCGAACATAGAATTTATGACTGGAATTTAAATCAGCATCTTTAATTTGATTTTGACAATTAGCATATTTTGCAATGTTAATAACAAAATCATCATCGACATCTCTTACCACCGTCAATTTCATCTGTACATAAATCCCAGACAAATCAGCACCATTTTTAATATTTGTTGCTGCAAGCGTAGCGGTAGTTTGTCCCCCATTAATTATTTGAAGATTAGTAAAAGACGTTAGTATTAATCCACCATTTGGATCCTTTTCTAAAACCACATCACTTGCTGTAGATGAAATCCCATTATTGTATGTAAAAAATCTATGCTTCTCGTTAAGAATAGTGCCTCTAATTCCTTTATTTACAGCACCATTAAACTTTAAAAAAGATCTAACATTGGCAGATAATAACGAATCACTATGTTCTTTGTAAATATCTGAAAGAAATACACCAGGTACAATTGCCAAATATGAATCATATTGGTCAGTTTCAATTTCCGCTTTTATACAAGGAATACCTTTAACGCCATAATCTCTTGTGTTTATTATCAAATCATCTTTTTGGAAACCAGGCTTCTTTGAAAAATAAATTTTTTCGATATCTAAAACATCAAGTTCAACTTTAAATGTTTGACCAGCAAAAGTAAAGTTGTCCATTTTCAATGTCTTAACGACTGTACTTAGTTTATTGGTGCTTACAATAAATAAATGTAGTTTATAAATACATTTCCTATTATTGATAATATCTCGTGATAACTGAACTACAGGACTTGACTGTTCACCATTTTTGAAAAATCCTTTTAAAACATTTTCAAAAAAATTCAATAATAAATTAGTCTTTTTGTTGATGAAGTCATTAGTAATATTTGTAATAGCACCAGGATTATAATCAACAATCATCAAATTGAGAACATTACTCTCCAAATCTAAATATGCCGCATCTAAGCTCATATTCTTGAATGCTCTTGTTCCATTCTTAAATTCATAATAACAATCGTTAATTTCTGATAATAAAGAATAATCGTTAATTAAAATATCTTTACATTCTTCTATAAAGATCTCAACCTGATGTCTCGAAGTTGATATAGCTTCAGCATTAATATCTTCATTTATAAATGCTTCCCTGAATTCTTCTAAAGTCATCATAAGAGTTAATCCTCCAAATAATTATCAATTGCACTTAAAGATATTTCATATGATAGTTTAGTAATTGCATTAAATGGCACTTCATTTCTTGTTACTCTTGGAAAATCTTCTATAACTTTATAGATGTTCATTTTTACAACCTTATATGTAATATTTCGGGTAGATTTTTCATCATATCCATAGAGCACTAATTTATCTACAAATGCATCTCTTAAACTATCATCCTCAATTTGATTCATAATACAATTGATAAGCTGTCTAACTGTACACTTCCCATCATCGTATTGGTCTGACATTTTTTCTGTTTTAATAATGATTAATTTGCCATCTACATTAGATTCTAATTGTTCCATAGATGAAATAGTCACAGTGTTTCTGCTGCTTGAAATTGTTTTAACCTCGAACCAATCAATTCCAGTTGAAAAATCTTTATTAGTGCTCTCTGCACCACTCCACATTTTTATTGACTCGTCAATTCCGTATATTGGAATAAGATGCTCATTGATAAAATACAGTTCGCCAAATAACCCTTTATAACTTTCATCAGACATTTGATTTTTTAATGGCTTAAACATCTTCTTCCAAATGAAGAATCTATTTTTCATAGCTGTTAAAGAACTATTCTCATTTTTGCTTGCACTTATTGATTCTATTAAATCGCTGCCAAACTTGTAAAAAATAGTTTTCACAGAAGAATCAACTAAATCAAAACAAGTCCAATATACATTTTGAGATTCATTCCATTGAAAAATTCTAATTGATGCCGTTGAGTGAAGCATAGGAGGTTCAATACTAGACATAAATGCTAAACGATAATTCATCCCAGAGTGGTACCCATAATAGACGCCAATTATAGAATCTATACCTCCAATTCGGGATAATTCATTTGGAGTTTTTGTATGTAGATTATTAAATAATGAACCAACATCAATCCTCATCATATAATTCTTCCTCATCTAATCCAGCTTCATATCTACTCTTTTCAATTTCAGCTTTCTTTATCATATTTACACGATAAGTCATTTTTTCTTTGCCATTTTCCCCTACACTAGGGAAACCGATAGCAAAGCCTAATATGTATTTATCTTGCATTAATGCGTCAGAAATCTCTCTCAATTCAGATTTATCTTTATGGTCTAAATACATAGGATAAATAGCCAATAAGGGATTCTTTCTGCCAACATCTGTAGATAAATAGTCAATTGCAGACAATGATTTTGGATGCTTTTTACCTGCCAAATCTGCTCTTTTTTCAGAATGAATTCGAGCTTTTTTTATCTGATCTTCGGTTAAACCAGATTCAAAGATTCTTGGATCCATAATACGGTTATTATCATTACCTATTCTAACATAGGTTTCGCCATCTCGATATTGGAACGAACGAGAGACAATTGGCGTATCATAATACTCAGACTGTTTGTAAGAACCACTGGCAACAACAATGTCCCAATTTTTATAAACTTCTGATTCTCTAATATATTGAGATAAGTTTTCAGTATCAAATTTTGTGTTTTCTATAGGTAATTGAAGCCTTGCAATATACTTTGATATGATTTTCGCATCAACATTTAGGAGCATTTTCTTACCCGCATTTTGTTCCGCATCATAAAATCGTTCTTGTTCTGGAATATATTTTACCCAATCAATACCATTTTCTCTGATTTCAGAAATCATCTCATCAACTATTTGTATATTTTTCGAATTAAATCTATTATCTTTATAAAGTTTAGAGGTGTCAGCATAATGACCACCATAATTAATGTAATGAGTTAATACATCAGTACTCTTAGACTTATTTCTTGCTGTAACTAATAATGTAGTTTCCAGAATATCTGGCGCTTCCTGAACCATTAACCCATAATCTTCTGGTCTTTTGCCTTTTAAAGCCATCTCAGAAAATTGTAATTTAAGATTTTCCACAGCATCAATAACAGCTCTAAAATTCATTATATTTATTTGCGACATATATACTCGACATAAATCTTCATATTTAGGTCTATATCCGAACCATCTGCACATTTGCAATAATGAATCGTATGCTGATGAATTGCGACTAAAATAACTAGTCATGAGCCCTTCTAAGGTAAGTCCTCTTGATAAAACATATCCTCCTATTGCAATAACACGAGCACCATGATTTTCGAACTCCTTGCTATCATAATCAAAACGATCCTTTTTATGTTTGTTGTTAATAATAACAACTTTAATTTGTTTTATTTCATATAGTAAACCTTTTTTTATTTCTTCCCATGGTATTATCTTTCTAATTTCAGAATAAAAATCTTCTTCCTGATAAACATCAAGACAAGTGTAAATATTATACAACTCTAGCATATCTCTATTTTTAATAAAATCATCTGTAGATTTAAAATCATCTTGTTCAATAATGTTACATAGGTCATTAATATAATTTTGAACAGCATCTTTTATTTCCTCATGCATATCATTAATTACAGATATGTTTATCATCATCGAACGATGCTTATGATCTGCACCTCGTATTGTCCTAATAACATTTCCAATTAGAAAATTAAGCACAGCTTCTTTTAAACTAGTTGGTAAAATTGAAAAATGCATTTGTCCTTTTTTATGCTTGACAGATAAGAAATTAGGTTCACTTTCATCTAATACTCTTATATGTTTAGATTTTCCTTTCTCATCGTAGGAAAAAACTTTATTAGCTCCAAAGTAAGTGTTTGGTGTTTTAAGCTGAACGATAAAATCAGAAGGAAACAAATCTTTATAAGACTCATCATCGTAAGGATTTATAAAAATGTTTGCGAAAGGTGTTGCTGTAAATCCGACATATGTTGCTACAGTAAAATCATTAAAAATATCCCTGATTTTACTGTTAATTGCAGAAGGATCTGAATCAGGCTTTTTTGTATTTACTGATGCATTATCCGCCTCATCGTCAATTATTAATATATTTTTCTTTTGTGTTTCATTACGTAATTTTTCAGCAACCTGTTTTAGAACAGAAACATTTTTCTTCACAACCAATACAACTGGTTTATTTAAATCACTTACCATTGTATGGTTATGTTTATTTATAAATTTTACATAATCTGATTCTGTATCAGTAAAAGGAATAGCATAACGAGCTGATTCAGGAATACCAACGCCAATATACGTAATATCGTCGTTTCCAATCGTACTACTAACCGCACCAATAAACCCAGAATCTATTCTTTTTTGGGTTTGTACTCTTAACGAATCAGTCATACCAGCTAACAACACAATTGCTTCATATCCATAATCACATGCTAAATTTATTAAATAAAGATAATTTGCGGTTTTTCCTGATTGAACATCTCCTACAACTAAGCCTCTTTTATGAAGTTTAGTATTGCTTAAAGTAGTAGCATAGTCTGGATTGGCACATTGTTTTAGTATTTTTTCAGAACTCAATTGCATTCCATGAATAGTATCTTCATCAAAATCAAGTTCATCTCTTAAATATTTTGCGTAACGTGCGGAATATCCGCTATTGAGTCTATGCTTAATAATTTCTTTCTTTTTTTCAAACCATTTGTAATTTTCTAAATCTGATGTTAAATAATCTGGCTCTTGAACTATTACTCTTTGATTATTACTTTCAAAATCGTAAACAATTCGTTGGGTAACAGATTCATCTAAACCTAACATTTCAACAATTTTTTGTGCTCTTTTTACAATTGTGCCGTGTTGTTCGGCTTCGCCTTCCATGATGGTTTTTAATGTATTATATGCTTTTTTTATTTGTTGAGAATTATCCATTTTTTATACCTTTTAACAATTCTTCTTTTCTATGTGCAATTTTACTATAAAATTCTGAATTTAAAAGTGCTTTTAGTTTTTCCTCTTTCTGTTCTAGAGGAAACATATTAAGTATCTTATTCACTTGAAAAATCAACAATTCCTCATCGCTTTCTTGTGACGCATCATTTAATATTTCAATAGAATCAATAACATCGTTATGTATTCTATATTTTGGAATACATCTTTCTAATTGAGATAAAATCATCTCAAACGTTTCTACGGCGTCATCATCAATGATATTGATAAAACCTTTGATTAATGGATTATCTCTATCAATTTCATATCGACATTTGCCATCATGTTCATTAATTCGATTCCAAATTGTATGGATTGGAGCAGCTTCTTTTACACCTGGATTTTTGATGGTTCGCTTACTTCTAACAATTGAATCCTCAACTGCAATTTTTATTTGATCTTTTATTTTGTCCGGAATCTTTGCAGATGATTTTTTCACATCCAAAGACCATACCGAATCAAGTGACGATGGTATATCAACTTGAATTCGAGCGAGCTTATTCAGCTCACTACGAATACCCATACGCATCCAATTCCCCCACGAAATCAATCTTTTATTCCTGTATAAATAAAATCCCTGATCATCATATATGCTTTTTGGATTTCCTAATAGTTTTTTCTCCTTCTCTGTAATTGTTTTAGCAAAGGGAAGAGTATATGGAATAACAGTGATTATACTATCATCAACAGGAATTACAGATGTTCTTCCTGTTTGCTGTCTACCTTGTGAATCTAAAAGAAACGGATCTCTGCGATCGATTTTTTTCGCGTTGAAATAAATATTCAATTCTTCATAATATCTGTGAAACACTAATTCAACATGTTTTTTTGACTCTGCAACTACATTTCTAAAACTAGTTTCAAAGTCTTTGGCTAGTTCTTCTATTTTGTCAAATTTCGTCCAAATAACTAGAGTTCCTGTTTCATAATTTTTCAAACAATCGATATGTGGAAGAACATCAATTTCCTCGTCAGAAAGCTGTTTCAGCATCAATTTATCAGTTTCTTCAATGACATCCAAATCAAAAGACATAGCACGAATTTTTCCATATTTTTTTGATGCCACTGTAAATTCTCTACATTGAGATAATGAAGCAGATTTCAATCCCAATCCGAATCTTCCAAGTTCTTTTTCACTGTCAACAACACTTTTTCTGTTTGATCCAAGTAACATAGCATTATCTAAACTTTTTGTATCCATCCCATAACCATTATCAAGTATGCAAAAATATGGAATTTCCGCAAGTGGATCTGAAAAAATCTGAATATCAGTTGCTTCAGCAGATATACTATTATCAATAATATCTGCAACTGCAGTAGAAAAATTATATCCAATTGAACGTATTCCGTTTAGTAGTGCACTAGCCGGAAATTGTCTCTCAACCAATTCACTCATAATTACTCCCCTATAGCGTTATATGTAATAGAATTAATTGTTTTACTCATATTGTTCAATTCTTCAATTGAGTATAAAGAAACAACAGGCTCTCGGTTTATATTTGAGATAAGTAAAACATTAACATTTTCTGAAAATTCGTTACAAAACATTATCTTGTTCATTGGCAAATTAAAATAATGAACTTTTGTTGCTGTAAATCTAACTATATAGTAATATTTTTCGCCATTGATGATATATTCAATATCATATAAAGAATATGGATATTCATCGCTAAATACCCTTATTTTACTTGCATTTTTTATTTGTCTAATAGCAATTTCCAAAGCTAACTTTTTGTTACTTTGTAACACTTCTACAAAGTTGTCAGGAGCAACTTCCTTGTATCCTAGATTTTCTCGCAATGCAATAATCTCGCTATCATAAATGTCCGCATATTCATAAAATGATGATACAAACTTATTTCCTACTCCTCGTTTATTCAAAAATACTTTTGAATAAGGAACATTATGTTCTCCAACAATGGCTGCATCAAAGTTTAATATTTTGGTTTCTGTATCATATTCAAAAGCTTCAATAATAAATGCATATCCCAAAAGTAATTCTGAGATTTTTTTCATTACTTCTTTGTTATTAATTTCAACTTCTGAATCACAATACTTAAACGATGGTGGATAATGTAATTTCTGCCTTCCGAAATGCACATTGGATGGAGAAGTTTCTTCTCTAATATACATGCAAAATGAACTAGATATATCTATGCTCTTGCCATTCACCATAAGATTATCAAAAACAAAAACATCTGTAATAATCGCTTCTGCTCGTGAGCTCGATAGAATTTTCGTAATCACTTCTTCCCTGCTAATAGGGTTAATATTTTCATTTATCTCTCTAATTCTAGATAATTCTTTATGAATGGATTTTCCTTGTTTTATTGGAGTAGCTACTGTTGCTGTGTGTCCTGTCTTGTTATCATTTTTAATGTTTGAATATAATGATTTTGTGTCTATCGGGAGGCGAATAATCATTTGTTTTCCTCCTTGATATAATCATTGAACAACACTTCGAAAATCGCTTGTAATACATTTACCACTATAGAATTTCCGATTAATTTATTGAGCTTCCTATAACTAAAATTCAAACTATCTGCAAGTTCGTATTCATCTTCAGTAAATCCCATTAACAAAAAGGCTTCTCTAAGTGTTAATCTTCTATAAGTGTTTCCTTTGATTCCGTTATATTTGAATAGAGCTGCGGTATGAGTTCTATCCATATTGCACGTAATCGTCTTAATTATAGTATCGTTATTTATTTCTTTACCATTAATTTCCCACATTATATCTCTTGATGGCGTTTTGTTTAATTGCGCAATGTCAGCTTCCTTCTTAAATGTACGATTATTATAGTCGTTTTTTATAAAATCATTGATATTAAAAACACGTTCCTTTTGTTTACTAATAATTGCATTTCTCGCATTTTTAGTAGAGCCTAAATGACTTATTATAAAAGCTCTTTCTCTGTCTTGAGGTACACCATAATCAAGAGAATTTAGTATCATACAATCTTCATTGTAATAACCTATACTTTCTAAAAACCCAAGCCATTCGTTTAAGTCATCGATGTTTGTTTTGGCTTTTATAGTCTTAACATTTTCAAGCAACAAATATTCAGGAAGTCTATTTTCTTCTTTTAATTCGCCCAAAATTCTTTCAACTTCCCATAATAATCCGGACCTTGTCCCTGAACCTTTTTTCATCCCCTTACCTAATCCACCTGTGGATAAATCTTGACAGGGAAAACTGTAAACCAACAGATCCGTATCGGGCATATTGTTTCCTTTTATTTCTGTGATCGAACCATAGTTGTTACACCTTTTATTAGCTCTGTATAAATCTCTTAATTTATCATCAGACAATCTATCAATATCATAAGGGTGCACAGAATCAAAACTGAATGTGAAATTCGATAAATATTTCTTAACTTCTTGAATATTTTCAGGAACATCTACCTCTATTTCAGAACAATGAATAGCCGCATAGCATTCTATGGCATCAATAAACCAATCACTAATTCCTACAACTTCGAAATTCAAACCTTTAATTTGTTTTAACGCAGAATGCTGTGCACCGATTCCTGCAAACGCTTCAAACACTCTTAATTTTTTTATACTTTCCATAAGCCCCTCTAAAAGCATATATTTTAATAATTATAACATTATATGACATAATTTTCAATCAATTAAATAATCTATATAATATTTTCATATATATGTTAGGCCATTCTATTATTTTTGAGTATTTGCGCTTGCATAACGAGCAATTTTTTATCAATATAATAAATGATACGGGTCAAAAATTGAATTGCTCTTGACTTATAGTTTTGCTTATATTGATTTCCAATTCTATATAATTATTTCTGCTCGCCATAATTTTAACGAATTGTATTTAAATAATGTAATATATACTTGCTAAGTTACAATTATTATGTTAAATTACAAGCGAGGTGATAGATATGATTTATGTAACCGGAGACTGTCACGGAGATTTTCAAAAATTTTCAACGAAACGATTTCCTGAACAAAAGGAATTAACGAAGAATGATTTTGTTATTATCTGCGGTGATTTCGGCGGAGTATGGAATTATGAGGAAGAGTCAAACAACGAAAAATATTGGCTTGATTGGTTAAATGATAAGCCGTTCACCGCTTTATTTGTTGATGGTAATCATGAAAATTTTGATAGACTGTATAATTATCCTCAAACAACCTGGAATGGCGGTAAGATTCATCAAATACGCTCATCTGTTTATCATTTAATGCGCGGTGAAGTTTTTACTCTTAATGATAAAAAGATTTTTACTTTTGGCGGAGCTTCGTCACACGATATTCAAGACGGAATACTTGATATGTCGGAAGAAGACAGAATATATTTATATCGAAAAACAGGCAGATACTTCAGGATCAGAAATTTTTCTTGGTGGGAGCGCGAATTACCAACAGAAGAGGAAATGCAAAATGGATTAAATAATCTTCAAAAGGTTAATTTTAATGTAGATTATGTAATTTCTCATTGTGCGCCTACAAGTGTTCAGTTTTTATTAGACAGTAATTTTAAATCAGATATTCTTACAAATTATCATCAAAAGGTACAAAATGAGTTAAAATTCAAAAAGTGGTTCTTTGGGCATTATCATATGGATAAAGCAGTAAACGCAGAATTTATATGTGTTTATAACGATATCATTCCATTGATTTGGTAATGATACTATTATGCAAATTTAAAAAGTTTAATACAGAGATAAAGCGTTGGAGATTTGAATTTCTCCAACGCTTTTATTATGCAATTATATAGCTTTACAAACTATCCTAAAACTACATCAACCATTACAAGACACCCATAGAAATGATGTTTACTTTCTCATCAGCAACGGTTACGGAATAAAAGTTCTTTGTATCAATTCCGGTTTCAAGATAATGCTCGATAACTTTTTGTGCAATATAAGGCATTTTTTTGGTATTTGCCTCATCAAATGAAACCCATTCGAGTATTCCCTCATTGCAGTTATAATTAATCTGAGCATTTTCTTTTAAGTCAGCAAAGAAATAGTAGTTAATTCTGAGTTCGCCTTTAACAATCCGCAGAGCAACATATCTTAAATCAAGATTCTTCAAATCCTTTTTGGTAATCCCTATTTCTTCATTCATCTCACGCAGAACAGCAGTCCTTGCGTCGTTGATCTCATTCGGTTCAAAATGACCGCCGACTCCGCACCACGAACGTTCAATAACCTTTGAGCCGATTCTGTCAAGCAAAAGAAATTTATTATCATTCTTTATGTAAATCGTTGCCATATTTCTTAATTGACCATTCACCTATAACACCTCTTTCAAAGCACTCCATAAATTAGGCGCTAATGATTTTCTTCAAATACAATTCCCGTATTATACTTTTGGTTATTGATTTCTTCTTTAATTTTTATTACGCTTTCGACATCAATATCATAGCAGTTTGCAATTGCCAAAGCGTAATAAATCACATCCCATATTTCTTCGTCAATCGTACCTTTAATGCTGTCGCTGTCTTTATATAAAATATCTTTTCTCAAAGCCTCGGCAAGCTCGCCAACCTCTTCGGACAGCTTCAAAAAGTAGTCCTTTTTTAATTCTGGGTGGTAATCCTTTTGCCTGATATAAGATTGAAGATACTTTACACTTGTTTTTCCGTCCATAAAATAGTACTCCTTCAAATAGTGATATACATTTGCATTTAATGTTCATTCAGGTATTTCTGTAATTTTTCTGCAAACTGACCGATATGTATTCCGTCCACAAAGGAATGGTGCGCCTGCGCGGATACAGGCATTACCACTCTGCCGTCCTTCTCATAATACTTGCCCCAGTCAAATAAAGGCGTTGCATTATCCTTTTTGCCCGAATTGGTGTGCGAAATGTGCGTATAGGTCAAAAACGGCATCGGCGAGCACTGAAACACATCATTGCCGAGCGGTCCCGTGAAATACGCTTTTTGATTCTCTGCAAGTTCTGCCGCAGACTTCACATAATCCCCAAGCGTTTCTGCCATAGGAGCATTTACAACCTTAAACAGTTCCGTTTCCTTGTTCAGATAGGTAAATGCCGTATCGATTTTGTCAAATAAAACGACCTGCCCGTCAAAAAAACGATATCGGAATGCCTCAATTTCATTTGCACATTTGCATACGGCGTATACCATAGAAAGCGTAAAGGACAAATTCTGCCGTCTTGTCCTGTCTAGAAAATCCGTAACATCGACCTCAAAGGTAACGCAGAAAGCAGGCTCAACACTGTTTCTGAAAACAGCACAATGCATTGCCCTTTCCCAATTCTTTTCGTCAATAACCTTGTATGTATTTGCCATATCAATCACCTTAGATAGTTATAATTTTTTCTTTTTATATTTTTCCTTTGCATATTCATATGCTTCATCAATCAAAGGCTATAATGTTTCAAAGGTTTTATTGCTTGGATTGAGGACACATATCCAGCTCATCCACGCATATACGGGATGCGGAATAATTTTATCGATTTGGGTAAAGTCATAATCCATATCCACAACACAGCCTTTAGCCTGTCTTTTCGGCACAGCAGTGAACATATTAAGAAAAGTCTGTTTGCGTATACCTAAATTCACACGGTAAACACCGTCTCTGTTCAGTGCAGAGCCTTTGTCATTATCTCCGTCTTTGTCTTTAATTGTCAGTATGTATATTCCGCGTTTAGCTTGTTTTCAGGGTTATAGAAAATCCCTTTTTCACCCCAGCTGTTTACTAAAACCGTGCCTTCCAAATTTTCTATACAATAACCCAGTATTTTATTCGGTTCCATTATTTCTCCCCAAAAAATTCAATTATTCTATCTCCGGCTCAATGCAATTCCATATCTAAATTAATCATTTTAAACTGTCTGCAAAAGCTTTCAACTCTTTTTTGGTTTCGTCAGACAACTTGTTAAAATCGGTATTTTCAATTGCCCCCTGAAGAGCATAGAGATGAACAGAGCACACCTCCGGGAAACGCAGTTTTAATTTAAAATAGGACTCTCTGCTGCCGATGGCTATCAAATTCTCTGCTGTTTCTATACCGGCTAATTTCAATTTTCTTTCAAGTTCTTTTCCTATATTTCTCATTGAGGTTAAATCTGACATAATCATATTCTCCTTTATCGCTATATAACAAAAAAGTTTTTTCGTTACATAGGTTTTAGGTTTTTATTTAGTCTGTCTACCATCCATATAATTCGTTTTTCCCGTCCCGCATCTGTTTTAGCATCAAAATATGCCCGTGTATATGTTTTCTTTACAGACAGAGACATATTCTGAAAATTTGAAAAAGCAGGCTCATATTCTTCAAGCAACTGGGATAAACAAGCAATCTGTTCATCGGTAATTGCAGGGGGCTTTGGCGCATCCCATTGACCGTTATTCTTTGCTTCCTGTATTTTGTTTCTTCCAAAATCAGTCATAAGTTCCTGCTTTTCTAGGCTTTTAACCAATTCCTTGTTTTTTTCAGACCATCGGCTATTCTTTCTGCGCATAGAAAAATACTTCTTATAGGTTTTATCATCAATACTTTGCATTTGACCATCTATCCAGCCAAAACACAAAGCCTCTTCAAGTGCTTCGTATGCTTTTATCGTCTTAGGACCCTTGGATTTACCAAATAAAAGCCAAACACCGTTACTTGATTGGCAATTATCACAAAGCCAGTTTCTGAATTCTTTTCTGTTTTCAAACTTTATAATATTGCTCATATGTAATCTCCATCTCAATGCAATTCCAAATTTCACCCATACACGGATATCTTTCGGTTGTTTCTCTTTCAACGATTTTAAAGCCACAGGAAAGATAGCACTGAATGGCAGGGGTGTTATTTTCAAAAACACCCAAGGTGACTTTATCTGCCTTTAATTCTCCGAATGTATATGTAATAGCAGATGTAACAAGTTGTTTGCCATAGCCCTGTCCCCTTTTTGTATCGTCCACAATAACAAAGCCAAGACGAGCGATTTTCCTTGTTTCATCAATAAATCGTATTGTAAGATGCCCGATGATTTCATCATCAACTATGGTTAATTTGTATAACTCATCATCACTGTACTGTGAATAGTACCTGTTCATATCCTCAGCTGATATGGGATAACTTTCATATCGGTCTGCACTCCACTGACGAAACGCATATTCACTTTTCAGCCACTTTACAATAGCTTTTGCATCCCTTTTTTCATATTGTCTTAACTCCAACATTTATTCAATCTCCTTTTTATGCTGCATATGTATTCCGATATGCCCGATTCCGAGAAGGATTACGGCAATGATAAGCGGAATGTTTCTGCCGTATATGCCAAGCAAAAGAAATGCAAGCACAGGCAGTGACGCACCGGCAACAGGTATACCAAGCAAGCTGCCATAAAAGTCTTTCATCGTCTTTTGGCTCTTAAAATATCTAATCCAGTAAATCTCATAGAACACCATGGCAAGGAATGACACAGCCAGCCACAGTAACCAACAGGAGCCGAACTGAATATTGAAATCCCTGAAAACAAGAACAATACAGGTTACAAGAGCCTGTCCGACACCTTCAAAAATGTGCAGTATTTTGCTTTCGTTTCTGACATATGTATCGTAGTTTTCGGGTTTATTTTTTGTCCAGAACAAATTCGGAATAAAAAGCATGGCAAGATAAAGCAAGCCGACATATGAAAATCCGAAATGCATAATATCATCTCCTATTTAGGCATTATAAACATACTGCAATTCACGAAGCTGTTTACCGCCGATAATATCATCATAATATTTGCCGCCGTACTTAAAACCGCACTTTTCATAAAAGTGTCTTGCTCTGTTGTTGTCTTCAAGCACCCGGAGAAAAACAGTTTCAAAGCCCATAGCCTTTAATTCTTCAACAGCCCTTTCAAGCAAAGGTTTTCCGTAGCCTTTGCCCATATATTCGGGCAGAAAATAGATGGAAATGATTTCGCCCCAGTCCTTATAATCCGCAAAGCGTGATTTGCAGTAGCTTGATGTGCCGATGATCTTATCCTCGTCCAGCATAACGAGTGTATAACGCTCGGGATTATCAAACGCACCGCACCATTGCCCGCTTGGTATACTGTCCAAATATGCCTGCGGAATGATTCCCTTGTAAGCATATTTCCAGCTTTGCTCATAAATACTGCTTATCTCCTCACGGCTGTCAGTCTGATTTATTTTTCTTATTTTAATATCCGTTATTCCCATATTATAATTCTTTCTCAAAATCAAATATCAAAAGATGCAAGCAGAGCCTCACAGCCGGCATAAATATCCTTATAGCACCTGTCAAAATCACGGGTGTACCAAGGATCGGAAACATCGTCGCTACTGCCTGTGTATTCCATCAGCTTATGGATTTTACCGTCTTTATCTCCGCCGAGAATACGCTTCATATTGCGAATGTTGGCACTGTCCATACCGATGAACAAATCGTATTTATCGTAGTCGCTCGCCTTAAGCTGAACGGCTCTTTTGCCGTTCGGGTCAATGCCGTGACTTTCAAGAACAGCCTTTGCAGGCGGATAGACAGGATTGCCCACACCGTTCCATATTTCTTCCGTACTGGTAGCAGAGGAAGCAATTACAAAATCATTATCCAAACCTCTGCGCTTAACCATATCTTTTAACACAAATTCGGCCATCGGCGAACGGCAAATATTGCCGTGGCATACAAACATAATCTTAATCATAGTTATATGATATTTTATTAGTGCATTGTTGTCAATAAAAATGATTACTTTTCATCCGTATTTACATACCTCATTTTACTTTAGAATATAGTGCGTAAACACTATATTTTATTAAATTTTACCTAAAATGCTTGACAAAACAGTATTTCATCTCTAATCTGCTAAACTGGATTATTGAGTCCGAATTTGCAGAAAGGAGTCATACTTACTATGACAGAAGAAAATTATAAATACAGAACAAATCCTATGTTTTTAAGAAATCAATTTGGCACGGATATGCCAATGCTGAAAAAGGTTTCTTTGCAGGATGATGAAAAAGAAGGATTAAGGCTTATTGGCTTTGATATTGCCAAAACAAACAGAGATACGCATTTTAATCGTTTTGTCCATTTCTTTTTATATGATTATAAATTTGAAGATATATGGAATAATCCTGATAAGTATATTGAAAAGTTATCTCAATATAAGGCGGTTCTTACACCTGATTTTAGTATGTACATTGAAATGAATGAATATATGCAGAGATATAACACATTTCGCAACAGATGGGTAGGTGCATATTTGGCAGATAAAGGTATTCGAGTTATACCGACAGTCAGCTGGGGACTTGAAAATACTTTTGATTTCTGCTTTAATGGTATTGAAAAAGGAAGTACAGTTGCAGTATCGACTTATATGGCAAGTGCACACGGCAACAGAGCAGACCAAAAGGATTTCTTTATGGCAGGCTATAATGAGATGCTGAAATGCATTGAGCCTGAAACAATTATTTGCTACCATTATCCTTTTCCTGAAATGGAAGGCAATATTTTATTCGTTGATTATGATTTAAGCTCGTGGCAACATTATGATGACGATAAAGTGGAATTGCCATATACACAGATGGAAAAATACTTATTGGGCATAGAAACACTTTCATCAAACAGTAATATTGTTATAAAACATAATGATAATTCATCCTTATTTTTAAAAGGTAGCGGAAGTGTTCACGGCGGTCAATGGCGACCTCATCCCGATAAACCCTGGGAAGAAAGATTTTTTGGTAAACCCGGTGAAATAAAACGAACATTTATTCCTACTAAAAAGGGTGGATATTGGGTTGAAACCAAAATCGGTGATGAAGGCAGAGCAATTAATGAGCGACAGTTTACAGACCATGGAAATTCTGCCAATCATTCTAATCCTCACGACAATAAAATAGGATGGAATACCGAGAGAGGTAATCCTGAATGGTTAGGAGAAACGAATTATTTCGATGGAAATATTCCGGAATTTAAATATTATAAAAAAACAGGAGAACATAATATGAGTTACGAATATGATTTTGATTACAAAACAAAATATGAATTTATTGAATCAGTAAAAGCTCATTCTGAGATTGTATTTGAATGGAATGATACAGATTATGAAATTTGCTCTTTGGATGGTAAAAAATGGCTGTTTTGCAATCAAAAGGATCATTCTGATGATGTATACTATGATAATCTTGAAGATGTACTGAATCACAAAATCGGTGATGATAAATTAATTGACATCTGCACAAAATTCACTGTAATTGAAAGATCATTATGAATTTACAAGTGCTGATGATTTTTGAGTTATCGGTCTTAATTTTCTACAAGATTGGGGTGTAGGTGAAGGTTTAAGAATTGTTACTGACAAACTTGACAGCAAAAACTACTATGCATTTAATCCCAGCTTTGACAAATAATTTTTCGAAAAAGAACCATAGGGCAAGCCCTATGGTTCTTTTGATATATTCAATTAAACGTATAGTCTGCGTTTATGTATAATACACCTTTTATAGCTTTTGCTTCAACGCAAATTTTAAATAGACCATATCAACAAGCTGTTTGCCGTCCTCATAAATAGGAGCATTATAATTATCGATAAAAAAGTTCTTTACAGTATGCGATTTAACAAAACCGCATTTTTTATAAAACGGAACGGTGAGGCTGCTGTCACCTGTTCCGACATATAAGCAGTCGTATAAATCTTGATATGTATCTATAATAAAATCAATAAGTCTTCTTCCATATCCGCTTCTCTGATATTTCGGCACAACAGCTATATTCTTAAGCTCCAGCACCTCGCTGCCTTCATCCGTTACAACACAAACTGCCTTTACACCGTTATCCTGTAGGACATACATTGTGCCGCGATTTAAATATCGGTCTATCATATTTTCTTGTTCATCTGCCAGCAAAAGCAACGGCAAATAATCTTTTTTGTTATACTTAACTTCATTTATATTCATAACTGCACCTTGATAAGCACCTTCATCCATAACGCCGGTAAAGATAAAGAAGCACAAAGCATAATATACTTTGTGCTTCTAACATTATAATAATGAAGCTACCATATCACCCATCTGTGAAGTATTTACAATATCAAGTCCATCCTGTGCAATATCAGGTGTTCTCACTTTTGTAAGTGCTGTATCCACTGCCTTTTCAATTGCATCAGCGGCTTCACTCTCACCCAGTGAATATCTGAGCATCATTGCGCCTGAAAGAATCGTTGCAAGCGGATTAGCCTTGCCTTGGCCTGCAATATCAGGCGCTGAACCATGAATAGGCTCATACATGCCGAAAGTTCCCTCAGCCAGTGAAGCAGAGGCAAGCATTCCTATTGAACCTGAAATCATAGATGCCTCATCAGACAAAATATCACCAAAAATATTTGATGTTACAATTGTATCAAACTGATTTGGATTTCGCACAAGCTGCATGGCACAGTTATCAACGTACATATATGAAATCTCAACCTCAGGATAATCCCTGCCTATCTCTTCCATAACCTTTCTCCAAAGCTTTGAAGAATCCAGTACATTTGCCTTATCCACACATGTTAGTCTTTTATTGCGCTTCATAGCATATTCAAATCCTGCCTTAACAATTCGCTTAATTTCAGGATATGTATAACGCTCTGTATCATATGCACCAATGACGCCGTTTTCCTCGTATGTGCCCCTGTCACCAAAATAAATACCGCCTGTGAGCTCACGCACAATAAGGATATCGAGCTCATCGCCGATAATTTCAGGCTTGAGCGGTGATGACGATTTAAGAGGAGCAAAAATCTTAGCAGGACGAAGATTAGCAAATAAGCCCAAGGACTCACGAATTGCAAGAAGACCCTTTTCAGGTCTGATTTCACTTGGCAGCGTATCCCATTTCGGTCCGCCGACAGAGCCTAAAAGCACAGCGTCTGCAGCTTTGCAGGAAACCTCTGTCTGCTTTGGATAAGGCTTACCATATTCATCAATGGCAGCGCCGCCCAAAAGCTGATAATCATAGTCAAGAGAAAAACCGAATTTCTCTCCAGCCTTATCAAGAACCTTAATACACTCATCTACGATTTCAGGGCCGATTCCATCACCCTTCAATACGGTTATTTTATACTTATTCATATTTCTATCACCTCATCAACACACATCAAAAATACCCGGCATTGTATCATCACGCATCGTATCAGCCTGGTCGCGATTGATTGCACAAACAATACCCTTCATTGACGCATAGCTGATATTGTGGCTTACACCGATACCGAAAACATCTTTGCCCTGAGGGTTTTTAAGATGGATATAACTGATAGCCTTTGAATCTGAACCCACGGCAATGGCATGCTCGCTGTAATCAACAAATTCATAACCTGTAAGGCCTATTTCATTCATTGCCTGACAAAATGCGCCGATCGGACCTGAACCCCTGCCCTCAATCTTGACAGGTTCATTATCCTTAAACTTAATCTCCCCTGTGAAATGAACCGAGGTTAAATAATCTGCCTCATTCTTTTCTTCACTGATTTTATAATTGAGAAGTCTGTACGGACCGCATACATTTCTGTATTCCTTTTGGAATAAATCGAAAATCTCAGATGTATGAAGCTCCTTGCCCTTTTCATCACATGCCTTCTGTACCACTGCACCAAACTCAGGATGCATAGCCTTTGGCATTTTAATACCATATTCGCTTGCAAGAATATAAGCTGTTCCGCCCTTTCCGCTTTGCGAATTAATACGTATAATAGGCTCATACTCTCTGCCGACATCAGCAGGGTCAATAGGAAGATAAGGAACCTCCCACATATCCGTTCCGCTCTCGTCCATATACATTTTACCCTTATTAATCGCATCCTGGTGAGAGCCTGAAAAGGCGGTAAATACAAGCTCACCGGCATATGGATGACGCGGCGCAACGGTCATTTTTGTTGTTCTTTCATAAACCTCTTTAATCTTATTTATATCGTGGAAATCAAGCTTTGGATCAATACCCTGCGTCCACATGTTCAGTGCAAGCGTAACTATATCCACATTACCGGTTCTCTCGCCGTTGCCGAAAAGCGTGCCCTCTACCCTGTCAGCACCTGCAAGCAATGCAAGCTCGGCAGCAGCAACTCCGGTTCCTCTGTCGTTATGAGGATGAAGAGAAATGATAGCACAGTCGCGGTTAGGAAGATGACGGCAGAAATATTCAATCTGGTCGGCATAGCCGTTTGGCGTTGAGCCTTCAACTGTTGACGGCAAATTCAGAATAATCGGATTATCCTTAGTAATATGAAGTTCCTCCATAACCTGACGGCAAATCTCAACAGCATTATCCATCTCTGTACCGGTAAAGCTTTCCGGGCTGTACTCAAAGCGTATATTCGTTTCAGGATTGGTTTTCTTCTGCTCTTCGGTCAATTCATAAATCAGCTTTGCGCCCTTAACTGCAATGTCAATAACGCCCTGCATATCCGTTTTAAATACGACCTTACGCTGAAGTGTTGATGTTGAATTATAAAAATGCACAATTACATTTTTTGCGCCCTTAATTGCCTCAAAGGTCTTTTTTATAAGATGCTCTCTTGCCTGAACAAGCACCTGAATGGTTACATCATCAGGAATATAACCTCCGTCAATAAGCGTTCTGAGAATTTCATACTCCGTCTCACTTGCCGATGGAAATCCCACTTCAATTTCTTTAACGCCGATATCAACAAGCGTTGTGAAAAGCTCAAGCTTTTCCTGAAGATTCATCGGATCAACAAGAGCCTGATTACCGTCGCGCATATCGACGGAACACCAAACGGGCGCCTTTGTAATCGTTTTGTCAGGCCAGGTACGGTCCGGAATGTTTATCGGCTTGAAACCGACATATTTTTCATACCCTTTTTTCATAAATCATAATCTCCTTCCGATTTTGCATTTGCACAGGAGCAAAAAACAAGCCCCTATACACAGTTGTATAGGGACGTAATTTCTACGTGGTACCACCCTACTTCAGCAGAAAAACTGCCCTTTAGCATCAATCAATGCCTTTGCTGTTAACGCAGCAACACGGCTGTTCCTATTGATTTCTATTCAAAACAGCAACTCCGCAGAGAGCTATGCACCGTATAATCCGTATTGACTCACACCTGCCGCCAACTCTCTTAAACTGAATTACAAGGTCTTTTTCTGCTTCATAGTTTTTAATTGGGTACTATTAAATTATAGAACCATTATAACAAATATAATTATTTTGTCAAGTAGATTACAATATCCAATAATTAATTTTATTGCGCATCAATTGTAAACCATTAATTATTTTCTAGTTGACAATATGAAGGATTAGTGTCATAATTCTTGCAAATAAAATTTTCAGGAGTTAGTTTATGAGCGAAACAATTAACAAAACAAAACTTAAAACCATTGATTTAGTGTACATCGGCTTATCAGCAGCACTCATTGCCGTATGTGCCTGGATTGCCATACCGTTAACCGTATCCGTCACGCTGCAAACTTTTGCAATATGCCTGATATGCGGACTGCTCGGTTGGAAGCGCGGCGTACTGGCTGTAATTGTATATATTCTGCTCGGTATGGTGGGCTTGCCGGTTTTCACAGGATTTAAAAGCGGAATTGCTGCAATAACGGGTCCGACAGGCGGATACATTGTGGGATTCATATTAACAGCACTGATTATCGGTATTGCTGCAGACAAGCTTGGTCATAAGCTGTGGGTAAATATCTTGTTTATGACAATAGGTATTCTTGTGTGCTATCTTTTCGGCACAATATGGTTTATGATTGCATACAAGGTTACATTTTTATCCGCACTTGCAAGCTGTGTCATTCCGTTTCTCCTGCCGGATGCCGTTAAAATTATTCTGGCTGCTTTGCTTGTAAACAGATTAAAAAGATTTATAAAATAATATTGTAAAGCATTAAATCATATAGTATAATACTGCCAATAAAGCTTAGGAGAAACCGCTATGCACCTTTTAAAAGTGGACAGAAACAACTATATCGGTCAGGCAGATCCGTTTATATTAAAAACAAACGGAAAATACTATATTTATACCACCGGCCATGATGGAATTTACGCTTATCAGTCAAATCATCTGTTTGACGGCTGGGAATACTACGGAATGGTTATGACCATTCCTGAGCATGAAGCATTCTGGGCCCCGAGCGTTATTGAGCTTGACGGAAAGTATTATATGTATAATTCAGTTGAAATTTACAATGACACACCTGATAAGGGCGGTCACCGGGGAGCAATGTTTGTTTCAGAAGCGGACAACCCATTAGGACCTTTCACCAATACAACACAGCTTTTACATCCATTTTCAATAGACTCTCATGTGGTAAAAAATGAATCGGGTCTGTTTATCTTTTATTCTACCAACTGCTTTGAAGGAAACAGAATCGGAACTTATATTGCTGTTGACAGGCTCCTTGACCCTTACCATGCTGAAGGAAACCCCGTTCCTGTTATAAAACCGACACTCGACGAAGATATATATATGCGCGACAGATATAAAAAAGGTCAGCACTGGCATACAATTGAAGGTGCTTTCTATTTTCGAGAAGGCGACTGGCAATATGTTATGTATTCGGGAAATTGCTTTGAGCAGCCTACTTATTATATAGGTTATGCAAGAGCCAAAACCAATGAAACCGATTTAACAAAAATTAAATTTGAAAAATACCCGGACGATAATACCTATTTTCCTATTCTAAAAGCCAATGAATTTGAAGAAGGCACAGGCCATCACTCCATGATTAAAGAAGACGGTCAATGGTATGCCATATACCATGCAAGAGATTATGACGACGGATTAAGTGCAAATGCTTTTGATGCAAGAAACACACGAATATGCAAGCTTCATGTCAGGGATGGAATAATCACGGCAGAAAGATATAAGGATAAACTTTAAAAGCAGGTGCTGCTTAATACAAAAGCCTTTAAGAACCGTTACATAGGATGCATTATGTGCAATATGTAACGGTTCTTTTATGTATATTTTTATTATTTATGGCTGTTTGTCTATTTTATACAAATAATTAACAATATTTTGTACACTGAATTTTATTGAAAAAACGGCACTTCTAAGGTAAAATTAATATTGAAAGGGGCATATATGCTATGGATAAACAAGTTTACACAATAACTTCAAAGAGAGATGAAAGAGTTTTCATTCATGCAATGTACGGTCATTTCATTTCTGCATCATCCCATCTGAACTGCTATATCGGCACATCGGATATAAAGCATAATCACGATGTATCCGTTGATGCAGCTATGCTTATGGCACAGCATTATATTGAAAAAAACATTCATGTTGACACAGTTTTATGTCTTTATGAAACGCAGGCGCTGGGCGCTTATTTAGCACACGAGCTGTCGCGTCCGAATATGCTCAATCCAAACCCTGACAACAAAGTCTATGTTTTAGGACCCGAATATGATGCATCAGGTAACATTATTTTCCGTGATAATCTCAAAAAGCTTATTGAAGGCAGAAATGTTGTTATTTTAATATCCTGCATCACAAGCGGAAAAACAGCTGAAAGAGCTATGGACAGCGTTTTGTATTACGGCGGAAAAATTGCAGGAATAACCGCAATCTTTTCCGCAGCGAACAATATTGACGGTATTGAAGTGAATTCCATATTCACCACCGATGATGTACCCGGCTACGAGGCTTACGCTGCACACAACTGCCCACATTGCAAAACAGGCAAAAAGGTGGATGCACTCGCAAACGGCTATGGCTATTCTTTATTATAAAATAAAAAATTTACAGGCTGTCTCGTACGAGACAGCCTGTTTTCCATACTGATAAAAAAAGATGTACACATAGCACGCCTTGCACGCAATTCACAACTATACAAGAAAAACATAGGCAAGAATAATATCGACAACAAAAAGCAAAAGGGATATTCCGCCAAGGAGGCCGGCTGTTTTAATTATCTTTTGGCATGCACTGTTAAGTTTAACACCCTTTCTTTTAAAGACTAAACCGACAGCAATCCCCATTATACCGAAGGCCGGGCACACACCCAGTGTGCACAAGCCGATAATCGACATAATCATAGCAAATTTTGAAAGCTTAACGACTATTTCATGATTCATAAATACACCTCATTTAATACCATACTTCATTTGAAGTCTGGTAATTTTATTTATAAACGGCTTGCCGAAAACAAAAAGACATACAGCAGTAGTTATACCGAAAATAAGACTAAACGGAATTCCGGCTGCATATACTGCAAGCGCTGAAGAAAAATTAAAATCACCTGCCATCATCAGCACGGATGATGTATCTACTATAACACCGTAAAGCACAGCGGTCAATAAAAAGCCTGCCACCGAAAGGCTAATCCTGTCAGCCTTAAGTCTGCGAAAAATCAATCCCGACATAAAGCCAACTAAGCCTAATGCTACCATTTGAAACGGAGTCCATACCCCTTGTCCAAAAATGAAATTTGAAATGAATGCTGAAAAAACACCCACCAGATATCCTTTTTTTGCTCCGAGGCACACCCCGCCTATTATTACAATCGCCCCGATTGGCTTAACCTGAGGCAGAAGATAAAAAACAGCTCTTGATACAACCGCAATCCCTATCAAACTTGCTGTAAGAGCAAGCAGCCTTGCATCAGGCTTACTGTTCTCAAAGGAAAAAAGAAAAGGCAGCATTGAAATAATAAGGATGATCACACTGATAAGATAGAGATTGCCGTTTGAAAAAAGCTGCCATACCACAGCTGCCGCCAGGCAAACTGTCACGCAAAAAAGACTGAAATACTTTTTCATTCGATGTCCTCCGGCGATACAGCACTTTTAAGATAAGTTCTTGTAATCCGTCTGATTTGAGTGGTGTAATAGTTAAGCGTGCTTAACACCTGTCTGCGCCGGCCTGTAATAGTGATTACAGAATCCGACAAAAAAGAAACATAATCGGACACCTCTCCAACAAAATCAATATCGTGAGAAACCATAATAACTGTTTTGCCCTGCGCAGAAAGATATTTTAAATATGCTTTTAATTCCCTTTTGGCAAAAACGTCAAGTGCCTTTGAAGGCTCGTCCAGCAACAGGATATCAAATCCCTGCTGTGAAAGCATGGCAAGTGCAAGCTTTTGACACTGTCCCCCGCTCAGGTCATAAGGATGATGCAAAAGATAATCTTCAAGTCCGAATTTTTTTGCTGTTTCCGGGTTTATCTCCTCACCGACAGTCTCTTTGGTAAAAAGATATTTAGGATTTTGCGGCATATAGGCCACACTGCCGCTGACTTTTATTTTGCCGCTGTATGGTTTCTTAATTCCTGCAATCAATTTTAACAATGTTGTTTTTCCGCTGCCGTTTGCGCCTATTATGGAATGAATAGTCCCCTTGCCTACGGTTAAAGAAAGCGAAGATAAAATGTCTTTATCTTTTTTCGCGTAAGCAAAGGTTACATTTTTTATTACCACCGCCTTATCTGAATATAAGCACGCCTGCAAAGGCTTTTCTTTCAATTTAGCTGAAAGAGGTATTGCCTCTTTAACGGTCAGCGGTCGCTGCGTAAAGAGAGAGGTATACACCGGGAGAAAATCCACAGCAATATCACTTTGCTTAGCGTGCTCAGCTTTATCATCCAAAACAATTCTGCCGGCGTCCATTATCACAAACCTGTCGCAAAGTTGAATTACACCGTCACAGGTATGCGACGACATGATTACGGTTACACCCAACTCTTCATTCACACGCCTTAAAAGATTTAGGATAAGGTCAGACGCTTTAGGATCAAGCTGAGCCAAGGGTTCATCTAAAATCAGCACCTTTACATCACATATCATTGCTGCAGCTATGGAAACAACTGCACGCTCCCCGCCTGAAAGCGCACACAGCTTTTTGTCAAGCATATCACTGATATTAAAAAAGGATGAAATTTCACCGATTTTAACAGCTGTTTCATCATTTTTCATTTTTCTGTTTTCCGGCGCAAAAGCAAGCTCTCCGCGAACATGTTCAGCCACAAAGGATGTATCGGGATTTTGCATAACAAAACCTGTATCTTCTGAATGATTAATAATTTCACCACAGATATCGCCGAACGGAGCAAGCTCCGGTTTTAAAAGCCTGAGCAAGGTTGATTTGCCGCTCCCTGTCTTTCCCGTTACAAGTACAAATTCACCTTCATTTACTTTCAAACTTACGTCCTTGAGTGCCTTAGACTCACATTTTGGATATGAAAAGCTCAAATTTTTTGTTTCAAATATAACCATCTGATATCCTCCGTCAAATCGATTAGAAGCGGAAAAAAGGAAATGGCAGCATAGGCCAAAACAGCTATAAACGACAAGCCTTTCATATAAATTTCCGGTTCAAAAACGAAATCGATTTTGCCTGATGCTTTCATAATTATAATAAATACTGTCAATAAAACAGATACCGCCATAATGATTATATCCTTTAAAGCAAATCGATATTTTGAATATACGCTTCTGTCCTGCGTAAAGCCACGAGCCCTCATTGAATCTGACACTTCAATACTTTCCTCAAGCGTCATTGTGATCAAGGCTGAAAAATTATCAGCACTTTTTTTCAGGCGGTTACCGCTGTTTTTAATAAGCTGTCTTGCGTCATTTATTTGTGCTGCATTTCGCTTAAGTCGCGGAATAAATGTCAGCACCATTGAAAAAAGCAATGCGAGATTAGGTGCAATTTTACCGAATACTGCAAGAAAGCGTTCAGAGGTAATAACCGTACAATAACAATCAAACCACATCATAACACTTGAAAACAGCATACCCT
Source organism: Ruminococcaceae bacterium UBA7080 (assembly GCA_002493595.1). Lineage (GTDB taxonomy): Bacteria > Bacillota > Clostridia > Oscillospirales > Acutalibacteraceae > Eubacterium_R. Next base: position 8,107 of record DKZG01000030.1, on the reverse strand, counting down.
GGCAAAAGCCGTAAAAAAGACTTTCAAAGGTAAAACGCATATCCAATACCGTAAAAAACAAAGTTTCGCCATAATGCGTAAAAAGCATATTGAACACTGCAACAAAAACAATCAGCGGAATATTGAATTTAAAAAAGCTTTTTAGCGCAGCTTTGCCTTTCAGTTTAATCTTATAGGTCAGCGACGATACAAGACTCAAAGCAAGATAAACAGGATGAAACAGTACAAGTGTTAAAACAATAATAAAAACAAAAAAAAGGAAAGTGGTTTTAGGATTAAGCTTTGTAAATCCATCCATAAAATTACCTCCCTTCAATTCGTATTAAATTAAAATATTGCGCTTATTACCTTGTACGAACTTCCTCCTTCGTTTTAAAGGAATAACCGTATCTGTCAAGTATGCGCATTTTCCTCAGTGCGATTTCGCAGCCTTTTGACACACACAAATTGGGCCTTGGCGGAATCATTACATCCAGCGACAACGACTTTCCGATCAGTGTATCAAGACCGTACATTTCCGCCATTGCGCCCGTAAGAATCAGATTCGAATTGGTTATATCAGCTACCAGCTGAGGTGATGTTCTGGCAAAAAGCGTTTTTGCTGCAGCAGTTATACGCTCCAGCTGCGGCTGAAGGCAATTGCATATTTCATTGCCGGTAATTTCCTTTACCATAGGTAAACCGGTCAGCATACTCCTGCCCTTTGCCTGAACAGTTATATCCGTTACACGCGGTATTGCACAGCCTGCATTTATTTTGATTTCCTCGGCACTTCTTATTCCCACAAGAAGGCCATAGCTGTCACGCAGATATTTAATAATAGCGTCATCAAAAGAGTCACCGGCTGTTTTAATCGTCTCAATTTGGCTCAGAGAACCTTGACTGATAACCGCCATATCGGTGGTACCGGCTCCGATATTCATGACAAAAACACCATTTGGGCTTAAAGGATCAACACCTGCACCAAAAGCGGCACACAAAGGTTCCTCAACAAGACAAACCGATCTTGCACCGGCTGTAATAAGAACGGAAATAAGAGTTCTTTTTTCAACATCCGTGCTTAATGACGGAACAGATGCAACGACTCTCGGCTTAAATATTGTTTTTTTTAGCACCTTATTCATAAAATAGCGAACCATTTGGCACGCAAGAGAATAGTTGCTTACTGTACCTTCAACAATAGGCTGAATTACACTGACACCTGCCGGTTCACGCCCCTGAAGATAATATGCCCTTTTGCCGGCATACAGTATTTTTTCACTTTCCGTATCATAGGCAACATAAGAAGGTTCATCCAAAACAACACCCTTGCCCACAGCAGATATTACCACACCGCGTGTGCCCAAATCAATTCCTAAATCATAACCGAACATAAAAACATCCCTAAATTAAATATAAAAATATGTTACTTTAAAACCGATGCAATGTCAAGAAATAAGATGTAAACATCAGTTATAAATCGCCAAAAAAATCATTGTCCTCTTTAAATAAAAAATGAACCAGCGCACTGTAGCGTCTGTTTTTTTTATCATTCTCCACCATTAGACGTATTGAACGTTCATTTCCTACAATCACCAAAAGACTTTTTGCTCGCGTAAGCGCAGTGTAAAACAGATTTCTGTATGCTAACTTCGGCGGCGTGTGAATAGTAGGAAGAACAACCGCTTCAAACTCACTGCCTTGACTTTTGTGAACCGTCATTGCATAGGCGAGTTCTATTTCCTTGGCATTCTCAAAGCTGTACATCGCCTCTTTGTCATCAAAACGAACATTGATAATATCGTTAGCCCTGTCAATTCTTGTAAGAATTCCGATATCTCCGTTAAAAACACCCGTACCGCTTTCACTATCCTTAAACCACGGCAAATCATAATTGTTTTTAATCTGCATAACCTTATCACCCTCACGAAGAATATATCCGCGGTTTCTGATTTCCGCCTTTTCACGTGACGGCGGATTAAAAACTTCCTGAAGCATGGCATTTATATTTTCCGTTCCCGTCTCACCCTTGCGGCTTGGGCAAAGCACCTGAATATCTGCTGCACTGTCAAATCCATAGCCTGCCGGTATTCGCTTTGTAACAAGGTTAACGATTTTTTTTGCCGCATGATATCCGGAATTTTCATTGAGCAAAAAGAAATCCGAGTTGATATCGCTGTTATCCAGAAGCGGCATTTCACCTGCAACGACTCGATGCGCGTTTGAGACAATCATACTCTCCATAGCCTGACGGAAGATTTTGTCAAGGCTGACAACACCGATTAATCCGCTCTTTATTAAATCGGCAAGCACATTTCCCGAACCTACAGGCGGAAGCTGGTCTTTGTCACCCACCATAATAAGCCTGCAGGAAAGCGGCAGCGCATCAAGAAGTGCCGAAAACACTGTTACATCTACCATAGAAAGCTCATCAACAATAACAGCATCACATTCAAGCGGATTTTTAAGATTATGGCAAAATACAGGTTCGCTCGCCCCGTCACGACATTCCACCTCGAGAAGCCGATGTATTGTTTTAGCTTCATAGCCTGTCAGTTCACTCATGCGCTTTGCTGCACGACCGGTCGGAGCAGTAAGAGCAACATCAAGTCCTCTGTTTTTCATAAGACTTATAATGCCCTTTACTGTTGTTGTTTTACCTGTACCGGGTCCACCGGTAAGAATAAGCATTCCCTTATTTACTGCAATTTCAATAGCTTTGCGCTGTTTTTCATCAAATGTAATTTGATTTGCCTGCTCAAATGCAAATATTTCTGCCGATGAAACTTCATTTTGACGAGGCGGAAAATTCATCATTACACGAATACGCTGTGCAATGGATGATTCCGCTCTATAGATTTCAGGCAGGAACAAAAAATCCTTTCCGTCAATATTTTCCTGCACAAGCTGCTTGGCATCCACAGCATTATCAATTGCAATTTCGACCTCATCTTCACTGCAGTCAAGCAGCGACATTGCAGGTTTGATAAGGCTGCTTCTCGGCACACAAGTATGACCGTTATTAAGATTATATCTAACCACATAAACCACTCCGGCTTGATTACGATAATCAAAAGGAGGGGCCTCCTGCATGGAAAAAGCAATTTCATCTGCTCTTTCAAAAGTAAAACCTGTATTTTCTCCCACAAAGGCATAAGGATTTTCTTTTATTATATCAAGCGCATAAGCCTTATACAGATTATAAGCCTGAAAGGCCTCCTGCTGATTAAGTCCTAATTCAGCGAGTCCGTTCATCACATCACGGGCAGCAAACTGCATTTTAAAATCCTGACTTATTTTTTTTGCCCGGGATGTGCTTATACCTTTAATTTCAGATAACCTTTCAGGTTCATTTTCAATCACACGAAAACTGTCAGCACCGAATTTTTCAACAATCTTAACAGCAGTTGCCTCACGTACACCTTTAACAATTCCGCCTGCCAAAAAACGCAGCATACCTGAAGCATCAACCGGCAGAGTACGCTGCATACGCACTGCTTTAAACTGCCTTCCGAAAGAGGGATGCATTACCCATTCACCTTGAAATACAGCTTCCTCACCTATTACAACTCCTGTCAGAACACCTACAACAGTAACATATTCATCACCTGCATTAATCTCAACAACTGCAAAACCCGTTGATTCATTCTGATAAGTTATTTCTTCAATTGTGCCTGTTAAATTTTCAAGCTCTTGCGACATATTTTTCACCAACTATCATTATAGCACAAAATGCCAAAATGATAAATACACATAAAATAAATTCACAAATAAATTCACATAAAAAGTAAAATAAATAAAAAACAGGATACATAATCATCCTGCCTTTTGAACGTAATGAATCATTACTCTTTTTTATACAAAATATTTGATACCTACCTGTTACCTACCGCATAAAACCGAATAGGTTTACAAAGGTCTGAAAAACAAGAAAAACCCTATATAGAACGATTCTACATAGGGTTTTTCTTTTGGCGCAGAAGGAGAGACTCGAACTCTCGCGCCGGTTGCCCGACCTACGCCCTTAGCAGGGGCGCCTCGTCACCAACTTGAGTACTTCTGCAAGCTGACGGGTTAAACCTGTCAAGTATTCATCTGCACATCTTGTGCGACTAATACTTTAACACAAGATTTTTAAAATGTCAATAGCAGATTTAATATGATAATAAAAAAACAAGCAGGTATAAAACACATTAAACAACTAGTTATTATTATCTGCCTTTTCCATCCTATTCGGATTCAATCGGCTTAAATATACGATTTAAAAAATGCTGCAACAGCATCAATGTTTCTTTGTGCAGGAGGAATATGAGGCTCCAGAACACTGAATACATGGTTAAGATACCTACCGTTATATTTTTCGCCATAATCGTGAAACTGCGTTTCAACTCCCAGAGCATTAAGAATACTGCGCAGTTTATAGGACTGTTTTCTGATAAAATCCCCGCTTGATGTAACAATATAAAACGGCGGCAATACGCTTGTTGCCACATTTTCAAACCGCATAAGACTGTAATACGGAGATGATTTGTGATTGGCAGTACCCAGCAAGGAAGTAAGATTAACATTCATCATTATATTCGGTGAAATTAAATCAATTGCGGGGGATGTAGCACAGGCAGCCTTAAATACAAATTTATTTTCAGTAAGAAATAACCTTTTTCTTAATTCACTGTCTGCATTGATCTGCGCTGTCAGGCAGCACAACTGACCACCTGCACTGTCACCTGTAATAAAAACATTATTTCTGTCAATAGGATAACTGTCACTATTATCATCAAGCCACTTCAGACAATCAAAGATATCTGCAAGCTGATCAATAATCGTAACTCTGTCCACAAGACGGTAATTAATATTGGCCACGGCGAAGCCCCTCTTGGCCAGTTCCATGGAATAGTGCCTGTTAATCTCTTTTGTGCCATACCACCATCCGCCGCCGTGAATATCAATAATAAGCGGAAGACGTTTTTTTGTATTTTCCGGATAGTGAATATCAAGAAGATGATATTTATTAAGATCATTTATGTAAGGAATATCAGTAATATTCACTACGCCGTCAGGTGATTTCTGTGCAAAAATACGCCGATTATCATTTTTTTCTGTTAATTTCCATATCATCTTCAGCAGCGGTTTAAAAATATCCATTATATTCAGCCTCCTTAAATCATATAATGTTTTGGTGGTAATATGCAAAAAAATAAACTTTTTAAATTAAGCATAATCGGATTTGTTTTTGTAAGCATTATCGGCAGCATCAGCCATTTTGTATTTGAATGGAGCGGATTCAGCAGAGTGATTGCTGTTCTCTTTCCGATAAATGAAAGTATATGGGAACATCTTAAACTTTTATTTTTTCCTTATCTGCTATGGACAGTCATAGAATACAGCCTGATAAATAAACCAAACGGTTTTTTAACCGGTAAATTCATAGGTTCGCTGACCGGTATGGCTTCCATCGTGATTTTTTATTATACATATACCGGATTATCCGGAAAATCGATTGAAATTCTCAACATACTATCCTTTTTTATCGGAGTGGGGATTGCATTTTTAACTGACAGTTACCTAATTAAAACACAGAAATTCGGTGGCAAAACAGCTGACACAATAAGCATTGCTGCATTCATCGCACTTTCTGCAATCTTTTTTATATTCACGTTCATACCGCCTCTGATTCCCCTTTTTAAAGACCCTATTAACTCGACTTATGGCTTATAGCACGAGATGAAAGTCAAATAAAAATAAAAAATTCTTGACAAAAAACAAGTCAAGGCAAGCTGTCATATAGCTGACTCTGTTAACGGCGCATTCTCTGAAATTCATCCTTTTCAGACTTTTTTCTGATCTGCTTTCAAGCAAGTTTACGATACTTGTTAAGCTGTTCAATCCCCCTACCGACATCTTCCGGCCGATGTGCATCCGAGCCGGTGGAAAATCGTACATTCAAAGCGTTTGCTATATCAAAAAACGATTTATTTATCCCAAAGCCCTTTGACGTATTCAGCTCAAGCAGCATATTATGTGCCTTTATATTAGCACAAAGATTTCTGTAAGTATCTGTCAAATCATAATCAGGATAAAGATTATGACACGTAATTAAATCAGGATGTGCAATTATATCAAAAATATCGCTTTCAACAAGTGCATTTTCAAGTTCAAAATAACGTTTATAAATATAGTTTATATCTCGTGTGAGCCACTGATATTTTCTTTGATTAAAAGTCCAGTTATCAATCCAGTGAACAGAACCAAGCAGATAATCAAAAAAACCGTCCGAAGTTAAACCTTTTATAAAATCATTATGCTGTTCAAAATAACATATTTCCAGTGCAAATGATACCTTCAGCGGATAGTTTTTTTGCCTGATCCTTTCTGCAAGACCTTTAAATTCATCAAGTGTATGTGCGGTTTTTGCCTTCTCATCAAACCATTTTTGCTGATACGAGCTGTACTCTCTTGCCTCTTTAAAAGCAGGATGAAATTCCTTAAAGCGGATACTGTGCTCCAGAAGACAGATTTCATCAAGTCCCATGAAAACAGCCTTATCAATAAAACGCTCTGCCCATTCAACAGTATAAGGTCCCCGCTCAATGTGAATGTGTAAATCTTTCATAATATACCTGTCATTTAAAAGAAACGAGTCTTTTATGCTATGATAAAGACTCGCTTTCTTTTACTTATTATAGCCCTTTTTAAAGCGTTTTCTTCCTTCCTCTCGGAAAGAGTCTATACCCTTTCTCGTATCATAAAGCTCTGCTGCCTCAAGGCAAATATCAAGAGAAAGCCTAATACAATCCTCACTTATATTATCAGGAGTATCAAGGCGAGTATGATAATAGGTTTTAGGATCGTGATTAACACCGCAGAAGCCCGCAGCCTCAATACCGTAACGCGAAAATCCCTCAGCATCAACAGCACCGGGATAAACATCTGTTTCCTTCATTTCAATGCCGCAGTTAACTCCGGCCTCATAAAGAAGCTCGCCAACTGCATTTGAATTCTTTTGCGTACCTGTACAGCCCTGCGTATAAATCTGAAGCTGATCAACCTCACGCATGGTATCCATTGCAATAACAACAGTCTCAACTTCCTTAAGTTCGTCCTGATGACGCTTGGCATAAGCAATTGCACCGCGCAATCCTGCTTCCTCAGAACCGGTCAAAAGACAGCACACCTCTGTGTTTTCATATCGCTTGCCGTTATCTGCCATTTCCTTGAGCACACCCATGGAAATAAAATCCGCACTCAAATTATCATTTGCACCGTCAACAATAACCTTCCAATTAATAAAAAATAAAACAGCAATAAAAAACGGAATTAAAATCAGCTGAATAATACTCATTACAAGCCAGAACTTCGGTTCATAGCTTCCTCCTGCAAGATCATAAATCAGCCATATTATATTAAAAACACAAATGCCGATAAGGCCGCCGATTGAGCCGCCCATAACGGGTGCAAGCGATTTAAGCCCTCCATGAAGGGAATAAGTCCATTCATTTGCTGCATCGGTATGCCCGCAAAAAACAATCCTTCTCTTAACCTCTCCTGTCGGCTTTCTTCTCGCCATAACATTTCTTGATGTTTTTTTCGGGAATAAAAAATCCACATACTCGCGGTACATAAGAAATTCCACTACCAAACAAGAAAATGCAAACCACGTTAAAAGCACTGCCGCAACTGCCAAAGCACAGTTATCTACAACACCTTTATATGTAAGCCAGTAAAATATTACAGATATAATACCTATGATACCTGCCGGTATAATCCACCCCATAAAGGCTGCAGGGTGAAGCTCAAAATCCTCCATCTCAACCTTGTCAGACCATTGCTCAAGCTGGCTCTTTAAAAATTTTTGTGCTTTTCTTTCATTGTGTGTGCCCGGAGCACGCTCCTTAAAATTCTCACAAACATACCGAATACCGTCAATCATAAATTTGTGCGTACTTTCACCTGCACCGTTTGTCAACCTCATATACTTCTTCCCACCATCGCATATTATGTGATTATTATATATCAACAGCTATAAACTTGCAAGATACAAACTAAAATTCAATAAACTTCTTGACAAGAGGCAAAAGTTAATATATAATACATTTCGCAGATGTGGCCCGGTAGTTCAGCTGGTTAG
>DKZG01000017.1 GCA_002493595.1 Ruminococcaceae bacterium UBA7080 | reverse complement strand
AATTTCTACATATCTGATTCATATTAGGAAAGATTATTTCCCCATAGACACAAGATTTTTTACAGCCTCTATTTTTACAGATAAATTTTTTACCAGTTGCAGATTTTAAATTTTGCTGGGACACCAGAAACAATCGAAAAAAGCTAAATTCAGGACCTTGTAAGATGCATTTTTACAAGGTCCTCTTTTTTCCTTTCCCTATCCCTCATCATTCCCCTCTGAAACAAGCAAAATATATGATATTTCCTATGCCTAAATAGAAAAGTAAGTCTGCTGCCGCTCCTCTTCCTTTTCTTTTTTCTTCAGAAAAGGCTATGGGGAAGAGAAAGGAAAGAAAATGGGCATTTCTAGGATTGTTTTATGACGTTTGGCGCTAAAATAGCTTTAATTATTTTCGGGAATGTTATTTTCCGAGTAATAACGGAACGCTTTGACGATATAATCAGAGGCACCTTTTCCATATTTGCTATCAGTTATGCTTTTTATATAATCGTTTGAGTATGCGTTGATAAGCATATCCATATAGGGTTTACTACAGGATATGGATATGTTAGTGCTGTTTTCCTGTATAAACTGCCATATTTCCTGAACAATGGACTGTATTTTAGAGGAGGAAACATTTTCTGACAAATCAGCGGTTAGTTTGCCATACAGTATATCAGATTGTTTTCCGATTTCTTTCACTTCTTCCGTTAATTGTGTTTCCATGAGTTCAGAGAAATGCTCTAGATTATGTTTCATGGCTTCGGTGTATTTTTCAATACTGCCAAACTGCCTGATGGCGAGTTTCGCTACTTCGGATTCATCACTTTTGATCTTTTGAATGAACATATCAAAATTTGCGATACTTCCCCAGTGTTTAATAACTTCCTCGGTCTGATTGGACTTAAAATCTTCCAATGCATTGATATAGTCGGACAAATCAAATTCTTTAAAACTCATACATTGTTCTCCTTTTTCTAAACGGCTAAGAAGCTGTATAAGTCTGTCTGTCCGATTACGTTTTAGCAGAAGTAACTCTTTTTGCCTTTTGAAAGCCTCAATTCTATCAAAATCTGTTTTTTGCAGAATTTCTTTAATTTCTTTTAGCTTAAAGCCCAATTCCTTAAAAAACAGGATTTGTTGTAGCTTTTGCAAGGCTTCATCATCATATAGACGATAGCCGGACTCAGTCAGTTCACTTGGCTTTAATAGTCCAATCTCGTCATAGTATTGTAATGTACGAGTGCTTATACCTGTTAATTCTGCAACTTGGTTTATGGTTCGCATTCATATCAGCTCCTTAAATTTGTGAAGAAGCAAGACAAAGATTGCCGGCTTATATCTATTCTGCTCCTATGAGAAAAGAATACAGTATTACGTTACGTGGGAGTCAATACTTTTTTCTCAAAATTTTTCTCAATCATTTTGGGGATTTGACAAATATACCGCTAATCACTTTTTTAACTATTTTACTGTCATCAAGAATACTTTGTTTAACAGCGTCTAAGTCCTTTGAGAGTGCTGCAATCACCCGTTGATGTTCTTCCTCTGGCGAGAAGCGTTCCGTATCATTTAAAAAATTCTCTGGCAACTTCCTTGCTTTCATGTATATGCCCAACTTATAATTGAGCAGGGAGATTGATAGGATATGACTGATATGGAAGTGCAGAAGCTGATTAACTGGGGTGCGTTGCGGTTGTTATGCCCTGTATTTGATAATAGTAAATGCAGTTAAAAAGTGGTATAATCAGAAAAATAATGCGAAAGAAAGCAAATTGGAAAAAATGCAGATTGCCGGGAACGGAGGATAAGGAATATAGGTCAAATAATCGAAAAAGTATTATTGATGTTTTGCGGTTGCATTGGAGGTAGGCAAACTTACCGAAGTGCTGTTTTAATTCGTCAATTTAGAAACTATAGGAAGAGAGTTTATATGACAAAAGAGTTGTTTTATCAAGCGATATTGAAATTTGTTCTTGGTGTAGTTGTTATAGGAATGCTAATATTTTTACCTGCGGGGACATTTGATTATTGGAACGCATGGCTATTTATGGGGATATTGTTTATCCCAATGCTTTTTGGTGGAATTGCAATGATGATTAAAAATCCGAAACTGTTGAAAAAACGATTAAAAGACAAGGAGCAGCAGTCGGAGCAAAATCTTGTGATAAAACTTAGTGGTCTGATGTTCGTTATGGGATTTGTTATGGCGGGTTTAAATTTTCGTTTTCAATGGATAGTACTGCCTGATTGGGTTTTGTGGGTTAGTGCAATTATATTTTTGCTTTCCTATCTGCTTTATGCAGAGGTATTGAGGGAAAATACTTACTTATCACGAACCGTAGAAGTACAGGATGGGCAAAAGGTAATTGATACCGGACTTTATGGGGTTGTTCGACACCCTATGTACAGCGTAACGATTATTTTATTTCTTTCTATGCCGCTGGTTCTTGGCTCTATTATCTCATTTGTAATTTTTCTTACATATCCTATAATTATTGCAAAGAGAATTAGCAATGAAGAAGCAGTGCTTGAGAAGGGGCTGGAAGGGTATGCAGAGTATAAAAAGAAAGTGAAATATAAAGTCATTCCATTTATATGGTAGCATAGTGGAGGATTTGACAGCAGCAATGGAAATGAGGCAGGTAATACTGCCCTGATGACGGATATTTCTGATTGGAAAGTGAGGAAAACGGAAATTCCATATTTCCATTTTCTTTATCCGTTTGGTAATTAAAATGTGTAAATCATAATGTATTCTTCCTCATTCTCCCTTACAATCTCAAAACCAACCGTTAGATACAGCTTTGCCGCATAGTTGGTTTTTTGGACGGAAAGAGAAACTCGGCTGTACCCATGTGCTTTCAGCAGAGCAAGAATTTCTTTCATCATGGCTGTTCCAATACCAAAGCCCCGGTATTCTTTATAAAGGGAGATTGCCAAGGAGGGCGTTTCATCATCTATATGTCCGTAATCGTTCATAATGCGTACCCAAACAGCCCCGACAATCTTATTGTCAACTTCTGCCACTAACCCCCAATCATCCTTTAATTCCCCGAAACGCTCAACATAAACCTGTAATTCGGGAGATGTAATAATGGTTTTGGGTGGAGGTTCGATACCCTCTGGAACAAAAATTGCTTCATATAAGAAATTATCCAGTAACGGATACTCCTGTTTTTGTATTTTCCGTATTGTATAGTCCATTAGCTTCTCCTACGTGTTCTGATAAATTTTCTTACGAATATTTTATATTTTATTAGTAAAATGTTCAATTAAATAATAAAGGAAAGGTGAAAAAATATATGGATAAGTTATTGATAATTGATGGCAGCAATTTGCTTTTTCAGATGTTTTTTGGTATGCCGGCCAGAATTGTTAATAATGAGGGAAAAGCAATACAAGGAACACTTGGATTTGTAGGAGCATTGCTAAAGATAATACGAAAAGTTGAGCCTACACATATTCTTGTTGTGTTTGACGGGGAACATAAAAATAGTCGTTGTGAAATAGATGCTGAGTATAAAGCAAATAGAATTGATTATAGTATGGTCAATGAAGAAGAAAATCCGTTTTCACAATTACCGGATGTTTATAAGGCTTTGGATTATTTGGGTATAAAATACATAGAAACAACCAATTGTGAAGCCGATGATATGATAACAAGTTATGCTTTATCCTTTTGTGATGATACTGATATTGTTATAAGTTCTTTTGACAGCGATTTCTTTCAGCTAATTAGTGAACGTGTTTCAATATTAAGGTATCGGGGTGAAAAAACAATGATATGTTCATCTCAGTATATTATTGACAAATATGGTATTTATCCTGATCAGTATGCGTATTTTAAATCGCTAGTGGGCGATACTGCGGACAATATAAAAGGAGTGGAAAAAATAGGCGTTAAAACAGCAGCTTCGCTTTTAAGGGCATTTGGAACACTGGAGAACATCATTAAAAATGCCGAAAACATAGATAAGCCGTTTATAAAAAAATCAATAGTAGAAAATACAGACAGAATTAGAAAAAATTATGAATTGATAAAGCTGGAACAAAATCAGATCTTGCTATATAATAAATGTGATTTGGAATTTATGAATACAAGTAAAACAACAACAGAAGTCTTGAAGGGAATAGGAGTAAAATAATCTTTGTTGAATCCAGAGATGAGAATACAAACCTCATTATAGAGCGTATGGGGAATAAAGATTTGTTTGCTAAGGAAATGGAGAACGGAAAATGATTTGTAAAATAAGAAAATGGAAATTATCAGATGCAAAAGATTTGGCAGCGGCTCTCTCCAACAGAAAGATACAAGATAATCTTCGGGACGGATTGCCGTATCCTTATACAGAACAAGATGGAGTGGACTATATTTCAGCGATGCTTTCTTCTGATGAAAATGAAACGTTTGCGTTTGCTATTACAGTGGACGACAAGGTAGTGGGGAGTATTGGTGTTTTTCGTCAAGGAAATATCCATAGACAGACTGGAGAACTGGGATATTATATTGCAGAGGAATACTGGGGAAAAGGTATTATGACTGAAGCAGTAATACAAACTTGTGAATATGTCTTTGAAATGAGTGATATTATCCGCATTTATGCAGAGCCATTTGCATATAATGAGGCGTCTTGCCGAGTACTTGAAAAAGCAGGATTCCAATATGAGGGTACATTGAGAAGTAACGCTGTCAAAAATGGTAAAGTTATCGACATGAAGATGTACTCTTTGTTGAAAACGGAAATGTAACTACCAACAGGATAGGCAATGTCTGTAAGGACATTTTTTAGCCTAAACTCGGCGCATCCACATTGGAGTGTTATGATAAAATTACCTTTCTCATACCACTTCCGCAAAATTCATGGGGTATTTTTTTCAATCCTAAAGTTTCATAAAATGCTTCCTGCTTAATTTACGGTATGTTTTGATATACAATATGGCGGCATGGCTTGGAGGCTATGGAACTGCTGCTTTTGGTGAGGCGGATTATCCGAAACCGGGTGCGGTTATCATGCAATATACGGGATTATCCGAGGTGACAGGCGTTGAACCTCCAACCTATGCGTGTGTTGGGACAAATGATGGAATCGCTTATTATGGAACAATGGAAGAGAGAATCAGGCGGATACAGGCGCAGGGAACAAATGCCGAGATAGAGGTCTTTGACGGACTGCCGCATGGATTTGGACTGGGCGAAGGAACTGTTGCAGATGGATGGTTTGATAATGCAGTCAGATTTTGGGAAGAAAATATGACAAAATAAAATGGTAAAATTATAAGACATTTAACTTTAAAGTATAAACTGATGAACAAAGCGAGACTTCTGAAAGAGTCTCGTTTTTTCTACAATAAAAATAAAAGGGATATTGATCAAGGGCTTTCTTTGTTTAATAAGTAAATCTAAAATAAGTAAATCGTATTTGACTAAATTGCAATAACGTGATATGGTGTTGTTATACTAAATGGAGGTATAATTATGTTTGTCGGCAGAGAGCGTGAACTGGCGTCCCTCAATAGATTATATACATCTGATAAATTTGAGTTTGCTGTCATCTACGGTCGCCGCCGTGTAGGAAAAACTGCGCTTATCAACCAATTTATCAGTGATAAAAAGGCAATCTACTTTATGGGCGTAGAGAGTAACGCCAAACAAAATCTGGAGAATTTTAGTAATAATATTATGGAATTTGGAACGGGTATTCGGGCTGAGACGATGTTTATTTCATTCCAGGCTGCCTTAGAATATGTTTTTAAGCTGGCGGAAAAAAATCGTCTCATTTTAGTGAACGATGAGTACCCATATGTGGCCCGCGCTTCTAAAAGCCTTGCTTCTACTTTACAGCTTCTAATTGATAAATATAAAGACTGTTCTAAATTAATGCTGATTCTTTGTGGATCTTCGATGGCTTATATGGAGGATCATGTACTGGCATATAAAGCGCCACTTTATGGCAGGCGTACATCGCAGATGAAAATATTGCCTTTTGATTTTGCGGATACCTGCCGGTATCTCAAAAATTTTTCCAGCGGAGACAAAGCTATGGTCTATGGTATGGTGGGAGGAACACCTCAGTATTTATTGCAAATAGATGATAGACTGAGCGTTGAGGACAACATTAAAAATACATTTCTGAATCCAATATCTTCGCTTTTTGAAGAACCTGAAAATTTATTGAAGCAGGAGGTACGGGAACCTGCACTTTATAATGCAATCATTACGTCCATTGCAACCGGTGCTTCCCGTATGGCGGAAATCTCTACAAAAGTTGGTGAAGATACCAGTGTTTGTGCCACTTATTTGAAAAACCTAATGGCGTTAGGGTTGATTCAAAAAGAAACACCTTATGGTGAAAAGGTATCTCGAAAATCAATTTACACTATTGATGATAATATGTTTCGATTTTGGTATCGTTTTGTGCCGGAGAATAATAAACTATACCCTTTGTCAAGG
>DKZG01000027.1:112931-135590 GCA_002493595.1 Ruminococcaceae bacterium UBA7080 | reverse complement strand
TCTATTTTTTACGGTCTTGTGCATATTTGCTTAACCAATGACCTTTTTGTTTTGTACTGTTTTGTATTCAATTATTTTCTTCTGAGGAACGTTTTTCAATAATATAAGCGTGCACTTTGTCTGCAAGCTCTCCGTGGAGCTTGAATTTTTTTGTGAAAACAATGAGCGAAGCCAGTATTAAAATCGGCGGTACACCAAAGCAAATAAATCCGATTGCTCCTTTTGTTGATTGATTGATTGTTTTTGCGGCGCTGGTTATCTGTTCATTATAATTCATAATTCCCAATCCGCCGAAAAGAATAATGGTTTGAATCGTGTAAGCCATTTTCTGCAAAAAACCTTTCATTGAGAAGGTTATCGATTCGTTTCTTTCACCTGTTTTATATTCTCCATAGTCCACTATATCAGCAAGAAATACGGTTTGTGCAACAAACATCGAAGCAATTCCCGTGGAGGAGATGATATATGCGATATCAAGAGCAATTGTGATTTTTAGTACAGGGCCGAAAACATACATGAGTATGTATCCTATTATGGTTGCAATAAGTGAAATCTGGTAGATTGTTTTTTTATTAAGCCATTTTGAAAGAATAGGAATGACCAAAAGACCGAGAACTGAACCGACAGCACCGATTGTCTGGAACAATGACTGGGCTTTTGGTTCACCAAGTACATCGGAAAAATAGTAAACGGCTGTGCCTGAAGTGAGATACCATCCTGCATTTGAAAGCATAGCCATAATCATAAAGACTACAAGTTGGTCATTATGTGCAATCACCTTAAAAATCTTTTTGAGCGAAAACTTTGTTTTTTCGTTGTAAACAACATGCTTTTCTTTTGTTGAGAAAACACATATGGCTGAAAACAGCACAAGCAGACAAGCACAGATGCCTGCCCATCGTGAGAAGCCGCTGGCGCTGTATCCTTTATCTGTTGTCATACCTGTTGAAAGCATCGGCAAAATAATCGGAGTTGCTACTGTTATTATACCTTGTCCCAGACCGCTGAAGGTTCTTGCTACTGTTGAAACCATATTTCTGTCATTTGGGTCAGACGTGAAGGAAGGAACCATACTCCAATACGGTATGTCTGCCATGGTATTTGTCATGCCCCAAAGAATGTACATAACGCCGATGTATATGTAAAGCTTTGTTCCGCTCATTCCGAAGCTGGTAAAAAGCAAAAATAAAACGGCAGCGTTGCTGATGGCACCAATGATAATCCAAGGGCGGTATTTACCCTGTTTTGTTCTCGTGTTGTCAACAATAGTTCCCATCATAGGATCATTAATTCCGTCCCAAATTCTTGCGAGGGGCGTAAGCAAAAGCAAAAAAGCTTCCTTAAGACCTAAAACACTTGAGAGATAATAGCTTAAAAAGGAATAAAACATTCCGTAGCTTAGGTCGAGGCCTACTGCACCTATTCCGTAGCCGATTTTTTCGCGCCAGGTGGTTTTGTAATCGTTCATATAATTTAAATAACCTTTCCGACAATTGTCTAATATTATGGAATAATTATAGCATACATTATTGAGTTAAACAATATGTCTGTTTAAATTTAACTAATTATTACAATTCCGTTACAATAAGTATAGGCATAAAAAATTTCCTTGACAATGCTGTCACACCTATTTATAATGTTCTTGTGGGATGAAATCCTATAATTTTTTATATAAATCCCATAAAATTTCACCTTTAGTGGAGTTTTTTAACTAAAATCCCATATTTTCAGAAAGGAGGAGAGCATATGACAGAGTATTTTGTCGGTCATAAAACATATAAAATTGATGCCAAGGGAAGAATCTCTATTCCGGCCAATATGCGTGCGTCATTAGGACAGGAATTTATTGTATCACGCGGTGTAAATAAATGTCTTGCTCTTTATCCTATGGAAGTTTGGGTTGAAATGATTAACAACATTCTTGAAAAAGTGAGTCAGAAAAAGAGAAGAGCACTCGAACTTCATTTTTCTGCCAATGCTGAAAAAATGAGCCTTGACGGACAAGGACGCCTTTTGCTTAATGAAAATCTGCGTGCACAGGTTGATTTGATTGACGAGACCCAGGCCGAGGTGTTTGGCAATAATAAAAGAATAGAAATATGGAATTGTGAGCTGTTCAGGAAAGAACTTGAAAGTGTTGAGGATGCTGAAATTGAAGATATCCTTGATGAATACGGAATTTAATTTGCAATGGAATTTGTTCATAAAAGTGTGCTGTTTGATGAGTCAATAAAGGCACTTGATTTAAATCGTGATAAAATTATTTTGGATGGTACTGCCGGCGGCGGGGGACACTCCTCTGAAATTGCCCAAACAGCAAAAAAGCTTATTGCTGTTGACCGTGATCCTGATGCCATTTCGGTTTTGCGTGAAAGAATAGGCGGCAGGGATAACGTAACCATTATTCATGATAACTTTTCAAATATAAAAAACATATTAAAAAGACTTGAGATAGAAAAAATAGACGGGCTTCTGCTTGATTTGGGGGTAAGCTCGTTTCAGCTGGATACGGCACACAGGGGTTTTTCTTTTCACAAGGATGCTCCGCTGGACATGCGAATGAGCAAAACAGGTCTCAGTGCTGCTGATGTTGTGAATACATACAGTGAAGGCGAACTTGCAAATATTCTATATAAATACGGTGAGGAAAAATTTTCCCGGCGCATAGCTGCCAATATTGTTAAAGCACGGGCGGACAAGCCTATTGCAACAACCTTTGAACTTGTGGAAATTATAAAAGCATCTATGCCGCAAAAAGCTATGCGTGATTCACATCCTGCAAGACGAACCTTTCAGGCAATCAGAATTGAGGTTAATGCAGAGCTGGAAGTGCTCAAAACGGCACTTGACGATGCTTTTGACTGTTTAAATTCCAATGGCAGAATTGCTGTAATTACCTTTCACTCGCTTGAGGATAGAATTGTTAAAGATAAATTTAACGATTGGTGCAGGGGATGCACCTGTCCTAAGGAGTTTCCGGTTTGCGTGTGCGGCAATCAGCCTAAAGGCAAAGTGTTTAAGGCTGTTGCGCCCGGAAGTGCAGAACTGCAGGAAAATCCGAGGGCACGTTCCTCTCGGCTTCGCGTATTTGAAAAATATTAATTCATTCTTGAAAAGAGGTGAGTCAGATGACTAATACAGGCGACTTCAGGCGCTATTCTTATTCAGGCGATACGTCATATTTAATAAATTCTTTTGATGTTAGCAGGTCATCTGCAGCACCGGCTTATGCTCCGGATACCAAAAGAAATCTTAAGGTAAGAGAAAACGGGAAAAGAAAAAGCAAAAATCAGCTTTTGCAGGAGCAGCGACTGGGCTTTGGTAAGATTGTATCCATTGCAATTGTTTCTGTTCTTACAATTGCAATGTTTTTAGGCGTGCTCAGCACTTATGCCAAAAAAAATGAGCTTAACCATGAAATATCAAATCTTGAATCTCAGCTGGCTGTTGCGCAAAGTGAAAATACGCGTATAAACAGTGAGCTTAATTCTCTTGTTTCTATGAGTATGATTGATAAATATGCTGTTGAGAAATTGGGAATGACCAAAATTCAAAATCAACAAATAAGATATATTGATGTTTCTCAGTTTAAAGAGGAGCATATCAGTGCTGTCGAACGTATTGAGCAAAAAACGAAAAAGTAATAATATAAATATATTTTGCGTAAAATATTGAGAGTTAGTATTCTTATAAAGTTTTCTAACTCTCATATAGTTTTTATTAAATAAGATAACAATTGCGAGGGGGAAGGCTGAGTGAAAAAGAATACATCAAAAAATATGCTCAAAAGACTGCTGATTTTGTCGGTTGTGATTATCTTTCTTCTTTGCACAAATGCAGCAAGAGTTTTTTATCTTCAGGTTGTCAGAGGTGAGGAACTTGCGCAGAAGGCGGATTTGCAGCAGTTAAAGGATACGGAAATTACGGCAATGCGCGGTGCAATATATGACTCTGAGGGCAATGTGCTTGCCCAGTCAGCCACTGTGTGGAATATATATATCGACCCATTAGCTATTGATTTGGAAATTACAGAGGATGATACGGCAGAAAAGGTCGCAGAAAAAAAAGCCAAAAGTGAAAAACGACGTACGCTTATTGTAGATAAATTTTCAGAACTTTTTAAGTATGATGAAAAAGAGAAAGAGGAGTTTCTTGAAAAGACAAAGCAGGAAAATCATTACACTGTTGTTGAAAAAAAAGTCGAAAATAATATCAAAGAAAAGCTTTCCGAATTTATTTCCGAGAATAGGCTTAACTGTATCGGAATGGAGCAAACCTCAAAACGATATTATCCATATGGTTCTTTGGCATCGTCGGTTATTGGTTTTACAGGTGCTGACGATCAGGGTCTGAGCGGTATTGAAGCTTTTTACGACGAAACGCTCACAGGTACAAACGGCAGAGTCATTACGGCAAAGGATGCTGTGTCAAATGATATTTCGGATGATTACGAAACCTCTGTGGAAGCAACTGACGGGAATTCCGTGGTTCTTACCATAAATCAAACAATTCAGTATTATCTTGAGAAGGGTTTAAGGCAAACCCTTGAAGAATATCAGGCTAAGGGTGCGTATGGTGTTGTTATGAACTGCAAAACGGGAGCAGTGCTCGGTATGTCATCTCTTCCTGATTATGACTGCAATGACCCGTATAAAATTACCTACAGCAAAACAAAAAAAGAAATCAAAAAAATAAAAGGTAAGGAAAACAAGCAAAAGGCAGAAAGTGCAGCTGTTCAAAATCAGTGGCGTAATTTTACAATTAACGATACATACGTGCCGGGTTCTGTATTTAAGACCTTTATTGCCTCGGCGGCACTTGAAGAAAATGTGGCTACCATAAATACAACTTATAACTGCACAGGCTCTATTAAAGTTAAGGGCTGGGACAGACCGATGAAATGCCATTATCATCCCGGACACGGTACACAGACCTTTGCACAGGGTCTTGAAAATTCCTGTAACCCATTTTTTATTACGGTAGGTCAAAAGCTGGGTGTGCATAATTATTTTAAATATTTTGATGCCTTTGGATTTACACAGATAACGGGTATAGATTTGCCCGGCGAGGCTTCACCTCAATATTATCCTGAAGAAAAATACAGTCTTGTAGAGCTTTCCTCAGCATCAATGGGTCAAACAAACTCTCTTTCTCCGATTCAGGTTTGTACCGGAATAAGTGCAATAGCCAATGGCGGAAAGCTTGTTCAGCCCTATTTGGTTTCATCTGTTTTGGACTCTGAAGGTAAAACCGT
Source organism: Ruminococcaceae bacterium UBA7080 (assembly GCA_002493595.1). Lineage (GTDB taxonomy): Bacteria > Bacillota > Clostridia > Oscillospirales > Acutalibacteraceae > Eubacterium_R. The sequence continues at coordinate 130,336 of DKZG01000027.1, read as the reverse complement.
TAAGAAGACTGAGCCCAAGGTTGTAAGACAGGTTATCAGCAGCGAAACAGCAGCAACCGTTCGTCAGATGATGAAGGGTGTAGTGGATAACGGAACGGGTAAAAACGGTTATGTAGCGGGTTACAGCGTGGGCGGAAAAACCGGTACTTCGACAAAACTCGGTGAGTCAAAAGAGGGTGAGGGAGATAAATATATTGTTTCATTTGCGGCTATTGCTCCGAGTGATAATCCCGAGCTTGCGATGATAATAATTGTAGATGAGCCTAATCAGGATTTAGGCGGCGGTGCACTTTGTGCTCCGATTGCATCTGAAGTTATTGAGGAAGCAATGAGTGTTTTGGGTGTTGAACCTAAATATGATGAGGATGAAATAAAAAATCTCTCGAAATATGCACCTAATGTTGTCGGCAAATCGCTGGAAGAAGCGAAAAAGGAAATAAGCGAATATTCGCTGAAGTGTGTTGTTGTCGGCAAGGGCGACAAGGTGGTTAGACAGTGTCCCACAAGCGCAGGAACAATACCAAGCGGTGGTACGATTTTCGTTTATACAGATGAAACGCCAAAGAAAATGACAAAGGTTCCTTATTTTAAAGGGCTCACAGTAAGTGAGGCAAAGAGCCTTGCAAAGACCAATCATCTTAATATTGAGATTAGCGGCAATAATATCAGTTCAGGTTCAATAGTAGCATCGCGCCAGAGTGAGGAAAAGGATACGTCGGTTGAACAGGGAACAGTAATTACAGTAACGTTCAAGAGCACGGAAAGTGTACTTGATTAAAGGGGATTAGATAATGAAATTATCAGAAATTTTAAAAGGTATTGATGTCAAGAATACTTATGAGGATGTTGAAGTTCTTGATGTTACCCAGGATTCAAGGCTTGTCAAGGCGGGCTCCCTTTTTGTTTGCGTAAAGGGCAGGGCGTTTGACGGTCACAGTTTGGCTCAGGAGATGCTTGATATTGGTGCCCCCTGTGTTATTGTTGAACGTGATATGGGGCTTGACAGGCAGGTTATTGTTGAAAACTCACGAGCTGCATTTTCTTTTATATGTGCAAATTTTTTCAAGAATCCTGCAAGCAAGCTTAAGCTTATCGGACTTACGGGAACGAACGGAAAAACAACCACCACATACCTTATTAAACAAATTCTTGAAAATGTGGGCAAAAAAGTCGGTCTCATCGGAACTGTACAAAATTTGATAGGAGACAAAAGCTATCCGGCAAAGTTTACTACTCCGGATCCGTATGAATTGCAGAAGCTCTTTTCTATGATGGTGGATGCAGGATGTGAATACTGTGTTATGGAGGTATCCTCTCAGGCACTTGCACAGGGAAGAGTAAATGGACTGCATTTTGCAGTTGCTGCGTTTACGAATCTCTCACAGGATCATTTGGATTATCATAAAACGTGGGAGAATTATTTCAGCTCTAAGCGCATACTTTTTGAGAATGCAGATATTGCAGTCACAAATGCTGATGATGAGTATGGTATGAAAATTGTGGAGGATCTGCATTTTGATAAAGTTGTAACATATGCTGTTAATACGAATAACGCAAGCTATGTTGCAAAAAATGTAGCATTTAAGGCAAATGGTGTTGAATATGAGCTCGTAGGTGACACAATCGGCAGATGCACTTGCCCAATACCGGGCAGATTTTCAGTGTATAATTCACTTTGTGCAGCAAGCTGCGCGTTGTCACTTGGAATTTCGTATTCTGATGTTCTTGACGCAATCAGCAAATCAAATGGAGTAAAAGGCAGAATTGAGGTTGTTCCAAACGGTCAAAGAGATTTTACAATTATTATTGATTATGCGCATTCGCCGGCAGGGCTTGAAAATATAATTACCTCGCTTCAGGAAATTGCAAAAGGAAGAGTAGTAACTGTATTCGGCTGCGGCGGAGACAGAGATAAAACCAAGCGTCCGAAGATGGGTAAAATAGTAGCCGAGCTTTCGGATTTTTGCATTGTAACATCGGATAATCCCCGTTCGGAAAATCCAACCGATATTATAAACGATATTCTTTTAGGAATGAAGGATATCACGACTCCGTATGTAGTTGTTGAACAACGAAAAGAGGCTATTGCCTATGCAATAAAGAATGCACAGAAGAATGATATTATTCTTCTTGCCGGAAAAGGTCATGAAACATACCAGATTTTACCTACAGGTACAATTCATTTTGATGAAAGAGAAGTAGTGGCTGAGATACTCAGCACATTGGATTGATATGGAAATATTAAAATTAAGTGAAATTGCAAACGCCTGCGGTGGTACCTTTAACAGTGACTGTGAAATCAAGGGTGTATGCATTGATACAAGAAAAATTACAGCAGGCTGTCTCTTTATTTGTATTAAGGGTGAGAGATTGGACGGTCATCAGTTTGCAAAGGAGGCACTCAAAAAGGGTGCCGCAGCTGTAATGGTCCACAGCAATATAGATATACCCGGTGCATATGTGAAAGTAAAGGATACATCAAAGGCACTGCTTGATTTGGCAGCTTATTATCGTTCAAAGTTCAAGCTTCATCTTGTAGGTCTCACAGGCTCTGTCGGCAAAACAACTACAAAGGAATTTACTTACTTAGTTGTTAATTCAAAATATAATTCAATAAAAACACAGGGCAATTTGAATAATGAAATAGGGCTTCCGCAAATGCTGTTTCAGATTGAAAAGGATACGCAGGCGGCAGTTATCGAAATGGGAATGAACCATTTTGGAGAGATACATAGGCTTTCAAGTGCTGCACGGCCGACAATTGCCGTAATTACAAATGTCGGTACATCGCATATTGAAAATCTAGGTTCACGTGAAGGTATTTTAAAGGCAAAGCTTGAAATTCTTGACGGACTTGAGAAAGGTTCTGTATTACTTTTAAACGGTGACAATGATATGCTTAAAGCTGTTAAAAGTGATGAATATAATATTGTTTTCTTTGGTATAAAAAATGGGGATTTTACAGCTGAAAATATCATAGAAAATAATGGTGAAACAGAGTTTGATATATGTTATTTTGACAAATTGCAGCATGCAGTTATCCCGGCAATAGGTGAGCATAATGTGTATAATGCGCTTTGCGCTTTTGCTGTAGGGTATTATCTTGATATAGAGGCAAAAAAATGTGTGGATGCTCTAAAATCCTATGTCCCTGAGGGTATGCGCCAGAAAAGTGTTTTACGCGGTGGAGTAACCTTTATTGAAGATTGCTATAATGCAAGTCCGGACTCAATGAAAGCAGCGATTGAAACCCTGTCAAATACAAAGGGCAGTAAAAAGATTGCAGTTTTCTCTGATATGCTGGAGCTTGGTGACTATTCCAATCAAGCGCATGCCGATGTTGGTAAAATGGCAGCTGATGCAAAAATAGATTATCTTTTAACCGTAGGGGAAAAAGGCTTGCTGATTGCTAAGTCAGCAGCAGAAAATAAAATGAAAAATGTATTTCATTTTGAAAGCAAGCAGGAACTTGCTTCAAAGCTTATTGAAATACTGGACTTCGGTGATGCGGTTATTTTTAAAGCTTCAAGAGGAATGAAGCTTGAGGAAGTAATCCATAGTGTATATGACAGGTGGGGAAAATAAATGAATACAACAGTCGCATTAATTATAAGTATTGTAATTGCTTTTGGTGTTACAGCAGGTTTAGGATTTATCATAATACCATGGCTTAGAAAACTTAAGTTCGGTCAAACTATATTGGATATCGGACCAAGCTGGCATAAATCAAAGCAGGGAACACCTAATATGGGTGGATTGATGTTCATTGTAGGCATAATTCTTTCCATAGCAGCAACCTGTCTTACGCTGCATCTTACAGGCGGCAGCATTGAAAGTGATTATTCAGCGCTTTTGACAGGCCGCGAGCTCGTACTTGTTATAGCGGGTGCAGTACTTGCGCTTGGTTGCGGTATAGTAGGTTTTACCGATGATTTTATTAAAATTAAGCTCAAAAGAAATGAAGGTCTCTCACCAAAGCAAAAGACTTTTGGTCAGCTGATAATGACAGTCGGTTATATTCTTACACTTTGGCTGTCTCATAACACAAGCTGGTATATTCCTTTTATGGGAACAGTTAATTTTGAAAAAAACATATTTACGGCAATCATATTTTGGGTGCTTTCATTTTTTATAATTTACGGATGTGTTAACTCTGTTAATCTTACAGACGGCATTGACGGTTTGTGTTCAAGTGTTACTGTAACTGTTGCTGCAGCTTTTATTGTAATCGGATTTATGCAGAATTTTTCAGGATTGAAAATATTTTCCGGTGCTCTTCTCGGCGGCGTGCTTGGTTTTCTTTGCTGGAATTGGAATCCCGCAAAGACTTTTATGGGAGATACCGGTTCACTTTTTCTCGGCGGTATGGTCGTGGCGCTTGGCTATCTTTCAAAATGTCCGCTTATCCTCTTGCCGATAGGGATTGTTTATGTATGTGAAACCATGAGCGATATCATTCAGATCGGTTATTTTAAAATCACACATGGTAAAAGAGTTTTTAAAATGGCACCCATTCATCATCACTTTGAAATGTGTGGATGGAAGGAAAAGAAAATCTGCATTGTATTCTCATTTGTAAATGCAATCGGCTGTATAATAGGCGTTTTATTGCTGTACTACGGCAATTTTAAGCAATAAATATTTATATTATTCAAACTGAAAGGAGTGTTATATATGCCTGACAGCTTGTCAAGGGATAATCCAAAAATTATCAGAACCGGCAAGAGAACAACAAAAGGTATTAATAAGGACGATATATTGATTACAGGCAGTATGGATATACCGTTTATCGCTTTGACTGTTGCACTCTTAACAATAGGCCTGATTATGCTCTTTTCAGCTTCTTATCCCTATGCATATTATAACAATAACCACGATTCATATTATTATTTCACACGTCAGTTTATTTTTACCATTGTCGGTTTAGTGGCAATGTTTGTCATGTCAAAAATCAATTACAAGTGGCTTAAGGTCATTGTGGTCCCGTTGCTTGCATTTACTGTTCTTTGTTTGGTAATCGTCTTGTTTTACCATACAAATGTCGGTGGCGCTGACGGAGGAAATTTTAAAAGATGGATACCGCTTCCCGGCGGCTTCACTTTTCAGCCGTCTGATTTGGCAAAATTCACGATTATCTTAACTTTCGCTTCCTATATAAGCGATTACTACGGTAAAATGAAAAAATTTAAGTATGGTATTTTATATCCGCTTGGAATTATTGCTGTCTTTTGCGGACTTATTTTTCTTGAACATCATATGTCATGCACAATTCTAATGTTTCTTATCGGTGCAACCATGATGTGGATAGGGGGCAGTGACTGGAAGCTGTTTGCCTTTGGCTTGGCTGTGCTTGTTTTGGTAATATTTATGGTTATAACATTTCCTGATTTGCTTGAAAACTATGCAGGAACAAGAATAAGGGCATGGCTGGATAAGGATTTTGAACCGACGGGAAGCCGCTGGCAGACTAATAATTCGCTCTACGCAATAGGTTCAGGCGGACTTTTCGGTGTTGGACTCGGAAATTCAAAGCAGAAGTATCTTTATGTTTCAGAGCCGCAGAATGACTTTATTTTCTCTATTGTATGCGAAGAGCTTGGATTTATCGGCGCTGCTGTTATCATACTGCTTTTTGCTGCTTTAGTTGCCAGGGGATTTGTAATCGCATCAAGATGTCACGATAAATTCGGTGCACTTATTGTTATCGGCATAGTTGCCCAGGTAGGCATTCAGGTGGGACTCAATATTTTGGTGGTTACCGATACGATACCAAACACCGGCATCGCGCTTCCGTTCTTTTCTTATGGCGGAACAGCCATGATGATGCTTTTGTTTGAAATAGGCGTTGTTTTATCTGTATCACGAAAGGCAAGCCAGAAAAAAGTTTAATTTAGAGGTAAGAATATGAGAATTATTTTTGCAACAGGCGGCACAGCAGGTCATATTAATCCTGCCCTTGCCGTAGCATCTTATATCCGAGAGACAAATGAAAATGCACAAATTCTGTTTATCGGAACAGCCGACCATATGGAGTCTAAGCTTGTTCCTGCTGCAGGCTTTGATTTTAAAACAATTGACATTTCGGGATTTAAGCGCTCCTTTTCAACAAAATCCATTTTGCATAATGTCAAAACTGTAGCGAGACTTATGAAATCATCGGGCGAAAGTAAGAAAATTCTTTTGGATTTTAAACCGGATGTTGTAGTTGGCTTTGGCGGTTATGTATCCGGACCTGTATTGCAGACAGCTGTCAAAATGGGTATTCCGACATGTATACACGAGCAAAACGCTTTTCCCGGAATTACAAATAAAGCTCTTTCGAAAAAGGTAGACAAGGTTATGCTTACGGTCGAGGATGCAAAAAAGCATCTTGAGCCAAAGCATGAGGTTGTTGTTACCGGTCTGCCGGTAAGAGGTGAACTTCTTAAAGCAGATAAGGAAGTGGCCAGAGCTGAGCTTGGCATACCGGATGGTAAATATCTTGTGCTTTCTTTTGGCGGCTCTTTGGGAGCAAAGCCGATTAACGATGCAATGTTTAATATTTTACTGAACAGTGCCGAAAGTGGAAAGTACTGCCATATACATTCAGTCGGTACAAACGGCAGCGATTTTTTGAATAAGTTTACTGAAAATGGATTTGTAAACGGCAAAAAGGGCACTGTTGAAGTAAGAGAGTATATTGATAATATGGATGTATGTATGGCAGCTGCAGATCTTGTAATAGGCAGAGCGGGCGCTTCATCTTTGTCTGAGATTGAAGCTATGGGCAAGGCATCAGTGCTTATTCCGTCTCCGTATGTTGCAGAAAATCATCAGTTTCATAACGCTATGGCTCTTGTTAACAGAAATGCGGGTTTTGTGATAGAAGAAAAAGACTTAAATGCAAGCCTGCTTAAAGATAAAATTGATGAGCTTTTGTCTGATGACGTAAAGCTCAAAGCGGTAGAAAAAAATGCCAGAGCAATGGCAATAACCGATGCAAGAGAGCGTATAGCCGGTATTATTTTCTCACTCATTCAAAAGTGAACATAGGCCTTATCTCTGATTGGCATACCTAAATAACAAAAAAAAAACCTCTGCATATGATATACGGTAATAAGGATTTTCCTTATCTCTATAAGCTGCAGAGGTGATTGGATGGAAATATTTAAAATTAACGGACAGCATAGGCTGACAGGTGAAGTTACACTTCACGGGGCAAAGAATTCAGCCCTTCCGATACTATGTGCGTCTGTTCTTGTAAACGGTCAGAGTATAATACATAATTGTCCTGATTTAAGTGATGTAAGAATTACATTAAAAATACTTGAAGATTTAGGCTGCAAGGTCAAGCGTCAAGAGGATACGGTTATAATTGATGCCACGGGTATTAAAACAAGCCAAATTGATGAGTCTGTTATGCGAACAATGCGCTCTTCAATCCTATTTTTAGGTGCTCTTATTTCAAGAGCAGGTTGTGCTTCAATCTATCTTCCGGGCGGATGCGATATCGGTACACGTCCTGTAGATATGCATATAAAAGCACTCAAGAGTCTGGGTGCAGTAATAAAAGAAAACGGATCATCCATTACCTGCTGTGCTGACAGACTTACCGGAGCAAAAATTATTCTTCCCTTTGCTTCTGTAGGGGCAACAGAAAATATAATGATTGCCGCGGCAGTATCCAAAGGTAAAACCACAATAATTAATCCGGCCAGAGAACCTGAAATCTGCGACCTTGCAGAGTTTTTAAATAAATGCGGGGCACGCATTTACGGAGCAGGCGAGACGACAATAGAAATAGAGGGTGTCAATAGCCTGCATTCCTGTGAGCATAGGATAATACCCGACAGAATTTTGGCCTCTACATATATGAGTGCCTGTGCTGCAACAGGCGGTGAAATTATTATAAATGATATAAGAGCTGCTCATCTGTCCCCTGTATTTCCTGTTTTTAATGAAATGGGATGCAGACTTTATCTTCAGCAGGGCAGTTTGAAGATTTCTGCACCTAAGCGTCTCAGACGCGTTAAAATGATAAAGACAATGCCGTTTCCTGCATTTCCAACAGATTCTCAGTCACCAATCGCTGCTGCCTTGGCAGTAGCCAAAGGTACATCTGTTATCAAGGAAAATATTTTTGAAAACAGATTTAGATTTGTAAGTCAGCTGAATAGATTCGGTGCGGATATTACGGTTGATGATCAAATGGCAGTTATCAACGGTGTTAAAGAACTTCAGGGTGCTGATGTTTTTGCAACCGACTTAAGAGGCGGTGCTGCACTCGTAATTGCAGGCCTTGCCGCACGGGGTACAACTTTAGTGCGTTCCATTGGGCATATTGATAGGGGATATGCTGATTTTGAAAACAGTTTAACTCTGCTTGGTGCAGATATAATGAGGATTAAAGATGAAGAAGTCTCAACAGAAAAAAGCATGGAAGAAAAAAGCTAATCATAAAACAGCTGCTGATGATTACCGTTTGTCTGAACTTGGTATTGAGCCGCCTAAAATTTACAGAGAGTCACAGGCACAGCTTTATCAAAGGGCTGGTAGTGCATCATCAAAAAAAAGCAGCAGCAAAAGCCTTTCACGTGCCGAAAAAAGAAAAAGGGATAGTAAAAAGCGCAAAAAAAGAAATGTAATGCGAAAAGTGATGATTTGGATTATTGCGATTATCTCTTTTGCAGCCATAGGCACTGTTTTATCACTTACTGTGTTTTTTCATATAGATACAATCAGTATAAGCGGTAATAAGTTATATGAAAAAAATGAAATTCTCAATCAATGTACAATAGAAAAGGGCGAGAATCTGTTTCTATCGGATACGCGAAGTGCAAAGAAAATCCTTGAACAAAATCTTCCTTATATATATAATGCGGAAATTTCAAGAAAATTACCATATACCATACAAATTAAAATAACTGAAGCAAAGCCGGCTTATTCAATAAAGAATAAAGATAAAACTTATATATTACTGGATGATAATTTTAAAGTATTGGAAAATAAGGCCAAAAAGGCAAAAGGCATAATGATCAGTAAAGCTCAGGTAGAATCTTCCAATCCCGGAAAAATAATTATTTTTAAAAATAATAAGGTCAGTGAATGCCTTAAGCAGTTGTCAGATACCTTAAAAAAGAATAATTTTGATGGTATTACTGCTATTTATTGCAATAATATCAGCGATAATTATGTAGTGTATGAGAATCGTATTGAGTTCAAGCTTGGTAATTGTGATGAATTGGATAATAAGATATATCAGGGATTGGCAGCTTGTGAAAAATTAAATCAGACCAGTCCCAATGCTAAGGGAACCATGACAATTGATGGCGGAAAGCAGATTTACTTTACAGAGAAATAGCGGTAAAGCAGATTACTTGTCGAATGAAAAGACAATTTCTTGCAATTGTGCAATTTGTATAAAGCAATTTAAATATTACCCAAAAAGATTGTCAAATAACTTAAAAAATATCATAAAAAAGTATTGCAAAAAGATTACAATATTGTTACAATAGAAAATGTAGCAAATCGAATAGCGATTTAGAATAAAATTAAGGAGAATTAGATATGGGACGTTACGAAATTGATACAGACGATGCAAAGGTAGTACAGATTAAAGTAGTAGGTGTAGGCGGCGGCGGCGGAAATGCTGTTAACCGCATGGTACATTGTAATATTCAGGATGTTGAATTTGTTGCCGTAAATTCAGATAAGCCGGCTCTTGCAAAATCAACAGCAACACATAAAATTCTTATCGGCGAAAAGGTTACCAAAGGTATGGGTGCAGGTGCTAAGCCTGAAATCGGTGCCAAAGCCGCTGAGGAGAGCAAAGAAGCTCTTACAGATATACTTACAGGTGCAGATATGGTATTTATCACTGCCGGTATGGGTGGCGGAACCGGAACCGGTGCAGCTCCTTACGTTGCTAAAATTGCTAAGGATATGGGTATTCTTACTGTAGGTGTAGTAACAACTCCTTTTGCTTTTGAAGGCAAGCGCCGTATGACACAGGCTTCAAAAGGTATTGAAGAACTTGCTAAGAATGTTGATTCTATTATGGTAATTCCAAATGAGAGACTTAAAGAAGTTGCTACTGAAAAGATTACCCTTCTTAATGCTTTTGAGATTGCTAATGACGTTCTTCGCCAGGGTGTTCAGTCAATATCCGATCTTGTGAACGCAACAGGTCTTGTTAACTCCGACTTTGCCGATGTAACTGAAATCATGAAAGATGCAGGCTTTGCTCATATGGGTGTAGGCCGTGCAAAGGGCAAAGATAAGGCAGAGGTTGCTGCTCAGCAGGCAATTTCCTCTCCTCTTCTTAACACATCCATCGATGGTGCACGAGGTGTTCTTTTAAATATCACAGCTTCAACTGATATCGGCCTTGAAGAAATTACAGTAGCTTCTCAGATTGTTACGGATGCAGTTCATCCTGATTGTGAAATTATTTGGGGTGCTAATTTTGACGAAAATCTTGAGGATGAAATGATTATTACCGTTATTGCAACACGTTTCGGTGAGGATGGTCCTTCAGGTCAGATTAAGTCAGTAACTGCAAATACAGAGGTTGCACCTCCTCAGCCAATTACAGCTGCAACAACAGCTGCAGCTTCAAGTTTTACTGACAATGACGATGATGCGTTTTCCGATATCGTAAAATTCTTTAAGAAATAAGAAGTTATTACATATATTCCGCATAATAAAGCTCTGCTGTTCGTTTAGCTTTATATGCGGAATGTTTTTTTATGCATTTGTTTAACTTTTTGTCAGGATGTATATTCTTTATTGGATTTTAAGTTTTTGATGAAATAATTGTTAAAGACAAGTTGAAAGCTTTACATTTTTAACACTTTCAACATAGTTTTTAACAATTTTTCTTTTCGTAATTCAAGTTTTCCACATTTTTAACATGGTTTTCCACAGCGGTTTCAACAATTACATTTTGTAAAGGTGTAATCATTTACAAAAAATAATAATCCCATATGCATAAAATGCATATGGGATTATGTATATATTTTTAATTACCATTCACTTTTTGTGTATGAGCGAATAATGTTGGTTACAATATTATCACGCTTGATACCTTTGCCTTTTCCTGAATTCATTTGATCTTGAATTTTGCCTGCACGGATTGTAATAAAGTCAGCCTTGTCAATTATTTTGTCAATAGGCGGAATATCTTCCATAAAATCATAATTGTGTGATATTGTATCGCAGATTTTTGTAACAAGTCCGCCTTTCGCTCTCTCTTTAATAGCAGTCATTGACAGGATAACGACTCTGTTATTTTCCGGCAAGGTCAGTGTAACCGGTTCATCTGATATAATTGCAATGTTATATAAATAAAACTGTGCTTTTTTAGCTACATTACCCTCCGGATGATGTACATGTGTAAATTCATATCCAAAGCAGTAATTGTCGCTTACACTGCCGATTTGGTTCAGTGCAGCCATATCCCATTCATTTACCGGCCGGTCAATAGGCTTTATTTTGACAGCGATTTTCTTTTTGTTGTAGGTAAAGAACACTTCCTGCTCACCGGAGGTTGAGCCTGCTATGAAGTAAAGCCGTGTGCAGCTTGGCAATTCAATATTCTGCCCGCGGCAGACAAGAACATCATAGTCGGAAGGGTCTTTATTCTCTATATGGTATCTTATTCCGCCCATATAGTAATCATAATTTATCTGTTCTTTCGGAAGTGAAAAACCGCTGCCCTGCAAAATAACATGACGCATATTGTCATCGCTTGTAAAACCCTTTGCGTTATAGGGCAGAGCAATTGTTTCATAACGTTCGCTTGGAATTGTATCCGCTTTTTTGCTATAGGTGATTTTGAAGGTTTTTATTTCAAACGGCTTCATATTAAAGCGCAGTTTGCCATTTGTTACTTTCAAATCCTTTATCGGTTCCTCAAGCGCTGTACAAAGCTGAGCAGTTGCGATTTCACCCAGCATTTTAAGCATAACATTGCGCTGTTCTTTTCCGCTGCCTTCATTGACTCGGATAATAAACGAATCATCCTCTTCGCAAAGTTTTATTGCCCTTACGAGAACATTATCATTGCTTATGCTGCAAAAGGATACGCTGTCCTTGAGAGAACGTTTATTTCGGTAATCCGTAGTGATGCTCATATAGGGATTCGCATATATCTCACTGTATTTCTGAGTTCCTGATTCAAATCCGTTTTCATGACTGTAAATTGCAAATGAAAATACATTTCTGCCTATATCCTGTAAGTCAGATCGGGTTTCCTTGGTGAATGCACCTGCCGGAGTATGAATACAGGTAAGTCTTAAGGTGTGATCGTCAGGTTTATCCCATCCATATTTTGAGTCGGAGAAAATTGAGATACCGAAATCACCGCTTTTATCACTGATATCAGCCCACTTTTGTGCGGGAACCTCATAAAGTTTATCAGTGTTGGTGCCTCTTTTAATGACACCGAGGCCAAGATCATACGTTGCCTCTTCGTTATGAGCAGCAACAGGGAAGGTTGCTTTTAGCATGGTTCGTCTGGTTTTCCAGTCAACCACATTGCTTACCTCAACATATTCACTATCTGCTGAGAGGGAGACAATCTGTGTGATTACAGAATGCTCCGCTTCACGTACAACCTTGATGGTTGCTCTGACCGGACCGTTTTCCATAACTGTGAATACAGGTGTATTTGCATAGCAATATGGTTTTTTATCGATATCCTCTTTTGTTATTTCCCAGCTGGGATAGGCAAGTGAACCTGTGTCATGCAGCAATGCCATTTTGATAGGTGAATCAATGATTTGCCTGCCAAGCCTTTTGTCATAAAGATATGCAATATCGCCGTTTTTGTTAAAAATTAATTTGTATTTTCCATTTTCAAGTGAATGATTTGTGGCCGAAACTTTTTTGTTTTTATACGCAAACGGTGTTTTTGCACTTTTTATTTCAAATGTTTTATACCCGAATGAGTCGATTTCAACCTGAAGCAGAATAGTGAGCTGTTTTCCCTTTTTTCTGACAAGCTGACAGGGAATTCTGTTGCCTTTTTTATCAAAGACTGCAACGTGAGTGCAGTTTCTCGGCATTTTTATATTTGCCTCAACAACTCTTTTGGTTTTGTACTGCGTAGGATTGTTTACTACAATAATTAAACTCTCATCATCGACCCAATTGGTGTCAAGCTCGTTTATAATCATTTTGCTTGCACCTACATATTCAGCAGTAAACTGTGATATGGAAAGATAATAATCAGACCAAGCTGTCTTGTAAACATCCATTATCGAAGTTCCTGTTATGTCATCGTGAAAATGATGCTCAAGCACTCTTTTCCAAGCTTGATTTAGATTGTATCTTGGATAGGTGTAAGCACCGATTGAGGCCGAGAAGGCACATGCCTTTTCGGAATAATCAGCAATGCGTTCACACGTTCTGTTCAGTTTTTTGCTCATCGCCCTTGATGTGTATGTACCCGCACCGTGGCTTGTCATAATAAGCTCGTTATCCCATACAGGCAGCAAGGCTTTTTCCTGCTTAGAAAGCTTTTCCATATCTTTAAAAATAAGGTCTGAGCTTGCAGAAATGACTTCAAAATCATCGGTGCTTGCTTTAACGCTGCTGCACACCTCTCTGACACTTTCTTCAGTGGGCGCGCCGCCCCAGTCTCCTGTGCCGTAAAGATGATTTGCCCAGGGGAGCTTAGCATTGTTATAGTTATCTGCAATTCTGTCTATGATGCTGATGTCTGCTTTTAAATCTCCTGTAAATTTATATCTGTAGGATTTGGCATTTAAACAGGCAAAGGCTTCCTTCCCGTCAGGGCCTTTCCATATACCCAAGTCAAACGGAAGACCATAGGCACTGCCCCAGGAAAGCTTTTGCGTTGTAAAGCCTTTCAGTCCTGCATGATTTATAATCGATGGAAGTGCCCATCCGAATCCAAAGCAATCAGGCAAAAACATATCACAGGAGGAAACGCCGAATTTTTCTTTAAAATAGTTATTCCCGAGCAGCAGGTTTCTGAAAACAGCTTCGGGGGAGGGAATGTTTACATCACCGCTTTCATAAGCTGTTCCCGAGATGCACCAGTTTCCGCTTTTAACATATTTTTTTATGATTTCAAAAGCCTTGGGATAAAACTCTTCAATAAGCTCATACCTTTTGGCGCCTTCAAAATTAAACTTATATTCAGGATATTTTTCAATTAAATCAAAATTCTTCGTCAGTGTATCGGGTATGTATTCATCAATGGTTTTTGCAATGGTCCATCTCCATACTGTGTCAAGATGTGCCGTTGCAACTGCATAAGCCTTTTTTTTATTCATAACAGCAGTCCTTATTTTTCAATAATTTCATAAGTGAATTCATATTTTTCCTGAAGAGCTTTAACCTTATCCTCATTGTCTTCAATAAAAGTCTCGGTATAAACACTTTTTCCGTCAACTGAATAGTCCTTAACAATCTGGTTAAGAGCTTCCCAAGCCTCAGCCTCCTGCTTATAGCCATCCTCAAATTTAATTAAAAACTCTCTGTGTTTTGGTATTCTTACTTTCATTGCTTTACTCCTAAATCTTTATTATAATAATTTATATTATATATTTAAAACAATACTATTGCAATATCAATTTTGCCTTATTTATTAAAATTTCAGCAGAATTTTCCATAGCCTGTAAAATGGTTGTATCATCATCTGCAAGACTGATCATTCTGTCTCCTAATTTTACATTATCAATTATACCGCTTATTACTATGCATTTTTTGCCGTACTTTTTACACAGCTCATTTACTTTGTATGGTAGTTTGCCCATAAATGTTTGGCTGTCCGTTTTTCCTTCTCCGGTAATTACCAAGTCAGTGTCTTTTATTCTTTCCTCAAGCCGATATGCCTGGGCAAGAATATCAAACCCGCTTCTTATTTTACCGCCGTAAACAGAATAAAACCCTGCACATAGACCGCCGGCTGCACCTGCACCGTTTGTTTTGCTCACATCCTTTGGGAGAAATGCATTGAGTATTTGTAAGCCATAATCAAGACAGGTTACATTTTGCTTTGAAGCACCTTTTTGAGGTGCAAATATATAAGCTGCGCCATTTTTTCCAAATAAAGGATTATTTACGTCGCAAGCATACGTAAAGTCGATACCCTTTACAATATTAGTGAAGCTTACAGCGTAAATGTTTTCTAAATCCTTACCGCGCGGACGTTCGATTATTTCCCCGTAAATATCCTTGAATTTTACCCCGAGAGCAGATAGCGCACCGGTTCCTCCATCACAGCATCCGCTTCCGCCAAGGCCAAGTATAATATGCTTAAATCCCTTTAAAACAGCTGCTTTAATAAGCTCTCCGGTACCGTAGGACGTTGCATTCATAACATCTTTTTTCTTTTGGAGTCCACTGGCAGCAGCACAGTCAATAAAAGCTGTATCCAAGTATGTATATATCGCTGCTTCAATAGCTTTTCCATATATGTCAGAACAGTTGATGTAAAGCTTGTCACCATTACAAATCTCGCTCAGACATTCAGCAAATCCTTCGCCTCCGTCAGCAAACGGAAGCTTTGTTATTTCAGCGTCGCCATTTTCAAGGATGCCTTTTTCTATACAACTGCACACTTGTTTTGATGTGAGTGTTCCTTTAAAGCTGTCAGGCACGATTAAAATTTTCATTAAGCACACTCCTAAGACTTTTTTCAAAAGCAATATCTTGCTGCATATTTCGTTTTGAGGGTCCTTTTAAATGGTGACCGCTCATCCTGGCTTTTTTTGATATATGTCTTGCAGCAAGCAGTGAGTCAATATTAAAATCATTTATAATCAGTCCGTTTTGATTGATGACAATGCATTTTTTTGACAATGCCATTGCCGCCAGTCCATAGTCTTGGGTGATTACAATATCTTTTTCTTCAGCATAGTTAACGAGTGCGAAATCAGCACTGTCTGCACCTTTTCCGACGATTACTTTTTTGACTTTGCTGTAATTAAAAATATGACTGGTATCACAAAACAGAATTACTTCTGCTTTACTTGCATTGGCAATCCTTACTGTTAAATCAATAACCGGACATCCGTCTGCATCAATTAAAATTCTCATAAAACTATTTTAGCATAATCTTTTGCATATATCAAATTATATAACGCAATATAAACAGATGCTTGTATCATTTGCCTTTGAGTGAAGTTATCATTTTTACAATTGTAGAGCTTATCACTGCGCCAAGCGCTATTCCGAGCCCTGATAAAAGAGTAGCCTTAGCGTACTGAGAAAATAATTGTGTGTTATTTTGTATTGCATAAAACATAGTGTAGTATATTGAGCTTCCGGGGAGAAGCGGTATTGTAGACGGCATTAAAATAACTGTTGTCGGTTTTTTTAATACTCTTGCCATCAGTTCACAAAAAAAGGACAGGCATATCATTGCAATAAGACAGGATAAAAATTCACCATAATAATGAAAAAGCAATCTCTCAATGGATGCGGTGATGGCTGCTCCGGTTAAAACAAATATCAGAATTCTTTGCGGCACTTTCATCATTATGGCAAATGCGGCAGTGCCAAGTACACAGCAAACGATCTCAAGAATCATAGTTTTGTAAAAATTACAATTGCTCCTGCAACACCCAGAGCAATACCCAGCGCAGATATTATAGCGTTAAACAGTTCAAAAAGACCTGCAACTAAATCCCCGTTCATCATATCACGCATAGCGTTAACTACCGTGAGTCCGGGAACAAGAAGCATTATCGTTCCTACTATAATTTTATCAGGCTGAACATTGATTCCCAGAAAGAGCGGAAGATGTGCAAGTATGCCGGAGATAAATGCGTCGATAAGATTTGATGAAAACAGCGGAAAAGAGATTTTTTTATACGGTGCATATGTTATAATCATTCCTGCGGCAGCGGAAAAAATGGCATCAACCGGCGTACCATTAAAAAAGATACAAAAGGCAGCTGTTGCCGTGCATACACAAAGGATTTCAAGACTTTTAGGATAAAGCTTTTTTCTTGTAATATTAATTTCTTCATTATCCTCATAGCACAGTCTTCGCGATAATTCATTCAGTCTTGCAAGCTCAGCCAGGTCCGTGTCTGCATTTTCAATTTTTCTCAGCTGAATGTTTTTTCCGCTCTGTGCAATAATAAGGGATGGAATGGCAAATACATTACAGCTGTTGTCATATGCTCGGTTAATTCTTTTTATAGTATCTTCCGCCCGATTTATTTCGCCGCCGCATTTAATTATAGCTTCGCCGATATCAAGAGAAAGAGAGAAGATTTCATCACTTTTCATCGTATCACCACATGATTTGATACAATTAGTTTTAATATATTTTAAAATAATATGCAGCTTGCAAATAAAAAATGTAATTTTCCTATTGACAAAAGTTAATTTTCTGCTATAATATATAGCACCAACAGATATTATATCGCGGGGTGGAGCAGTTG
>DKZG01000027.1:0-112628 GCA_002493595.1 Ruminococcaceae bacterium UBA7080 | reverse complement strand
TCATAACCCGAAGGTCGTAGGTTCGAGTCCTACCCCCGCAACCATTTATTAAAGACCTACATAGTACACGCTATGTAGGTCTTTTCTTAATTTTCAATACTATTTAAAACTACACAAAATCAGACGGTTGGTAACGCGTTGGTAACAAGTAGGTATCACATAATTTGCAAAAAGAGGGCTAACAAATGTTAGCCCTCTAACTTTGTATGTATTTTGTTAACAGCATCAATCGTTGTTTTTAAATAAATGTGTGTATATACTCTTTCGTTGAATAATTGGCATCCTTATTTTCTAAAATCTCTTTTCAAATTAAAGGTGAAACAGCTATGAATTCAGAAACTGACGGATCAATTTTGAAATTTACATGGGCGATGTTGAATACGGTTATATTGAACTCCGGTATATTCCTGTAGGACAGGTTAACAAAAATTCTTTGCTTTATAAGCCGTTTAATTATAATTTGAATTCAGGAGCATGCAAAAACTATGAAGTATAATTCGTTACAAGTGTGGCGAAATTTTGATAATAAGACAAAGAAATTACAACTATAGTAATTATTTTGTAATAACAATACGAAAAAATTACAATAACATTATAAAACATAGATATCTGTAAACAAAAAGTCATAGTGGACATCTTGAAAGTATGAAATATAAGTAGTATAATTTTATTGTACAATAAAGGAGGCAATGGTTGTGAATTCAACAATAGCAATTTCAATAACGGTAATTTTTGCATTTTTGTTAGCAATGCTGATTTGGTCATACTTTATGCTTAGTATATCGGATTGTATTTTTAAAAAGCATAGTTTTATAAAAATATTTTATCAGGCAGCATTCACCGCAATTATTGCAGTATTATTGATTATGATTACTCGTATCTGTGGTGTTATGTTTTAGATATGTTAAAGGAGAAAGATCTATATGGATAATTCATTGCTGGTATCCAATATAAAAAAATATTGTAAACAATTTGGAGTTAATGTTACTCAGCTGGAACAGGCTGTTGGGATTAGTCAGGGTTTAATCAGCCGCTGGTCAAAGCCTGACAGTAATCCTTCACTGGAAATTATTGATTCGATTGCAACGTATTTAAATATCCCGATATCCTATCTGTTTCTTGATAACGTAAATTCAGATTTTAAAACCGGTAAAGAAGAGAAGAATTCTTCTCTTCTTTACCGGTTGGCACTCGAAGCTAAATGGCGTGTTTATAGTGATAAAAATAAAAGAATAGATCAGTTTGATTGTGTTTACGAAAAGTGTATTTCTGAGTTTTATAGCGATATACATGTTGCGTTTTATACTGTTTTTAATGGAAATCGTTATTTGTTAGTAGCGGGATTTGCTTTTGGTGAACTGGAAGAAATCACAATGTATGGATTAGCTAATGTAAAATTGAACGATATATCAATTGATGGATATCAGGAGGCTGTTGTATCGAAGTTTTCTTATAGCGAGTTATCACAGTTGCTGAAAGCTATTTTAGAAAACAATAAAGAAATAAACACTGAAATAAAGTCAAAATTTCTTGGATTTTAAAACTAATCTAATTAGATAAGGCTTCATTAACGAACCCCTTGAAGGTATAATCTTCAAGGGGTGTTTTATCACAAATCCTGCAAATCGGCAGATGGAATGTCGTTTTCAAGATTGTCTCTTGCCAAATCATTATCAATAGCTTTATATACTTCTGATATCGGCTTCTCCTTGGCGGAAAAGGGCTTTGTATGATAAACCTTTTGTGCAGGAGAATGCGTTCCTGCTATGATTGGTTTAGCTTTTTCCTTTGCACATTTGGATTTGCCTTGAATTTCAGGAACAGATGCAGCTTCATTTCTTTTGGCAGTATGGGTTTGTTCGGGCCGTTTCATGCCTTTTTTAGCCATTTTAATCACCTCATTATGTATTTTTTCTGATTAACCTTAAAAATATACTTAATGAGTGATTTTATATTTAAATATGAAAAAGCCATACCTCAGCTCGGCCGAGATATGGCTTTTGGTTTTTTATGCTTTTTAGTAGATACCCTGTGCCATCATAGCCTCTGCAACTTTTTCGAAGCCTGCAATATTTGCACCGGCAACCAGATTGTAGCCGAGTCCGTATTTTTCAGCAGCCTTAACTGAATTGGCATGGATAGCAACCATTGCATGGTGCAGCTTTTCATCGACCTCTTCAGCTGTCCATGACAGGCGCTGACTGTTTTGGCTCATTTCAAGACCGGATACACATACACCGCCGGCATTGACTGCTTTTGAAGGTGCTACAATTACGCCGTCAGTTTCCATAAATAAATTGAGTGCTTCCTCGGTTGTAGGCATATTTGCAACCTCAATATAATATTTTGTGCCATTAGCTATAATCTGTTTTGCTTCGCTTATGCCGATTTCATTTTGTGTTGCACATGGCATGGCAACGTCAACCTTGACACTCCATGGTTTTTGACCGGCATAAAAAGGTACACCGAATTTGTCGGCATAATCCTGGCATCTGTCTCTGCCTGATGCTCTCATTTCGAGCAGGTAATTGATTTTTTCCTCGGTAATAATACCATTTTTGTCATATACATATCCGTCAGGACCTGAAATAGTTACCGGTATTCCGCCGAGTTCGGCAATTTTTTTGCATGCACCCCAAGCAACATTTCCAAAACCGGATATTGCAAAGGTTTTTCCCTTGATAGTATCGTTTTCATGTTTGAAAACCTCGCAGGTATAGTAAACAGCGCCATAGCCGGTTGCTTCGGGACGGATAAGAGAGCCGCCGTAGGAAAGTCCTTTTCCTGTTATTACACCGTTTTCAAATGCATCTGCAATTCTTTTATATTGACCGAAAAGAAATCCTATTTCTCTTGCTCCGACACCTATATCACCGGCGGGAACATCCACATTGGGGCCTATGTGTCTGTACAGTTCTGTCATAAAAGCCTGACAAAAACGCATGATTTCACCCTTGCTTCTGCCCCTTGGATCAAAGTCGGATCCGCCCTTTGCACCGCCCATCGGCAGCCCTGTAAGTGAATTTTTAAAAGTTTGCTCAAATCCAAGAAAATACATAATGGATGAATTTACGCTGGGATGAAAACGAAGACCGCCTTTATAAGGGCCGATGCTTGAGTTGAATTGGACACGGTAACCGCGGTTGATTTGTGTTTTGCCCGCGTCATCAACCCATGCGATTCTAAAGGTTATGAGTCTGTCCGGCTCTGCCATACGCGTAAGAAGATCGTCCTCTACGTA
This sequence comes from Ruminococcaceae bacterium UBA7080, assembly GCA_002493595.1. Classification (GTDB taxonomy): domain Bacteria; phylum Bacillota; class Clostridia; order Oscillospirales; family Acutalibacteraceae; genus Eubacterium_R. The sequence goes on along the minus strand of DKZG01000027.1, from coordinate 109,387 downwards.
CTCGGGATGCTCTTCAATAACCTTTTCAAGTGAACGAAAAACCTCTTTTACGCACTGTATGTATTCCGGCTTGGCGTTGTCACGCTTTTCAACTGTCTTAATTACGTTTTCTATGTATTTATTCATAAATACATCCCCCTTATTATGGTGAGCCGTTGCTCACATGTTTTGTTAAATATACTATAACACTTTTATCAAAAAATTCAACACTTTTATAATAATTTGTTTAATATTCACAAAAATAAATCCTGCCTTTGGTCAATTCATTTTTTATATATCCTGTTGTTTAATATGTTTTTCGCAAAGCGATGCAAAAAAATACGCCTCGGCATCAGCTGAGGCGTACAAAGATTTTAGATTAAAAAATACCTACTGCCTGAAGAAGCAGAGCGAAAATTAAAATCGGAACCACGAATTTAATCATTACAATATAAATCATCTTACGGTTGAATTTTTCACCGTTTTTAGTCACTTCCTCAATGACTGTTTTGGGCTTTGCAATCCAGCCTATCAGTATGCAGGTGAGGAGTGCTACAAGAGGCATAAGAATGTTGTTGCTCAGATAATCGAATACATCCAGTATTTGACCTACTGAGCCGTTTGGAAGTTTGAGCTCGAAATAGAACAGATTGTATCCTAAACATACAATTATGCCAAATATAAGTGCATATATCAAAACAAATACTGTGCTTTTTTTTCTGGATATATTAAACTTATCCATGATGCTGGATACGATTGCCTCCATAATTGAAACAGAGGATGTTACAGCAGCAAATATGACCATCAGGAAGAAAAGAACACCAATAACACTGCCGATTTTGCCCATATCTTCAAATACTTTAGGCAGTGATACAAACATAAGTCCGGGTCCGGCAGACATACCGTCTCTGCCCATAAATACAAATACTGCCGGCACAATCATAAGTCCTGCAAGCAACGCTACAATTGTATCAAAAATTTCTATTTGATTAATGGATTTCATAAGATTTGTATCATCGCTTACATAAGAACCGTATGCAACCATAATACCCATTGACACACTGATAGAGAAGAACAGCTGCCCCATAGCATCCATTAATATAACGAAGAAATCTTTAAAAGTTATATTTGTGAAATCGGGAATCAGATAAATTTTAAGACCTTCAAGTCCGGTTCTGGTTACGCCGTCTGCATCTGTATAGCTGAGAGTAAGCGAGTAAATGGAAATCCCTATTACAAGCACAAGAAGCACAGGCATAAGGATTTTGCTGAGTTTTTCAATTCCCTTATTTACTCCGCAGAAAATCGTGATGGATGTCAGTACCAGGAAAATTACCATCCATATTATCGGCTGCCATTGCTGGGTAATGTATCCTGTAAAATAACCGTCTGCTGCTGCTTCGGTGCCTTTACCTGTTACAAAGGTGAAGAAGTATTTAAGAACCCATCCGCCTATTGTGCAGTAATAGGGGAGTATGATTACCGGAACAAGTGTGGCAAGTGTGCCGATACCGCCCATTTTTTTGCTGATTTTGCCATAGGCTGTCAGCGGACTCTGTTTTGTTTTTCTTCCGATTGCAATTTCTGTTGTGAGAAGTGCAAAGCCGAAAGTCAGCGCAAGAATGATGTAGCAGAGAATAAACAATCCTCCGTTGTCCTTGGCGGCCAGATACGGAAAGCGCCATATGTTTCCGAGTCCTACTGCACTTCCTGCAGCGGCGAGAACAAAACCGATTTGCCCTGTAAAGCTGCTTCGTTTTTTTTCGCTCATAATTTTCCTCCGTATGAAATGATGTTATAATATATTGCTTTAATCATATTGTGTTTTGACAATAATTGCAAGCCAACGTGCTAACAGCGTAAAGTGCTAAAGTGAATAAAGAGATGAATAAATGTACATAAATGTAACTGGTTGTACAAGTTTATTATGTATTTTATTGACTATAGTACTATTTTATATTATAATTAACAAATAATCTTAAATTAATAGATATAGAAGCAGATAGCTTGGGAAATGGATATGCTTGATTTAATGTATATAACGAACCGGCCGAAGATTGCACAAATTGCGCAGCGGCACGGCGTTAATCGGATTTTTGTTGATATGGAATACATAGGTAAGGATAAACGCCAGGGCGGTATGGATACGGTGCAAAACCATCACACTGTTGCTGACGTGAAAAATATTAGGCGCGTGCTGGATAAATCCGAGCTTTTGGTAAGAGTGAATCCAATACATGAAAACTCGCAGCGTGAAATTCAGTCGGTTATTGAAGCAGGTGCTGATATTATCATGCTTCCAATGTGGCAAACAGCTGATGATGTTTCAAAATTTTTATCTATGGTATCATCAAGAGCAAAAACAATGCTTTTGCTGGAGAATGTACAGGCAGTTAAAAATTTGGACCGTGTTTTGTCACTGGATGGTATCGATGAAGTACATATAGGGCTGAATGATCTTCATCTCAGTCTTAATAGAACGTTTCTTTTTGAACTTCTTGCAGATGGTACCGTAGAAAGACTTGCAAATCAACTCAATCAAGCGGGTGTTAAATTCGGATTTGGGGGATTTGGCAGGATCGGCGAAGGTTTGCTTCCTGCAGAATGTATTGTGAGTGAACACTATCGTCTTGGTTCAACGATTGCAATTTTATCACGTTCATTTTGCCGGGTGGATCAGGCTGCTTGGGATTATGAGGCGGTTGACAGGATCTTTGCAGACGGAGTAAATGCGCTTCGTTCGTATGAAAAATATCTTGAAGACTGTAATGCCGATTATTTTAAAAATATGCATTCGCAGCTTTGCTGCCGTGTGAATGAAATTGTTGGGGAGATAAAAAATGTATAAGGTATTGAAACGTTGTTTGGATGTTGTAATTGCGTTTGCAGCATTGATTTTACTGTCGCCGCTTATGCTTTTAACTGCAGTTGCAATTAAACTGGATTCAAAAGGTCCTGTTTTATTTAAACAGGTGCGTCTCGGTAAAAATGCAATGGAATTTGAGATTTACAAATTTCGGTCAATGTGTGAAAATGCCGAGAATATGGGTACAGGTCAGTATTCTTTTGACGGTGATATGCGGGTTACGCGCGTAGGCAGATTTATCAGAGCAACCAGCATTGATGAACTTCCTCAGCTAATCAATATTCTTAAGGGGGAAATGTCCCTTGTAGGCTTTCGCCCGCCGCTCACCTATCATCCGTGGCCTATTGCCGAATACACACGGGAGCAGCTTCGTATGTTTGAGGTAAGGCCCGGTATAACAGGCTGGGCACAGGTTAACGGCAGAAAGCATACAGAATGGCATGAGAGAATAAAGCTTAATGTTTATTATGTTGATCATATGAGCCTGTGGCTTGATATTAAAATTTTATTTCTGACCGTTTTCAGTGTTCTTAAAAATGAGGATAATGTGAATGTTACAGAAACCGTGAAGGGTACGGCTGCAGATGTTCATGCCTTTGATGATTGTGTGAAGCAGGAAGAAACAGTTTAAATGCGGAGAGTAAGTATGAAAGTATTGTTTGTTGCAACAGTGAGAAGTCATATAGGCCAGTTTCATATGCCTTTTATTCATGAGCTAAAGCGTCTGGGCTGTGAAGTTCACGCTGCATTTAAGGATAATTCCGACGAAAAGCCGGGGCTTGATTTATCAGGAGTGGATAAAATTTTTGAGATTCCGTTCAGCAGAAGCCCATACAGTGCAAATAATATTGCAGCATATCATAAGTTGAAAAAGATTGTGGATGAAAACGGCTATGATGTTGTTCACTGCCATACGCCTATGGGTGCTGTTGTTGCCAGATTGGCAGCAAGAAATGCACGAAAAAAAGGAACTAAGGTGATTTACACTGCCCATGGTTTTCATTTTTTTAGTGGTGCGTCAAGGGTTAACTGGCTTCTGTTTTATCCGGTTGAAAAATATCTTTCCAAATATACGGATTGTCTGATTACAATCAATCAGGAGGATTATGACAACGCTGTTCACAGAGGATTTAAAGCCGGGAAAATCATTAAAGTTAACGGTGTCGGAGTTGATATTGATAAATTTTGCAGTGTGTCTGTTTCGCAAAAAGCAAATCTCAGAACGGAATACGGATATCAACAGGATGATTTTATCATGATTTATCCGGCCAATCTTACAGCCGGAAAGAATCATATAATGCTTTTTAACGCAGTTAATGAAATACGTAAAAATCATAAAAACATCAAGCTTCTTTGTCCCGGTCAGACTGAGCTTTTAGACGAATTGAGTCTTAAGGTTAAAGAACTTGGCATTTCGGAGCATGTTGAATTTTTGGGCTATAGGCGTGATATAGAAAAACTTGCAGCACTGGCTGATATCTCGGTCTCAGCCAGCAATCGTGAGGGTCTGCCGGTCAATTTAATTGAAGCTATGGCAATCGGTAATGCTATTGTTGCGACTGATGTGCGCGGTAACAGAGATTTAGTGAAAAACGGTGTTAACGGTTTTATTGTCAAACTTAATGATTATAAAGAAATGGCAGATAGGATTTGTGAGCTTATGGATAATCCACAGCTGATTTCTGATTTCAGAGAAAAAAATCTTGAAATGGTAAAAGCGTATTCCGTTAAAAGTGTTATAGCTGATATGACGAATATTTATAAGGATTTGAATTTGCTATGAGAGTTTTACATATGATACCCGATATAGGGATATCAAATGGCGTAATGAGCGTGATACTCAATTATTTTAAAGCAATGCCGAATGATATTAAATTTGATGTTGTATACTTCGTCCAAACGGACAAAACAAGGCAGTCGGATGTCGAAAAGCTTGGCGGCAGAGTGTTTAAAATTGATGCACCGTCTCCCAAGGATTTATTTACGGGCAAAATGAACCGCTTTTTTGCTGAGCATAAAAATGAATGGGAGGCTCTTCATATACATTGTCCTCATTTTGCAGCTTTTATAGCTCCTTGCGCTCAAAAAGCGGGTATTAAAAAAATTGCTGTTCACTGCCATTCAACCTGCTTTTCATTAAAAGGAAACCGGACACGAAACAGGCTTTTAAGCCTTTACGCCAAATATTTTATAAAAGACAAATTTGCCTGCAGTGCAGAAGCGGGAAAACTATGGTACGGCAGTAAAAAATTTACTGTACTTAATAATGCGATTGATTGTAATCGCTATTCCTTTGATGAAAATGTCAGAAATGCAATGAGAACCCGCATGGGTCTTGCTGACTGTTTTACGGTAGGCCACATCGGAAGAACGGATATTATGCAGAAAAATCATCCGTTTTTGCTTGAGGTGTTTTCATATATTGTTAAAAAGAACAAGGCTTCAAAGCTGTTGCTCATGGGTGCTGAAAAAAGTATTGAGCTTGCAGAGCAGTGCAGAAAATTGGATTTGGAAGATCATGTGGAGTTTTTGGGTATGCGAAATGACATTGCCGATTTGCTTCAAGCGTGTGATGCTTTTCTTTTTCCTTCTATAAGCGAAGGGCTTCCTGTTTCGGTTATTGAAGCACAGGCGTCAGATCTTCCTGTTCTTATTTCAGACTCTGTTACAGTCGAGGTTTGTGTAAGCAGCAGCATCTATACAATGCCGCTGAGTGATTCGCCGCAGGACTGGGCAAAAAAACTTGTTGATATTTCATCCGAGCATCAAAGGCAGCCGGCAGAATGGACACTCAAAAGCAACTGGGATATATATGCGTGTGCAAAAAAATTGACTGCCTATTATAATGGAGATCAGTATGAGAGTTAGCAGTATTTTAAAAAGAATAAAATCTGTGCTGTGTCCCGAGACATGGTGCTGCGCCGTCAGATTTAATGCGTCTGAGGATGCCTGCATATTAAATGACAGAAATACACCGTTTACTGTTTTACCTGATAGCTATAGGTATTGGAGTGCAGATCCGTTTTTGATTTTAAGAAATGGTAAATACTATCTGTTTTTTGAGATGTTTGACAGGATGAAGAGAAAAGGACTTCTCGGATGCCGTGAAATTTCCGAAAGCGGCTGCAGCAAAATGAAGGTTATATATGAATGCGACTGTCATCTTTCCTTTCCGTTTATTTATGAGAAGGACGGTATCTATTATATAATTCCGGAATCAAACAAAAGCGGCGAGCTTTTCAGGCTGAAATGCACTGAATTTCCTTACAAATGGGAAAAGGAGGCTGTTATTGCTAAGCAGCGCCTGGTTGATACAGTTGTGTTTTGTCATGATGAAACATGTTACTATATCAGCGAAGAGGTGGATGACCGCAATGTTTTTGACAGGCTGGATTTATTTTATGATAACAGCGGCACTTTTACTGCCTGTTCTTCAAATCCCGTCAAGCGTGATGCTGATACGGCAAGGGGAGCAGGCAAGGTATTTGAGTATGACGGCAGTTATGTAAGACCGTCTCAGAACTGCGGTGCTTCCTATGGTGCCTGCCTTAACTTTAATAAGATTAAATCCATATCAAAAAATGGCTATGAGGAAAGTCTTGTATTGTCTGTTTCACCGCAGGATATTCCGTTTGATAAGGCCGATGATTTTATCGGAATACATACTTATAATCAGCTTGGCCGAGTGGAGACAGTTGATTTAAAAATACCCGGCAGGTTTAATTTCCTTAATATATTCGGTGTTTTTTACAGATTATTAAAAAGATTTTTATAGGTAAATCGTATGAGATTTTCAATTATTATACCTGTATATAATGCTGAGAATACTCTGGAAAGGTGTGTTGACAGTATTATAAAACAGGAATATTATGATTATGAGATTATTCTTGTTAATGACGGTTCGTCAGACAGCAGTCTCGATATATGCAAAAGCTATTGCCGGCGGTGTAATCATGTCAGGTGTATTGATAAAGCAAATGGCGGTGCCTCGTCAGCAAGAAATGCAGGGCTTAACGCGGCACAGGGTGATTATATCCTGTTTGTTGACAGCGATGATTACGTGAATGAAAACTATTTTGATGTTATTGATTCAGCTTTTTGTGAAGATGGACTGGCCGTATTTACATATGATGTGTTAAAAAGCGGCGGCAGCTCAAAACGATCAATTGATGATGGTTTAAATCAATCCGACCTTTTCGAAAAAACAAGATATTTGATTCTTTCAAGGACAATAAACAGTCCTTATTCCAAAATTTTTGACAGAAGACTGATTGAAAAGAACTCCCTTCGCTTTGATGCGAGAATGCCTGTAGCTGAGGATTTTAATTTCTGTCTTGCATATTTGATGCTTTGTAAAAATGTTAGCATTTTTAATACCTCAATATATACTTATGACATTACGAATGACGATTCTCTCGTGAGAAAACGAAAGAAAGGTTTAATAGATATTTATCCGGTCGTTTTTGATGAGGCTTATAACACAATCAACCATTCTGATTTTTCAAACAGCGAAAAAGATATTCTTTATCGCATATGGGATAAGCTGCATGTCGATAGCTTTGGAACTTGTGTTATGGAGGAGCTTAAGGATACTGCAAAATCATCTAAAGAAATAAAAAATGAAATCAAATCTATGTGTGTAAAATTTTATTCTCAGTATCCCGGCGGATATGGATATCAGAATGTTATCCACAGGGTAATGAGAATTTGTATAAAAAATAAATGGAGCAGTATGCTTTATATTCTCGGCAAGCAGTATGTAAAGATGCGCGGTTAGGTTTATCTGTATATGAGTAATAAGAAAAAGGTTTTAATTATTAACGATCCCCTGCAGTACGGCGGATCGGATTTAGTGGCGGTACGCCTGCAGCAGAATTTAAACAGCCAAAAGTTTGAATGTATATATTGTCTCAGGCATGATCAAAAGATTGGTCCTCTTGAATCTCAGGTTGCCGAAACGGGAGTTCGTATTATTCATCAGCCTGACAACAGGCTTGGTTATTTTGAAAGTTACAAATATTATCTGGAGCTTTTTAAAAAAGAACATTTTGATATTGTGCATTGTCATTTGCCTTTTTACAGCGGTATTGTGATGAAAGCGGCATACAAGTGCCACATTCAAAAGAGAGTTGCACATTCTCATTTTTCACAGCCGCTGATATTAAGCAAATCGAAAATAAAAAATTTTGCAGCAATGCTTTACAGAGCTGTTATGCGAAAAATCATCAGCAGATATGCTACTGATATTATAGGCTGCAGTGAGGAAGCCGGAGTTTATCTTGCAGGTCGTAAGGCTTTTGAAAAAAAAGGTGTTATTCTAAACAATGGTATTGATACAGCTTTATATCAATTCGACCCTGATAAGCGAATTGCTAAAAGAAAAGAGCTGAATATTGACGGCAAGACAGTGCTTGGCCATATAGGCCAGATGTATTATGTAAAAAATCATAATTATCTTATCGATGTGTTTAACGAATTTCAAAAACGAAATGAAAACAGCGTTTTGCTTTTGATAAGTGATGGCCCTGATAGAAAAAGTCTTGAAAGCAGGGTGGATAAACTTGGACTGAGCAGTAAAGTTAAGTTTTTAGGTTTTCGCGATGATACAGCTGATTTGTTTATGGCCATGGATTGTTTTGTTTTTCCATCCATACATGAGGGATTCCCGCTCACACTTGTTGAAGCGCAGATGTCAAAGCTGCCCTGTGTAGTTTCGGATTCTATTACAAGTACGGTAAAATTAAATGAAAATCTGGTTTTTATGTCATTGAAAGCTGATAAGAGCAGCTGGTGCAGCAGTATTGAAAAGCTTGTCCGTGAAAATAGGGAGCAGGCAGACAATATAAAAGTTATTGAGAATTTTGATATAAAACGAATTGCCGAAAGGCTTGAAAATATATACTTGCATTAAGTGTATTTATTCTATGTTAAAGGAGGCGTGAATATGTTTTTCGGATTAACTGCAAAGATGTGTTTTGTGGTTATAGTTGCAATATTTATTTTAGTCTATTTTATTACTCCGCGGAAAAATGTATGGTTTCCTTTTATCGTTGCAGTTGCATTGTTTTCAGTTCTGGCTTTTAAAATAGAGCCTGAGGCTTCAGATGATTTGGCCCTTTATTTTCATCATTTGTCATTTTTCAGAGAGGGTGGCAAGGATGCATTTAATTATGCTATTTCCGAAAATTGGTATGAATGGAAGACGTACCGTGTAAGTGCTTATTATTTCTATCTGATTAGCAAATTGCCTGATAATCATTATCTGCCGGCAATAACGATTTTTATTGCGTATGGATTAATGTTTTTAGTGCTGTATAAGGCTGCCAATCGTTTTAGGGTTGAGAAAAGCTATTTGTTTTTTGCCTGTTTGTTTTTGATTTCTACGTATTGGTACTATGATATTGCCTCGGGAATAAGAAACGGTCTTGCTTTTACAGTAACTTTTGCCTGTGCATATTTTCATCTTGTTGAAAGAAAGCATATTCCGTTTTGCTTATTGGGGTATTTGTGTTCCTGTCTTATGCATTCAACCGGCATTATACCCGTTGCTCTCGTGATTATAACAGTTTTGACGCTGAATACAGGGGGTAAATTTATTAAATATGCACTTATTTTCGGTTTAAGTGCAGGTGGATTTTTAATAAACTTCCTGGCCAAGGTGACAGATAATGCTTTTATTCAATCCATCGCAGGAAGAGCGGAAAACCATACCGGCAGTACGATACTTGAAACAGGTACCATGTTTCAGGTTAATCTGGTAACCTTTATTTTTGTGTCAGCTCTTGTTTGGTATGTATCAAAGTACATCATTAACGGCGGGTATTCTCAGGAACTAAAAAGATTTTACAAGTATACACTAATCATAATCTATTTTTTGATAGGCTGTATTTTCAGCGGACTTATTTTTGTGCGCTTTGTTCGCTGGATTATTCCGATGATAGGGGCATTGTTCTTTATGATAGGTATGCAGCTGCAAAAAAATGAAATTAACAGAACGCCCGCAAGGTGCCTTTATAACGGTTCATCCTCTGATGTCTTCAGATTAAGGACACGCGGTCTGATTATGATACTGTATTTTGCTTATACGGCTGTTCATTTTTGGTATGCTCTTGAGGGCAGCTCACTTAACTGGATACATTTTTAACGGTGAAATTATGATGATTAGTATTATTGTTCCTATTTATAAAGTTGAAAAGTTTATAAATCAGTGCGTAGACAGTATTCTCGGGCAGTCCTATAAGGATATTGAAATTATACTGGTTGACGATGGTTCACCTGACAACTGTCCGCATATATGTGATAAATACGCTGAAGAGGACAGCCGTATTAAGGTTGTGCATAAGAAAAACGGTGGGCTTATGTCTGCGCGCCAGGCGGGTCTGCGTGTGGCTTCGGGAGAGTATGTCGGATTTGTTGACGGCGATGACTGGATAGAGTCTGATATGTATGAAAGTTTTGCAGATGTTATTGAAAAGTATCATCCGGATATTGCACTTTGTGAATTTTTTTATTCCTTTGCGGATAAAGAAACACCCAGCGAGCAGAAGCTTAAGAGAGAATTTTTTACCAAACAGGAAATAGAACAGGATATTTTTCCCACCATGCTGTTTAAAACACCATATTACAGATTTGGTATTAATCCTTGCTGCTGGTCAAAGGTATTTAAAAAGGAACTGCTTGAAAGCAAACTGTTTCATGTAACACCAAAGATTAAAATCGGTGAGGATGCAGCTTTTACTTATCCTTGCATATTGTCAGCCGGCAGTCTGGCGTATATTGATAAGTCGCTTTATCATTATCGCAGCAATCCGGATTCAATGACAAATGTCTATGATGAAAGTCTTGAGAATACAATCATGCTGCCCTATGAAATACTTAAAGCACAATTCAGCGCCTCAGAGTATGATTTTTCAAAACAGCTTTCTTACTATTTGCTGTATATGATAAATCTTGTTGTCAGAAACGAGGCTAATCCAAGCTGCAAAAAAAGAACAGCGGATAAAATAAAGACGCTGAAAGCTTTCACAAATAACACAGATGTTGTTGCAGCAGGCAAAGGTGTCGATTCTTCCTTGCTTCCTGTTCATACAAAGCTTGTTGCAAAATTTCTTGCTTGGAAAAATCCGTATTTACTCTATTTGTATTCATTGCTTTTAAGGAGATTTTTATAATGAAAAATCCATTAATCAGCGTGATTGTTCCCGTATATAAAACTGAACAATATCTTGACAGATGCGTTCAAAGTATCCTTACGCAAACCTATAAAAATCTTGAAATTATTTTAGTTGATGATGCTTCTCCTGATCGCTGTCCCGAATTGTGTGATATCTGGGCAGAAAAAGACAGCAGAATTAAGGTTATGCATATTGAAAACAAGGGTGTTGCCAATGCAAGAAATCAGGCTTTAAAACTTGCCGGGGGCGATTATATCGGTTTTGTTGACAGTGATGATTATATTGAACCTGATATGTATGAGATCCTTCTGTCTGAATTTGAAAAAAACGACTGCGATATAGCCATGTGTTCGTATCAGATAAATGATGCGCAAAAAGGCGAGGATAAATCTGAAAGGATACTTGCTGCCGATGCTATGAAAAATATTGCTTATGGCGAATACGAATACGGTGTTTTATGGAATAAGCTTTATAAAAAAGCTGCAGCTGACGGGATTGAAATGCCGAATCTTTCATACAGTGAGGATTTGGTTTATAATTATTATGTATTCAAAAATGCGAAAACGGTATCAAGGAACAGCTTAAAGCTTTACCATTACTATCAAAACGACAGCAGCGTTGTTCACAGTACTTTTAACGAGAAAAATTATGATGCCGTCAAAGCAAGAAAAATGATTATGGATGATATTTCATCGGATGTGCTTAAACCTTATATTTTAAAGGGCTATCTGCTTTCCTGTTATGTTTTTTTAAATCAAATTATTATGAATAACAAATGCCTTGATTTTTATGACTGTGTAAGAGGGGATATTCTCGCTTACAAAAAGCATATACTTTTGTCATCCTTTTTCGGCTTGAAGGATAAATTAAAAATGATTATGCTGTGGCTTTGCCCTGCATTGTATAATAAGCTGATAACAAAGCTCGGATAAAAGAGGTTGCTTATGGACAAGAAATATAAAATTTCTGTAATAATACCTGCATATAATGTTGAAAAATATATTTATTCCTGTATGGAAAGTATTGTAAATCAAACCTATCAAAACCTGGAGATTATACTTGTTGATGATGGTTCAACAGATAATACACCTGCTTTATGTGACAGTCTGGCTCAGCGTGACAGCAGAATCACGGTTATTCATAAGAAAAACGGCGGTGCGTCGTCTGCACGCAATGCGGGACTGGAGGTCTCAACCGGCGATTATATTGCCTTTATAGATGCAGATGACTATATTGATTTGGATATGTATGAAATTATGCTCAGTCAAATTATTGAATATAATGCAGATGCTGCCGCCTGCGGTATGATTAGGGAAAGCGATGACGGTCTTAAAGAGATATGGGGTTCTTATAATGCAGAAATTGAAGAATTTGACCGTGTTTCCCTGTTGCAAAAAGTTGGTGAGGCTAACGGCATTTTGCCTGTGAGCCCCTGCAATAAGCTGTTTAAGAAAGAAATTGTAAAAAATATTAGATTTGATATAAGATTTCAATATGCCGAAGATGTGCTTTTCAATTTTCTTGCTGCTGAGCATATTGAAAAAATGGTATCACAGAATATTCCGCGGTATCACTATGTTAATAATGCTGCATCCACTTCGCATAAGGTGTTTGATAACAACCGATTTGATGAACATAGGGTGATGGATATCATTTTTGAGCGCGTAAAGGATAGTCCGGAGATTTATCCATACTGTGTTAAAGGCGATGTTTTAAAAGCTTTCAGAACAATTAAGGAAATGTGTTCAAGCGGTAACGAGCTTGATATGTTTAAGCAAATCAGAAAAAGGATAGTCACTCATAGGGCTTTCATTTTTCAAAGCAGTATTTTTTCAAAACAGGCTAAGATAAAAACCTTGTTTTTATGGCTGCTGCCGAATTTGTATAAAATTTTTATAAAATACTATGCCGGAAGGCATTCATGATTATCAGTCAACTGAGGGTGATTTATTGTGTTAATTAAGAATGTAATGATTCATTTTCTTCAAAAACTTTATTTTCTTGTTCCTATCCCATTAAAAAAATCAATTTGTTTTGAAAGTCAGCCGGATTTTTCCGATAATACAAGATATGTTTTTGAAGAATTGATTTTGCGCGGCTATAACAAAAAATATAAAATGTACTGGATATTAAATAAGCCTTTAAATAATTCCTTTGTCAATAAAACTGAGAATGTAGAATTTATTGAAAGAAAATCTTTGAAGGGGATATATGCTGTTGCATGCTCAAAAGTATTGATTTCCTGTAATTCTATTTTTCAAAAGCACAGCAGCAGGCAAAAGTATATTCATCTTATGCATGGTTCCTGTATAAAGGACTGCAGCAATCATTATCAGTATCCGGATAACATTGATGTTGTTACCGACCTTTCACCCTATACTATTGAAAATGATGCAAAGGGTTTTGCTTTTCCTAAAGAAAAATTTGTCGATATCGGCTTTCCGCGTAATGATGATTTATTTAAAAAGCGTGATATAAGCAAGCTGTTCGGAACCTTTGATAAATATGTTTATTGGCTTCCTACATATAGGCAGCATAATAATGTGTATGCTGTTCACAGTGACATTTCCATGCCTATACTATATAATAAGAAAATTGCCGAAAAGGTGAATTCCTTTGCCCGAGAAAAGAATACACTGATTATTGTTAAGCCGCATCCGTCACAGGATGTTTCAAAGCTTACTGAATATAAATTATCAAACTTGATTTTTATTGACGATGCTTTTCTTATGAGTAATCGTATTTCAAATTATGAGCTTTTGGGCAATTGCAGTGCACTTTTAACAGATTATTCCTCTGTTTATTTCGATTATCTTCTTTGCAATAAGCCAATTGGACTTTGCTGGGATGATTATAAATCGTATGAAGAAAATGAAGGCTTTGCAATAGATATGGAAACGGCCATGGCCGGCGGAGAAAAGCTTTACTCCTGCGATGATTTATGCTCGTTTATTATGCGGCTGGCGAATTCTGAGGATGTGTTGGTATAAACAGAGAACACAGCTTTTGCATTTGGTTCATACACATAGGGATAATCATTCAACAAGGCGTGTAGTGGATTATATTGAAAAAAATTTGTTTTAATTTCGGAGGATTTCATGGATAAAATCAGTGTTATTGTACCTGTATATAATGTTGAAAAGTATCTTGATAAATGTGTTGAAAGCATTGTAAATCAAACCTATAAAAATCTTGAAATCATACTGGTTGATGATGGTTCAACGGATAATTGCCCTGAAATTTGTGATGAATGGGCAAAAAAGGATAACAGAATTAAAGTTATACATAAGCCAAACGGCGGACTGTCATCTGCAAGAAATGCAGGAATGGATAGTATGACAGGCAGTTATATTCAGTTTGTTGACAGTGATGATTATATTAAAAGCAACATGATTGAAGTTATGTATGGCAATATCATTAAAGGTGATTATGATGTTTGCGTATGTAATTATTCTTTTATTGATGAAAGCGATAATGTGATTTCAGCGACAGATTTTAAAAAATCAATTTTAAAGGGTGATGAAATAATGCCCAATTTTCTTAAAACGACTGTGTTTAATTCATGGAATGCATGGACTAAAATGTATAAGTATTCTGTAGTTGAAAAGTATAATTTACGCTATGATGAAACAATCAAATGGGGAGAAGATTATCCGTTTAATTATCTCTATTTTAAATCGATTGATAAAATGATAGCTATAGATGATGTTCTTTATAATTATCTCAGCCGGCGTAACGGCTCAATAACTTGCAGTATGAATTCCGGTCAGGCAAATAGATGGAAATTTATTAAAAAGCTTGTAATTGCCGAACGTGATAACAGCATTAATTATAAAATAGCACTTTCTCAATATGCATCTGCATTAATGTGTATTGCAAGAGAGGTTTTGCGTACCGGTGATAAAGCGTTCATTGATAGGCATTTTAATGAAATCGTTACTGAGCTGGAAACTTATTATAATGATTTTATGAGTTTGTCTGATTTAAATAAAAAAATTAGATTTAGCATTAAACTGATTCATTTTTGTCCGGGTATATTTAAAACACTTTATCAACTATTTTTGAAACTACAGTGAGGCCTTAATGAAATTTAAAAGCATATTAAACAGCAAAAACAGCAGCTCAAAGCAGCTTGCAGTCAATTTGATTGCTCATCTTATCTCTTTTATAACAGGCTTTCTTATAAGTTTTTTTCTCACACCGTATGTTGTTGAAAAGGTAAGTGAGGAGGCATATGGTTTTGTCGGTCTGGCAAATAACTTTATAGGCTATGCAACAATTGTTACTACGGCATTGAATTCAATGGCAAGTCGCTTTATAACCATAAGTATCCACCGTGATGATTATGATAAAACGAACAGGTATTTTACCTCATTGATTTTTGCGAATATAGCCATGTCTGTTCCGCTGTCGATTGCAGGTGTATTTATCGTTGTTTTCATTAATAAATTTGTTAATGTTTCCGATGCGATTATTACAGATGTCAGAATACTTTGGGCACTTTTGTTCGCGAATTTTATATTAGGACTCATTTTCAATGTGTTTTCGGTTGCAACATTTTCGCGAAATCGACTTGATTTATCTTCACTCAGAAGTATAGAGGCAAATATATTAAAAGTTGCTGTTCTTCTTTTTATGTTTGCTGCATTTAAACCATCTGTTTGGTATTTGGGTCTTTCTGCTTTTTTATGTGGAATATATATTATAATTACCAATGTGTTTTATACCAAAAAGCTGCTGCCTTTTGTTAAAATAAAACGAAGCTATTTTGATAAAAAGCTTATAGGCGAGCTTGTTTCCTCCGGTATGTGGAACAGTCTTTCACATTTGAGCAGCACGCTTTCAACCGGTCTTGATTTACTGGTTACCAATCTTTTTGTAAGTTCTGTAGCTATGGGTACCGTGTCTGTTTCAAAAACTGTGCCGACTCAGATTTTATCTGTTTTTGCGACAATTTCAAGTATATTTATGCCGCAGTTTACAATCAGCTATGCTAAAAATGATTTTCAGGATATCAAAAATCAAATAGACCGCTCGATGAAACTTTTGGGATTTTTTGCTTGTATACCAATGGCATTTATATATGTTTTCGGCAAGGAGTTTTACCAGCTGTGGGTGCCTTCTCAAAATGCGTCTGTTTTGCAGAATCTGACCATTCTTGCTTCGCTGGCTTTTCCGTTTGTTCTTTCTCTTGAGCCTTTGTGGAATATATTTACGGTTACAAACAAAGTTAAGCAATCGTCATTGTTTTTACTTTTTAATTCCGTAGTTTCGGTCTTGACCGTATTTCTGCTTTTGAAATTTACAAATAATGAAACTATAAAAATGTATATTGTAGTCGGTGTTAGCTCTGCTGTCGGAGTTATAAGAGGTATTACTTTTTTACCGATGTATGGGGCAAAGTGTCTTAATTTCAAATTAACTGCTTTTTATTCTGTTATTTTAAAAAATTTGCTTGCGATTGTTATAACTACCGCATTAATGTTTTTATTCAAAAACTTTTTTCAAGTTGACAGCTGGCTGAAGCTTATGATTGCTGCCGCAATCACTGCTGTATTGTCGTGTATTGTTAATAGCTTTATTGTTTTGGGTAAGCCTGAAAGAGAATTTTTAAGGTCAAAAATAATGCATATCATAAAAAAATAGAAGAGGTCATAAAATGATACCTAAGATTATACACTATTGCTGGTTTGGCGGTAATCAGCTGGATGCGCTTTCAAAGGAATGTATTGAAAGCTGGCGAAAATATTGCCCTGATTACAAAATTATTGAGTGGAATGAAAATAATTTTAATATTCATTCAAACCGTTATGTTGAAGAAGCCTATACTGCAAAAAAATATGCTTTTGTGAGCGATTATGTACGCCTTTATGCCCTTAAGGAATACGGCGGCATTTATATGGATACTGATGTTGAACTGATTAAGGGATTTGATGCGTTTATTAATAACGATGGCTTTTTAGGTTTCGAAGACAGCAAGCAGTTTGCTACAGCTGTCATAGGAGCAAAAAAGGAAAATCAGCTTATTGATTGCATGTTAAACTATTATAACAACAGAAGTTTTATTCTGCCTGACGGCAATTGGGATTTAACAACAAATGTTGATGTGATTACCCGCATTTTGAAAGAGAAATATAATGTTGCACTTGATAATACTTATCAGAAGCTTGAAAGTGTAATTACTTTATATCCAAAGGATTATTTTTCTCCTAAGGATTACGAAACCAATCAGATTAATATTACAGGCAATACGGTTTCTATTCACCATTTTAATGCATCATGGTATGATGACAGAGAAAATGAATTCAATAAGGCGCGCATTAAATGCTATCAAAAATATCCTGATAATTACGATAAAGCGATGGAGCTTTACCATAAAAAAAGAAGATTGATAAAGATTAAATACATATTGAAAGATGAAAAGTTTTTTGACAGTATTGTTCATTTGTTAAAAGCCGTTTCAGCAAAGCTTAAAAGTTTTTTGCTTACAAAAATCAGTTCAATCATAGTCAGTCGTTTTAATCCCAAAATCATTGCTTTTGAAAGTCTGAATGGTCTTGACGGAAATGCAGGTGCACTATATAAATATCTGCTCAATGATGAAAAATACAACAGATATAAATTTGTTTGGCTTATAAGAGATAAACAGGAATACCATCAGGTCAATAATAGAAGAACCTATGTGTTTGATTTTAAAGATGCCTCTTTAAAAAAGACATTTTTACACAGTATTTCAAAATATCTTATATATGATAATGTGTCCATAGTAAAGATAAATTCATCACAAATAAGCGTTTATCTTACCCATGGTTGTCCGCCCTTGAAAAATGTTAAAGGTATTATTAATACTCCCGATTTTGTCGATTATGCATTATGCACATCTGATAATATAGCAGATATTTTTTCAAATCAAATTTCGATAGATAGAAATAAATTGTTCATATCAGGTCTTCCGAGAAATGATGTGCTCAAGAATAGCAGTGATGCAGTTCATGCAATTTCGGATAAAATGTATGATAAAATTATTATCTGGCTTCCCACTTTTCGCCGGCTTAAATATGATCCCGAGCGTTCGGATTCAAAAAAAGACTTTCCTTTAGGGATTCCTTTGATTGAAAATATGGAGCAATTTATGCAGCTTAACTCAGTGCTTCATGATAATAATATGCTTTTGATACTTAAAATGCACCCCGGCCAGGACGAGTCTGTTTTTAAAGTAGAAAGCAACAGTAATATTTTAATTTTAAATGATTGTTTTTTTAGGACCAAGGGAGTAGATTTGTATTCCATTTTAAACTCAACCGACGCTCTTCTTACCGACTATTCATCTGTTGCGTTTGACTATATGCTTCTTGATAAGCCGATAGGTTATGTGATTGATGACATGAATGATTATGAAATTGGCTTTGCATTTGACGATGTTTATGCCATGATGCCGGGCGAAAAAATCAAAACTATAGAACAATTTTACGCGTTTATAAAAAGCGTTAAGGAAAATCGTGATGATTTTCAAAAGGAAAGAAACCGTGTATTAGATTATGTCAGCGAATACCGCGATTTTAATAATTGTAAAAGAGTGGCTGATTTTCTTGGTTTATAAATGCCGATAGAGAAAAGTAAAAGTAACATAAACATATAAAACCCGGCATTTCTTTGCCGGGTAAATGGTAAATATTATTTTTTATTGAGAAATTTCACGAAATCCCACTTGTTTTCAAAAACATTCAGTCCAAGAGCATTTCGTGTTAAATATACGAGAGGATAGGGGCCGCTGTAATCAGGCTCAATATAGTGTGCATAAGGCTTTTTATTGTTTTTGTTTCTTGTAAGCAGTATTTTATTGTTGCATTTGAAACTTTCAAATTTAGTTAAATCGCCGACACCTGCATATCCCGCCTTATTGTAATCCTCCTCGTTTAAATCATCAATGTCATACATGATTACATACAGATTGTCTTTGTTTATTCGCTTTTTTCTTTCATTCCACTTTTTGCACCCTTCATCAAAGGTTTTGTAATGAATAAAATTTATTGTGATGTCGGGTATGTCGGCCAGGCCTTTTATAACTGCACAGGGGACATTGTGGCTGTTAAATCCCGCGTCTGTCAGCGGCTGCGAGATATAGTAATCCAGATGCATTAAAAAATCACAGAAATCCGATGTGTTTATTGTCAGGTTAACGGTAGGGCTGTCAAATCTTTTACCAAGCCTGTTGTAAATGACTCCGCCTATGCAATTGGGACACAGTATTGTAAAATAATCATTTGTCAGCTGCTTTTTGTAACGTTTATTGATGCTTTTTTCAATGCCTTTATATACGAAAGAATTTTTATATATGCTTTTTATTTTGCTTAACATATTTATCACCCTGTTAAGTATAGCATTTGATAAAATAAAAAGCAATATCGCTTAAAAACGGATAGGTTAAAATGCTTGTTAATGGTGCATTTCGGTTGTAAAACTTTTAACCCGTTCCGTTTTCAATCTTGGTAAACATAATAAAACTATATAATATAAGATGTAATTTTGGAGGTTTTTTATATGAATATTTGGCATGATATTTCACCTAAAAGAATAAAAAAAGACAAGTTTTATGCTGTAATTGAAATTTCAAAGGGCGGCAAAAATAAGTATGAACTGGATAAGGAAACGGGTATGCTCAAGCTTGATCGCGTTTTGTTTACATCAACTCATTATCCGGCTAACTATGGCTTTATTCCGCGTACTTATGCCAGCGATAATGATCCGCTTGATGTACTTGTATTGTGCAGTGAGCAAATTCAGCCTATGACGATTGTGGAATGTTTTCCGATAGGTGTTTTAATTATGGAGGACGGCGGAATGAAGGATGAAAAGATAATCGCCGTTCCTGTTAATGATCCTAATTATAACGGTTACAGCAATATTGACCAGCTGCCAAGCCATAGATTTGATGAAATTAAGCACTTCTTTGAGGTTTATAAAACACTTGAGCATGAAAAAATGACATCTGTTACTGAGGTTAAGCCTAAGGAGATTGCCGAGGAAATCATTCAGAGCTGTATTGATAGCTATATTAAAAATTTTCAGTTATAATGGATAGGAACAATACAAGGAAATCTTTTATTGATATTGCCAAGGGAATAGGAATAATACTGGTTGCTTTAGGTCATCTTGATACGGATGGGCAGGTGAGCAGAGAACTTATCTATTCGTTTCATCTGCCGCTGTTTTTTATTATTTCCGGTGCCCTTGCTTCAAAAAAGAAAACAAATTTTAAGGATTATTTTCAAAAGAATTTTAAAACGCTTTATGTGCCGTATCTGGTTTTTGTTGTAATAGATACAGTACTTTTTGCAGCTATCCATCATTTTAGCGGTGATGCTGCAGTCCAGATGATAACGAATAACGCTTTGGCGTTGGCCGGCTTCGGTTTTAAATGTGTAAACAGACCTGTTTGGTTTTTGTTTGCATTGTTCTTTATAAAAACAGTCTTTTATTTTGTCAGCAAAAATAAGGCAGTTAAGTATATTACGGCAATTGCCTGTGTGGCTTTCGTTTTCTTTTCCGGCAAATTAGATGTGCTTTACGGATGCCTGTATCTTATGGCGCTTCCCGGCCTTTTCTTCTACATGCTTGGCAGTGAAATGCGTGCCTGTATCTTGAAAATGGATGAAGCGTTTGACAACCATTTGCGCAAAAATAATAAACAGGCCGTTTCAATGATTTGTGTATTAGGTGTTGCTGCAATCTTTGTCCTTCTTACCTTATCGGCACATAAAAACGGCAGTATAGATATGACTGTATTTCGATATCATAATGCTGTCCTCTATTTTGCTAATTCTATTTTAGGCAGCTTTTTTGTGTTAGCGGTATCCGTGCTTTTAGCAAAGCTTAAATTTATTCCCAAAGCCCTGATATTTTACGGCAGGAATTCAATCATCGTTATGCTTTGCCACTATTATTTATGCAGAAAAGCGCTGCCCGCTGTTTTAAACCGCTTTGATTTATCCGATTGGCTTTATCATCCCATTACACAGGCAGTGGTTCTTATACTCATTATGGTAGCAATGATTCCGGTAATTATGATTGCGAATAAATATTTTTATTTTATATTTGGTAAAAGTAAACGGCTGAAAAATGCCTGAACAAGCGGAATCTGAGCAAACGGAATACGAATAGATATAAAAAATTTTATGAGGTGCTCTATGAAGAATACAACCAAAGCAGCTGATATAAGCGTTATTATTCCGATTTATAATGTGGAGGAATATCTGGAGCAATGTCTTGAGTCTGTGCTGAATCAGACAAAGGATAATTTAGAAGTGATTATGGTTGACGACGGTTCAACTGACAGCAGCAGTGAAATTGCAAAGCGCTTTGCTGCACAGCACCCGAATTTTCATTATTACTATAAAGAAAACGGCGGTCTTGGCTGCGCGAGAAATTACGGTGTTCAGCGCGCGGGCGGCGAATATATTGCATTTATTGATTCAGATGATCTTGTTTCACAGGATATGTATGAAAAGCTGTATTTGTATGCTAGGCGGGATGACAGCGACATGGCAATATGTAATGTTGTGAGATTTAATTCAAAATCGGTGCGCGCTTCGAGCTTGCACCGGCTGCTGTTTAAGGATGTGGATTTAAATTGTACACACATAACAAAGTGCCCGAGTCTGATTTATGATACAACCTCATGGAATAAGCTTATCAGGCGTTCGTTTTATATTGAAAATGGTTTTTCTTTTCCTGAAAATATTTTGTATGAGGATATTCCGGTTACCATTCCCATGCATTTTAAGGCGAATCATGTGTCAGTTGTTGAGAGTACCTATTATTATTGGAGGGTTAGGGATGGTGCCACTAAGTCCATTACCCAAAATACGGACAAGCTTGATAATTTAAAGGACAGAATTGCTGTTTTAAAAATGCTCGATGAATTTCTAGCCGAAAATCATATAGATAAAAGCTGTATCAGAAATGCACAGAGAAAAGTGCTTGAAATTGATTTGATGATATTTGTTAACGGCTGCAAATCCGTTTCAATTGAGCTGGCTAAAGAGTCCCTGAAACTGATAAACAAATACATTGATGATGCCATTGATGCAGATGTTTTCAATGACTTGTCTTTGATTTCGCAGGAAAAGTACAGATGCGTCAGAGAATATGATGTTGAAAGGTTAATTAATGTTCTGTCCTATCAGTATTCGAGTTATTTTAATGCACCGGTTTGTGAGCACGACGGCAGATTTTATATAACCGCGCCTGATGATATTCTGACTGTTCCAAGCAGAGATATTACGAATGAGCTTAAGGAAATTGAGCCGAAAAAGTATATCAGTGCCATTACACTGAAAAAGGATAAAATAGAACTATTTGCCTATCTTTATAAAAGCCGTGTAAATATTACCGACTGTTCACAGCAGCGTATTAAGGTGTATTTGGAAAACGAGCTTACGCAGCATTTGACAGAACTTAAGATTACGCCGTTAAATGACGGCTTGGCAACTCGTGACAGAGGTACTGTGTTTGATCCTGTAACCGAAATTACGCAAAACTATAATTATGACGGCACCGGCTTCAAAATTGAGATAGATTTAAATAGCCTGACAGTGGATGATAAAAGTAAGGGCTATAATAAAATTTTGGTTTTTTATGAAAACAGGCTTTCATCGGGAACAATCAGATTGGCAAGTCCTTCAAAGCCCTCTAATGACAGTGCAATTCTTCTAGGGGACAAATATGTTGCCCTTGAATATGATGCGCTTAGGGAACTTAGGGTATTTTTAAATGTACAGCAGAGTTTCGCAGATAAGCTTTATGTTGACCCTGATTATATTTTTGTAGAGACTGAAACCCCCGTATTTAAGCTGATAGCCAAGAATGAGAATGGTGAAACCGTAGAGCTTGCGAGCAGGGATAATAAAAAATTCTTTCTTTCTGCCGATAAATGTCAGCGGGATTTGTCATATTATTGTTACGTCGTTAACCGTGACGATTCTGAAGATAAGCTTCTTTACCGTGATAAAAAAATTCTTGTGGAAAGCAGCGGCAATACCTGTGCAGTTTTCAGAACAAATAAAAATAATTTTGTTAGATTTTCACTGCTTGACAGTATTACAGTGGTAAGCAATATGTTTTGTGCAGCCAATTCTGTTATATTAAAAACAGAAGCAACAGGTAGGCATTTCTTAACCCCTCCGTCATCAGCTGCTCTTTATGTGAATGATGAAATTTCCGGTGTCAAAACAATTTTTGCCAAGTCTAAGTGCAGAGTGTCGGAAAACAGAATAATCTGCAGTTTTTCAGTTCATTTTAAAAGCAAAAGTATTACGGATAATCTCTACAGCGGCATGCGTGATTTTTATATTGCCTATTATAATAAAAATGGTGATGAGCTTCTGTCAGAAATTATTTTCAGCAGAAAGTTCTATAAGACCGTAATGCGTTTTTCTTCGTTGGAGATCAGCATTTACAGAGGTGTTAACGGCAATATCAGATTAAAATCGGCTTTGCTTTGGAGCGAGGAGGAAAGCACAAAGCAGAAACGAAAGTCACTCACAGCTAAAAATTATCCTAAGTACAGGGAAGAAAAAATAAACGAAAAGCGGATTGTATTTGAGTCAATGTGGGGTAAAAAATACAGCTGTAATCCGCAGTATCTTTATGAGTATATTGATGCGTATTATCCTGACTATGAATGTATTTGGGCACTGAATGATGAGCGAATGCCGATTAAGGGAAAAGGCAAAAGAGTTCGCAGAGATTCGCAGGCATATTACCATTATCTTGCCACGGCAAAGTATTTTATTAATAATGTTAATTTTGAAACGGATTATGTGAAGCGTGACGGTCAGATTGAAATTCAGACGATGCACGGTACTCCGCTTAAAACACTTGGACTTGATGTAAGAAGCGATTTTCCTAATGAAAGCAGTAAAAAAATATATCTTGAAAAGAACAGGCGTTGGGATTATCTTATCGTACAGGGCCGGTTCATGGAGAATAAGGCCTATGATTGCTTTAATTTTGAAAAGGAAATTGTTAGGTGCGGGTATCCGAGAACCGATATCCTGTTTGATGTTACGGCTGAAAAAGTAAAGCAAATCAGAGATGCTCTCGGACTTCCGACAGATAAAAAAATCATTTTATATGTACCTACCTGGCGAACAAGAGGGGCATTTGATATGCAGCTTAATCTTGACAAAATGCGTCAAGTGCTTGGTAAGGATTATGTTATTGCTGTAAGGCTTCATCATCTGAGTTCAAAATGCAGTACGTTTGAGCCGGATAATAAGTTTGTTTATGATTTTACCTCATACCGAAGTGTTGAGGATTTGTATATTGCTTCGGATTTAATGATTACGGATTATTCTTCGGCAATGTTTGATTATGCACTGCTTGATAAACCGATGATCTTCTTTTTGTATGATTTGGAGGATTACCGTGATAATCTTCGCGGACTCTATGTGGATATTGAGCAAGAATCTCCCGGTCCGATTGTGTATAACAATGAAGAACTGATTGCTGTGATAGAGAATATAGACAGCGAGATGCAAAGATGTCAGCACAGAGTAGAAGCTTTCAAAGATAAATATCTTACATATGAAAATGCGCAGTCATGCAAAATGATTGTTGAGAATGTGTTGAAGCTTGGTCAGCCTTGTGAAACAGGCCAATCCGGATTAAAGAAAGCAGTATCCGCTGTAAAAAAATTATTTAAAAGCTTTTAATTTTGGCGAATATTGACAATAATAACTATATTATATATAATATTTATTTATATAATAGCTTTATTATATACAGAGGTGCTAAATGGAAAGAGAAATAAATGAAATTGATATAAGCGTCATAGTCCCTATATATAATGTCGAAGAATATTTAGAGGAATGTATTAACGCGATATTAAACCAGACCAAAGATAACATCGAAATTATTATGATTGACGACGGTTCTACCGATTCCAGCGGTGAAATTGCCAAGCGCTTTGATGACGAATATTCGAACTGCCATTATCATTATAAAGAAAACGGCGGTCTTGGCTGTGCAAGAAATTACGGTGTACAGTTTGCAAGGGGTGAGTATATTGCCTTTGTTGATTCAGATGATACAATGTCAGCTGATATGTATGAGAAGATGTATACTTATGCCAAGCGAAATGACAGCGACATGGCAATATGCAATGTTGTAAGGTTTAATTCAAAATCTGTATGGGCTTCCAGTCTTCATCAGCTTTTGTTTAAAAATATAGATTTAGATTGTACACACATAACAAAATGCCCGAGTCTTGTTTATGATACAACCTCATGGAATAAGCTTATCAGACGTTCATTTTATCTTGAAAACGGTTTTGCATTTCCCGAAAATATTCTGTTTGAGGATATTCCGGTTACCATTCCGATGCATTTTAGGGCCAATAATGTTTCTGTAGTTGAAAGTACCTATTATTATTGGCGAGTACGTGACGGTGCAACAAAATCCATTACACAAAACAGCAATAATCTTAGAAACCTGACTGACAGAATTATCATTATGAAAATGCTTGATAAATTCTATAAAGAAAACGGGGTGGATGCACAGGCAGTTAAGCAGAAGCAGAAAAAAGAGCTTGAAATTGATTTGATGGTTTCTGTCAATAACTGTAAGTTTATGACAGAAGAAATGGCTATGCAGACATTTGATATTATCAATAATTATATTGATGAAATGATTGATAAGTCTGTATTTTCCGAGCTTCCGCTTGTAACGCAGCAAAAGTATGAGTATGTCAGAACACGCAATCTCGAAAAGCTGCTTGCGCTGTTTGCTTATCAGAACAAGGATTATTACAATGCAAGGATTGAAGAGAGAGGGAATCGGTTTATTATATCTCTTGCAGATGATTTGTTTACCTTAAAGCAACGCGATGTAACGCTTGAGCTTAAGCAGTATCAGCTCAATAAAAATGTTACGGATGTTTTAATAAAGGATGACGGAATTGAAATTTCAGCCTACTTATATAAAAGCAGAGTGAATATTTCCCAAGCAAGCCAGCAAAAAATAACTGCCTATCTTGAAAACGAAAAAACCCAGTATCTGACACCTCTTAAGATTACTTATTTTGAAAATAAAAAGATTACCGAAATGAGCGGTATGACATTTGATTCAAAAACAGGCTTAACGACGCATTATAATTATAACGGAACCGGCTTTAAAATTGATATTAATTTAAACGATATAGAGATTAATGAAAAAAATGAAGGCTATAACCGCATTCTGATTTTTTATGAAAACAGATTGACCGTTGGTTCTGAGCGCCTCAGAAGTGTTAAGAGGATTACGGCTAAAAGTGCAGCTGTTTTTGGCAATAAGCATATTAAAATTGATTATGATGCCTTAAAAGAGCTTAGAATTTATATTAAGGATGAAAGCAATTTTGCCAAGGATTTTACGGTTGAAAATAATCTTGTAACCATTGCTCTTGAAAATGAGGCAAAGGGGATTGTCACATTTGACCGTGATGAAAATGAAATCGTATTTGATACCGAAGATAATATTGTTTTCACCTGCAGCTGCGACAAATTCGAAAATGATAAAACCCATAATATGTATTTAATCCATTCTGACGGCAGCCTAAGCAAACTTCTTCACAGAAGCAAAAAGGTTGTTATTGAAAGCGATTGTAATCCGGCAGCAATTTTTATGACCAATAAAAATAATGAGCTGCGTTTTATTGTTAAAAACAGTATAACTTCACTTGGCAGTATGACTCAGATTGATGATAAAATCAGATTTAAAACATCTGCCATCAGTGAAAATCCAAACTTTCTTAATGCAAAGACCGCTGTTTTATACAAAATTGTCGGCGTTACAGGTGAAAGGATGGTTTTTGCAAAATCCAAATGCACCTTAAAAGAAGGGAAAATAAATTGTAGCTTTACGGTTAATTTTACAAATGAACGCATCGTAAAAAACTTATATACCAGTACGCGTGATTTGCATGTGGCTTATGAGGATGAAAACGGTGTAATAGAAAGCCACGAAATCTTCAGCAGAAAATTTTACAAGTTGACAGTGCATTTTGATACGCTCGAAATCAATTGCTATAGAGCCGTTAAAGGTAATATCCGACTCAGATGCACACAGCTTTGGAGAGAAGAGGAAAATACACCGAACAAGCGAAAGGCTTTGCTGGCTGAACATTATCCTAAGTTCAGGGATGAAAAAATAGACCCGAAATTGATTGTGTTTGAGTCGATGTGGGGTGCAAAATACAGCTGTAATCCACAGTATATATATGAATATATTGACAAGTTTTATCCTGAGTACAAATGTGTTTGGGCATTTAATGAAGAAAGAATGCCGATTAACGGCAGGGCAAAAAGAGTAAGACGCGGTTCACTTGAGTATTATCATTATCTCGCAAAGGCAAAGTATCTTGTAAATAATGTTAATTTCCCTGATGAGTATGTGAAGCGTGATGGTCAGATTGAAATTCAGACTATGCATGGTACTCCGCTTAAAACGCTCGGATATGATGTTCCCGGTGAACTTGCAACAAAAATGCAGCAGGATAATTTTGCCGAAAAGGTAAACCGTTGGAATTATCTTGTTGTCCAGGGCAGCTTTATGGAGGAAAAAGCGCAGCCGATTTATCATTACAATAAGAATATATTAAGAATAGGATATCCGAGAACTGATATTCTTTTCAATAATACTCCCCAAAAGATTGAAAGTATAAAAAAGAAGTTAAATCTTCCGCTTGATAAAAAAATTATTCTTTATACTCCGACTTGGCGCGTTCGCAATAAGTTTGATATGCAGCTTGACCTTGAAAAAATGCGTCAGGAGCTTAGTGATGAATATATCATTTTGATAAGAATTCATTATTTTGCTGCTTCAGGCTATTCCATTCCGGCAGATGATGCATTTATTTTTGATTTTAATGCATATAGCTTTGTAGAGGATTTATATATCATCTCTGATATTCTGATTACAGACTATTCATCTGTAATGTTTGATTATGCTCTTTTAGACAAGCCAATGCTTTTCTTTACCTATGATTTAGAGGACTACCGTGATAATTTGAGAGGCATTTATGTCGATATTGAGAAAGAAGCGCCGGGACCTCTTGTATTTGATACGGATGAGGTTATCCGTGCCGTTAAGAATATTGACATTGAAATGCAAAAGTGTACCCAAAAAATAGCTGCTTTTAAAAATAAATATCTCACATATGAGGATGGCAATTCCTGCAAAAGAATTGTCGATGAGGTGTTTAAGCCCAATATGGCTGTTCATAATTATAAAAAGCTGAAACGTGCTGCGGCCGGTACAGTTAGAAGGATTTTCTCTAAATTAAAATAAGAAGTAATAGAATAAAAAGCTGATACAAGGAAAACCTTGTATCAGCTTTTTGCATATGAGTCATATTCTATTTAGCTTTTCTCCAAGTATTGGGATTAAACAGTAAAAGAATCGGCAATAGCTCAAGACGTCCTGCAAGCATATCAAAAATCAATACCAGTTTTGACAGTACAGAAAATTCTGCAAAATTTCCTACAGGCCCTACTGCCTCAAGCCCGGGGCCAATATTGTTTAAACAAGCTATAACTGATGTAAAACTTGTAGTCGGATCAAAATTATCAAGAGAAATAAGAAAAACGGAGACCACAAGTGTTATGACATAAATGTTTAAATAGGATGATACACTTTTCATTATTTTTTTGTCAACAGTCTTGCCGTTAAGGCGGACATTCATCACCGCATGCGGACGCAGCGATTGTTTAAGGTCACAAATCATTTGCTTAATAAATAGTTCAAGTCGAACGACTTTAAGACCTCCTCCTGTAGAGCCGGCTGAGCATCCTATACACATAAGAATAATCAGTATTACCTTGGAAAAGGTCGGCCACTGATTAAAGTCAGCAGTACAGAAACCGGTGGTACTCATAACGGTGTTTACACTGAAAAAGGAGTCTCTGACTGCAGTTGACAGATTTCCGTACATAGAGTAGATGTTCAGTGTTATTAAAATCACAGCACTTAGATTGATTATAATATAGCCGCGAAGTTCCTCATCTTTAAATATGTTTGAAACTTTTTTAGTAAGCAAAAAGAAGTACAGATTAAAGTTCACTCCGAAAAGGAACATAAACACAATCAATACCCATTCGGTAAAAGGACTTTGGTATCCGGCAATAGAATTGTTTAAGACTGAAAATCCGCCTGTACCTGCTGTGGCAAATGCATTTACAACACAGTCAAAAAGGCGTATATTATCGCCTGTTATTCTGCTGCCGAAAAACAGAACAAGTATTTCGATAATAGTCATTACAAAATAAATAATATAAAGAATCCTTGCGCTGTCGGCAATTTTGGATACCACCTTGCTGGCAGACGGACCCGGAACTTCGGCTTTCATGATGAACATTGAATTTCCCTTGGCTTTGGGTACAATTGCAATCATAAACGAAAGAATGCCCATGCCGCCTATCCAATGTGTAAAACTGCGCCAGAATAAAATGGATTTAGGAAGTGAATGAATTTCCGTAAGAATCGTCGATCCTGTGGTTGTAAAGCCGGATGCCGTTTCAAAAACCGCGTCAATGAAATTTGGTATGCAGCCACTGATAACAAAGGGAAGAGCACCTAATACAGACATAATGATCCATCCCAGTCCGCATATGACAAACCCTTCTTTCGAATATATGCTGAAGCTTTTAGGCTTTTTTAATGTCAGTGCAATTCCCGATACAATTAAAATAACAATTGGGATGATAAAGGATTTGTAGCTCGCCTCAGGAAATCCATTAAGATTATAATAAACTGCAATGGAAAACGGCAGCAGCATCAATGCACCGAGTATTATAAAGATTTTTCCTAATATATATAATACAGCTTTATAATTCATAGCTTTTGCGTTTACTCCTATTGAAGAATGTCGTTAAGACTTTTAAGCCGTCTGTCCTTGGATACAACAACTACAAGGTCATTAGCCTTTATTGTATCATTTCCGTTCGGAAAGATAATCTCATTGTTTCTGTTGATTGCCGCAATAAGCACATTCTTTTTTACTCTTAGCCTGGACAAAGGCTTGTTAAGAAAGGTAACGTAATCGCCTGCAAGGAATTCCGTTGCCTCAACCTTGCCGTCAACAAGCTTGTACAGTGTTTTCATGTAGGATGAGCTGATGTTTTCCTTTGCTCTGACATATTGGGTGATTGTCGATACCGAAAGGTCACTGACATTAATTTGCGAATCAAGTCCTAAGTCATCAAGCATTCTGCTGAGACGGTTGTTTTTAACTTTTGTAACTGTTTTGGGAATTCCGATTTTTTGTGCATAAAATGATACGAGAAAATTGATTTCATCCGTATCTGTTAAGGTTACTACAGCGTCCATTTTTTCTATGCCTTCTTCAATCAGAAATTCATGGTCGTTTGCATCGCCGTTAATTATGGTTGCATCAGGTACCATATCAAAAAGAATTTCACACTTTTCTCTGTCTTTTTCAATTATAACAACATTTTTGCCGAGATTAACCAGCATGTCCGAAAGATATATACCAACTCGGGAACAGCCTATAATCATTATGTTCTTAATCGTTTTTCTTTTTGAATTAATAAGTGCTTTTCCGATATTGGCAAGCTCTTTATGAGCACCGGTAACATGGATTTTATCCCCGGGATTCAGTACAAAATTACCATTCGGAATGTAAACCTCATCCTCTCTCTCAACTGCACATATCAGCATATTATCTGTTAGCTTTTATGATATGCTGCCGATGCTGTTGCCGCAGAGATTTGAATTTTGTGTGATTTTATATTCTGCCATATCAATGTTGCCGTTTGCAAAGGTTTCAATATTATTCGCTTCCGGAAACTGAATGATTCTGCCGATTTCAAGTGCAGCAGTAAAATCGGGATTAATCATAAGAGAAATGCCGAGTTCATTTCGCATAAATTCAAATTGTGCATTATATTCCGGATTTCTTACTCTTGCAATGGTATAGCTTGCACCGAGCTTTTTTGCCATTAGGCATACCAAGATATTATTTTCATCTGAGTGTGTAGTGGCGATTACCAAATCAGCTTCGGGAACCTGAGCCTGTCTGAGTACGTCTATGTGCGTTGCGCTGCCGCTTATTCCCTGAATATCATATTTGTCAACAAGCATCTCTACTCTGGTTGCATTGTAATCAATAACCGTAATATTATGTTCTTCATTTGAAAGGCTGATTGCCAGTCCGATACCGAGTCTGCCGGCACCAATAATAACTATGTCCATCATATCCTCCGCATTATTTTAAGATATAAACACAGTATCTATTATACTTAAAATATATATTTAATCAATCTTTTTATTCATAATTTATTTAATTGACAACCTGTTTGGGTTGTGTTATCATTTTTTTGGCGGATTTACTGCCTTGTACCTTGACAATTTAATGCGTGATAATACGGCATGGTTTTCTTCATAGCGCCATGAGCCTGCCTTGAGCAGGATGACGAGGAAAAGAGTTATCGAATTTTCGGCGGATGCTCTTTCGTACCTCCTTCGGTGCGAGATGAAAAGACAAAAGCAGCCGGCAACAGCTGCCACAAAAACTTTTCAGCGAAGGAATTATTTTAAACTTATAGTCATATGATAATTATACTAAGATGATATTTCAATGACTCATTAATATACTGAAATGGAGAAAATTTATGTGTGGAATTATCGGATATACAGGTTACAGCGACGCAAGAGGAATTTTGTTAAAGGGTCTTAAGTCACTTGAATACAGGGGATACGACAGTGCGGGAATTTCAGTTTATCATCCTGATTTTAAAGAATGCCTTACTGTTAAATGTGAGGGCAGAGTTGAAAGACTTGAGAAAAAAACATCTGATGTTAAGGGTAATACAGGTATCGGTCATACAAGATGGGCAACACACGGCGGTGTGAGTGATGCAAACTCTCATCCTCATAAATTCGGCAATGTTACGGTTGTTCATAATGGAATTATTGAAAATTATGAAACAATAAAAAATACACTTAATGTTGCTGATAAGCTTAAATCGCAGACGGACAGCGAGATTGCGGCTGCTTTGATAGACAGATGTTTTAACGGTGAAGCTGAAGATGCAATTATAAGTGCTGTTAAAAAGCTTTCAGGCACATATGCATTAGCAATTATGTTTGACAGTATTCCGGATACTGTTTTTGCTGTCAGAAATGTAAGCCCTATTGTTTGCTGTCAAAATGAAAACGGTGTTTATATAGCATCTGATATTACAGCGATAGGGGAATACAGCGAGGATTATTTTGTACTGCCTGAATTTACTGTTGCAAGGATAACGAAGGATGGTTTTGATATTAAAGATTTTTCAGGCAATACGGTTGATGTTGAAATGCTCAGGCTTGACTGGGATATCAAAAGCAATGGCAAATGCGGTTACCCATTTTATATGGAGAAAGAAATTATGGAGCAGCCAAGAGTGATTGAAAAGACGATTTTATCCAGAATTTCTGATTCAATGCCTGATTTTTCGGGCGATAAGGTTGATGACGCTATTTTTGAAAGATGCAAAAGTATTTCCGTAATTGCCTGCGGAACAGCGATGCATGCAGGTCTTATAGGCAAGCAGCTTATCGAAAGTGTTTGTGCATTGCCGGTATCCGTTCATATGGCAAGTGAGTATATGTACAGCAATCCTATAATTGATAAAGACACACTTGTTATATGTGTTTCGCAGAGCGGCGAAACGATTGATACACTTGAGGCACTCAAATATGCAAGGCAAAAAGGTGCAGATACACTTTCCATTGTAAATGTACGCGGTTCATCCATTGCACGTGAGAGTGACAATGTGATTTATACGGATGCAGGGCCCGAAATTGCAGTCGCTTCAACAAAGGCGTATACAACGCAGGTAGCAGTATTTTACCTGATTACGGCAAAGATAGCGTATCTTAAGCAAACTTTGAATTATGAGGGTGTTTCTAATTTCATAAGCGAGCTTAATAAAGTACCGGCAGCAGTTGAAAATGTTCTTGAAAGAAGAGCTGATATTCATCGCCTTTCAAAATCAATGCTGACAGCAGAGCATGCCTTTATGATTGGCAGGGGGATTGATTATCCTGCTTTGCTTGAAGCTTCATTAAAGCTTAAGGAAATTTCTTATATTCATTCCGAAGCTTTTGCATCAGGTGAGCTTAAGCATGGTACCATTGCACTTATTACAGGCGGCATACCCGTAATTGCTCTTGTTACACAGCAGTATCTTGTATCTAAGCAGATATCAAATATCCGCGAGGTCCAGTCAAGAGGTGCGGATGTTATTACTTTTGTTCGCAAGTCGCTTAAAAGTGATGATATGCAAAACTATTTTGAGCTGCCCGAGCTGGACGATGAATTTATGCTTATACCCGCAGTGGTTTCACTGCAGCTTTTGGCCTACTATGTTTCGTCTGATAAAGGTCTTGATGTTGATAAGCCCAGAAACCTGGCCAAAGTAGTAACTGTTGAATAAACTTTTATAAGAAAACTATGTCTCACGCATTAAATGACAGCACCCCCAAAGAGTATTCCTCTTTGGGGGTGCTGTTGTCTTTCTGCAATATTTTATTAAATTTTACTTTTATATTCCAGTAGTTCCTTTTCATTAACATAACCGCTCAGTGCACCTACTGCTGTTACAGCTTTGCCTCCGGTTATATTGCCGTATTCAATACAGTCTTTAAGCGGATAATCATAAAATAAGCCATACATAAAGCCTGCAAGAAATGCATCTCCTGCACCTGTTGAATCAACATTTTTAAACGCATCAATACCGGGACAGAAGAAATAATCATCACCATCAATACCTATACAGCCGTCAGCATCAACCTTTACGACTACCTTGTCAAAATATTTCTTTAAGGCGTAGGCTGCATCCTTTTCATTATCTGTACCTGTGATTTTTAATGCTTCTTTTCTGTTTGGTGTGTAGTAATCGGCAAGTTTTAAGTATTCGTCATATTTATCAAAGCTCATCTCATCATCCCAGCCTGTGTCCAGCACAAGGATAGTGCCTTCTTCCTTAAGCTTTCTGTAAACGGGCAGAAAGCCGCCAAGCTGCATCATACATATTTTTGCACCCTTTGCAATTTCATAAAATGTATCCAAGGCTTTCTCATCAGGCTCAATAGATCCCTGACCATAGGTGTAAAAGGTTCTGTCCTTTGGCAAAATGATTGCCGAGGTAATATTAAGCGGTATTTTGTCACCGCTGTAAAGATTTATTGGTGTTACGCCGTTTTCAGAAAACTTTTCTTTTGCAAATTGTGAAAATAGGTCTGTCCCAAGCTCAGTAGCTATTTTGGTTTCAATTCCAAGTCTTCCGAGATTAATGAGTGTTGCCGGAAGTCCTCCTCCCAGCTGAAGTGAAAAGTCCTTGCAGTAAAGCTCTTCTCCTACTCCGGCAAGCCGTTCAAAACCCTGATATAAAAGGTCAACATTTGTCGCACCTGCACCTGCTATAAACGCCATTATTTCCATTCTCCTATGTAATCTTTATTGAGTTCAATATATTTTTGAACAAGTTCTTTTGCCAGCGAGTAACTGTTTACAAGCGGGTGAAGAGTAAGCGCTTCAACTGCACTTTGTATTGACTTTTCTCTTATAGCTTTGCTTGCAAGACGCTCATATATTTTTACCCGTCTTATCAGTTCAAGGTTTTGCTCGTCAACCTTACCGAAATGATGTGCAATTGCACCGTTTGGTGTTATGTCACATGTGATTTCTACCACATCATCCGGTTTAAGTCCGTCAATGGCATCACCGTTTGGAAGGCATAAAATCATGGTGTCGCTGCCCTTGTTTTGCATAATTTCTATGAATTTAAGTGCTACGCCTGCATAACCTCCCGAATCCTTTTGATAAATATCAAAGTGCCATGGCGTTTGCTTTTTTACTCCTGTTTCGGATGCCATATAATTGTTTTCTCTTACTCCATACCAGTATTCAAAAATTTTAAAGGCATTTTCAAAATCATTTTCTATATCTGTGCATTTGAGTTCTTCGGTCATCTTTTCATTTATTTCGCAAATTTGCTCGCCGCGGGTTTTTTCGGCTTTAAGTATGTTTGCAATTGCTTTTTCACGATAATAAAAATAATAAAGATATTCGTTGAGCACACAGCCGCGTTCTTTTAACAGCTCTTTTTCAAAATAGCGCATATCCGTTTTTAAATATGCTTCATCTTTTTCTATAAGCTCACCCATAATTTCTCTGCCGTCAAGCGTTATTGAGCTGAAATACGACAGATGATTAAGACCGTAAACCTCACCGCGCACTGCATTTTCATCTGCATTGTATAGTTTGGCAAAGCTGTTTAGCATACCGCTGGGTGCGTCACAAATTCCGTATGTAAAATCATAGCCCATATCGCGCAGAGTCTGGCTTACAACACCGGCAGGGTTCGTGAAATTAAATACTTTGCAGTTTGGATCAGCATATTCTTTTATCAGTTCACAATATTTTGCCAAAGCACTGATGCTTCTCATAGCAAAGGACAAGCCGGCAGCGCCTGTTGTTTCCTGACCTAAAAGTCCTAAATCAAGAGCAATACGCTCATCCTTTACCCGCATTTTATCACCGCCTACTCTTATGGTGGTGATTACGTAATGCGCATTTTTAACGGCTTCTTTTGCATCGGTTGTCAGTATGAAGTTTAATTCAGGACACAGAAGATTCGACACTTTTTTTGCCATCGTTCCGTAAATATTGAGCTTTTTTTCATCATTATCCATAAAAACAAGCTCACTGATATTAAGCGTCTTTGCTTTTTGGGCAATGCTTTTGGCGAGGAACATCGAGCGTACTCCTCCGCCTCCGATAACAGTTAATTTCATAGATATCGCTCCATCAAGAAAAATCAAATTAATTATATTATAAAGAATAACTAAAGTAAATAGTTATGTTAAATATTTTTATATTGACTTGGTAGAGTAAAAATATTATAATATCTTAAAACAGAAAGGATTGTGAATTATGACTTTGCTAATAAAGAATGCTTTGGTATATACAAACAAATCATTTAAAAAGTCGGATGTTCTCATTAAGAACGGGAGAATTCATAGCCTTGGTATTTCTATTTTATCAGATGGCGTTGACCGTGTTGTTGATGCGCAGGATAAGTATTTCTTAATTCCGGGTTTCGTTGATGTTCATACACATCTTCGTGAGCCCGGTTTTTCTTATAAGGAAACAATAAGGACAGGCTCTATGGCAGGTGCAAGGGCAGGCTATACTGCTTTGTGCACAATGCCTAATCTTAATCCTGCTCCTGATAATGAAGAAAACCTTAAGGCACAAACCGATATTATAGAAAAAGATGCTGTTATTGATGTGCTGCCTTTCGGCACAATTACAAAGCATCGAAAAGGCACAGGTGAAGTAATTGATTTTAAATCCATTGCAGATAAGGTGGTCGGTTTTTCGGATGACGGAACCGGAGTTCAAACCGAACAGCTGATGCACAGGGCTATGACCGAATGTGCAGAACTCGGCAAAATAATATCTGCGCACTGTGAGGTTAATGATCTTTTAAACGGCGGTTATATCCATGACGGCGCGTATGCAAAGCTGCATAATCATAAGGGAATCTGCAGTGCATCCGAATGGAAACAGATAGAGCGTGACTGCCGTCTTGCCGAGGAGACAGGCTGTCAGTATCATGTGTGCCATATATCCACCAAAGAGAGTGTGGATATTATCAGAAAGGCTAAGGCGAAAGGGGTAAAGGTAACCTGTGAAACAGGTCCGCATTATCTTACAATGTGCGACATGGATTTGCAGGAGGACGGTAGATTCAAGATGAATCCGCCGCTAAGAACCCAAGAAGATAAACAGGCACTTATTGAAGGTGTGCTGGATGGTACGATTGATGTTATTGCCACCGATCATGCGCCGCATTCACCGGAGGAAAAATCAAAGGGACTTGCTAAATCGGCTATGGGTGTTGTAGGGCTTGAAACAGCATTTGCCGTTTTGAATACCAAGCTTGTTAAAACCGGTATTATTACACTTGAAAAGCTTGTTGAAATGATGGCCGTTAAGCCAAGAGAGATTTTCAAAATTGACGGCGGTGAAATAAAAGAGGGTGCAGTTGCCGACTTGGCTTTACTTGATGCAGATAAGACTTGGATTGTAAATCCGCAGAATTTTGTTACAATGGGCAAAGCCACACCGTTTAAGGATTGGAAATTACAGGGTGAAAACCTTTTAACAATATATAGAGGGGAGATTGTTTATGAAACCGTTTAATAAAAAAATTGTTCTTGAAAACGGAAAAGAATTTTATGGTTACGGCTTTGGTGCCGACAAAGAGGCCATAAACGAAATTGTATTTAATACTTCTATGGTGGGATATCAGGAAATTATCTCCGATCCGAGCTATACGGACCAGATGGTATGTATGACCTATCCGCTGATTGGTAATTACGGTGTAACCGATGAGGATTATGAAACGCGAATTCCTACAATGGGCGGACTGATTGTTCGCGAATATAATGACCTGCCGTCAAATTTTCGCTATACCAAGACACTTTCAGAGGTTCTTGATGAATATGATATTCCTGGTATCAGCGGTGTGGATACGCGAATGATTACAAGAATCATTCGTGACGAGGGCTCACAAAAGGTGATGATTTGCGGTGCAGATGTGCCTTATAACGAGGCTCTTGAAAAAGTAAGGGCATACGAAATTCCAAATGATATGGTGTCAAGGGTAAGCTGTAAAAAGCGCTGGTATTCCAGAACACCTAATCATAAATATGATGTTGTGGCAATTGACTGCGGAATCAAGCACAATATTATCAGAAAACTGAATGAAAAGGGATGCAATGTAACGGTTGTCCCTTATAATATTACAGCTCAGGAAATTCTGAATATGCGACCGGACGGCTTGTTTCTGTCAAACGGGCCCGGCAACCCTGAGGATGTTCAGGAGGTTATCAGCGTTGTGCGAGAGCTTAAAGGCAAGCTTCCTATATTCGGAATTTGTCTCGGTCATCAGATGATTTCTCTTGCCATGGGAGCAAAAACCTTTAAAATGAAATTCGGACACAGGGGCGGCAATCATCCTGTTATGAATATTGGCAGCGGCAAAATTGAAATTACATCACAAAATCATTCATATGCTGTTGATGTTAATTCGCTTGATGGTACTGCACTTACACTTACGCATAAAAACCTTCTTGATGATACGGCAGAGGGTGTAAAATCCGAAGAAAACAAGTTGTTTTCTGTTCAGTATCACCCCGAAAGTGCTCCCGGCCCTCAGGACAGCGCTTATCTTTTTGATGAGTTTATTGCATTAATGGAAAAGGAGGCTGCTTATAATGCCTAAAAGAACTGATATTCATAAAATACTCGTTATAGGCTCAGGTCCTATTGTTATTGGCCAGGCTGCCGAATTTGACTATTCGGGAACACAGGCATGCCTTGCTCTTCGTGAGGAGGGTTACGAGGTTGTACTCATCAACTCAAATCCCGCAACGATTATGACAGATACAGATATAGCGGATAAGGTTTATATGGAACCGTTAAATCTTGAATATGTAGCTCGTATTATACGCCACGAAAGACCTGATGCAATTCTTCCGTCATTAGGCGGTCAGACAGGCTTGAATCTTGCTGTGCAGCTTGCTAAAAAAGGTGTGCTTAAGGAATGTGATGTTGAAATACTCGGTACAAATTTTGAAGCTATTGAGCGTGCTGAGGACAGAGAACTTTTTAAAGAACTGTGTGAAAGTCTGGGGGAGCCTGTTCTTCCCTCGGAAATTGCCGAGACACTTGAGGACGGACTGGAAGCAGCAAAACGTATAGGCTTTCCTGTTGTTCTTCGTCCTGCTTTCACCCTAGGCGGTACAGGCGGCGGATTTGCTGATGATGAAGATGAATTTATGCTGATGATGAAAAATGCTCTTGCACTTTCACCTGTGCACCAGGTACTTGTTGAAAAGAGTATCAAAGGCTATAAAGAAATTGAGTATGAAGTTATGCGTGATGCCAATGATACGGCAATCACCATTTGCAATATGGAAAATATTGATCCTGTCGGTGTTCATACAGGTGACTCGGTTGTTGTTGCTCCTTCTCAGACACTTACAAATAAAGAGTACCATATGCTTCGCGATTCTGCTCTTAAAATCATAAGAGAACTTAAAATTGAAGGCGGCTGTAATGTTCAGTTTGCTCTTGACCCGCATTCCTTTCAGTATTATCTTATTGAAGTTAACCCAAGAGTGTCCCGCTCTTCAGCTCTTGCTTCAAAAGCATCCGGTTATCCGATTGCAAGAGTGTCTGCAAAAATTTCCGTGGGAATGCATCTTGATGAAATTCCGATTGCCAATACGCCCGCTTCGTTTGAACCTACACTTGATTATGTTGTAACCAAGATTGCACGTTTTCCGTTTGATAAGTTTGCTGATGCCAATAATACTTTGAACACGCAGATGAAGGCTACCGGTGAGGTTATGGCAATCGGTCGCACCATGGAAGAAAGTCTGCTCAAAGCTGTGCGTTCACTTGAGACCGGCGTGTGTCATCTTTATGATAAAAAGTTTGACGGGTATTCGGAAGAGGAGCTTATTAAATATATCAAGAATGGTACGGATGACAGGCTGTTTGCAATTGCACAGCTTATACGCCTGGGCGTTGACCTTATCAGGATTTATAATGCTACCAAGATTGATATGTTTTTTCTTGAAAAATTTAAAAATATTGTCGATTTTGAAATACCGTTAAAAGAGAATGTCGGTAATATTGAAATACTGAAGGACGCTAAAAAAATGGGCGTGTCAGATGAATATATCGGCCGTTTGTGGAATATGACACAGGCAGAGGTTTTCCACCTCAGAAAAGCGAATAATGTGATGCCTGTTTACAAGATGATTGATACCTGTGCATCAGAGTTTGCTTCATATGTGCCTTATTTTTACTCGACC
The DNA here is from genome assembly GCA_002493595.1 of Ruminococcaceae bacterium UBA7080. GTDB lineage: Bacteria > Bacillota > Clostridia > Oscillospirales > Acutalibacteraceae > Eubacterium_R. The sequence continues at coordinate 69,430 of DKZG01000027.1, read as the reverse complement.
TATGAGCAGGAAAATGAGTCTGTTGTGTCAGATAAGAAAAAAATAATTGTTCTAGGTTCAGGTCCTATCCGTATCGGTCAAGGTGTCGAATTTGACTATTCAACGGTTCATGCTATCTGGTCCATCCGCGATGCCGGCTATGAGGCTATAATTATTAATAATAATCCTGAAACCGTATCAACCGATTACACCACTTCGGACAAACTGTATTTTGAACCGCTTACCGTTGAGGACGTAATGAATATTATTACACTTGAAAATCCTTTGGGTATAGTAGTATCGCTTGGCGGTCAGACTGCAATTAATCTTGCACCTCCGCTTGATGCACTCGGAGTACCGATTATAGGTACAGATGTTAAAGCAATCGACAGGGCAGAAAACAGAGACAGCTTTGAAAAAGTTATGGAAGAATTGGGCATTCCTCAGCCAAAAGGACTTGCAGTTACCGGTATAGAAGAAGGTGTGCGTGTAGCAGCTTCAATTGGTTACCCTGTTCTTGTTCGTCCGTCATTTGTTCTCGGCGGCCGTGCTATGCAGATTGTTGCAAACGAGGAGTCGCTTCGTCATTATCTTCAGACTGCTGTTGAAATCAATACTGAGCAGCCCGTGCTGGTTGATAAGTATATTATGGGCAGAGAGCTTGAGGTAGATGCAATCTGTGATGGTGAAGATGTATTTATTCCGGGTATTATGGAGCATGTTGAAAAAACAGGTGTTCACTCAGGTGACTCTATTTCAATTTATCCAACCTTCTCGGTATCGCAGTCTGTAAAGGATAAAATACTGGATTATACGGTTCGTCTCGGCAAAGCAATCGGCATTGTAGGACTTTATAATATTCAGTTTATTGCCGATGACAATGATGATGTTTATGTTATTGAGGTTAATCCTCGTTCGTCAAGAACGGTTCCGTTTCTTTCAAAGGCTACAACGGTTCCGATGGCTCATATTGCCACACAGGTTATTTTGGGGCATTCTCTTAAAGAACAGGGAATAACAGAGGTTTATCCTGAAGAAAAGAAGCGCTGGTATGTTAAAGCGCCTGCCTTCTCCTTCTCTAAGCTTAAGGGTATGGACACCTATCTTTCTCCTGAAATGAAATCGACCGGTGAAGCAATTGGCTATGATAAAAAGCTTACCAGAGCACTTTATAAGGCAATTCAGGCATCGGGACTTAATGTTGCCAATTACGGCACAGTGCTTGTTACCATTGCCGACCAGGATAAGCCGAGGGCACTTCCGCTTATTAAGCGCTTTTATGAACTCGGATTTAATATTGAAGCGACAGAGGGTACTGCAAATTACCTTAAATCTCATGGTATTCGCACAAGAGTGCGTGCAAAACTTACCCTTGATGAGAGTGATGAAATTTTGATGGCGCTACGTCAGGGTCATATTGCCTATGTTATCAATACAATTGATATAAATGCCGGTGACTCCCATTCAGACGGCTCCGAAATCAGACGTGCTGCCGTTGAAAATAATGTTACCATGTTTACATCACTGGATACAGTTAATGTGCTTCTTGATGTTCTGGAAGAGATTACACTCGGCGTATCTACCATTGATGCCGAATAAGGAATTGAGTTTATGTATAAGCAAAATATTTATAAAATTTTATGTAATGAGAAAATTGCAAAAGATGTTTATAAAATGATTTTGGAGGGTGATACACAATATGTTACCGCTCCCGGTCAATTTATAAATATTAAGCTGGACGGCAAGTTTTTAAGGCGACCGATTTCCGTGTGTGACTGCGATGCTGCATCAATCACCGTAATCTATAAGGTTGTTGGCAGCGGAACACAGCAAATGGCTGAGCTTGAGATTGGCGAATCACTCGATGTGCTTACAGGTCTCGGCAATGGCTATGATATTTCAAAATCCTCAAGACCGCTTTTGATTGGCGGAGGTGTGGGTGTTCCGCCTATGTATATGCTTGCAAAAAGTCTTATCAAGGACGGTCAAAAGCCAACCGTTATTTTGGGTTTTAATACTAAGGATGAAATCTTTTTTGAAGATGAGTTTAAGTCCTTAGGCTGTGATGTCAGGGTTACAACGGTTGACGGCTCATATGGTATCAAGGGTTTTGTTACCGATGCTTTCACAGATGATTACGACTATTTCTATACCTGTGGCCCTATGCCTATGTTTAAAGCGATTGAGAATATAGCTGAAACCTCAGGTCAATATTCATTTGAAGAACGTATGGGCTGCGGTTTCGGTGCCTGCATGGGCTGCACCTGTAAAACCAGATACGGCAATAAAAGAATTTGCAAGGATGGTCCCGTGCTTGAAAGGGAGGAGATAGTATGGTAGATTTATCAGTGAACCTTGCAGGTATGAGAATGGATAATCCTGTTGTTCCTGCTTCCGGCACATTCGGTTTCGGTAATGAATTTAAGGATTTTTACGATATTAATATACTGGGTTCATTCTCTTTTAAAGGTACAACTAAGGATGCCCGTTTCGGAAATCCTACTCCCAGGATTGCAGAATGCAAAAACGGTATGATTAATGCTGTTGGTTTGCAAAATCCCGGAGTGCATCATGTAATTGAGCATGAATTGCCTGAAATGAAAAAATATTTTCATAAGCCTGTAATTGCAAATGTATCAGGCTTTAGCGTTGAAGAGTATGCTTACACCTGTGAACGCCTTGATAAGGAGGAGCAGGTTGGTATTTTAGAGGTTAATGTTTCCTGTCCTAATGTGCATGGTGGCGGAATGAGCTTCGGCACCTCACCTGCGTGTGCGGCTGAGGTAACAAAAGCTGTAAAATCCGTAACATCAAAGCCGGTATTTATTAAGCTGTCACCAAATGTGACGGATATTGTGTCTATTGCTAAGGCTTGCGAAGAAGCGGGGGCAGATGGTATATGCCTGATAAACACTATGCTTGGTATGCGTATTGATTTGAAAAGACGCCGTCCTGTTATTGCCAATAAAATGGGCGGTTTCAGCGGTGATGCAATTTTTCCTGTAGCAGTCAGGATGGTGTATCAGGTATCAAAAGCATGCGGCGTTCCTGTTATGGGCTGCGGGGGTGTGTCTACTGCCGGGGATGTTATTGAGATGATGATGGCCGGTGCAACTGCAGTTCAGGTCGGAGCAGCTAATCTTGTTGATCCGTATGTCTGTAAAAATATAATCGAGTCTCTTCCTTCAGAATGTGAAAAGCTCGGTATAGATAAATTAAGTGATATAATAGGAGTGATTGATTAAATGGGTAAGGATGTTATTGTTGCTTGTGATTTTTCATCTGCACAGGCTACATTTGATTTTCTTGATAAATTCACTGAGGAGAAACCGTTTGTGAAAATCGGTATGGAGCTTTATTATGCAGAGGGTCCGTCAATTGTTAAGGAAATTAAGAGAAGAGGTCATAAGATTTTTCTTGACCTTAAGCTTCATGATATTCCGAATACTGTTAAAAAGTCCATGTCGGTGCTTTCGAAACTTGATGTTGATATGACCAATCTTCATGCAGCAGGCACAATTGATATGATGAAAGCAGCTGTCGAAGGACTTACGCGTGAGGATGGTACAAGACCTATACTTATCGCAGTTACCCAGCTGACCTCTACAAGTGAGGAAAGAATGCAAAATGAGCTTCTCATCAGCGCATCCATTAATGATACAATTGTTAAATATGCCAATAATGCAAAGATTGCAGGACTTGACGGTGTGGTATGTTCACCGCTTGAGGCCGGTATGGTTAAGGAAAGCTGCGGCAAAGCGTTTATGACAGTTACACCGGGTGTTCGTTTTGCTGATGGTGATGTAGGTGACCAGGTTCGTGTTACAACTCCTGCAAAAGCCAAGGAAATTGGATCGGATTATATTGTAGTCGGCAGACCTATAACGGCAGCTGCTGACCCTGTCGCAGCTTACAGACGCTGTGTTGCAGAATTTGTAGGATAAGGAGAATTGCAATGGAAGGTTATAAAAGAGAGTTTATAGAATTTTTGGAGAATGCGGGCGTATTGAAATTCGGTGATTTCACAGCGAAGAGCGGCAGAAAAATACCTTATTTTATAAATGCCGGCGATATAAAAACAGGCGAGCAAATCCAAAAGCTCGGTGAATTTTATGCAAAAGCATATTTTGAAAAAACAGGAAATAAAAAGGCTGTTCTTTACGGTCCTGCATATAAGGGTATCCCGATTGCGGTTTCTGTTGCTGTGGCATTGGCAAAGCAGGGACTTGACGTTCCCTTCTTCTTTAACAGAAAGGAAGAGAAAGATCACGGTGAGGGCGGCGTTTTTGTAGGCTATACTCCAAAGCAAGGCGAAGACATTGTTATTGTCGAAGATGTTATTACAGCCGGTACTGCTATTAGAGAAAGTATGGCTATTCTTTCAACTTTAGAAGGCACTAAGGTTTCAGCCGTTTTTGTGATGGTTGACCGTAAGGAAAAGGGTAAAACCGAAAAATCTGCTATGGCTGAGGTTGGCGAGGAGTACGGTTTCCCTGTATATTCGGTTGTTGATGTTTATGATATAATCGAATATCTGGAAGAAGATGAAAAAAACCGTGAAAATGTTGAGCGTATAAAAAAATATCTTGAAATAAACGGTGCAAAGGAATAATATAATGAGACATTTGCTTGATACTACCGATCTTTCTTTAAAAGAGATTGATGATATGATTGCACTTGCAGTTGATATTATTAATAATAAAGATAAATATTCTCATATATGTGACGGTAAAAAGCTGGCCACATTATTTTTTGAACCGTCTACAAGAACACGACTTTCTTTTGAAGCAGCAATGATGGAGCTTGGCGGCAATGTTCTCGGTTTTTCCGAGGCGGGCTCATCATCTGCCTCAAAAGGTGAAAGTGTTGAGGATACAGCAACTATGGTTTCCTGTTATGCAGATATCATTGCAATGCGCCATCCGCTTGAGGGTGCACCGAGAGTAGCCAGTCTCAGAAGCGGTGTGCCTATTATAAATGCCGGTGACGGGGGGCATTCACACCCGACACAGACGCTTACGGATTTGCTTACCATTTATCGTGAAAAGGGCAGATTTGATAATCTTACTATAGGTCTTTGCGGCGATTTGAAATTCGGAAGAACTGTTCACTCTCTTATTAAAGCGATGTGCAGATATCAAAATGTAAAGTTTATTTTGATTTCTCCTAAGGAGCTTTCCGTTCCTGACTATATCAAAAGTGATGTTCTTGATAAAAGCGGCAATGCGTATGAAGAGGTTGAAACGATGGAGGAAGTTATGGAAAGATTGGATATCCTCTATATGACACGTATTCAGCGCGAACGCTTTTTCTCTGAGGATGAATACTTAAAACATAAGGATGCTTTTGTGCTGGATTTGGATAAACTAAAAAATGCCAAAGCTGATTTAACTGTTATGCATCCGCTTCCTCGAGTTAATGAGATTGCACCGGAGGTTGATGATGACCCGAGGGCCAAGTATTTTGTTCAGGCGCTTAACGGGAAATATATAAGAATGGCACTGATTATAAGACTGCTTGAATGGGGAGGTATTCTTTAATGAATATTGATGCTATTGAAAATGGTTATGTAATTGACCATATTCCTGCCGGCAAGGGTATGCGCGTTTATGAGATTTTGAAGCTCAGTGAGCTTTCCTGTCAGGTTGCGATTATAACCAATGCAAAATCAAAAAAAGACTCAGCTAAGGATATTATAAAAATCAATGATTTGATTGAACTTGATTTGGACTTGATTGCTTATATTGCGCCACAGGCAACAGTTAACGTAATTAAAAACAGCCGGCGAGTTGAAAAGCGGATGCTTTCCATGCCAAAAGAACTTAAGGATGTAATCAAATGTCCTAATCCCCGCTGTATATGTAATAATGAACCGATCAGCCACATATTTAAATTGACAGACGATATCGGTACATATCGCTGCCTTTACTGCGAAACGAAGGAAAGCAGTAGTTTTTAAGGAGAATGAATATGACGGAAGATAAAAGCTTAACCTGTTCCGAAATCACGCAAATAAAACTTGCCGATGCTCTTAAATCCTTGATGGAATTAAAATCATTTGAGAAAATTTCGGTTTCCGATATAACAAATTACTGCAGTGTTCACCGTCAGACGTTTTACTATCATTTTGCTGATAAGTATGAATTGCTTAATTGGATATGCCGCAGAGAAATTATTGAACCTCTTACCGAGGATTTTTCCTTGGATAATATGTATGACAAACTGTCATCTATGTTTACAGATATGAGAGCTCAGAAAAGCTTTTATCAGAGTGCACTGAAAATTAATGTTGAGGTTCTTTTTAATTACATAAGCAATCTGGTGGTTGACAGACTTGAACAAACTTTTGACGATATCGAGCGTGAGAATGGCTTACAGCCTAAGGATACAAAGGAAAATAAGCTTTTGGCAGAGTTTTTTGGCTACGGGATTTCAGGTATCGTCTTAAAATGGGCATCAAGCGGAATGAAGGAGACACCTAAGGAACTTACAATGCATATAAAAAGTATTGTAGACTCCTGTAAAAAGCTTGCGATAATGCGATCAAAATTGTAATATTACAGAAAAAAGCCTTGCAATCAAGCGATTGCAAGGCTTTTTTTGTAAAACATTATTTGAATAACATATTAATTTAACATTGACAAATACTGAAAATTATGTTTATATTATAACATAAACTATTTTATGTAAATATATTTTTAACAATTCAAATTCATAGTGGTTTTATAAAATTCAATATTAAATTTTGTTACTTTCACTGAAGAAATACACTTATATTTATGAGAGGATAGATTTATACTTTCATAAACAATAAAGCTTTATTAAATTTCAGTGAAAGAGGTGTGGCCGATGTTTTAAAATCTGTATTTCATTTCGACAATAAAAATACATGCTACATTATAAAATTAAGGAGAATTATTATGAAACTTTCAAAAAAATTACTTACTGTTATGATAGCTGTGCTTATGCTGCTGCCAATCGGTGCCATGACAGCAGATGCAGCTTATGTATCCGTTCATTTAACCAAAACGCAAACGGTTAACTCAAGCTCCAATGTTCACGGAACATATAAATATTTTTGGGGAAACAACAGCTCCTCTTCGGATCATAGAGTGCATTTTATTGCAAGATGCAAAAAAGGCGGAATATGGGTTACCGATACCTCTCGTACTGTGGGTGTAGGCAAAAATTTGTCAGAGGTCAAGACAAATGTTTTAGGTTATGAAACAGATTGGTTTATTAAGCTGAATCCTGAAGGAACAAATGCCAAGGGCTGTGATGCCTGGGGCTATATCAGAAACGCTTAAATCAATATTGCCTGCATCGGTTTTATGCCGATGCAGGCGCAAACAGGGGATAATCACAATGACGAATTACAAATTATTATTGCAGACATTAAAACGAAATAAGTTTCAAAAGGCGATGCTGATAGCAGGGCTTGTACTGTTTGCAGCCTTTCAGCTGTATACATTGATTTTTGCTTTTCGCGATAAGGCACAGGATTTATCATTATCTTTATATAATACTATATATCTGCATCCTTTTTATATCATATTTTTTATGTTTTTCTCATTTGATTTCTTTAGCAGAATTAAGCCTTATAAGGAAACATTTGCCGTTAACGGCAGGGGCATAATGAGTGTTTATGCTTCCGCTGTTGAACTGATTGTATCTTACATACTTATTCTTACCGGTGCAGCAATTCTTTTTAATGTTATCAATATAGCAATTTTTTTTCATTTTAATATAAGCATGCTTTTTTATGCCTTATTGGTAATAGTACTAAACTTTTTGCTTCCTCTGCTGGCGGCTTCTTGTATCGGAATGATGCTTTCGGCTGCGGCGAAAAAGTATATTGCTTATTTTATAATGATATTCTTTGTACTTGCCGAAACCTCTATAGTCGATCGGTATTCTGCGGGTCTTTATAATATGACCGGATATGATTTGAGTAAAATACTCCGCTTTTTTAATCTTCTTTCCAGTTCTTACGGATGGTCACCTGTTGCACATACCGGTACAATAATTGAATTAGATAAGATAGCGCATTATTTGTTTTGGATTTTCCTTTCTGCATTTGTGCTGGTGATTGCAAATGATAAAAGGAAAGGTAAAAAGTGGATTAAATCAGGCATCAGTCTTGTGGTATGTGCCTTAATGCTGACTGTATATTTTACCCCGATGTCGTTTCCGAGAATGAATTTGGGTGCTTCAGGAGCTGCTGCCGATTATAGCTATTATGCTAATCATCCGGATTGTCAGAATGAAAGGCAGGCACAATTCAAAGCATTAAAATATGATTTGAAATTCTCATCCTTTTTGAATTTAAAGGCTGACGCAAAGATTTATATTGATAAAAAGGATTTAAAAGAATATATTTTTACTTTATATCACGGCTACAAGGTGTCAAACGTCACGAATCAAAAGGGTGATGCTTTAAAATATGAACAGAAGCATGATTATTTAACAATATATAATAACGGCTCAGATACAGAGTATATCCAAATTGAGTACAGCGGTGCTTCAAATAAATACTACAGCAGCTATGTCGGTACATTTCTTCCGGGCAATTTTGCATTTTACCCCCTGCCGGGATTTTATAAGATGTATGATGCTGACTCACAGCTGGGATTTTTAGATGTTAAACTTCCTTATAATACTGAATTCAATGTTGAACTCAATCTGCCTAAAACAACATATTGCAGCCTTAATGAGATGGAAAAAAATAAATTCAGCGGAAAATCCGACTCATTAACAATTCTCAGCGGCTATTTAAAAGATGCTGAAATAAACGGTGCCAAAGTAATTTACCCTTATTTTTCAAATCTCTATACATCGGAGAATATGAATGAGAATTTAGAAGCATATCTGAAAAAGAATCCTCAGATTAAAAAAATATTTGTGGTTCCCAGCATAAATTTAACCGAGTTTGAAGCATGCAGAACGCGTGAGGATTATATATTTACAAATTCGATTTTTGATATGGAAAAAATGTCTTTTTATTCAAAAATAAGTGTTGATAAAATGGATTTTTATACAACCTCCAAAGCAATTTTGGATGAAAATGCAGACTACAACTATATTGAATTTTTAAAAGAAAATGCTTCTGATGAAGAAAAACACATTATTTCGCTTTTGGAGAAATTCAGCGCGAGCGATAAAAAGACTCTGCAGAAGGAGATAAATAAATATTTAATTGATGATACAGATCAAAGAAGTGTGAAACAATTTTTATCTGATATAGGTGATAAATATGCTTAGACTACAAAATATAAATAAAAAATTCAAATCAATTGTTATTGCTGATAATATTTCTTTGCAGTTAGATAACTGTACATATGGCTTGCTTGGCAAAAACGGCAGCGGCAAGACGACACTGCTTCGCTGCATAACGGAGGTTGAGAAGCTGGATAGCGGGAAAATAAGCTATGTGCACGGCGATAGCGAAACCGGCAGCTATTTAGACCATATTGGCTATCTTCCGCAAAGCTTTGATATTTTTAATGAGCTTACGCCGTGCGAGGTATTACGTTTTTTTGCGAATTTAAAAAAATATGCAATTACAGATGCAGAGATAGAAGAGCTTTTAACTTCTTTAAATCTGATTTATCATAAGGATGCTATGGTTAAAAATCTGTCAGGCGGAATGAAGAGAAGGCTTGGAATTGCACAGGCTTTAATAGGAAATCCTGATATTTTGCTGCTTGATGAACCTACAGCAGGTCTTGACCCCGAGGAAAGGCTTAATTTTAAAAATGTTGTCAGAAGGGTTAAAAATAACCGATGTGTTGTTTTGTCAACGCATATTATAACGGATATAGAAGCACTATGTGATAAAATATTGATTTTAATTAATGGCAATGTTACGCAGTTTGATTCCTGTGCGCAATTAGCTCATGTTGCGAACGGCAAGGTTTTTGCCGTTGAAAATCTTGATGAGATTACATGCCGCTTTTATTCAATGGGTGCTGTAACTGTAGACAATAAGAATTATGAAAAAGTGATATGTAAAGAACCGATTAATGCTTTGCCTCTTAATCCGACAGTAGAGGATGGATATTTATGCTTCATAGAAAATCTGAACTAAAAAAATATTACTACTTTTTTAAATCTATTCATGGTATGTGGATTTTGCCTGTTGTTATCCTTAATTTTTTAACACCGGCTTTAAATTTGCTTTTGCATAAGCTTACACCAAACGGTGCAGATGCAGACATACAGCAGTTAAACTTTTTCTTTTTGCCGGTGTTTTCCGTATGGGTTTGCGTTTTTATCACGGATATGTTTTTTTCGAATAAAACAAGAGATATATTTTTCTTTTATAATAATAAAAAAAGATTTATCGTTTCTTTTGTCACCTTTATAATATTTTTAATTGATGCATTTGCAGTTGCACTTTTGCATTTTTATTGTATTGATGATTTTATCGGCTTTGCTTTAAAAATCGTATTTGCGTCTGTTTTTTATTATGGCTTATCTATGTTGGTGTTATATTTGTCAAAGTCAGCGGCAATTACGGCAATGATAATCCTTTTATATGATTTGATTAATACTCTGATGGATTTTGGATTTTTTCCGTTTTATCAAAATTATGATAAATTGGATTTTACGGTTTTTTTAACAACTTATTTACCTTTAATATTATCCGGTTTTATTTTTGTATTGATTGTGTTTGTGAAAAAGAAGCACCGTGTCAAAGCGTGATGGCAATTACATAATTTATATTAAAAAAGGCTTGATTTTTCAGGTCTTTTTTGTTATAATGTTCCAGCATTCGTGAAAATGGACGCGAATACACACGCATTTCAGCTAAGCCTTAGGTTATAAACAAGGCTTTTGCCGTGCTAAATGCGGAGGATTTAACCTTAAAGGAGGAAATTATAATGGCAAATGTAGTTTCAATGAAACAGCTTTTAGAAGCAGGTGTTCATTTCGGACACCAGACAAGAAGATGGAACCCTAAAATGGCTGAATACATCTTCACAGAGCGTAACGGCATCTATATCATCGATCTTCAGAAAACAGTTAAGAAGCTTGATGAGGCTTATATGTTTGTTCGCGATCTTGCTGCAGACGGTGGTTCAATCATCTTTGTAGGCACAAAAAAGCAGGCTCAGGAGTCTGTTAAGGAAGAGGCAGAACGCTGCGCTATGCCATATGTAAATGCAAGATGGCTCGGCGGTATGCTTACAAACTTTAAAACAATCCGCGGCAGAGTTGCACGCCTTGCACAGCTTAAGGCTATGCGCGAGGACGGTACTTTTGATCTTCTTCCTAAGAAGGAAGTTGTTGGTCTTGAGCTTGAGATTGAAAAGCTTGAGAAGTATCTCGGCGGTATTACAGAGATGAAGAAAATTCCTAACGCAATGTTTATCGTTGATCCTCGTAAGGAGAGAATTGCAGTATCAGAGGCAATGAAGTTAGGTTTGCCTATCGTTGCTATTGTTGATACAAACTGTGATCCTGATGAAATTGACTATGTAATTCCCGGTAATGATGATGCTATTCGTGCAGTAAAGCTTATTGCCGGTGCAATGGCTGATGCTGTTATAGAGGGTCGTGACGGTAAGGATACAGCTGAAGAGGCTCCTGCTGAAGAAGCAGCAGAAGAAGCAGCTGAATAATTGATTATAAAATAAATCTCATATAGGAGGATAATATAATGGCATTTACAGCTCAGGACGTAAAGGCTCTTCGTGAGAAGACCGGCGTCGGTATGATGGAATGTAAAAAGGCTCTTGTTGAGTCTGACGGTGATATGGACAAGGCGATTGACTATCTTCGTGAAAGAGGTCTTGCTGCTGCACAGAAAAAGGCTGCAAGAATTGCTGCTGAGGGTGTAGTTCTTCCGTATTATGATAAAGCAGCAAAGAAGGGTGTTGTTGTTGAGGTTAACTCAGAGACAGACTTCGTTGCTAAGAATGAAAAGTTTATGGACTTTGTAACGGGTGTTGCAAAGACAATTATTGCAACCAATCCTGCTGATGTTGAAACTCTCTGTGCAACAGACTTCAACGGTACGGGCAGAACAGTAACAGAAACTCTTAATGACCTTGTTCTTGCTATTGGTGAGAATATGAAGGTTCGTCGTTTTGAGCTTATGGATGGTATTGCTTCAACATATATTCACGGCGGCGGTGCAGTCGGTGTTATGATTGGCTTTGATGTTGCCGATGAGTCAAAGGCTGCCACACCTGAGTTTGAAGCTATGGGCAAAAATGTAGCTATGCAGATTGCAGCTATGAACCCAAGCTATCTTGACCGGGATTCAGTTCCTGCCGAGGTAGTTGAGCATGAGCAGGGTATCCTTGCTGCTCAGATGAAAGAGGATCCTAAGATGGCTTCAAAGCCTGAGGCAGTTCTTGCTAAGATTGCTGCAGGTAAAATGGGCAAGTATTATAAAGAAAACTGTCTTGTTGAGCAGGAATTTGTTCGCGGCGATTTATTCCAGGGTTCAGTTAAGGGCTATATTGACTCTGTGGCTAAGGAACTTGGAACTGAGATTAAGGCAAACGGCTTCATCCGTATGATGAAAGGCGATGGCTTAGAAAAAAGAGAAGAGAACTTCGCAGAGGAAATCGCAAAGCAGATTAACGGTTAATGAACAGCTTTTAGAGCATCTCATTTGAGATGCTCTTTTTTCTTGCTTTGTTTTTATTATTGTGATACTCTAGATTCATAAGAATTGTAAACGAACAATAGGTATTATGCCTTTTTATCGGGAAAATGATAAAGAGAATAAACACTTAATGTGTAAATAAATGCTGTGAGATAATGGTTTAAAATCACCATGTTGACAGTATTTACAGTTGAAGTAATAGGAGAAATTGTTAAGTATTTGAAAATTTATGCTTATAATGAGCGGTACAATAGACTTTATTTACCATCATTTAATTAGGTGATAATATGATAAGAGAAATTAATGAAAATGATTTTTGTGCTTTAAGCAAACTGTATACGCATTTACATAGCAACAAGCCTATGGAAAACAGTGATAAAAATATTGCATTATTTAGAGAAATACTTGCAGATAAGAATCATCATATTATTGTTGCAGAGGAGGACGGAAAGCTTGTTTCCTCCTGTGTTTGCATTATCATACCCAATCTCACACATGAGCAGCAGCCATATGCTCTGATTGAAAATGTAGTGACTGATAGGGATTATAGGAAAAGGGGATTGGCATCCGGTTGTCTTGATTATGCGAAAAGGATTGCGCTGGATAATAACTGTTATAAAATGATGCTTTTAACCGGTTCTAAAAAGCGAAGCACACATAGGTTTTATCAGAAAAATGGTTATAACCGCTTCGAAAAAACAGGCTATATTCAGAGAATTTAATGATTTTATTAAATAAAGCTGAACCTGCAGTGGAGAAATACAACCAACAGTTGTAAATGGCTTTTTCAACTTTAAGTTGCTTTTATCAATCGCCGTTATGTGTTAGATTGTTATTGAAATCGGTGCATCGGTTAATTGATCATGAAAGGAAATCACAATATGACTTTAGGAGAAAAATTAAGCCTTATGAGAAAAAATTCCTCTTTTACGCAGGAGGAGATTGCCAATCACTTGGGTGTTTCACCTCAGGCTGTTTCAAAGTGGGAGAATGATTTATCTTGTCCGGATATTATGCTTTTGCCGAAAATTGCAGAATTATACGGCAAAACGATTGATGAGCTTTTAGATGAGGGAGAGACAGCGCGAATGCCGGCAGCTGATAATGCTCAAAAGAAAAACAAGTGGAATCTTTTTAAGCATTCAGATACCATGTCAAAAAAGAATAGCACCGGCAGATTTTTAAAGGTAAATGTTTTATCCCGTCAGGGTGACAATATTAATGTTAAACTGCCGGTGGCACTTGTAAAATCACTTAAGAGTATTTTAAAAGGCATAAAAGTTAACGGTGATATCGGAGTTGATTTAAACGGTATTGATTTTGATATGGTATTTGAACTCGTTGATAGTGGTATTATGGGTGAAATTGTCAATGTTGATACTTCTAACGGTGACAAAATACGAGTGTATGTTGAAGCGTAAAATACAAAGCCTTATTGCAATCATTTATGGCTTATGTTACACTGTAGATACAGTTCGATGACGAATATATGATCTCGCAGACAGAAATACTGCTGCATTTGATATTAAGTTTATATTATACATTTTCCGGTGGCTTTTTATGTACTGTATTGGTATAAACACAGCATTATAATATGGGGTGTAAACACATGATTGAAATTAAGGATGGATACCGTATTTTGTTTTTGGGTGACAGCATAACGGATATAAGTTTTAACAGGAGATTCCGTTCAAAAATACACGGTGAAAAGGTATACGCACTGCAAGCGGCAAAGCAGCTGAAAAAGAGGCATAAAAAATTAAAGTTTTTTTATAAGGGAATTGCATCAGACAGAACATATTTGGTATATGATCGACTGACAAGAGACTGCATAAATCTTAAGCCGGATGTTATCGTTATGCTGATTGGTGTTAATGACGCGTGGGAGCATTATGTACCCGAGCAGTATCCTCCGCTTTTAAGGCCAATGAAGCCGCATATGCAGGAGATATACAGACGGCTTAAATGTGAGCTTGAAAGTACACAGCTGCTTGTTATTTTGCCCTTTTTAATTGATACAGTTATTGAGAAAAAGCCTTTTCACACCATTCTTAATGAATATCGTGCAGTCCTTAATGATTTGGCCTGCGATAATGGTGCTGATATCATTGATATGCAGGCAGTTTTTGATGCACTTCAAAAGCAAATTCCTCCTGCTCAATTAGCTGTTGACGGCGTTCATCCTACTAATCTGGGACATAAGGCTATTGCCGATGAAGTGTTAAAGGTTTTGAAGTGAGTATAGAATAGCTTATGCTGAGCAAATACAGTTTCATTATATTATTCGGATTGGTATATTACTGGTCCGTTTTTTGTTAATTTTATATACTTTTTTATTTAAGTGTTGAAAAAAATATCATAATATGTTAAATTTAGTGTGTATAAATGGACATGCAGGGGTGATTATGTGAAAAAAAGAGTAATATCATTTATCACGGCATTAGCAGTTATTGTGTCAGGGCTGCTTTGCTTTAATGTATCCATTGCATTTGGTGCCAATTCAGGTTACTGCGGTGCCGGTGCAACAATTTTTCAGACGGGTAAGAATGCGTCATTCTCATATAATACGACGACTAAAACACTTACCATTACCGGCACAGGTGCAACCAAGGATTACGGTGTTACAACTACAAATAAAGTACCATGGTATGATTATAAAACGGAAATTACAAAAGTTATAATCGGTGAGGGCATTGAAACCATAGGCAAAGCAAATTTTTATGGCTGCACATCACTTACTTCAGTCAGTCTTCCTACTACTTTGAAAAAAATATCCGGCAGTGCTTCACTGCCGATGGGGGATGATGATGTTTCTGCAACGAATTACGGTGCTTTCAGAGACTGCACATCACTTCAGAATATTACCCTGCCGGAGGGTCTCACTACAATTGACGCAGTAGCCTTTCGCGGCTGCACATCGCTTAAAAGCATAACTCTGCCTAATTCGCTTACTTCGCTGGGCGGCGGAGCATTTATGGATTGTACAAATCTGACCACTGTTAAATACGGTGAAGGGCTTACTTCTACAGGCACAAGGATGTTTTATAATTCCGGTGTTAAAAATGTTATTTTTTCATCAACTATTACAAAAATTGATTCATACTCTTTTTACAGCACAAAAATAACTAATATTGAAATTCCGGAGCAAATTACAACGATTGGAACACGTGCTTTTGCCAACTGTTCATTTTTGAATACCGTTACAATACATAATCCGAATATTACCTTTGAGGGCGTTAATCTTGAAGGCGGTCAGGACCCGTTCAGCGGTTCCAGCCAAAAAATTATTTTTTATGGTCACAAGGGTTCCACAACGGAGGCGTATGTTGCCAATCATCCCAATCAGAATTACGAGTTTGTTTCCATGGATCCATGCAATCACGATAATCAGTCGAAGGTTATAACCCTTCAGCCGACCTGTACTGCAAAGGGCGAATATAAAATGATATGCGATGACTGCGGTGCTGAAGTGTCAACCGTTCAAATCAGCGAAACCGGTCACAATTGGTCACTTGTGGAGACGTTTGATAACACAGAGACAAATGGTCATATTTATACAGAATACAGATGTGTAAATAATGGCTGCAGCGAAGAAAAGGTCGAGATTGAGCATAAAGCTTTTATTGAGGGGCTGTATGATTATACCAACACAGCTACCTGCAAGCTTCCGGGAATCGAAACGTTTACATGTCGTGTTGAAGGCTGCGGCAAGGTTGAAAGAAAGCCGGTTTTGACTGCAAGTCATAAGGTTGAAGAATATAAAGTGACATTGCAACCCTCCTGTACTGAAAAGGGCAGCGAAGAGGGTGTGTGCTCAGCCTGCGGCGAAACGGTTATAAGAAGTATACCGGAGCTGGGTCATCAGAATGAACTTTATGAAACCATAGACAGAACAACCGAAAACGGGCATATTGAAAAAAAATACCGCTGTGCCGTATGCACTGCTGAGAGCACAGAATATGAGCATATGGAGTGGATTGAGGGCTTTTTTGCTTCAACATCTTTTGAACTGCCAACCTGCACAATACCGGGTACACGGCGTGATACCTGTACAGTTTGTTCAAGCTCAAGGATGGTTACGATTGAACCGAAAGAGCATGAATGGTATGAAACCTCAAGGACAGCCCCCACCTGTACAGCTGTGGGTAAGATTTACTATTCCTGCAAAAATTGTAACAGTACTAAGAGCGAAAATATTGCCGCGACAGGCCACAATTATTTATTGGTTGAGGACAGTGTGGTAGAACCTACCTGCACGACAGACGGTGTAAATATCTATAAATGTGATATCTGCGGTTCCTCAAGAAGAGATGTAATTAAAGCAACGGGTCACACAGTTGATGAGCTTAATTATACCATTGAGCGTGAGCCTGATTGTCTGAATGAAGGTCTTGCAAAATCAGTATGCAAAACATGCGGCTTGGATTTTGATATTACCCTTGCTGCTTACGGACATAATTATGAGGATGTATGTGTTCCTATTGAAGATAAGCCCGGTCACAGCCTTGCAACTCCTACCTGTACGCGCTGCGGTAATCAAAAGGGTGCGCAAACCAAGCATGAGGAATGGATTGAAGGAAGCTTTACTACGGTTATTGTTACAAGCGGCAGCTGTACTGTTGCTGAAATTAAAAGAGACACATGCAGCATTTGCGGAGAGAGCAGAACAAATACGGTTCCGGCACCGGGTCATCAATATTCCTATACCGGCATGAACGACAACGGCAGATTTACATATAAATGCTCTGTGTGTGATAATGTGGCTACGGCTGTTCCGTCTATTGTTTTTGCAAGCTGGAATATACGATATGCCAATACAAAACCAAACGATACACTGTTAGGGTATCAGTTTGAATTGGTTAATGACGGAATAATCAATGCCAAGGATTACAGTCTCCTGCTGAAATCAAAGCCGAAAGCAGAAGAAAATAATCCGGTTGAATAAACCAATATAAGTGAAAGCAGATTGTTTAAAAGCAATCTGCTTTTTTGATGTTTGGAATTCTATTGTGTAAATTAATATTTAATTTTTATTCTAACTATTTACTTTAACATTAATTTATATTATTATTATAGAAGATAATAATCATAGGAGGACTTATGCATGAGTATTGCATATAAAAGAATTTTACTTAAGCTCAGCGGTGAGGTGCTGGCAGGTGATAAAGGCAGCGGAATCGATACGGAAACTGTAATCAGAATTTGTAAGTCAGTTAAAAAGGTTGCAGATTTGGGAGTAGAGGTTGGCATTGTAGTCGGCGGCGGTAATTTTTGGCGCGGCAGAACGAGTGAGCATATGGACAGAACAAGAGCTGACCATATAGGCATGCTGGCAACTGCTATGAATTCACTTGCCCTTTGTGATGCACTTGAGCAGCTCGGTGCTGATGTGAGAGTACAGACGGCTATTGAAATGCGACAGATTGCAGAACCATATATTCGCAACAAAGCGATTCGTCATTTTGAAAAAGGCAGAATTGTTATTTTTGGCTGTGGTACGGGCTCTCCTTTCTTTTCAACGGATACTGCTGCTGCACTCAGAGCAGTTGAAATAAATGCAGATGTTCTTCTTAAAGCAACAAATGTTGATGGTGTTTATGATAAGGATCCAAATAAATATCAGGATGCAGTCAAGTTTGATGAGGTTACATTTAAAGAGGTGCTTGCAAGGGATATCAAGGTTATGGATTCTACTGCATTTTCACTTTGCAAGGATAATGATTTATCAATACTGGTATTTGATTTAACTGATTCTGAAAATGTAATAAAGGCAGTTCAGGGTAATAAAATCGGCACGTTGGTTAAAAACGAATTTGATATTTGAGAGGTATAATTATGGAAAAAGTATATGCAAAAACGAAAGAAAAAATGGAAAAATGTTTGACATCACTGGAGAGAGATTTTTCTTCTATTCGTGCCGGCAGAGCCAATCCGGCTGTTCTTGATAAGGTTATGGTGGATTATTATGGTGTTGCGACTCCGATAAACCAGATGGCTGCTGTCAGTGTGCCTGAGGCAAGACTTCTTGTAATTCAGCCATGGGATGCGTCTACGCTGAAAGAGATTGAAAAGGCAATTAATACATCCGATATCGGAATTAATCCTCAGAATGACGGCAAGGCAATCCGACTTTCCTTTCCTCAGTTGACCGAGGAGCATCGTAAAACGCTTCAAAAGGATATCTCTAAGCGTGGTGAGGAAGCAAAAGTTGCAATACGAAATGTACGTCGTGATGCTATGGATGACCTCAAAAAGCTCAAAAAAGATAATGAGATTACGGAAGATGATCAAAAGAGCGGTGAAAAAAAGCTTCAGGATATCACGGATGATTATGTAAAACAGGCTGACGCCATAACAAAGAAAAAGGAAGACGAAATCCTTTCTCTGTAATTTTGATATTTTCGGGGCGGTGGTAACATACCGCCCTATAACTGTATTTTATGGGATAATCAGGAGGTGCTTGATTTGGCACTGTTTAGTAAAAAAAATATTAACGGCGATGAATTTTCAGTCCTTCCGAAGCATATAGGAATTATAATGGACGGTAATGGCAGATGGGCTAAAAAGCGTGCTCTTCCGCGCTCAGCTGGTCATAAGGCCGGTGCAAATGTTTTTCGCACCATAAGCAAGGAGTGCGAAAAGCTTGGTATTGACTATGTTACCTTTTATGCCTTTTCGACTGAAAATTGGAAGCGTCCCAAGGAAGAGGTTGATGCTTTGATGAATCTGTTTATGGATTATCTGCTTGAAGCAAAAAGTGATATGACGCAGGCCGGCAACAGCAAGATAAAATTTATTGGTGAACGTGAGGGTATTTCGGATGATTTGCTCAAGCTTATGGATGAGGCCGAGGCGGAAACCGCTTCACACACAGGTACTACCATTTATCTTGCCATTAACTACGGCGGCAGACAGGAAATTGTTTCTGCAGTCAATCGTCTTATTTCTCAGGGCAAATCAAAAATAACCGAGTCTGATATTTCTTCAAATATTTACACCGTGCCTGAATGTGATTTGATTATACGACCCAGCGGTGAGGAACGTCTTTCAAACTTTTTGCTTTGGCAGGCAGCATACAGTGAGTTTTGGTACAGTGATGTGCTGTGGCCTGATTTTAAAATAAGTGATCTGCATTCTGCACTTCGTGAATTCGAAAACAGAAATCGTCGATTTGGTGCTTAGTGAAAAATATGAGAATCATTTTAAAGAACCTTGCAGATGATGTTGATGCACTTGTTTGTATTGAGAATAATGATATTATTTCTGTTTTAAAGTCATCTGAGTATGAAATCAGTACAGCTTGTGATGAAATTGTGTTTTCTGTTTGTTATAAAAGAAATTTTGATATAGATATTCCTTCTGAAGAAACTGACAGAATTTTAAGATGGCTGGATTTTGCGCTAGGTAATTTAATTGTTCAAATTGAAAACACATATCGTATCAGCAATTTGTCTGATGGTGATGTTATTGAACTAAATGACCGTTGGCATTATGTACCGGTTACGACAAGAGAGTCATTTTTCAAGTGCCTGCCATCTGTATACTATCTTGCTCAGGCAGAATGCGAGCACGCAAAGCTTGAGTCGGTGTCGGCGGTTTCGTTTAATGAAGCGTCATATATTAAGTTTTATAAAAAATTTCTTGTGCTGATGAATCTTTCCGGCTGGTTTAAAATAATCAAATACAGAGCTCAGCTCAACAGGCAAAAGCGCATTTCCTCACAGAAATGCCTGACCAAAGTATTTAGTGCTTTATACAGTATGCCGTTAGACGAAAGGGAATATCAGTTCCAGCCTGTCAAGGTTATTTTTGACAGAATTATTGATGCAATGTTTTCAAAAATAAAAATGCCCCAAAAGCTCAGAATAAAGCTTCAGAAGAAAATAGATTTTGTTAGAGCAGAGCTTTTCGGAAATTAGACAGAATTATTGTCTTACATAATATCGGACTTCTCTTATATTAAGGAGAAAGTGCGTGATAATACATACTGCGCCAATTGTATTGCCCTTGAAATTTGCTGTTGCATAATTTTAAGAGGCTGCATTCAAATCACACCTTGTCGACTACAACAAGGTAAAATTGTGATGTGATTATTATTTGTAGTCAGAAAGGCTATGTGAATAAATATGAAACAGAGAGTGATTACTGCGCTCTGTCTTTTGGCAGTGCTGGCAGTTGTTGTGTGGCAGATAGATACTTTTGCTCTTGTGCTTGTGGTTGCTTTTCTCAGTGCAGTGGCAAGCAGTGAGATTATGAAATGCGCCAATGTTCAAAATACTTTTATTAAGGTTGCGGGTATTTCCTTTTCCGCCTGTACTCCGTTTTTCGCGAGCGAAAAGGTTTTGATGCCTTTGGTTGATGCTGAAATATGGGGCAGGGTAATCGGCTTTATTCCCAATATTGTTTTTATAATAGCACTTTGTCTTGTCTTTCTTCTGGCTATGCTTAAGGGCTACGCATATACTACCTTTGAGGATGTATGCGTTTCGGTATTTGCAAGTGTGGCCGTTCCCTTTGGCTTTAGTATCTTTATCAGACTCAGGGATATGTTTGACAATATGCAGTTCGGTGTATATCTGATATTTTTTGCTCTGATTTGTGCACTTGCTACCGATACAGGTGCACAGCTTACAGGTATGGCAATCGGTAAGCATAAAATGTCACCTAACATTTCACCTAAAAAGACTGTTGAAGGGGCAATCGGCGGTTTGGCAGTCAGCCTCATATTTAATGCAGTTGCAATGATAATATATAATAAAACTGCGATTGTTGCTCTTAGTCGTCCTATGGCAACCGTATTGCTTGTTTGCTGCATACCGGTTTCATTTATGGGAATGATGGGGGATCTTTCGGCATCTGTGCTTAAAAGAAATTTTGGTGTGAAGGATTTTGGAAAAATTTTCCCGGGTCACGGCGGAGTAATGGATAGACTTGATTCTTCTTTGTTTACTTTGCCATGTACATATGCCATTGCTCTGATTACACAAAATATTTTATAATTTTAAGGTGCAGCTATGAAAAATATTTCACTTTTAGGCTCTACCGGTTCAATCGGTACGCAGAGCCTTGATGTATGCCGAATGCACGGCTATAATGTTAAATGTCTTACAGCCAATTCAAGGATTGATATCATTGAGCAGCAGGTGCGGGAGTTTAAACCCGAGCTTGTATGTATAATGAATGAAACTTCTGCTAAGGAGCTTAAGATTAGAATCAAGGATACAGACACAAAGATTGTCTGCGGTATGGAAGGTTTGATTGAATGTGCCGTATATGACGGTGCTGATACGGTTTTAAATTCTGTTGTAGGTATGGTAGGGCTTCAGCCTACACTTGAAGCAATAAAAGCAAAAAAAACGATTGCACTTGCAAATAAAGAAACTTTAGTGGCAGGCGGTCATTTGGTTACAAACCTTGCAGCTCAAATGGGTGTCGATATTCTTCCAGTGGACAGTGAGCATTCAGCTATCTTTCAGTCCATGCAGGGTATGCCGGATAAAAAAGCGGTAAAAAAAATCATCCTTACAGCATCGGGCGGTCCTTTTTTTGGTAAAAAGTTAAGTGAACTTGAAAATGTTACTGCGTCAGATGCGCTGAAGCATCCCAATTGGGATATGGGTGCAAAAATAACAATAGATTCTGCAACCATGATGAATAAGGGCCTTGAGTTTATAGAAGCAAAATGGCTTTTTGATATGCCCAATGAGGATATTGGAATTGTTGTCCACAGGGAGTCGGTTGTTCATTCTGCAATCGTGTATCAGGATAATTCAATGATTGCGCAGCTTGGTGTGCCGGATATGAGAATTCCTATTCAGTATGCTTTAACTTATCCCGAGCGCGAGCCGAGTCCGGTGAAGGAACTGTCACTGGCGGATTACGGAAGGCTTACTTTTTATGAGCCGGATTATGAAACCTTTGAATGTATTAACGTTTGTAAAAATGCTATCGAGATGGGCGGTCTCCATCCGGCAGCTGCTAACGGTGCAAATGAAGAGAGTGTAAGACTTTTCTTAAACGGTAAAATTAAATTTACGGATATTGCACATCTTAATAATGAGGCAATGCTGAACGCCTCGGATAAAAAAGATTTTACGCTTGAGGATGTTCTTGAAACGGACAGAGCAGCCCGCGAGTATGTTATTGAGGCGGTTAAGTGAGTATAACAAATATATGGAATACGGTATATCCAATCATTATTGCAATTCTGTTTTTTGAAGTGATTATTATAATTCATGAGTTCGGCCATTTTATTGCGGCACGACTGATGAAAATCAAGGTCAACGAATTTTCAATAGGTATGGGTCCTAAGCTGATACAGATTAAAGGGCATCAGACAAAATTTTCGCTTCGTCTTTTTCTAATCGGCGGCTATTGTGCGATGGAAGGCGAGGATACTGAAAGTGATGACGAAAATTCATTTATGAGCAAAAGGGTTTGGCAGAAGATATTTGTTGTTGCCGCCGGTGCTGTGATGAATTTAATTTTAGGTTTTGTTATTATGCTGATTATTGTCAGCTCACAAGGCCTGGTCGGCACGACTCAGGTTGCAAAATTCGATGCTGAAGCTGTTTCTGTTAAAAGCGGACTTCAAGCAGGCGATGATATCAAAAGTATCGATGGGGTGCGTGTTTTTACTTCAAGCGATGTGCAGACAGGGCTGTCAAGAAGCAAGGACAGCACAGTTGATATGATCGTCGAACGCGACGGAAAAGAAATAAATCTGCAGGTTGAATTTGCATCGGATGAGTATAAAGGCAGTCGGTTTCTGAGAATGGATTTTTGGCTTATGGGTGTTGAAAAAACGGTTGGCAATGTTTTGCTTCAAACCTGTAAGGAGACTGTTTCTTATATGCGAATGGTGTTTTTATCAGTGTATGATTTGTTGTCGGGCAGATATGGTTTTACGGATTTGAGCGGCCCTGTCGGGGCGGTAACTGTCGTATCGGATGCAGTCAAAACTTCTGTTCAGTCCATGCTCAGAATTATGACTTTGCTGACAATAAATATCGGTTTATTCAATTTGTTCCCCATACCTGCTCTTGACGGTTGGAGGCTGTTTGTGTTAATTGCAGAGGGAATAACGCGAAAGAAGCTTCCCGTAAAGGCGGAATATATTATTAATACTGCCGGTTTGGTGCTTTTAATAGGTCTTATGTGTGTTGTGACCTTTAGTGATATAACTAAATTATTTTAGATGTTAAATTACAGGTGATGTTATGGAAAGAAGAAACAGTAAAAAAATCAGACTTAAGGATAAGTGGATTGGCGGTGCAGACAGTGAAATACTTGTGCAAAGTATGCTTAATGTTGCATCGACCGATGTTGAAGGTTCAGTAGCTCAGGCAAAGGAGCTGGCTGCAGCAGGCTGTCAGGTTATTCGATTTGCAATTCCCAATGAATCAGCACTCTCTTTAATTGAGCCTATAAAAAGTGCTGTTGATGTGCCGCTTGTAGCGGATATTCATTTTGATTATCGACTGGCCCTTGGTGCTGTTGAAAGAGGAATTGATAAAATTCGTATCAATCCGGGCAATATCGGCGATGATTCAAGAGTTAAAGCAGTGGCTGATGCCTGCCGTTTAAAAAGTATTCCAATCAGAATCGGTGTTAATTCCGGCTCACTTGAAAAGGATATTCTTGCCAAATACGGCTCTCCGACTCCGCAGGCCATGGTTGAGTCAGCACTTTATCATGCAAGACTTCTTGAAAAGTTTGATTTTGATGACATTGTTATTTCTATAAAATCATCGAATGTTCAGACCATGATAAATGCTTATGAGCTTGCTGCAGAGCAATGTTGCTATCCGCTTCATTTAGGTGTAACCGAAGCAGGTACAGAGCGTATAGGATTGATAAAATCCTCAGTTGGTATAGGCTCGCTTCTTACAAGGGGGATAGGCGATACCATTCGTGTAAGCCTTACCGATGACCCTGTTAAAGAGGTGTTTGCAGCATTTGATATTTTAAAGGCAATCGGCTTGAAAAATGATTGCCCTTATCTTATTTCATGTCCTACCTGCGGCAGGACAAGAATTGATTTGGTTTCTCTTGCAAATCAGGTTGAGGAAAGACTCAGAGACTGCAAAAAGCCAATAAAGGTTGCAGTAATGGGATGCATCGTTAATGGCCCGGGTGAGGCAAAGGAAGCTGATATCGGTATTGCCGGCGGTGATGGTAATGGTCTCATTTTTAAAAAAGGTGAGATTTTGCGCAAGGTTGATGAAAAAGATTTACTTGAAGAATTAATGAAGGAAATAGATAAACTGTGATGAATAGATTTTCAGATTATTTTTCTGATTTTATAGGTGATGATTTACTCGCACGTCTTGGCAGCAGTGAGATAACCTCTTTTACCGTTTCTATGGAAAGGCGAACCCTTTCTATAGGTGTGCTGCTTGACAGCTTCGTTGAATACTCGTTGCTTCAAAAGGCTGAAGCGGCCATCGAAAATTCAATGGATTTACATAAAGCAGTGATTAATCCAAGATTTCCTAAATCGGAATTTTCGCTTGACAATATAGAGAATATACTGGAATATATCAAAAAGGATGTTCCGGCAGCTAATGGTTTTTTTGACGGAGCCGAAGCAGCGCTTGAGGATAGTATGCTTACCGTTTTTCTAAAAAAAGGCGGCAAAGAGGTTCTTGAGTCACAAAAGGCGGACGCAGCCATTTCAAAGCTTATTTACAGCTTTTTCGGTATGGATTATGATGTTAGTTTTTTAGAGGTTCAGGCTTTCGATATTGAAAAAGCAGTTAAGGAGGCCGTGGAGAAAAAGCATCACGAGGAGGCACGTTTAAAGGAGGAAGCTCAGAAAAACGTTGTTCACGAGCAGTGGGGCGAGCTCCCTCTTTATAAAGACACGTTAAGAAATATTTTCGGCAAAAATCTTCGTGAAGCACCTACATCTATTAAGGATGTCAGTGCCGATGCCGGTTATATTACCGTATGGGGTGACGTCATCAAAACGGAGGTGCGGGATACAAAGCGAGGCACAAGCCGTATATTTAATTTTGATATTACTGATTACACATCCTCAATCACTGTAAAGATGTTTGAGGACAAGCATATTATTGACCCATTGATTGAGAAGCTTGCTCAGTGCGGTACGGTTGTAATTAACGGTGCGTATCAGTTTGATACATTTTCAAATCAGTATGTGCTTCGTCCTTTTTCCATTTCCAGTGTGGTCAAAATAGATAAGATGGATCATGCCGAGGAAAAAAGAGTAGAGCTTCATCTTCATACCTCTTTGTCGGAGATGGATGGTATCACCTCTCCGAAGGCACTTGTTAATCGGGCCATCAGTTGGGGACATAAGGCGATTGCTGTTACCGATCATGGTGTTGTTCAGGCACTTCCTGAAGCTTACAATGCTGCAAAAGGCAAAATCAAACTCATTTTGGGTATGGAGGGATATCTTGTTGATGATGAAAAATATCCCGATTTTATGAATCTGAAATTAAAGCAGTTTAAGCGCCATCATATTATTTTGCTGGTCAAAGAAGATACATCACTTGATGAGTCTATTCCTAAAGAGGAGCGTAAATACGGCAGAAAAAATCTTTATGAGCTTATATCTGCATCCAATATAAAAACCTTTAAATCAAGGCCGTTAATTCCTAAAAGTCTGCTTGCACAAAAACGAGATGGTCTTATTATCGGTTCTGCCTGCGAGCAGGGCGAGCTTTATCAGGCTATATTGAATAATGAACCGGAGGATAGAGTTGAAGAGATTGCATCATTTTATGATTATCTGGAAATTCAGCCTAACGGCAATAATGCTTTTATGATACGCTCTTCAAGGGATATGCATCAGGCAATCAGCAGCGATGATGATTTGATTAATATTAATAAAAGGATTATTTCTCTTGCCGATAAAATGGGTAAGCTTGTTGTGGCTACCGGTGATGTGCATTTTCTTGATGAAAAGGATGCCAGGTTCAGGGCTATTATTATGGCATCAAAGGGGTTTGATGATGCTGATAATCAGGCGCCTCTCTATTTTAAAACAACAGATGAAATGCTTGCCGATTTTGCATGGGCAGGCGAGAGGGCTAAGGAATTTGTTGTTGACAATCCGAATAAAATTGCTGATATGGTTATGGACAATATACCGCCTATTCCGCCGGGAACCTTTCAGCCGCATATTGATGGAGCTAATGAGGAGCTTACTGAAAAATGCTGGAATATGGCTAAGGCGTTGTATGGTGATCCGGTACCCGATATTGTTGCTGACAGGCTTCAGCGTGAGCTGGATTCCATTATTGGCCATGGTTTCGGTGTGCTTTATGTTATAGCAAAACGACTTGTTGAGGAGAGTGAGCGAAACGGATATCTTGTTGGTTCAAGAGGTTCTGTAGGCTCGTCGTTAGCTGCACATTTCGGCGGCATATCCGAGGTTAATCCGCTTGCTCCTCACTATTATTGCAAAAAGTGTAAGCACAGTGAGTTTTTTACTAAGGGTGAATATGGTTCAGGCTTTGATTTGCCTTCTAAAAATTGTCCGAACTGCGGTATTCCCATGAAGCGTGACGGTCACGAAATACCATTTGAAACCTTCCTTGGCTTTGATGGTGATAAGGAGCCTGATATTGACCTTAATTTCAGCGGTGAATATCAGTCACGCTCACATAGATACACGGAGGAATTGTTCGGTAAGGAGTATGTATTCAAAGCAGGTACAATGGCAACTGTTGCAGATAAGACAGCTTATGGCTATGTTATGAAATACCTGGATGAGCGAGGCCTTATTTCAACAACACCAAGAGCTGAGATTGACAGGCTTACGGTTGGATGCACAGGTATAAAACGCACCACAGGTCAGCATCCCGGTGGTATGGTAGTTGTGCCTGATAAGTATTCTGTTGAGGATTTCACACCCATTCAATATCCGTCCAATGATGAAAAAAAAGGCACATATACTACTCATTTTGACTTTAAAAATTCACTTCACGATACGCTTTTAAAGCTTGATGAGCTTGGACACGATAATCCAACGCTTTATAAATACTTAGAGGATTCAACAGGAAAGCCTGTAATGGATGTTGATTTGTCAGATCCTAAACTTTATCAGCTTATAACTTCAACTGAGCCGATAGGTGTTTCTCCGCAGGATATTGACTGTCAGACAGGTACACTGGCTATCCCTGAAATGGGTACACCCTTTGTTATTGGTATGCTTGTTGAGGCAAAGCCTAAAACCTTCGCCGATCTTTTGCAGATTTCCGGTCTTTCACATGGTACGGATGTATGGCTCGGAAATGCTCAGGAGCTTATTAAAAACGGCATCTGCACGATTTCAGAGGTTATCGGATGTCGTGATGATATTATGACCTATCTTATTCATAAGACTGAAGAATATGAGGCTAAAACAGGCAAGGAGTCACCTCTGTCTAAAAAGGATTGTTTTAAGATTATGGAATATACCCGAAAGGGAAAAGCACCTAAGGAGCTTCCGGTCTATGAGGAAGCAATGAAAACGGTCGGTGTGGAGCAGTGGTATATTGATTCCTGTTATAAAATAAAGTATATGTTCCCCAAGGCGCATGCAGCTGCTTATGTAATCGCTGCGCTTCGTCTTGCTTGGTATAAAATCTATTATCCCATTCATTTTTATTCGGCATACTTTACTGTGCGCGGCGGTGCTATAGATGCTGTTGCCGCAGTTGAGGGCAAGGCTGCAGTAAAAAAGAAAATGGATGAGTTTACTGCTAAAAAGAAAAATAATCTTCCTGTTACCGCAAAAGAAGAGTCAACGTATATTGTCAATCAGATTGTTATCGAAATGCTGGCAAGAGGTATTGAATTTCTGCCGGTGGATATTTATAAATCAGATTCAAGAATTTATATGATTGAAAACGGTAAAATTCGCTTGCCGTTCGGTGCGATAGATGGTATCGGTGAAAATGCTGCAAAGGCAATTGCAGATGCTAAAAACGACGGCAACGGCGAATTTATGTCATATGATGACCTTATGGCTCGCGCAGGGATCGGCAGGAGTGTTGTAGATTCTTTGAAAGAGGCGGGTGCTTTGGGTGATATGCCCGAGTCTAATCAGATTTCCTTATTTTAGATATATTATGCTTGACATTTTTATATTAATGTGATAGCATATTAGCACTCTACTACACTAAAGCAAATAATCCGTTTAGGGAGATACATATGAAAAGATATTCAAAATTAACACCTCAAGGCAGCAGGGATTTGCTTTTTGAGGAATGTGATGACAGAAGAAGAGTTGAAGCAATACTTTCTGCTTTGTTTAAAGAAAAGAATTACCGTAAAGTGATGACGCCTACTATTGAGTACTTTGATGTTTTTAATAGTGATAATCTCGGTGTCGAAGCAGAAGAAATGTATAAGCTCTCCGATAATCAGGGCAGGACAACTGTACTTCGTCCTGATAATACAGCACCGATTGCCCGCCTTGTAGCAACAAGGCTTTCAAATGGTGATTTTCCTGTAAGACTTTATTATAATCAAAATATTTATGTTCGAAATAAGCAGCTTGCAGGGCGTACAGATGAAATTGAGCAAAGCGGCATTGAGCTGATAGGCGACAGCAGCATGGATGCTGATATTGAAGTGCTTTCTATGGCATATGAAGCACTTAAGCAGAATGATGTCAATTCCTTTAAACTGGAGCTGTGTCACGCAGGCTTTTTTAATGCGATACTTGAGAAGATGAATATAACTGCTTCGGATAAGGCAGATATATGCAGCTTTATTGAGGGTAAAAATTATTCGGCGTTAGGTGATTTGCTTGATAAAATCGGCAGCAGCACAGAAACGGAAATTATTAAGAAGCTTCCCAGGCTTTTCGGTGATGTAAGTGTAATCATCGAGGCAAAGTCACTTTATAATGACAAAGAAGCCAATGCGGCACTTGATTATCTTAAAATGGTTTATGAAAAGCTTTGTGAGCTTGGGTTTAAAGATAATATTCTTATTGATTTAAGCTTGGTTAACAGAAGTAATTATTATACCGGTGTAATATTCCGCGGTTATGCACAGGGAAGCGGTGTAACTATTCTTTCAGGCGGTCGCTACGATAATCTTATTTCACAATTCGGTCTTGATGCTCCTGCTGTAGGCTTTGCTGTAAATGTGAATGCACTTTGCGACATTATGCGTGAGGAGATTAATATTGACAGACCGCTTCGAATAGCACTTACCAAGGGCAGACTTGAAAAAAATTCTGTTCATTTGTTTAAAACGATGGGTCTTGATACTGCTGAACTTGAGAATAAAGGCAGGCGGCTGATTCTTCCTGTCGGTGATTATGAGGCTGTGCTTTCAAAAGCACCTGATGTTATTACCTATGTTGAGCACGGCGTTTGTGATATCGGTGTTGTAGGCAAGGATACAATCGCCGAGCATGGTAATTCATTTTATGAGGTTATTGATCTCAATATAGGCAAGTGTCGTTTTGCGCTTGCATGTCCTAAGGGTTCCGATTTCTTCTCGGGCTATAAACGAAAAGTGGTTGCAAGCAAATATCCCAAAGTGGCTAAGGAATACTTTAAGTCAAAGGGCATGGATGTGGATATTATTAAGATTGAGGGCAGTGTAGAACTTGCGCCCCTTCTCGGGCTTGCCGACGGTATTGTTGATATTGTTGAAACAGGTTCAACTTTAAAGGAAAACGGACTCGAGGTTGTTGACGAGATTATGCCTATCTCTGCAAGAGTTATTGTGAATATGGCATCTATGAAGCTGCGCAAAGAAGAGATTGAAGCTTTTTTAAATGACCTTGAATTAGCGTCTAAACTTTAAATGGATATCGGAGGACTGACTGTATGAATATAACAAAAGCGAACGGCAAGGCAGAATATGCTTTGATTGAAAATTTAAAAAAACGCGCCGGTGAAACAGACGAAAAGGTTGTTCAGATTGTAACGAATATAATAAATTCCGTTAAAGAACAGGGTGATGAAGCGGTAAGGGAATTTACGGTTCGTTTTGACGGTTCCATCCCTAAAAAAACGTTTTTCAGCAAAGATGAGCTTAATGAATATCTGGATATGGTGGATGAAGATTTTAAATCTGCAATCATCAATGCTAAAAATAATATATATGACTTTCACAGTCGCCAGTCACAGCAGTCTTGGATGACTGCGCAGCCAAACGGTGTGATTATGGGTCAGCGAGTCCGCGGACTGAAGAGAGTCGGTATTTATGTTCCGGGCGGAACAGCAGCATATCCTTCGTCGGTTTTAATGAATGCGGTACCGGCAAAAATTGCCGGTGTAGAAGAAATTATTATGGTTACTCCTCCCGGCAGGGACGGCAGTCCCAATCCGGATATTATGGCAGCAGCAGCTGTTGCCGGCGTGGATAAAGTATTTCTTGTCGGTGGGGCACAGGCAGTGGCTGCACTGGCATATGGAACTGAAAAAATACCTAAGGTTGATAAAATAGTCGGACCCGGTAATATTTTTGTGGCAACTGCTAAAAAGCTTCTTTACGGTGTTGTGGATATTGATATGGTTGCCGGACCTTCGGAAATTCTTATTGTTGCTGATAAAACAGCTAAGCCGGCATATCTTGCAGCCGATCTGATGAGTCAGGCAGAGCATGACAAGCTTGCTTCGGCAATTTTGCTCACAACATCCTTGGATATTGCAAAAGCAACTGCCAAAGAGCTTGATCGGCAGATTAAATATCTTGCAAGACAGGAAATTATCGGCAAATCCCTTAAGGATTTTGGTGAAATCATTGTTTGTGAGGATCTGGATCAGGCTATTGATTTTGCAAATGAGCTTGCGCCTGAGCATCTGGAAATGTGTGTAGCAGAGCCGCTTAAATATATAGGCAGACTTGATAATGCCGGCTCTGTATTTCTCGGTAATTTTTCACCTGAGCCGCTTGGTGACTATTATGCGGGTCCCAATCATGTGCTTCCTACCAGCGGTACTGCCAGATTTTTTTCACCTCTGTCCGTAGACAGCTTTATCAAAAAAAGCTCATTTATTTATTATACGCAAGAGGAATTGCGAAAAGCTAAAGATGATATTGTTAAGCTTGCTGATACAGAAGGTCTGACCGCCCATGCTAATTCAATAAAGGTTAGGTTTGAATGAGCGGTATACATAACAAAAAAAGAAATCCTCTGCCTGCAATAATTGTACTTCTGCTTATTCTTATTCCCTCGGTAATTTCGGGTGTGAACAATCACAGTTCAGATAAAGCGTCAGTCGATACAGTTAAAAATAACGGCAGCAATATGGTTGTTCATTTTTTGGATGTGGGACAGGGCGACAGTGAATTCGTTGAATTGCCCGGCGGCAAATGCATGCTTATTGATGCAGGTACGGCGGATTATTCACAGAGTATTATTGATTATATTTCTTCCTGCGGATATTCGACTGTTGATTATGTTGTTGCTACTCATCCTCATGCTGATCATATCGGTGGTATGAGCGATATTATTGATGCTTTTGCTGTAGGCGAAATTTATATGCCTAAGGTTTCAGCCAATACCAAGACGTTTGAACGGCTTTTGACCGCGGTCTCAAATCAGGGGATTACTATAAATACAGCAAAGGCAGGTCGCGAGATTTATAGCAACAGCAACATGAAATTAGAGTTTCTTGCTCCTCTGAGCAGTAACTATGATGACCTGAATAATTATTCAGCCGTTTTAAAGATAACCTATGGTAAAAATGCTTTTTTGTTTACCGGTGATGCAGAGGATGTTTCCGAAAATGAAATGCTTGAAAGCAGTTATCAAAAGCTTAGTGCCGACGTGCTTAAAATAGGGCATCACGGTTCCTCTTCATCTGCAACGCCTGCTTTTTTAAAGGCTGTAAGTCCGCGTTATGCTGTGATTTCCTGTGGGGTTGATAATGCATATGGTCATCCGCACAGTGAAACACTCAACAGGCTTGAAAGGTTCGGTATTGAAATTTATCGTACAGATACAGTAGGCACTGTCACGGTTTCCTGTGACGGCAATGATGGTTTTGATATAAAATACGAGGCGCAATAAATGAAATGGATAATTGACAGAATTGAAGATAAGACTGCAGTCTGTGAAGCAGAAAACGGCTTGATGATTGATGTTTCATTAAATGCTCTTCCGGAAAATGTTAAGGAAGGCGATGTTTTAAGTATTACTGCCGATGCACCTGAAACAGATAACAGAAAGCAAAAAATAGACAGGCTGATGGATGATTTATTTATTGATTGAGGTGACTTATGAGAACAGCTTTAATTGAAAGAAATACAAAAGAAACGCAAATTAAAATTGAACTTAACCTGGATGGCGGTGACGTTGACATTGCAACAGGTGTCGGCTTTTTTGATCATATGCTGACGGCCTTTGGCGTTCACGGTGGATTTGGCTTAAAAATTAGGGTTACAGGTGATTTGGAAGTAGATACACATCATACGGTAGAGGATACCGGTATTGCATTGGGTATGGCTTTTAAGCAGGCACTCGGTGATATGAGCGGTATTGTGCGTTACGGTTCTTTTTCAATTCCTATGGACGAAGCACTTGCAAGCTGTGTGCTTGATATTTCAAACAGACCATTTCTTGTGTTCAAAGCATCCTTTGAGCAGGAGCTTTGCGGCGATTATGAAACTTGTGTAACTGAGGAATTTTTCAGAGCATTTGCAATGAATGCCTGCATAACACTTCATATCAGTGTACCATACGGAGCAAATGCACATCATGAGATTGAGGCGATTTTTAAGGCTGTTGCACACGCAATGAATCTCGCTTCAAGAAGAAATCAGGATGGTTCAGTTCTTTCAACAAAAGGAGTTCTTTAATGATTATTTTTCCTGCAATAGACATTATCGGCGGTAAGCCGGTCAGGCTTTATAAAGGCGATTTTTCAACGGCCAAGCAGGTTGCATCAGATGCACTTGAAACTGCTGACAGTTTTGTAAAAGCAGGCTGTGAGTGGATACATATGGTTGACCTTGAGGGTTCTCTGAAAAAAGAACCTGTTAATGCCGATACGTTTATACGTGTTGCTCAGCAGACTCCTCTTAAGGTGGAACTGGGCGGTGGTATACGCACGATGAAGGATATTGATTTCTACGTCAACAGTGGCATCTCCGGGATTATTCTCGGTTCGGTTGCTCTTAAAAATCCACAGCTTGTTAAAGAGGCTGTTAAGGAATTCGGCAATGTTATAGCTGTTGGTATTGATGCAAAAAACGGTTTTGCAGCAACAGAGGGATGGGTTGAAAGCAGCAACGTATATTTTACGGATTTAGCAAAACAGATGGAATCTGTCGGCGTAAATACCATTATCTTTACGGATATAAGTAAGGATGGTACATTGTCCGGCCCGAATCTTAAGCAGCTTAATGAGATTAACAGTGCTGTTTCCTGCAATATTACTGCTTCAGGCGGTGTAACAAATATGAATGATATAGTCAAGCTTCGTGATAGTGGGCTTTATGGTGCAATATGCGGCAAAAGTATATATGAAGGTACCCTTAATTTAGCTGAAGCAGTGGAGGCATGCAAATGACAGATGTAGAAAAGTATTTTAAGAAATCGGATTTGATTCCTGCAATTGTGCAGGAGGACTCTACAGGCGAAGTCTTAATGCTTGCCTATATGAGCAGGCAATCCATGCAAAGGACGCTTGAGACAGGGTATACATGGTTTTGGTCACGCTCAAGACAGGAGCTTTGGAATAAAGGGGCAACTTCCGGTCATCTTCAAAAAATTGTTTCTATCCATGGTGATTGTGACGATGATACGCTTTTAATTAAGGTCATTCAGACAGGTGCTGCCTGCCATACCGGCAGTCATTCCTGTTTTTTCAATAAAATTAAATAAAGAAAGAATCGGAGGACTCTTATGGATTATATTAAAGCAGAATACCAAACAATTCTCGACAGAAAGGCTGATCGGCAGGAGGGCTCATATACCTGCTATCTTTTTGATAAGGGAATTGATAAGATTTTAAAAAAGGTCGGCGAAGAATGTACCGAAATGGTGATTGCCGCTAAGAATAATGATAAAGAGGAAACAGTGTATGAAATTACGGATTTGATTTATCATACACTTGTTATGATGGCGAATCAGGGTATTATGCCCGAGGATATCGAAGCCGAACTTGAAAAGAGAGCCGCAAAGGCCGGTAATTTAAAAAAATTTCATGTGGTGGATAAGAATACATAATGTCGCATAAAAGATGGATAGTTGCAGATGCCGATAAAGAAAAGGCATCCATGCTCAGTGAAAAACTGAATATTGACCCGTTTATTGCTTTTTTGCTTGTTTCAAGAGGGATAGATGATGAGCTATCTATGTCGGACTTTTTGTCTGACAGCTGTGCTTTTACCTCGCCTTATTCATTAAAAGATATGGATAAGGCTGTTTCTCGTATTAATAAAGCGCTTGATAACTGTGAAAAAATATGCATTTATGGTGATTATGATTGTGACGGTGTTACTTCTACCGCACTGCTCTATACTTTTTTTGAAAGTATGGGCGCGGATGTTACCTATTTTATTCCCAATCGTTTAATCGATGGTTATGGTATGAATAATAATGCTATTGATGAAATCAAATCACGAGGTACCAATTTAATCATAACCGTTGATAACGGAATATCCGCTGTAGATGAGGCTGAATATATATATTCACTTGGTATGGAGCTGATTATTACCGATCATCATCTGGTGGGTGATATTTTGCCTAAGGCATGTGCAGTTATCAATCCCCACAGAAAAGAAAATAAACTTAAGTTTCGTGACTTTGCCGGAGTAGGCGTTGCATTTAAGTTGGCCTGTGCACTTTATGATGGGGATGCAGGTGAAATGCTTGAGCAATATGCAGACCTTGTTGCACTTGGCACAATTGGTGATGTTGTGGCACTGAAAAGTGAGAACAGAGATTTTGTAAAAGCCGGTTTGGAGCTTATTAATAACGGCTCGCGAATTGGTATTGAAGCACTCAGAGAGGCGGCCGGCAATGCTGATAATGAGCTGACAGCTGTTGATGCTGCTTTTCAGCTTTGCCCACGTATAAATGCTGCCGGCAGAATGGATACCGCTTCAAAAGCTCTTGAGCTTTTAATCTGCGACGATTATGAGCAAGCACACTTTAAGGCACAGCAGCTTAATATAGAAAACAATCACAGACATGAGGTGGAAAAGAATATTGCCGATGATATTGCCATTGCAGTTTCGGATAATCCTGAGCTTGTTGAAGACAGGGTAATTGTTATTGCAGGAAGGAATTACCACCGGGGCGTCATAGGTATTTCAGCATCCCATGTTGTTTCTTTATATGGCAAACCTGCTGTTATAATCGGTATTCATGATGATGGCAGCTGTACAGGCTCTGCAAGGAGTGTTGATGGTTTTAATATATTTGATGCAATTTCCTCCTGCAGCGATTTGCTTACCCATTTCGGCGGTCATCCATTGGCGGCCGGATTAGGATTATCCGAATCCGATATTCATATATTCAGACAGCGCATTAATGAATATGCAGCCAAAATGTATCCTGTTATGCCTGAACAGGTACTCAAGCTGGATTGTAAGCTCTCTCCTTTCTATCTGAATACGGATTTAGTTGATAATCTTATGCAGCTTGAACCGTACGGCGCCGGTAATTCTCAGCCGATTTTCGGATTGTTTAACGTAAAGCTTATGAGTGTCACTTCAATCGGTGACGGAAAACATATCCGATTTGAGGTTGAAAAAAAAGGCAGAAGTTTTAAAATCGTGAAGTTTCAGACAGCACAGGAGGATTTTTCGTATAAAAACGGTGATATGCTGGATATTGCAATAAAGATTTCAAAGAATTATTATAAAGGCAGGTATTATTTGTCAATATGTGCACAGGATATAAGGCTTAATGCAACAGACGATGATAAATACTTTCGTGAAAAAAGCAGCTTTGAGTTATTCAGATTAGGAGATTATGCGCAGGATGGTATTTATCCTGACAGAAATGTGTTTGCATTGCTGTACAGATTTTTGAAGCAAAGCGAAGGCTGGCAGTATGGCTTTGATGATTTGTATTTTGCAATGGGACAGAGCATAACGTATGCGCAGCTGTATTTTGCTTTGGAGACATTATGTCAGGCCGGTCTTATCAGCCGTGACGGTAGAAAAATTCTGCTTAATAAAACCGAGGGCAAGGCAAACCTTGAAAATACGAATATAATCAAAACCCTGAAGGGAAGGCTTAATATTGAGTAATACGGTTTACGATAAAGAATATAACGATGGTTTTGATGCGTTCTTTTATGAAGTAAAAAAAAGTACGCAGTACGATTGTAAAAAAATAGAAAAGGCGTATAAGCTTGCCCATGATGCACACAAAAACCAACGCAGGCGTTCCGGTGAACCGTATATTATGCACCCGGTTGCCGTGGCAAAAATTCTCTTTAAACTTGGCATGGATAATGAGTGTATAATGGGTGCATTGCTTCATGATGTTGTAGAGGATACCGAATATGATCTTGATTATATAAAAAAAGAATTTGGCAGCGATGTTGCACTTCTTGTTGACGGTGTAACCAAGCTGGGTCAAATTCCTCTTTCAACAAGAGAAGAGGTGCAGGCAGAGAATATACGTAAAATGTTCATTGCAATGAATGAGGATATACGTGTAATTATTATTAAACTGTGTGACCGGCTTCATAATATGCGGACTCTTGAGCATATGCCTGAGCATAAGCAGCGTGAAAAAAGTCTTGAAACACTTGAGATTTATGCCCCTATTGCGCATCGCTTAGGTATCCGCCCTATTAAAGAAGAGCTTGAGGATTTGGCAATTTATTATCTCGACCCTATAGCTTATAAGGAGATTGAGAAGAATCTCTCTATGAAAAAGGAGCAGGGAGAGAAATTTTTAAATGATATTACACAACAGATAAGTGATAAAATTAAGCCTGTCATGAATAATGTTCAAATTGTTTCTCGCGTCAAATCTGTTCACGGCATATTCCGTAAGGTTTATATTAAAGGTAAGAATTTTGAGCAGATTTTTGACATTTATGCAGTTAGAATTATTGTTGATTCCATGATAGACTGTTATAATGCACTTGGTATCATTCATGATATGTTTCAGCCGCTTCCGGGCAGATTTAAGGATTATATCTCAATGCCTAAGCCAAATATGTATCAGTCACTTCATACAACCGTGCTTTCAAAATCCGGCATTCCTTTTGAGGTGCAGATACGCACATGGGATATGCACCGTACTGCCGAATTCGGTATTGCTGCTCACTGGAAGTATAAGCTCGGCAAGGGCGGCAGAGACAGAATGGACAACAATCTTGAGTGGATACACAGAATACTGGAAGCCGGCAATGAGACTGAAAACGCTGAAGAGCTCGTTGCGAATATCAAAGGGGATCTTTCCGTTGAGGAAGTGTACATTTTTACTCCGAGAGGTGATGTTAAATCCCTTCCTAAGGGATCAACGGTTATTGATTTTGCATATGCAATTCATTCGGCTGTCGGAAATAAGATGGTAGGTGCAAAAGTAAACGGAAAGATTGTTAATCTTGACTATAAGGTTAAAACAGGCGAAATTGTTGAAATTCTTACCTCAAATCAGCAAGGTAAGGGTCCCAGCAGAGATTGGCTTAATATCGTTAAAACAGGTGAGTCAAGAAGTAAAATTCGCTCTTGGTTTAAAAAAGAAAAACGTGATGAAAATATTGTTCAGGGCAAATCCGAGGTTGAACGCGAGATGAAGCGCAACTTTATTCGTCTTGATGCTGAGCAGTACGAAAAATTCATAAAGCACATTGCCGCACGTCAGCATTTTGCAGAGCTTGATGATTTCTATGCCGCTGTCGGCTATGGCGGTATACAGATAACCCGCCTTATGCCGGGTATTAAGGATGAGTATAACCGTAATTGGAAGCCAAAAGAAACCATTGTTCCTAAACCCGTATTGAATATCAGTGATAATACTTCGTCTAAAAGTACCAACGGAGTGGTTGTTGAGGGGATTGATAATTGTCTTATTAAAATGGCACGCTGCTGTGCACCGGTACCCGGTGAGCAGATTATCGGCTTTATTAACCGTGGTACAGGCTTGACAATTCATAGGCGTGATTGTGTAAATGTGCCGGCTGATATAGCTTTGTCGTCTGAACCGCAGCGCTGGGTGCATTGTCATTGGGACAGCAGTGTTCAGATTGAAGCGAGGTCAACCATTGATGTTTACGCTATAGACCGTGATGGTGTGGTGCTTGATATTACAACAAAAATGGCCAATGCACATGTTAAGATACATTCCATAAATGCAAGACCTATCAACGAGGGCAACTGCCTTACAACAATGACTGTATCCGTCAATTCAAAAGAGCATCTTGAAAGTGTTCTCAGAATTCTGCGAAAGGTTGACGGAGTTTATCATATAGAAAGAAGCGGTGTTTGATGATTGCAGTAATACAAAGGGTTTCCCATTCATCTGTCGTTATTGACGGCAGTGAAGTGGGCAAAACGGATAAGGGATTAATGATTTTGCTTGGTGTGGAGTTAGGGGATACGTCCGCCGATGCAGACAAGCTGATAAAAAAGATACCTGTTCTTCGCATATTTGAGGATGATCAAGGCAAGATGAATTTATCATGTCTCGATATTGACGGGGAAA
Source organism: Ruminococcaceae bacterium UBA7080 (assembly GCA_002493595.1). GTDB lineage: Bacteria > Bacillota > Clostridia > Oscillospirales > Acutalibacteraceae > Eubacterium_R. The sequence continues at coordinate 30,230 of DKZG01000027.1, read as the reverse complement.
TACTTGTAGTTTCGCAGTTTACGCTTTGTGCCGATTGCTCGCACGGCAGGCGGCCGAGTTTTATCGGCTCAGCATCTCCTGATGAAGCAAAGGCTTTGTATTTGTATTTTGTAGAAAAACTTAGACAGTCAGGGGTAAAAAAGGTTGATACAGGCAAATTCGGTGCTGATATGAAGGTATCCCTGCTTAATGACGGGCCTGTTACAATTATTCTCAATAGTAAGGATTTGAAATAATGCTTAGTGTAAAAAGTGCCGTGTTCGGCAGTCTTGAAAATAATTGCTATCTTATTACGGATACTGCTACGGGCAAATCTGCTTTGATTGACTGCACCGAATACAGCGATAAGATGAAAGATTTTATTTCAGGCTCTCAGCTTGAATATATTCTGCTTACTCATGGTCATTTTGACCATATTGCAGGTGTTAAAGCAGTAAAAGAATTAACAGGCGCCAAAGTTGTAATCAGCCGAGAGGATGCAGAAATGCTGTCATCATCAAAGGCAAGCCTGGCTGCATTTTGTTTAGCAGAGCACAATAATACCGAAGCTGATTTTTTAGTTTCCGATGGGAATGTGATTCGCCTTGGTGAAAGTGAAATCAGAGTTATAGCTACACCCGGTCATACCAAAGGCGGTGTTTGTTATTTGTGCGGTGATAAGCTGTTTACAGGGGATACGCTTTTCTTTTGCTCTTGCGGCCGTACGGATTTTCCGGGCGGCTCATCAGCTGAAATTGTTAAAAGCTTGAATAAGCTTGCTGCACTTGATGGAAATCCTGCAGTTTATCCGGGTCATGACAGAATGTCCACTCTTGATTTTGAACGTGCGAATAACCCTTATATGGAGAAGAAGTAAATATATGGTACTGAAAGTAATAAATCATCCCTTTTCATACGATATGAAAAATCTTTGTACAGTCTTTTTTCCGTATGAGAAAATTAAGGATGACGGTGAAGCAGATATAGTTGTTGTTACACAAAAAACTGACAGCAGCTTGATTGTGGATGCCAAGGTATATGATAAACGGCTGAAAAAATCCAGTGATGTGCATTGCCATCCTGATACGGCAACTGCAATGTCTGTTTTGCTCTATGATACATTAAGTTCAATTATGGGCTTTAGTCCTGCGTGGGGCATACTTTACGGCGTGCGTCCTGCAAAGCTTATGCATCGCATTGCCAAAGAGCGGGGGGAGCAGGGAGCAAAGGATTATTTTAAAAATGAGTTTCTCGTGCATCCCCAAAAGGTGCAGCTTACGGCAGAGGTTATGCAGCATGAAAACAGAATTATTTCGCTTTCAAAGAATAATTCATTTTCTCTTTACGTTTCTATTCCTTTTTGCCCTACACGCTGCAGCTATTGCTCGTTTGTATCTCATTCCATAGAGCGTACACAGAAACTGATGAACCCGTATGTGGATTTGCTTTGTAATGAGCTGGAAGAAATCGGAACATTGTCCTCTCAGCTCGGTCTTAGGCTTGAAACGATTTATTTTGGAGGCGGTACACCTACTACGCTTGATGCGAATTTGCTTGCAAAGCTTTTTTTGACTATAGAAAAGAGCTTTGACCTATCCGCCTTGCGTGAATATACGGTTGAGGCGGGCAGACCTGATACCGTAAGTCTTGAGAAACTTAAGACGCTAAAAACGGCCGGGGTAAACAGAATAAGTATCAATCCTCAGTCCTTTAATGATGAGGTTTTAGAGGCTATCGGACGCAAGCATACCTCAAAACAGGCACTTGATGCTTTTGAGCTGGCAAGGCAGTGCGATTTTGATAACATAAATATGGATTTTATAGCAGGACTCCCGAAAGATACCCTTGATTCATTCCGAAACAGTATAGATACCGGTGTGAATCTGGGTGCAGAGTCGATAACCGTACATACCCTTGCACTAAAATCTGCTGCTTATTTGGTGACACGAAGCAGCACCTTTGATTTAAGTGACAGGTTGACTGCTGATTCTATGGTTAATTATTCCAATGCTGCATTAAAATCTAATGGATATTATCCCTATTATATGTACAGGCAGTCTAAATCTATTGGCAATCTTGAGAATGTTGGCTGGTGTAAGCCTGGAAATGATTGTCTTTATAATGTTTATATGATGGATGAAACGCATTCTGTTTTTGCAGCAGGTGCCGGTGCAGTAACAAGGCTTAAAAATCAGCTTACAGGCAAAATAGATCGTATATACAACTATAAATATCCTTATGAATATGTTGATAATTTTGATCAGGTTATTTTAAGAAAGTCCGGTATAAAAAGCTTTTACAGCGAATATAAATAATATGACATATAAGTTTGATAGCGATTCAGTATTTATTTGCCTTAAAGTATTGCATTATTTTACAACTTGTAATACAATATTAATGAGGTGGTATTATGGCAATAAAATTTGGTGACTTATTCGGCTCCGGGGATTTAAGCATTAATAACCCTAAGCTTGAAGAGGTTTTTAATAAAACAAAAGATATGGCTGAAAGCTTTGGCAAAAGAAGTGCAGAGCATCTTGAAATCAGCCGTAAAAAGGTTGAATGTCTTGATGCAAAGACCAGGCTTTCAAAGCTTTTTGAAAAATACGGTGAGCTGCAGTATAATAGCTACATCGGTGATTCCGTTTCGCAGAGCGAGCTTGTGGATACTGCAAATAAAATTGCAGCACTTAAAGAGAAAATTGAGGTGCTTACTATCGAAATTGATGAAGCAAAGGTTGAATTCAACGAAGCGGTTTCCTATGCAACTAAGCGTACACGTGATGCTTTTCAAAAGGAATTTGACAAGATGAATAAAAATGAAGTTTCTGTTGAAGCCGATGACGTTGAAGTCATTGATTCCAATGCATCTAAGCAGTAGCAATTAATCAGACGTTTAAATAAATTAAAGGCAGTACAAAGGTGCTGATGCTAAGCAAGAGGCGAAGTCTTACTTGCTCTTATCAGCTGCTGTACTGCCTTATTTTTTTATTTAAGGTGATTGTTTGAAACAGGGTTTAAAGCAAAGATATATAACCTCAGCATTTATTTTGCTTGCAGCTACGGTAATTGTTAAAATAATCAGTGCAGTATATAAAATACCGCTTACAAATTATATTGGCGCGACAGGCAGGGGCTATTTTACTGTTGCATATAATTTGTGCCTTCCTATGCATGCCATAACTATGGGAGCGTTTCCGATTGCTGTGTCAAAGCTTGTCAGCAGATATGAGGCAAAGGGTGACAGGCTTAAAATCAAGGCTCTTAGAAAGGCCTCAAAAAAGCTGTTTTTTATAGTTGGCATTATTGGAATGGCAATCATGTTTGCCGTATCTAAGCCGTATGCCGATTTGATTTCGGCTTCGCCGAAAAGTATTTATACCATTCTTGCACTGCTGCCATCTTTGTTTTTCTGCTGTCTGTGTGCTTGCCACCGCTCTTTTGCAGAGGGCTTTCTTGATATGAAAGCTACGGCAATCAGTCAGCTTATCGAAGCTTTTTTTAAAATGGTTTTCGGTCTTCTGCTCGCCCGGTTATCTATGAGCTATCTTTATGATATATACATTCAATTCGGTACGGTGATGGGTAAAGCTGTCGGCAGCGAGGAGGAAGCACTTTCGGCAATTTATCCGTTAACATCAGCCTGTGCAATGCTTGGTGTAACTTTAGGCAGTATTGCGGCTTATGCTTTTGCAGGTATCTATACAAATATTAAATACAACAGCATTCTGCCAAAAGAAAGAGCAGATGTTAAAAGTGCATATTCCGAGCTATTAACATTTAGTGCGGGTCTGGTGGGTGCAACTGTTGTTCAGAGTATTTCAAATTTTATTGATACAGCATCCATTCAGTATTGCCTTTCACAGTGTGACGGTACTGCACTGGCAGTTCAGTATTCTGCTTCGGAAACAGATATTTATACATATGTTTTGGGAATATTTGCCGTTGCCTTAGATTTTAAAAATCTTATTCCTGCTATTGTTATGGCTTTGGGTGTAACGGCAGTTCCCGCTGTGAGCACTGCTTTTGAAAGCGGAAAGGATAGATTTTCGCTTTTGCTTACAAGTATTTTTAAATATACTGTAATACTTTCAGTTTGCGGCGGTGTGCTTATTGCTCTGTTTTACGAGGATATGCTGAAGCTTTTTTATTCAGGAAGCAATGAAGATATTGTGATGAATGCAGGCAGACTGCTATTTGTTTTTGCAGTTACCTCTCTGCCTTGCGCTGCTGCCTCGACTTCCGTCTATTGTGCACAGGCTCTCGGATATGCCAAGCAGACCGTGTTACCCTTTTGTGTATCAGCAGTTGTCAGAGTACTGCTTAATTTTTTACTGATTCAAAATGTTGAGATCAATATAATGGGCAGTGCAATATCCAATTTTGTCGGATTCTCAATCATTTTGATTTGGAATATGGTAATCATAAGAAAAAAGACAAATGCAAAATTTGATTTGACAGAGATATTTATAAAGCCTGTTGTTTGTGCTGTTTTATCTTATTTTGTCACAAGCGCAATAAAGCACTCAATTGAAATGTCAATATCAGATATGCTGGTTTTTGTCATAGGTGTAATGATATGTCTTTTATCGCTTGTGACACTGCTTATTTTGATGAACTGTATTTCATTACGGGAAATAAAATCCATAAAATAATATAAAAATTATGCATAACTACTTGAAATTTTTAGCTTTTTATTGTATTATTCCAATAGACAAGTTAATCGAAAGCGAGTGGTTTTGTGGCTGTTGATTTCAAACAGAAGGATAAATACAGTATTGATGACTTGATTTCAATTGTTGCTCTGCTCAGAACTCCCGAGGGCTGTGCTTGGGACAGAGCACAGACTCATTTCTCAATAAAAAAGAATTTTATTGAGGAAACATATGAAGTTATTGAGGCAATCAATAAAGAAAGCATTGATGGTCTTAAGGAAGAGCTTGGTGATGTTCTGCTTCAGGTTGCACTGCATTGCCAGATGGAAAATGAACAGGGTAATTTTGATTTTGAAGATGTTTGCAATGACATTTGTCAAAAGCTTATTATTCGCCATCCTCATGTTTTTGGCAATATTAAGGCTGATGATGAAGAGTCAGCACTCGCAAGCTGGGACAGTATCAAGCTCAAAACAAAGGGTGTAAAAAAGCAAAGTCAGTCTATGCTTAGTGTTCCGCTTGAGCTTCCGGCGCTTATGCGCGCCCAAAAGGTACAGAGCAAAGCCTCTAAAATCGGTTTTGACTGGGATGATTGCAGTGGTGCAATCAATAAAATCAGTGAAGAGATTAACGAGTTAATTCATGCCGTTGACCAAAACAGTCCTACGGATATTGAGGATGAATTCGGTGATTTGCTTTTTTCCTGCGTAAATGTGTCCAGATTTATTAAAGTTGACAGCGAGGAGGCCTTGACTAAGGCTACCAACAAATTTATTAAACGTTTTGCTGTTGTTGAAAAGCTGGCAGAGGAAAAGGCTATATCCCTGAAGGATGCTTCAATGGAAGAGCTTGATATGTTATGGGATAGGGCAAAAGAAATATTATCTGCTGAGAAATCAGCAAAAACGGAGGAATTTTAAATGAATAAAACAGAACTCGCAGCAGCAGTTGCTGCAAAGGCAGAACTTTCAAAGAAGGATGCAGAGGCTGCAGTATCAGCAGTTTTAGACTCAATTAAGGACGCTCTTGCTGACGGTGATAAGGTTTCAATCGTTGGTTTTGGTACATTTGCCGTTAAGACTCGCGCAGCTCGTGAGGGTATCAATCCTCTTACAAAGGCTCCTTTGTCCATTCCTGAAACAAAGGTTCCTACTTTCAAGGCCGGTTCAGCTCTTAAGGATGCTGTAAAATAAGTTTTGATTTTTATTTTGAGGGTGCCTTTCAGGCACCCTTGTTTTTTGGTGACATATTATGAGATTGGATAAATATTTAAAAGTATCAAGAATCATTAAAAGGCGAACCGTTGCCAATGAAGCATGTGATGCCGGTAAGGTTGAGGTTAACGGTAAAATTGCCCGTGCTTCGTACGATGTTAAGGTCGGCGATGAGATTAAAGTTTCACTTGGTGCTAATGTTAAAAGTTACAGGATTCTGTTGGTGAGTGAACATGCACTCAAGGAGGATGCTGTGAAAATGTATGAACAATTATAATATATTTTAAATTACCTGCATATTATTAAGCAGGTGATTTTTATATGGATAATGAAACACAGCATACTTTAACGCTTATTAACAGAACAGAACTTTCACTTACCGGCATAAATGATATTGACTCATTTAATGAGCAGGAGATAATAGCTGTTTGTGAAACGGGAGAGCTTGTCATTAAGGGGGAGCTGCTCCATATTGAGCAACTCAGTGTTGAGGCAGGCATCATGAGTGTAAGCGGTAAAATAACCTCGCTTTCCTATAACGAAAAATTCACCGGCACTTCGGTTTTGAAAAGGTTATTCGGTGGGTGAAGCACTTTTCTATGCTGTGTTGCTTGGGGCTGTTTTAGGCTTTGTTTATGATTTATTTCGCCTGCCCAGATTTGTGCTCAATGACAGATTTTTTTTTGATTTCCTTTTTTGGATAGTCAGTTCAATATCTGTTTTTTGTTACTATATGATTTTTAATGCCGGTGAAATAAGACTGTTTAACCTTATTATGATTTTTGTTGGTTTTATGTTGTATATTTTTACTCTCGGCTATGCAACAAAACAGCTTGAAATCAGGCTGTCAAAAAAAATTAAAAAACAGTTAAAAAATGTTGTAAAAAGTTTTAAAAAAGTGTTGCAATCCATGTCAGATGTATATTATAATATAGCCGTACGTATAAAAAGGCTTTTTCACAAAAAGAGTAAAGGTGACGGCTATGAGCAAACAAAAGACGCGGAAGAATAGATTTTCCGTCAAATCCTTTTTTTCTCAAAAAAAGAATATTCCTGTGTTTTTAGCAACGCTTTTGCTTACAGGTATTTTTGTTTTTTTCGGGGTTAGTGTTGTTAATCAAAATGCTGATATTAATCGGCTGGAGATTCAAAAACAACAGGTTGCAGCTAAGCTTGATGAGCAGATTAAAGACAATGACGAGTTGCTTGCAGTACTTGAAAATAAGAATAAAGATGATTATATCGAAAAAAAGGCTCGCGAAAAGGGATATGTCAAGTCTGATGAAATTGTTTTTTATGACATTTCAGCAAGTGAATAAATTATTTTAAGACCGAGTCACTCGGTCTTTTTTTGATGAATATTTTTAGAGGTAGCGTTATGAGAGAAATAGATGCAAAGTTGATTACACAAACTGTAAGGGACTTAGTGATTGAGGCCAATAAGGTTTTGCCCAATGATTTGGTTGACTGTATAAGCTGTGCAAAAAAAGAGGAGAGAAATGAAATTGCAAAGTCAATTCTTTCTGATTTGGAGAGGAATATTGATGCTGCAAAGGAGCTGGATATTCCTATTTGTCAGGATACAGGTATGGCTGTTATTTTTGCTCAAATCGGGCAGGATGTTCATATAACAGGCGGCTCCTTTGAAAAAGCAGTTAATGACGGTGTAAGTCAGGGCTATGTTGAGGGCTTATTAAGAAAATCCGTAGTGGCCGACCCGTTTAAAAGCCGCGTGAATACCAATGACAATACACCTGCTGTTATTCATACTGCCATTGTTGACGGGGATAAAATTAAAATTACTGCTGCACCCAAAGGTTTTGGCAGTGAGAATATGAGCCGGCTGAAAATGTTTACACCGTCCGCTAAGCGTGAAGATATCATTGATTTTATTGTCGGCAGTGTTAAAACGGCCGGTTCAAATCCTTGCCCTCCGGTAGTGATTGGTGTCGGTATCGGCGGGGATTTTGAATATAGTGCAATTCTTGCCAAAAAGGCACTTTGCAGAAATGTGTCAGAGCGAAACAGTGATGCATTTTATGCTGAAATGGAAAGAGAAATACTTGAAAAAATAAATACGCTTGATATAGGTCCTCAGGGCTTCGGCGGCAACACAACAGCACTTTGTGTTAATATTGAAACCTATCCTACACATATTGCAGGTCTGCCGGTCGCAGTCAATATAGGCTGCCACGTTACAAGACATGCAAGCAGAATTTTATAAGTAAAAGGAAAATGATATGTATTTACAAATGACAGCGCCCTGCCTTTTGGGACTTGAGAGCCTGGTTGCAGATGAATTAAAATTTATGGATGCACAGAATGTTTGTGCAGAAAACGGACGGGTGTTTTTCGAAGGCGATGAAAATATACTGGCCAGAGCCAACATCAACAGCAGATATGCAGAAAGAATATTAATTGTCCTTGACAGATTTAAAGCACTTACCTTTGAAGAGCTTTTTCAGGGTGTTAAGGCATTGCCATGGTCAGAGTTTATCGCATCGTCCGATACCTTTCCCGTTAAAGGTTACAGCATAAATTCAGCTCTTCATTCTATACCGGATTGCCAGAAAATCATAAAGAAAGCCGTTGTTGAGTCCCTTAAAGCTGATTATAATGTATCATGGTTTGACGAAACCGGTCCTGTTCATCAAATACAGTTTGCTATTATGAAGGACGAGGTTACCATAATGCTGGATACCACAGGGCGAGGACTTCATAAAAGAGGTTACAGACCTGAGTCCAATGATGCACCGATAAGAGAAACATTGGCAGCTGCTCTGTGCAGTCTGTCAAGGCTTAGACATTATCATACCATGTATGACCCGTTTTGCGGCAGTGGCACCATACTCATTGAAGGTGCAATGATGGCCCACAATATAGCACCGGGGATAAACCGTAATTTTGAATGTGACCGCTGGGGATTTCTGCCGGAAAGTGCATGGAAGCAGGAGCGTGAACGCTGCCACGACATCATTAAGACAGATACGGATTTTGTTGCTTTCGGAAGCGATATTGATTTTCATGCTCTTGAACTTACCATGAATAATGCAAAAAGAATCAAAGTTGACCGATTCTTAAGACTTGACCAAAAGGATATCAGAGATTTTAATCCCACTACCGAGCGGGGAACGCTTGTAACAAATCCGCCGTATGGGGAGCGTATGCTTGATATTCGTGAAGCGGAAAAGCTATATCGGATTATGGGTGAAAAATTCACCGCAAAACGCGGCTGGTCATACGGCATTATTTCACCCGACGAAGAATTTGAAAAGGTTTTCGCAAGAAAGGCGGATAAGCGCCGCAAGCTTTATAACGGCATGATTAAATGCCAATATTATATGTATTTTAAATAATTTGGGAGTTCTTGTTATGGGCTATAAAGACAAATATCATCAGTGGCTCGATTTTGCAGATGCCAATACAAAATCAGAGCTTTTAGCATTATCAGATGAAAAGGAAATAGAGGATAGGTTTTATAAGGATCTTGAATTCGGCACAGGAGGTTTGCGCGGAATTATGGGGGCCGGTTCAAACAGAATGAATCGGTATACTGTTGGTAAAGCTACTTTGGGTCTTGCTATGTACCTAAAAAGTAAAAATAGCGGCGATGTTTCTGTTGCAATTGCTTATGATACACGTAACCATTCACAGTATTTTGCAAAAATCGCGGCAGGTGTGCTTGCTTCACAGGGTATAAAAGTATATATATATGAAATGGTTGTGCCGGTTCCGGTCTTGTCTTTTACAACACATTATCTTTCCTGTACTGCAGGTATAATGATTACGGCGTCTCATAATCCTAAGGAATATAACGGCTATAAGGTTTATGATGATAAGGGCTGTCAGCTGTGTACACAGGATGCCAAAAGTGCATTATCTTTCATAAATGCCATAACGGATTATTCATCCATTCCTTTTACCGATAAGAGTGAGCTTATTACATATATCGGAGAAGAAGAACTGTCAGCATATTTACGTGAAGTGAAAAAACAGTCGCTGTATGAAGAAAAAAGTGATTTAAAAATCGTCTACACACCGTTGCACGGCACGGGCAATATTCCTGTAAGAAGAATGCTGGATGCCATGCACGTGCTTGTAGTTAAGGAACAGGAGCAGCCTGACGGTGATTTTTCAACAGTTCGTTCACCTAATCCCGAGGAAAAAGATGCACTTACAATTGCCATAAAAAAAGCAAAGGAGACAGACGCTGATTTGGTATTGGGAACAGACCCTGACTGCGACAGAGTCGGTATTGCTGTTAAGGATGGTGATGATTATAAGCTTTTTACAGGTAATCAGACAGGAGCTTTGCTTGTTAAATTTGTTTTGACAATGAAGAAATCACTGCTCAGCGAAAAGTCTACCTTGGTAAAAACAATCGTTACATCAGATCTTGGTGCCAATATCGGCAGGAGCTTTGGTTTGCAGGTTGATGAAACACTTACAGGATTTAAATATATTGGTGATAAGATAAATACATATGAAAAAAACGGTCTTCAGGAATTTGTGATAGGATATGAAGAATCATATGGTTATCTTGTGGGTACGCATGCCAGAGATAAGGATGCCGTTGTTTCGGCCATGCTCATATGCCAGATGGCTGCATGGTATAAAAAACAAGGCAAAACACTTGTTGATGCGCTCAATGATATTTACGATGAGTATGGCTTCTATCTTGACTGTCTTGATTCTTTCGTTCTTAAGGGCAAGGATGGTGCTGAAAAAATACAGAGCCTCATGGCAGAATTCAGAAATACAGGCAAATCACTTTTTGACGGTATTGATGAAATGATTGATTTTAGTACAGGTATACGTGATTTGCCGAAGGAAAATGTACTTAAGTACATATGGCGTGACGGTTCTTGGTTGGCAATTCGTCCGTCAGGTACGGAACCTAAAATTAAAATTTACTATTCAATAGTAGATACAGATAAGTCCAATGCACAGTCAAGACTTTCTTTAATCAGAGAAAAAATAGGAGATATGATTAACAAGTAGCTATGATTTTTGAAAATACGACCATATCAGGACTGTCTGTCAAAAACAGAATATTTCGTTCGGCAACACATGACGGACTTGCTGATTGTGAAGGCAGGCCGACCAAACGACTGATTGACAAATATGCGTATTTGGCAAAAAATAATGTTGGATGTATCATTACAGGCTATATCGGAGTAAGCGAAAACGGTATGTCGCCATATCCGGCTATGCTTAAGCTTCATAACGATTCTTTAACTGAGAGCTACAGTCCGCTTACTGAAGCAGTACACAGATATAATACGCCGATCATTGCTCAGCTGGCGCATTGCGGAAGACAGACTTCATCTAAGAAAATCGGTGCGCAGAAGGTTGCGCCCCAAGCAATGCGTCATTTGTTTTATTGGGACAGAGCTAAGGCGATGACAAGCAGTGAAATAAAATCGGTTATCCATGATTTCGTATCAGCGGCTGCCAGGGCCAAGGAAGCAGGTTTTGATGGTGTTCAGCTGCACGGCGGTCACGGTTATCTTTTGCATGATTTTCTTTCACCCTACGGCAACAGGCGCAATGATATCTGGGGCGGAACCCCGGAAAACCGATGCCGTATAGTAACTGAAATTATAAGAAGAATAAAAAAACAGCTTAAAGGTTTTCCTGTATGGATAAAGCTCAGTGCAGAAGATAACAGAAAAGGCGGAATGAATATTTCCGACAGTATTGAGATTGTCAGAATACTGGAAAAAGCAGGACTGGATTGTGTTGAAGTGTCCTGCGGCAGTGTTGAAGATGGTATGAACACGATGCGAAGCCGTGTTATGCCCATGAATGCTGTTTTTAAATATCGAGAGCCCTGTGCATCTTTTCCGGGCTGGATTAAAAGCATTTCGCTCACAGCGGCTAATGCAGTAAATCCATTAATTCAGCAGCCTGTTCCGCTTGAAAATTTTAATGCTTATAATGCAGCTGTCATTAAGGAAAATACCTCCATACCCGTTATTGTCGTTGGCGGCATACATCGTCTTGACGATATGGAGCGAATAGTAAGCAGCGGTATGGCGGATTTTATTTCTATGTGCAGGCCCTTTATATGTGAGCCTAATTTTGTTACAAAGCTTATGCAGGGCAGGCAGCGTCAGTCAAAATGTATTATGTGCAACTATTGCGGCCTGGTTATTGAAAAAGAAAGCACAAAATGCCTTTACGGCAGAATTGCTGATTAATATCTGATTTCGGAGGATTATATGAATAAGGTTCAAAAGTATATTGAAACGGTTCTTCAGCCAAAGCTCCAGGGGGACGGCGGATGGGTTGAATTTGTTTCGCTCAATGAAAACGAGCTTACTCTTGTATTTAGGGGTGAATGCTCAAAATGTCTTATTTTGCATCGCTGTACAGATTGGATTGAGGAGCAGATTAAAGCGGATTTAAATATAAGTATTAAGGTAAAGGCTGTTCGCAAAAAGCCTTATTTTCAGGATATATAAGGGAGGATCTGAATTGTGGCACATATTAAAGTTGTCAGGCGTTCCATGCGTCCTGAGGAATGGACAGAGCTTCGTTTTGGATGGCTTAAAAGATATATATATGATAATAAATGGGAAATAGAAAATCTTATGATACGCGATGCCCGCCAAATTTCTGAAATGGAATTTGAGTATTACAGTGATACATATCGTGCACTGAATAAGGGTGATATGTATTTTACTCCGGATGGTACTGTTTTTATTAATGCGGATGTTGATATTCCGGTGGAATTGCGAGGCAAAGAGCTTTGGTTTTGTCTTAAAACCGCCGCCGAAATTTGTGTCAAGGTCAATGGCAGATATGTAGGCGGAGTTGATCCCAATCGTGAACGTATGCTGCTTTCACCATATATCGACGATGAAAAAACACTTCATTTTGAAATGATGGGCTATAATCGTTCAAAGCCCGATGATGAGCGTAATCCCGAGTCACTTTCTGTTCGCGGATGCCGTCAGATTTTTGAAGGAGCATACATATGCACTGTTAATCATGCTGTCCAGGATTTGGTGTGGGATTTTGAACTTTTGCTTGATATTGCAAAAAGTGATTTGTTTCATGAGGATTACCGAAATTTCCTTAATAAAGAGCTCAGCAATGCAATGAATTTAATTGATTTTGACAGTGACGAGCTTACAGGTGTTGATGCGTGCAAAAGGTATTTGGATGAAATCGTATTTTCTAACGATAATTATAAAGGCAGAGGTGATGTTGCACTGATTGCGCATTCTCATCTTGATATTGCCTATTATTGGCGAAGAATTCATGCTGTGCAGAAAAATCTTCGAACGGTCCTTATACAGCTGAGATTGATGGATAAATATCCCGATTTTAAGTATACTCACACACAGCCATATGTTTATGAGACTCTGGAAAAGTATTATCCTGAGGTTTTTGAGGAGCTTAAGGAGAAAGTAAAGACGGGGCAGTTTGAGCCTGTCGGTGCAATGTATGTTGAGCCGGACTGTAATATTCCCTGTGCAGAGTCACTGATTCGGCAATGTCTTTATGGCCAGCAGACCTATAAAAGGATGTTTGGCAAAACCGTTAATAATGCCTGGCTTCCGGATGTGTTCGGAAACAGCTGGATTTTGCCGCAGATACTAAAAAAGAGCGGTGTTGATTATTTTGTGTCAAATAAGATGTCAACCTGGAATGACACAAATCGTTTTCCGCACAACCATTTTATTTGGCGCGGAATTGATGGTACAGATGTTCTTGCCTGTGTTCCGCCTACGCATTTCATAACCTGGAATATGCCTTCCCAAATTCAGGAAAACTGGGAGGCTTATATTGATAAGGACAGCGGCGGACAAACCATGAATATGTTTGGCTATGGCGACGGCGGATCCGGCTGCACTGAGGAAATGATTGAGCTTATGCATAGGTTTGATAAGCTTTCTGTTATGCCAAAGTGTTCGCATATGGGCGGTATCGAATTTCTTGAAAAAAACTTAAAAAATAATAACAGTCTCGAAATCTGGGACGGTGAGCTTTATCTTGAGATGCACCGTGGGACCTTTACTACCAAGGCTGAGATGAAAAAGGCAAACCGCAGACTCGAATATAAGCTGAGAGATGCTGAAATTCTTTCGGTTCTTCGGGGAGAGGATAATACCGAAGAGATAACCGATATCTATAAAAAATTGTTGGTTAATCAGTTTCACGATATTCTTCCCGGTTCTCATATTCATCCTGTATATGAGGATGCTATGGCAGATTATAATGATATTGAACGCAGGCTGGATCAGATTATAGGTACCGGCTCAAAATACTTTAATACACTTAACTTTAAAAGAGATGCACTTACTTTTGTGGCGCATAAAAAGGGTACTGCTACGCGCTGCGGCGTTAAGGGTAATTGGTTGATTCCAAATATTTCTGCACTCTCTGCCTCTTCTTTAAGAAGCGTTAAATTCAGCGGTCAATGGCTCGAACTTGGTGACACGGTTGAAACACCGTTTTATTCTGTTCAATTTAATGACGATGGCTCGATTGCCTCTCTTTACGATAAAGAGTTTGACAGAGAGTGGGTTTGCGGCGATTTCAATAAGCTTAAACTATATACTGATTGTCCGGGCAATTATGATGCATGGGATATTCTTCCCAATTATAAGGATAAGCAGGTTGCTGTTTTTGTAAAAGAGCCGCTCGCCCTTTTTGAAAAGGATGGTGAAAGCGCCACCTTTAGAACGGTTCTCAGGACGGAGCAATCTCAGTGGACTATGTTTATTCGCTTGTTTAGAAGGAGCAGGGGAATAGAGGTTGAGAATCTGGTTGACTGGAATGAAAAGCATAAGCTTGCCAAGGCGGAGTTCTCATGTAATGTGCTGACCAGAAAGGCTGTTTGCGATACATCGGCAGGCTATATTGAGCGTGATACCCATAAAAATACAACCTGGCAGCAGGCTCGTTTTGAAACCTGTCACCATAAATGGGCTGATCTTGCTGAGACGGATGCAGGTGTAGCGGTTATAAATGACGGCAAATACGGTATAAGCTTTGAAAATAACACAATGTCGCTTTCGCTTCTCAGGGCAACTATTCGTCCGGATGTTACAAGTGATATCGGTCGTCACAATTTTTGCTATATGATTTTGCCGCACAGCAAAAGTGCTGTTGATGCAGGTATAAATAATATTGCAATTCAATATAATATTCCTCTTGTTAAGGCAGATGTTCGGTATGATGGTGCACTCTTTGCTCCGCTTTATCTGCAAGCCATGAAGAGAGGGGAACATTCCTCTATGACAGTTATCCGGCTTTCTGAGCAGGATGGCAGACGCGGACGAATTAAGCTTGATAAAAAGGTTAAGCTTCTTAATATGCTGGAGGAAGTTCAGGGCGAAACGGATGTCATTGAATATAAGCCCTTTGAAATCATTACAATAGGAGTGATATAATAATGACGGCAGTGCAGCTTCTTATAATAGCAGCGGTTATCCTTGTTTTGGGAATTGTTGTATTTCCTATTATTAATCGTCGTCAATTTCGCAATTTGCCGCCTGATCAGCAGGTAAGAGTGATTATGAAGCAGGCAAAGGGATTGATATATTTTAAGAATGTTTCAAAAGGCAGTACAGGTGTTCTTTATTATGTAAAGAATAAGAGGAAAATTTTAGCTTTTCCGTGGGTACTCTGCGATGGCAAGATGCTTTGCACAAGGTCCAATCCCTTTGATCAGTGGGATTACCCTGAGGATAGACAACATTTAAGCGATGACGAGTTTAACCAGCTTATGCAGGAGCTTGAAAATTATAATAAAAAGACTCCGGTAAAAATTGTTTTCAAATAAAAAAGGAACAGTTATCATATATGATAACTGTTCCTTTTTTGCTAAGCCTCTGAGAAGCTTTCCTTGCCGACAAAGCACAGTGGACATTCGAAATCTTCAGGTACATTCTCCCATTTTGTGCCGGGTTCAATGCCGCCTTCGGGATATCCTTTTTCTTCATCGTATTCCCAGCCGCATACGTCGCAAATGTATTTCATGATCTTTCCTCCTTTATGATTATGGTATTAATATTTCCAAAATCATTTCAGTTATAATTTTTTTGGTATTGACAAAACTGTTCAAACTGTATATACTGTTAATATACAGTATGTGAGAGGTGATGACTTGAATATATTTATTGATAATAAAAGCGGTGAACCGATTTATGAACAAATCTATAAACAGATTAAAACACAGATAATAAGCTCTGTTATTAAAGAGGATGATCCGCTGCCGTCTATTCGAAATCTTGCTAAAGATTTAAGGATAAGTGTCATAACAACAAAACGTGCTTATGATGAGCTTGAACGAGACGGATTTATTTATACCGTTGCCGGCAAAGGTTGTTTTGTGGCTCAAAAAAATACACAGCTTCTGCGTGAAGAAAATCTTAAAGAAATTGAGCAGCATATTGACAAAATTATTCATCTTGCTGCAAGCTGCAGCCTTTCAAAGCAGGATATTATTGATATGATTGATATAATGGAGGAATAACAATGAATGCTCTTGAAATACAAAATCTGTCAAAGCATTATAACGATTTTAAAATAGATAATTTAAATTTAACACTGCCGGGTGGATGTATTTTAGGTCTTATCGGTGAAAATGGTGCAGGAAAGAGCACAACCATTAAGCTGATTCTTGATATTGTACATAAGGACAGCGGCAGCATAACCGTTCTTGGAAATGATAATCAGAATTCTCTTGAACTCGCTAAAGAAGAAATCGGAGTTGTGTTGGATGAAGTCGGATTCAGTGATTGCTTTAATATAAAGAATATTGGAAGAGTGATGTCGTATTTCTATAAAAATTGGAACAGCGCCGAATTTAATGAATATGTTGACCGATTTCATTTGCCGAAAAATAAAAAGTTTAAAGATTTTTCAAAAGGTATGAAAATGAAGCTTGGTATTGCTGTCGCACTGTCTCATGGAGCAAAACTGCTTATTCTTGATGAAGCAACCGGCGGGCTTGATCCTGTTGTGAGAGATGAAATTACCGATATTTTTATGGATTTTACGAGAGATGAAAGCCATTCGATTTTGATTTCATCGCATATTGTATCCGATCTTGAAAAGATATGTGACTATATTGCTTTTCTGCACAAGGGTAAACTTATGCTGTTTGAAGAAAAAGACAGATTAAAAGAGAAATATGCCTTTATTAACTGCACATCTTTGCAGCTTGAGGAGCTTGACGCGTCTGCCGTTATCGGTTCAAGACAAAATCATTATGGAGCAGAAGCGATTGTTAAACGTACTGAAATTCCTGATGGTTTTGAGTGTCAGCCTGTTACTATTGAGGAACTTTTTGTGTTTATGATAAAGGGGGAGAGATAATGAAAGGCTTGCTTGTAAAGGATTTTATGCTGATTTATAAAATAGGCAAAGTATATCTGATTTTTATAGCAGTCATGCTTTTGGGCGGTGCTGCATTTTCGAATATTTCGTTTTTGTCTTATTATGCTGTAGTTTTTATTAGCATATTAGGGCCAAACACGATTGCGTATGATGAGCGCGACAGATGGGATAAATTTGCACTCACATTGCCGATAACGAAGTCACAGTATGTATCCTCAAAGTATTTGCTTAGCTTTATTTTGACTTCCGGTGCAGCGCTGATGTGTGCTGTTGTTTTCATTTTGCATGATGGTTTTTCTGTAAATTGTTTTTTGAGTGTTTTGCCAAGCTTCGCTTTAGGTCTCTTTTATCCGGCTGTTTCACTGCCTGTTATGCTCAGATTTGGTTATGCAAAGGGCAAAATACCTATAATCTTTTTGGCAGGGATAATAGGTGGTTTAAGTGTCCTTTTAAGCAAAACAAAAATACTTATGCCGCAATTGTCAGAATTTAATTATTTATTTTTAATCTTATTTGCTGTTATAACTATGGTTTTTGTACTATCATGGGCGATTGCTGTTAAACTTTTTAAGAACAGAGAATTCTGAATAATATAAATAAGCAGATGGAAGTTTTTTTGAATTTCTCATCTGTTTATTTTTTTACTTATATTTTACTTTAATTTACTTATATTTTACGCTCGCTGAATATGCACTTAATTATGGTGTATTAATATAACGTCGAGGTGATAAAATGAATATATTTAATTTTGTCTATTTGTTAGGCGGACTTGCGATGTTTTTGTTCGGTATGAATTTTATGGGAACATCACTTGAAAAGCTCGGCGGCGGAAAATTTGAGTCAGTGCTGGAAAAAATGACAAACAGCAGAATAAAGGGTTTATTGCTCGGTGCCGGTGTAACAGCTGTGATTCAGTCTTCATCGGCAGTTACTGTTATGGCTGTAGGTTTTGTTAACTCAAAAATAATGTCCTTAAATCAGGTGATAGGTATTATTATGGGTGCTAATATAGGAACAACAGTAACCAGCTGGCTTCTTTCACTTACGGGAATAGAAAGCGATAACCTGTTTGTAAGTCTTCTTAAGCCAAGCTCCTTTACACCGATTATAGCCTTAATCGGCATCGTTTTGTATATGTCATCAAAAGGTGAAAAGAGAAAGAATATCGGCTCGATATTTTTAGGATTTTCACTTCTGATGTTTGGAATGGAGTCTATGAGTGATGCTGTGGCACCTCTTCAGAATGTGCCGGAGTTTACAAGTCTTTTGACAAAGTTTTCAAATCCGGTTTTAGGCGTTTTGGCAGGTGCCGTTCTCACGGCTGTTATTCAGTCTTCATCTGCTTCCGTGGGTATATTACAGGCACTCACGGTTACGGGAACTATTACAGTGGGTTCCGCTTTCCCTATTATTCTCGGTCAGAATATAGGGACTTGCATAACTGCCGCTATTTCGTCTGTAGGTACCAGCAAAAATGCTAAGCGGACATCAGTTGTGCATCTTGCTTTTAATGTAATAGGTGCAGTACTTGCATTGGCTTTGTTTTATGGTATAAATGCTGTATTTACCTTGCCTTTTATAAAAACAGCTGTCAATGCCGCAGATATTGCTATCATTCATACTGTATTTAATGTTTTTGCAACGGCTGTTTTGTTTCCGTTCGGAAAACAACTTGAAAAACTGGCCTGCCTTATTATCAGAAAGGATGACGGCGAGGAAAAAACAGCTCTTATGGATGAGCGTTTTTTGCTGTCAGCCTCATATGCTGTTGAGAAGTTAAAGCAGCAGTGTGATAAAATGGCAGCTTTGTCTAAAGATAATGTTTATTTATGTATTGAACTTGTGAAAAAGTATTCACAGTCGGTTGATAAAAGAATTGCTGCAAATGAAGAGCGGCTTGATGCTTATGAGGACGAGCTTGAAACCTATTTGGTAAAAATTAATTCACTCGATTTAAGCAGCGGAGATTCTGTCAATCTGTCAAAGCTAAGTCATGCGATAGGCAATTTTGAGCGAATAGGTGATTATGCATTTAACATCCTGAAGACTAAGCGAAAAATGCATAAAGATGGTATAAGCTTTTCATCAAATGCCCGAAATGAACTTGAAGTAATGTCAAAGGCAGTATCAGAAATTGTTGATAAATCAGTTGCTGCTTTTATTAGCGATGATGCAGTGCTTGCCGCTGAGATTGAGCCGCTTGAGCAGGTTATTGATAATCTGAAGGCTGAACTCAGGGCAAGGCATTCTAAGCGAATGGAAAACGGCGAATGCACAATTGATAACGGAATTCTGTTTTTTGATATTGTAAATTCTTTAGAAAGAATTGCCGACCATTGTTCCAATCTTGCCGTCTGCATAATTGAGCTGTCTCAGGGAGATTACCATACACATTTGTATCTGCAGAGTATCAAAAACAAAGTGTTTACAGAGAATTTTGAACTGTATTTGGAAAAATATAAAATTCGTTGACTCGTTGCTATCGGTGTATTGCTTCCAGTATTTTGAATGCAGCACCCGACAGTGCAAACCATATTAATGAAAATGGCAGACAGATTTGACCCAAAAAATTTAAAGGTACATTAGAGTAATCCCAGACCTGTTCTTTTAGTATAATATTAAATACGATACCGAATATCAATTCGATTCCCGTTATAATCAGCATGCCGATAAGACATTTCATCCAAAAGGAGAGTTCGTAGCTTCTGCTTATATAATAAAAAGTGCTCAACACTATTGCTCCGGCAAAAAACATTGAGTAGTGTGTTCTTCCCCGGTACAATATTTCTATAAGGCAATATCCGAATCCGCCGATTAAAGCGGCTGCTAAATAAGTCAAAAAGTTTTTCATATTTGTATTATTACACGCTTTGTGGTAAAATACACATGCAGCTTAAAACGATAGGGTGGTGTACTATGAATTTATCACATAAGGCAAAGCAAATTATAATGCTGATTGAAAATGCCGGTTACGAAGCTTTTGTGGTTGGCGGCTGTGTGCGTGATTTCATAATGCAGCGACCTTGTGATGATATAGACATAACAACATCAGCCAGACCGGATGAACTTGAAAGAATACTGTTTGAAAATGGTATAAAATATATTGAAACAGGTTTGAAGCACGGGACGGTTACAGCTGTTGTTGATGGTGATTTCTTTGAGATTACAACATATCGCACCGATGGTACCTATGCAGACAGCCGTCATCCCGATAATGTTGAATTTGTAACAGATATAGCAGAAGATTTGTCACGTCGCGATTTTACGGTTAATGCAATGGCTTATAATGACACAAGCGGTATGGTTGATATATTTAACGGCGAGGAAGATATCAGACGCAGATTGATTAGGGCAGTGGGCAATCCGGATAAAAGATTTAAGGAGGATGCACTCCGAATTATGCGCGCGCTTCGTTTCGCATCTGTGTTATCTTTTGATATTGAACCAAGGACAAAAAAAGCAATTTATGATAATAAAGAGCTTTTGCGAAATGTGTCAGCTGAAAGAATCTATTCAGAGCTTTCCAAACTTCTGATGGGTAATCATGTTTTTCATGTTCTTAGTGAATATAAAGAAATCATTGGCGTAATTATCCCTGAATTAAAGGCTGTTTTTGATATTTCACAAAACACGAAATGGCATATTTATGATGTGTGGCTTCATACCTGCAAGGCTGTTGAACAGTCACCTGAGGATTTGCCGCTGCGTTTGACAATGTTGCTGCATGATATCGGAAAGGCTTATTCAAAAACAACGGATGATAATGGTGTAGACCATTTTAAGGGTCATCAAAAAATAAGTGCTGTATACGCTGACAAAGTATTGAAACGACTTAAAGTATCCAATGATACTTACAACAGAGTGATGCGTGTGGTGCCGATTCACGATATGCATATCGGTACTGAAAAAAATAGAATAAAAAAATGGCTGTTTGAAATAGGGGAGAGTACACTGCGTGATTTAATTGAGGTTAAACGAGCTGATAAACTGGCTCAAAATCCGGAAATGACCGTCAATGAGCTTGAAAATCTTAATATAACTCAAACAATTCTTGATGAAATAATTGAAGAAGGAGAAGCGTTTTCATTGCGTGATTTGGCAGTTCACGGCAATGACCTCAAGGCATTAGGCTATAATGGCAAAAGAATTGGTGAAATGCTCAGCTTTTTGCTTCAAAAAGTGATGGATAATGAACTTGAAAACGATAAAGATGCCCTTTTGTCTTATTTAAAATCATTGAATAAATAAAATAAAGCATTGCCAATCTTAATGATTAAGCAATGCTTTTTCTTTTGTTAATCCACCCAGCCGCCTCAGACTGAGAATAACCTGCATCTCAAGCAGGTGGGTTTTACTCCGATCACTTTGTGCTCCCAGCATCCTGATAAAAGGGAGGTCTGCATTCCCGTTTCACGGAAGATAAATCCCTTAAAAAACGTGTTCGGGTTACTAAAGCCCGAGGTTGTCGAGAAGGGCAGATATAAAACAATTCTAATATATTTTTACTGTTCCGGTTCAAAATATTCAACGTCAAATTTTTCCTCAACCATTGTTATGAGAATATCGGAAATCTGCTCATACTCCATTTCATCCTCAATTTCAGCAAGGTATTCTTCACCGTTTTCTTCCTGGACTTTAAGAATGATAACCTCATAATCGCCGTCAACAATTTCTTCATCGGTTTCATAATAACGGGTGATGGCAACATAAGTGTCATCTTCTGTTTCATATCTTTCCAGCAGCTCAAATAAAATTTCGTTTCCGTTTTCATCGCTTACGCTGATGATATCCGGTTCGTAAAATTCATTTTCGTTTGCCATATTATCACGCGCCTTTCCTTGTGATTTATATTATATATTTTTCTTCGCCTTTCGTCAATAGTAATTAAATGTAAAATGATGCTTGTGTATATATCACAAAAAAATATAAAAATATGCAAAAAAACTATTGACAAATAACAAATGATATGCTATTATTTAGTTGAACAAAGGAGATAACCTTTAGGAAGCAGTTAAAGGTTCAAATTAAGAAACGCTTGTTCAATCTATGAAAGGAGGCTTGTCCCAATGGATTTAGAACCAGGTCAGACAAGCACTCAAATTGTAATCCAATAAAATAACGGATTATGTATCGACAGCGGTAAAACGGAATTACTGACGGATGCAAGCTGAAAGAGTAATTAAAAGTTATTGAGCAGGGTTGGCAATTACAATTGAGTGCAGCAACAATTAAATAACTTTATATATATTATTCGGCTGTCTGCCTGCGGATAGCTTGTGGCTGAAAACCATAGCAAAATAAATTTTGGTGAATTCCAATGCACTTTATTAATTAAGCAGTTTGTGTGATATAAACTTTTATTCATTTAATTAAATATAAAAGATATGTGTTTTAGCTAATCTATAGTTAAATGATATAATAAGAAATTAAAGCTTAATAAAAATTTATTTGAGGTTTAGTCCGATGTACTAAGTAAATAATAGTTAGAACAAAAATTAAATAATAGAATAATAAAACTCCTGGTGCAAATGTATCAGGAGTTTCTTTTTGTATTTATGTCTATAAAACACTACATTAGTTTTCTTAGTTTAAGAAGTATCGCTTTCTCTTTTCGGGAAATCTGTACCTGAGACACACCGAGTGCTTTTGCTGTTTTTGACTGTGTATAGCCCTTATAATATCGCATGTCGATTATGGCTTGTTCTGTTTTGTTTAAGTGTTGCATAAGCTGCTGAACCGACAATCGGTCAAATAGCATATCACTTTCATCAATCGGAATGTCAATTGTGTTTTCACCGTCTTCACCGGCACTGTTAAGCGATATCATGGGTGCAATTACATTTAGTATTTCGGCCGTTTCTTCGGGCTGTGTTCCTAACATGTCGGACAATTCCGATATTGTTGGTTCTCTCAGCTCTTTTTTTATAAATTTTTCACGAAGCCCTTGTGCTTTGATGGCCTTTTCTTTTAGTGAGCGGCTTACTTTTATTGCACCGCCGTCACGAAAGATTCGCTTTATTTCTCCCATAATAACCGGTACAGCATAGGTTGAAAATGCAAATCCCTTTGACTCATCAAAATTGTCTACAGCCTTTATTAGCCCCACACAGCCGCTTTGAAATAAATCATCATAATCAGCGCCGCGTCCGCGAAACCGGTTTGCAATGGAGTGAACAAGACCGATATTGCTGTTTATCATTTCCTCTCTGGTATCGGTTACCATTTTGATTTCCCTTCAATTTTTTTAGAAAGTGTTACAGTAGTACCCTTGTCCTGTTTTGATCTTACCTTAACCCCATCGCAAAAGCTTTCCATTACAGTAAAGCCAAGTCCTGCTCTGTCACCTTCGCCGGTGGTGAATAGGGGAGTCATAGCCTGACTGATATCGGATATGCCACAGCCTTTGTCACGTATTATGATTTTGACTGTGTTTTTTTCATCGACCGAACCTGTTATGTAAATTTTGCCGCATGTGTTTTTATAAGCGTGCACAATGCAGTTTGTTACAGCCTCACTGACAGCTGTTTTTAAATCAGCTACTTCCTCAAGGGTCGGATCAAGAGGTGTAATGAAAGAAGAAACAACAATACGTGCGAATGCTTCATTTATGCTTTTACTGTCAATGGTCAGCCTGAATTCATTAATTTTTTTCATTTTTGATCTCCTTAATTATTGATATTCTTCCAAGACCGGCAAGTTCCATGATTTTTTTGACCTGAGGGGTTACATTTTTTATTTCAAGACTCGCACTGGGTGCAATGCTTTGCAGCAGTCTGTACCTTCCCATCACCAGTCCTATACCAGAAGAATCCATGAAGGTAACATTTCTAAAATCAATGATAAGGTGATTGGGCTTGGCAAATTTAATAGTTTCATCAATTTTTTCTCTTACAGGTGCTGCCGTGTGATGATCAATCTCTCCGATAAGATAAGCGATTACAATGCTTCCGCTTGCCTCAATAGTAACATTCATTTTTTTCACTCCTAAAAATCGGCAATAAAAAATACCAACCTGCAAACATAGTAGCAGATTGGTATGAAATATTTTATCATATTTTGTACTTTATATTTACATATTTAAAAGAGTTTCTCTCACATCACGTGCAAGAAAGAAAGAGCCGCAGACAAGGGTTACTCCCTTTTGTCTGACTGCTTCAATCGGATTATCTATGGCAATCACATTATTGCAGTATTTTTTTGCAGTTTTCTTTAGTTCATCAGCTGATATTGAACGAGTATTACTCGGTGCTGTAGTGATGATTTTGGTACAGTGCGGTGCAACTGCTGACAGATAGCCGTCAATATTTTTGTCACGCATCATACCAATCACAGCAACCTCATCTTTTATTATTTTGCTGAGATATTGTGCTGCAGAGAGATTATGACCGCCGTCAAGGAGTACGTTTCCTATTTTTTCTTGCCTGGCAGGTAATTTAATAAGTGCTTTCACGGTTGCTGTTTTTTCTGTCTTGACTAAGTCAAGTATATGCTGCACAGTGCTAATGGTGTTATCGATCGCATTTCCCGTATCATCAACCTTAACTAAAGCAGTATTTTTTTCCTTGCAATGCTTTTCAAAAATACTTTCGCATTTAGGATTAGGATATAATATGCAATAAGATTCTTTTTTTATGATACCCGCTTTTTGCATTGCAATTTTCTCTAAAGTATTTCCGAGAAAATTTGTATGATCGAGTGATATTGAACTGATTACTGCAATATTTCTGTTTTCAACATTTGTCGCATCCTCCTGTCCGCCCATACCGCATTCAACAACTGCGCAGTCAACTTCTTCATCAGCAAAATATTTATACATAATCGCTGTCAGCAGCTCAAATTCAGTAGCGTCGTAATCCATATAGCTTTCAACGTAGTGCGCAAACGCGTTTTTAGAAATATAATTGCCGTTAATTTGTATTTGCTCTCTGTAATCTATCACCCAAGGTGAAGTAAACAGTCCGACTTTAAGGCCGGCCTTCATAAGACAATCTGCGGCGGTCGCCGAAATTGTGCCTTTGCCGTTCGTTCCTGCTATATGAATGATGGGTATGTTGTCCTGCGGATTACCCATTGACTCAAGAAGCTTTTTTATGCGACCGAGTCCCGGCTTAATGCCGAGACTCTGTTTTTTTCTCAATATTTCAAGTGCGTCAGAATATTTCATTTAGCTACCAAGTGTTTCAATGGAATTTTTGATGTTTGCAATCTTTTCTTCGAGCTTTCGTGCATCAGCCTTGTTCTGTGCAACCACTTTTTCAGGCGCTTTGCTTACAAAGCCGGGATTTGAGAGCTTTTTATTAATAAAGTCAAGCTTATCCTGTGCCTGAGAAAGCTCTTTTTCAAGACGCTTTCTTTCTGCCTCAAAATCGACAAGGTCACCCATAGGAATATAAATTTTAGCATCATCCGTAATAATGGTTACCGTGTTGCCGAGATTGTCAAAGCTGTCACCGATAATAACCTCATTGGCAGATGCAAGGCGTTTGATAAACTCACTTCCGATTTTAAATGTATCGGCAAAAGCTGTTTCGGTGTAAATGGCTGCCTTTCTGCTTGGCGGGATATTCATTTCACTGCGTCGGTTCCTGATTGCACGGATTGCTTTCATGATTCTCTCCATCTCAGCTTCGTCATCAGAGTAGGAAAGTCCCTCGTCGTATTCAACCCATTTTGAAATCATGATTGACTCGTCATCATGTGGGATAGCTTGATATATTTCTTCTGTTATAAACGGCATAAACGGATGCAGCAGTTTAAGAATATCGGTCAGCACATAAATTAAAACTGAAATGGCTGCATTTTTTTCAGTTGCATTATTGCCCTGAAGTCTGATTTTAGCGATTTCGATATACCAGTCACAAAATACATCCCAAATAAAATCATAAAGCTTCTGAATTGCAATGCCAAGTTCAAACTTTTCAAGATTATCGGTCACCTCTTTTGCAAGGGTATTGACCTTTGAAACAATCCATTTATCCTCAATTGCCAAGTCGCCGGGCAGGCCGTTGTATTTAAAATCATCTGTGAGATACATAAGCACAAAGCGAGCAGCATTCCAAAGTTTATTAGCAAAGTTGCGCGATGCTTTAACCTTGTCATCCGAAAAGCGCATGTCATTGCCGGGTGAATTTCCGGTTGCAAGCGTAAAGCGTAATGCGTCGGCTCCGTATTCATCGATAACCTCCAGCGGATCGATTCCGTTGCCGAGTGATTTGCTCATTTTTCTTCCCTGCGCATCGCGAACAAGACCGTGAATCAGAACCGTGTCAAAGGGAATATTGTTTGTGTGTTCCACTGCAGAGAAAATCATTCTCGCTACCCAGAAGAAAATGATATCATAGCCCGTTACAAGCGTGTTTGTCGGATAAAAATAGTTAAGCTCATCAGTATTTTCAGGGAAACCAAGGGTTGAAAATGGCCAGAGTGCTGATGAAAACCAAGTGTCAAGAGTATCGGGATCCTGCTTAATATTTTTGCTGCCACAGTGTGCACAGGTGCAGGCATCCTCTTTTGAAACCGTTACTTTGCCGCAGTCATCACAGTACCATGCCGGTATGCGGTGACCCCACCAAAGCTGACGAGAGATACACCAGTCTTTGATGTTTTCCATCCAGTGATAATAAATTTTGTCAAATCGTTCTGGAACAAATTTTACCTTACCATTTTTAACGACCTTAACAGCAGGCTCAGCCAAAGGCTCCATTTTTACAAACCACTGTTTTGAAAGCCTCGGTTCAATGGATGAATGGCATCTGTAGCAGGTGCCTACATTGTGGCTGTAATCTTCTGTTTCAATTAATGCTCCTTCAGCTTCTAAGTCTTTAACAATTTCCTTGCGGCATTCATATCTGTCCATACCGCTGTATTTGCCCCAACCCTCAGCAATATGACCGTCATCGGTCATAACATCAATGATTTCAAGCTGATGGCGCAAACCAACCTCATAGTCGTTCGGGTCGTGAGCGGGCGTGATTTTAACAACACCCGTGCCAAATTCAATATCAACATATTCATCAGCAACAACCGGAATTTCTCTGTGAACGATCGGCAAAATAAGCATTTTGCCAATAATGTCTTTATATCTTTCGTCGTTTGGATTAACGGCCACTGCAGTATCACCCAGAAGTGTTTCAGGTCTTGTTGTTGCAAGCTCAACATAGCCGCTGCCATCTTTAAACGGATAGCGCAGATGCCAAAAATGACCTGCCTGATCCTCATATTCAACCTCTGCATCCGAAATGGTGGTGCAGCAGTGAGGACACCAGTTAACCATGCGCTTGCCCTGATAGATGAGTCCCTTTTCATAGAGATTTACAAACACCTCGCGAACAGCTTTAGAGCATCCTTCGTCAAGGGTGAAGCGCTCTCTGTCCCAGTCACAGGAAGAACCCATCTTTTTCAGCTGTTCTATAATGCGTGAACCGTATTGGTCTTTCCAAGCCCATGCACGCTTTAAAAATCCGTCCCTGCCGATATCGTCTTTTGTAATTCCTTCCTTACGCATTGCCTCAACAATTTTAGCCTCAGTAGCAATAGACGCATGGTCCGTTCCGGGCAGCCATAATGCCTCATAGCCCTGCATTCTTCTGAATCGAATAAGAATATCCTGCAGTGTATTGTCAAGTGCATGTCCCATATGAAGCTGTCCTGTAATATTTGGCGGAGGTATTACAATTGTATAAGGTTTTTTTTCAGGATTAACCTCAGCATGAAAATATTTGTTGTCACACCAAAATTTGTATGTGCGATCCTCAACTTCTTTTGGATCATACTGTTTTGCAAGCTCTTTTGCCATAGTAAAACTCCTAACAATTTTTAAAAATAAAAATGCTTTCTCCCCAATACTGAGGCGAAAGCATAAAATTCCGCGGTACCACTCAATTTGCAGTAATAACTGCCGCTCAAATCCTTAACGCAGATATACGGACAGGGCTATAAAAATATAGTATTATATATAAGTTCACCCTGCCGGCTCAAAAGCTACCTTCACATACCATCTCTGCATCCTTTCACCTAATAGATGCTCTCTGAAAGAAATAAGTATATTACTCCTCTTTATCCCAGCCGTTAAATATTAAGTTTATATTAGCAAAAATATTTTGTCTTGTCAATTATTAATTATATTTTGTCTTTTGCCGTTGTTGGTTTTCTATACTTTATACATATATAAATATAAACATTTTGCAAATGTATATATTTTGTTATATAATAAAAACGATAAAGGAGTTAAATTATGTATATGAAAGAAAAAATGCACACAGGTGAGCTGTATTTGCCTGATGATGACAGTATTATGAATGAGCAGTTAAGGCACCTTGATAAGCTTTATGATTTTAATATGACCAGACCGACTGAGCTTGATAAACGAGAACGGTTGCTTAAAGAAATGTTTGCCGAGATTGGCGAGAATTGCTATATCGAGCCGCCTTTTTATTCTAATTGGGGAGGAGCGCATTGCCATTTCGGTAATAATGTTTACTGTAATTTTGGCGTGACTATGGTGGATGATACGCATATTTATGTTGGTGACTGCACGATGTTTGCACCGAATGTAACAGTAGCGACTGCCGGTCATCCCATTTTGCCGGAGCTTCGTGAAAAAGCATATCAGTATAATGCATCTGTTCATATAGGTAGAAACTGCTGGATCGGTGCCGGAGCAATTATTGTTCCGGGTATCACTATAGGTGATAATACGGTTATCGGTGCCGGAAGCGTTGTTACTAAGGATATTCCGTCAAATGTTGTGGCCGTTGGTAATCCCTGCAAGGTTCTTAGAGAAATTAATGAGCATGACAGGGAGTATTATTTTAAGAAATTAAAAATAAATTATACTGAGATTAAAAAATAATATATAATAATTCAGCGGTGATTTTATTAAAATCACCGCTGAATTATTTATGCTGTTATAATTGACTTAAATCATATGGTGTTTTCTGGTATACAAAGTAGTTCAGCCAGTTTGAGAATATAAGGCTTGCACTGCTTTTCCAGCTCATATTAGGTACAAGTCTTTCGTCGTCACCCGGGAAATAGTTAAACGGCTTCTCTATACTCAGTCCTTTTGCTTTGTCTCTGAAATATTCTTTTGCAAGGGTGTCACGGTCATATTCACTATGTCCCGTAACAAAAAACTGTCTGCAGTCCATATCTGAAACGATATGGACCCCTGCAATTTCACTGTAAGAGATAATCTGAAGCTGCTTTACCTGTGCAATATCCTGTCTGCTTATTTCAGTATGCCTTGAATGGGGTACAAAGTATTCATCATCAAGCCCTCTCATTAACGGATGTGTGACATCAAGACTTCTGTGAGGGAATATACCGAACATCTTTTTTTCCAGCCTATGCTTTTTTATTCCGTAATGGTAATAAAGACCTGCCTGTGCGCCCCAGCAAAT
Organism: Ruminococcaceae bacterium UBA7080; assembly: GCA_002493595.1. Classification (GTDB taxonomy): domain Bacteria; phylum Bacillota; class Clostridia; order Oscillospirales; family Acutalibacteraceae; genus Eubacterium_R. The sequence continues at coordinate 623 of DKZG01000027.1, read as the reverse complement.
GTGAAATGTGCTGTATACATTTCTTTTGCTCCATTCCATTATGGTACAAAGCTCTTCCCAGTAATCTACCTCTTCAAATTCAAGATGCTCCACAGGTGCACCTGTAATAATCATTCCATCGTATCTGTTGTTCTTGATTTCATCAAATACCTTATAAAATTTATCCATATGACTTTTGGATACATTTTTTGATACATGACTCTTTACCTGAAGAAAATCTATATCAACCTGAAGCGGCGAATTGCTTAAAAGCCTTAAAAGCTGAGTTTCAGTATCAAGCTTCGTGGGCATAAGATTTAGAATTATAATTTTGAGCGGTCTGATATCCTGCATATCAGCACGCATCTTGCTCATTACGAATATGTTTTCAATTTCAAGGTTCTGCTTTGCGGGTAATGCGTCATCAATTCTGATTGGCACAATATCAGCTCCTTTCTCATATAATACTGTAATATAATATAATAATACATTATATTTGTAAATACCCAATGCCGTTTAAATGGCTATATGATTATAACAAATAAAAATAATAATTGCAACTCGATTTTTTTGTATATTTTGCTATTACTGGCAGCATTTTAAAAAAAATTGAAAAAACTTGTTGACAAGAGAGAGATAATGTG
>DKZG01000012.1 GCA_002493595.1 Ruminococcaceae bacterium UBA7080 | reverse complement strand
TTATTCTTGTTCTTTGATGGGTTTCTTAATGAAATATTCGATAGGTGAGGTTGATAAATAATGGCTTCCAATTTGCAATTTGTTCAGTTTGTTGCTGATATCCTTTACTCTGCCGGTGAAATAACATATCGTAAAATGTTTGGCGAATACGGCGTTTATTGTGATGGCAAGATATTTGCTTTAATATGCGATAATCAGCTTTTTGTAAAAATTACTGATATCGGCAAAACACTTGCACCTGATTTGAAAATGGCTTCGCCATATGATGGTGCAAAACCTTATTTTCTTATTGAAAATATTGAAGATAAAGAATTTCTTGTTCCGTTTGTTGAAGCAACTTGCCGGGAACTTCCTGAGCCTAAACCTAAAAAAAACAAGAATAAGAAATAAAATTTATTTAACTTGAGAAAGGAAATAGAAAATGTTGTTTATTGAGTATCCTAAGTGTTCGACTTGTAAGAAAGCAAAAAAGTGGCTTGATGACAATGGTTTCGAATATGAAAGCAGGCATATTAAAGAAGAAAATCCAACTTTTGATGAGTTGAAGACATGGTATCAAAAAAGCAATTTACCGCTTAAAAGATTTTTCAATACAAGCGGAATGCTTTATAAATCTATGAAACTGAAGGAAAAACTGTCGGATATGAGTGAGGAAGAGCAGTTAAAGCTTTTGGCCTCTGACGGAATGCTTGTAAAAAGACCGATAATTGTCTTTGATGATATTGTTCTTACAGGCTTTAATGAGATTCTGTGGAGCGAAAAACTTAAATAATATAAACGAATTTAAATGATTTTCAGGAGTATTTTATGAAAAAGACAGTCAGCATTATTTTATCCTTATTATTCATTATTTCCATGTTTGCAGGCTGTACCTCACAGCATGCTGATAATGATAAAAAGGTTTTAGAACCCACCGGCAGCGAAACAATCGAGGCGCTTTATCCGTCTGAAAAAACGGTGAGTATTCACAGTGAGAAGCAAAATTCTTATCTTAATAATAAGCCTTCCCGCATTTCTCTTTATGCGCGCGGTCAGAAACCGCTTTGCAAACCGGAACCTGTCTCCTTTGAATGGGTATATAACGGTGATGTTTCAGGTAATAATGAATACACGCTAAGCTTAAGTGAAAATGAAGATATGAAAGATGCAGTACACTACACTACTTCAAGTGAAAGTATGACAGTGACTATGCCTGTTTATAATCTGAAGATTGATACCACATATTATTGGACAGTAAGTGATGGCAGCAGCACGAGCAGTGTGTGTGAATTTACCACAGAGGCTCAGGCACCTCGTAATATGAATGTTGACGGTGTCAAAAATGTTCGTGACTTGGGCGGCTGGCAGACTGAGAGCGGTAAACGTACAAAGCAGGGTCTCATTTACAGATGCGGCAGGCTTAATGAAAGCAGTGCGGATAAACCGAATATTGAAATAACAGATGAAGGTATTAAGACAATGTGCCGTGAACTCGGCATCAAATCTGAGATCGATCTTCGAAAAACACGTGACGGTGAAACCGGAGCTATTAATTCAAGTCCTTTGGGTAATCGTGTAACATACTATAGCTTCCCGATGGAATGGGAGGGCGATACATTCAACGAGAATAAGCAGGAGATATTAAAGGTGTTTGAATTGTTGTCAAATCCTGAAAACTATCCTGTTATATTCCATTGCAACATCGGAACAGACAGAACCGGTATGATCGCTTATCTTTTAAATGCTCTTCTCGGTGTAAGTGAAGAGGATTTAATAAGAGATTATCTTTTTTCAAATTTTGCCGATATCGGCGGTCTTAGGAATATGAATAATCTTAAAAAGAGTGTTTACTATAAGTCGGTGCATTCTGCTCAAGGTAATTCTTTAAGTGAAAAAACCTACAATTGTCTTCTCAAGTTTGGAGTGCAAAGAGCTCAGCTCGATGCTATAATTGATATTCTGTCTGCTGATTAAGCTTTGTTACAGGTGTATTATGGGTGAAATAAAAATACGTCCTTTGTGTGAAGCGGATATTAGTGCAGTTGAAAATATTTGTATCGAAACAGCACCTGTCTCTATGTGCTCGAGTGAAAAAAGGTGCAGATATACGCTTTTTATGTATAACCGCTATTATACAAGAGTAAGGGAGCATAGCTTTGTTGCTGTTAATGGCAGTGACAAACCAATTGGATATGTACTTTGTGCGCCTGATTTTAATTCGTATAAGTCGGATTTTTCCAAAAATGAGCTCCTGCAGATAAAAAAGCTCGGAATGTTTTATTATTTTTGTGCTCTGGGTGAATTAAGATATATAAAAAAATATTGCCGTTCTTATCCGGCTCATCTTCATATTGATATTTTGCCGGAATATCAGGGTAAGCATATCGGAAGTGAACTTATGAAGACTTTGTTTACGCATCTTAAAAGCAACAATGTTAAAGGTCTGATGCTGTCTGTTTCACCTGATAATAAGAGGGCTGCCGCATTCTATGAAAAATGTGGATTTAAGCTGTTGGCAAAGGGTCCCGGTGTTATTTACGCTGTTCACTTTTAAAAATTTTACTGAATATCAAATAGTTCTTGACAAATTATTTTGTCTGTGTTATTTTGATAATTAATAAAGAGGTAACATATTATGAATTATTCAATTGCAAAACTTCATTCACAGCAGTCCGCTCCCGCATATTATGCGTGGGCTTATTTGCCGTGTGTTCATCGGAGTTTTGTGAGGGAATAATTGTAAGTTTATAAATTATTTTAGCACTGATGAACGCTTTTGTTCGCCAGTGCTTATTTTTTTAGGAGGAATTATGGAAGTTTCACTTACCAGGATTGTAAAATCGGAATTGCGTTCGGCTTGGCATATGCAGCAAAAATGCTTTGTGGATATATATTTAAAATATTTTGACAGAATAAATCCTATCTTTAATTCCTATCAAAAATTTGTGCGCTATTTTCAATGTGTGGATATGTATTGGATTATTGCCGATAAAAAGAGAGTCGGTCAGATATGGATAGGCATCAAAGGGGATACGGCACGGCTTGCGCGAATATTCGTTTTAAGGAAGCATCGGAATAAGGGCTATGCGCAGTATTCCATTGCTATGGCTGAGTCACTGTATCCGCAATGCAAAAGCTGGCAGCTTGATACAATTCTGCAGGAAAAAAGAAACTGTCATCTGTATGAAAAAGCAGGATATAAGTCCTGCGGGGCACAGTCCGAAATTAACAAACGAATGACAATTATAAATTATGAAAAACACTGGGGTGATAGCTGTGGAAAACAGAATAGCAGAATTTTATAATAAATATAATGAGGATAAACGACTTTTATCAAAAAGCCATTTGCCTGAATACCTCATCACAATGAGATATATTGAAAAATATCTTACTGATGGCGCAAGGATTCTTGAAATCGGTGCAGGTACAGGCAGATATTCACTTGCCTTGGCAGATAAAGGGTATGCGATTGATGCTGTTGAGCTTGTGCCGCATCATATTAAAATTATGAAAAGAAAGGCTAAAAAAGGGCATAGGCTGAATATATATGAGGGTAATGCCTGCAATTTGAGTATGCTTAAGGATGATACCTATGATATTGTACTTCTTCTCGGTCCTATGTACCATTTGTTTACAGATGCTGACAAGCATAAGGCAATAAGTGAGGCAATCCGTGTGGCGAAGCCTGGCGGTATTCTCTATGCTTCTTATTGTAATAATGATACGTGTATGTACAAAATGTTTTATAAAAGAAAAATTTTGGCTTATCTGAAAAAAGGGCTTATTGATGAAAACTATCACACTTATTCGGCGCCGAATGAAATTTTTGAGCTGTACCGAAAGCCGGATATCGACCTCCTGATGAAGGATTATAACGTTACAAGACTTCATTTTGTCGGTGTGGATATGCTGTCCTATTTGTACAGCAACGATTTGAATAAGCTCAACAAAAAGGAGTTTGGCGAATATATGAAATTTTTATCAAGTATTTGTGAGCGTGAGGATATGGTCGGCTTTTCAATCCATATGCTTGATATTTTCAGAAAGGAATGAATTATGGATAAATGTATATTTTGTGAAATTGTAAAAGGGAATCTATCCTGCTATAAAATCTATGAGGATGATGAAACACTTGTGTTCCTCTCTCCCGGGCAGGATGTCGACGGGCACATGGTGGCAATACCAAAACTGCACTGCAAAAGCATACTCGATTGTCCTGAAAGTGCTATGCATTCGCTTATGAACACTATGCAGACGGTATCACGGCATTGCGTTGAGGCTTGTGCCTATGACGGAATTAATCTTCTGAATGCAAATGAGACATCTGCGGGGCAGTCCGTAAATCATCTGCATTTTCATATTATACCAAGACGCAGCGGTGACGGGCTGGATGCGTGGCCGGCAATGCATAATCATAAATACACTTTAGAAGAAATGCAAAAGAGATTGGAAATGAGGTAAGACAAATGATGAAGATAATTTGGCACAAGGAGCCTGTGCTTGAAACCGAGAGAATGATATTAAGACCCTTAACCATTGCCGATGCAAAGGCAGTGCTGGAATGGAGCAGTGATGCACGTGTAAGCAGATTTATGTCCTACACAGACTATGATGATATAAATATTGCAATCGATTGGCTGAATGCACTGAGCCGTGAAGAAAAGGAATGGAATTGGGGCTTTGTGTTAAAAGAAAGCGGAAAGCTTATTGGCAGCGGCTCAATCGGTGAGAATAATTTTATGCAAGACTACTGGGGAATAGGCTATAATATCAGATATGATTGCTGGAATAACGGTTATACCACGGAGGCTATGAAAGCAATTATCCGATTTGCACATACCGAGCTTGGAATCAATAAATTCTGTTCTGACCATGCGGTTGACAATCCGGCATCCGGCAGAGTTATGGAAAAATGCGGTCTGCGCTTTCATCATAACGGTGAATATTCGAAGCTTGACGGCAGTGCAACTTTTAAAGCGAAATTTTATACTATGGAATTGTAAGCATTCATTATCGCATGTTTGGCTATATAGTTTCAATAAATAATGAACACTTTTTTGCGGCTGTATATTATTTTCTTATATTTTAATGTATTTTATTGACTATAGGTTTTATTGTTGTTATTATAGATTTAGGTTAAATCTAAACCTATGCAAACTAAAAGGACCTTTTAATTTAATATGAAAAATGATTTGTTGACAGGTAAGCCGGTTAAAAGCATTGTTTTGTTTGCTTTGCCGATTATGGCAAGTTCAATGCTTCAATACAATTATAATCTTGTAGATAATATAATTGTCGGCAGATTTGTCGGTACAGATGCCCTTGCGGCTGTGGGCAGTGTCGGCGCAATAAACAGTTTTATTATCGGTACGGCTCTGGGTCTTACATCGGGCTTTACAATCCCTGTTGCTCAAAATTTTGGTGCCGGCAATAAAGAAAAAATGAATAAATACGCTGCAAACAGTATTTCTCTTGCACTTTTTATCGGTGTGATTATCGTCGTTTTGGCGCATTTCCTTTCTAAGCCTTTACTCAGACTTATTGATACTCCCGAGAATATTATTGAAATGTCTTCTTCTTATGTAAATGTACTTTATTATGCAGTTCCTATTCAAATGAGTCTGAATAATTTCAATGCACTTTCGCGTGCTGTCGGCGAAAGCAAAAAGCCACTTTATTTTCTTATTGTCAGTGTTTTTGTCAATTTGGGACTGGATTTGCTTTTTGTCGGTTACTTCAAATGGGGAGTTATCGGTGCTGCTTGGGCTACGGCAATTGCACAGCTATGTGCCGCTGTTCTTGCATGCTTGGATATCATTAAATACAATAAGCATTTATCAATTACACTTAAAGATTTAAAGCTTGATTGGAGAATAGCTATACGGCAGCTTAAACTCGGCATACCTATTTCGCTTCAGTTTACCATCACTTCTATAGGTTCAATGACCCTTCAGACTGCTGTTAACGGTTTTGGTTCAAATGTAATTGCCGGTTTAACTGCAGCAGGAAGAGTAGAACAGCTTACGAATATTCCAATGTCCGGTCTCGGTGTCGGTACGATGACCTTTGTTTCTCAAAATTACGGTGCAGGTCATTATGATAGGATTATAAAAAGTGTCAAAAAAATATTTTATCTTGATATCGGCGTTTCCATAATATGCAGTCTGATATTGGCATTGATAGGTCCATCAGTTGTAACATGGTTTATGTCTGATTATAATACGGATATTATGTTCGCCGCCAAGCATTATTTGACGGCAATTGCTCAGTGTTACAGTCTTGTAGCAGTCCTCTTTGTTTTTAGAAATACACTGCAGGGGCTCGGATTTACATATGCAAACGCGATTGCCGGAGCAGGTGAACTCTTCGGCAGATTAGCAGTAGCACTTGTACTTACTCCTTATTTGGGATTTAATGCAATTTGCTATGCAGGACCTGTTGCTTGGCTGCTTGCCGATATACCGCTTGTAATTATTTATTTACATAAGCAAAAAAATTTCAAACAGCTCGGACAGAAAATATAAATCTGTTCAAATAAGAAGGGGGAGTATTATGTTTTATTACATTGTACTGGGAGTCGGAATTGTTGTTTCATTTATTTTCTGCTATAGAAGGCGACTTGGTTTCAGTCTTGAAAATCTGATTTTTAAATCCATTTCTAGCCTGTGTTTTCTTATGAGTGCAGTTTTTGCCCTTATTCATAACAGTGATGCATATATTTATGGTTCACTTATTTTAATGGGCGGTTCACTTGGATTGGTGGGCGATATCATGCTTGATCTTAAAGGTGTTTATAAGCAGCATGAAAAAACCTATCTTAAAGGCGGATTTATCTTCTTTCTTGTAGGGCATATATTTTATACCGGTGCTGTAATTTATTCACTGAAAATTCAGTGGTGGATTGCGCTGATCGCTGCGGCAGTATCTATTATTATTGGTATTGCAACAGTGGCAATGGCAAATGTAATGAAGGTTCATTATGGTGCATATCGCCGAATTGTGGCAATTTATGTTGCATTTTTGGCAATGACGATGATTATTTCCATTGTTGCGGCCTTTCTCAGCGATTTTCAGAAGGGTTATATCCTTATGGCCGTTGGTGCAGTACTGTTTTTGTTGTCGGATGTTGTTTTGTCAAATACATTTTTCGGCAGAGGCAAAGACAAAAAGCATCATCTGTTTATTAACCATTTTCTCTATTATGCCGGCCAATATCTGATTGCTTCTTCTATCATGTTTGTTAAATAAAACTATTGACATTGTTCTTTAATAGTGGTATTATATCAAAGTCGCAGGTTTAGCGCAATGCCTTGTTGCGCTAAACTTCCGGCTTATATATGGGCCATTAGCTCAGTTGGT
>DKZG01000018.1 GCA_002493595.1 Ruminococcaceae bacterium UBA7080 | reverse complement strand
AAAATAGAATAAAAATAAATATTAAAAATTTTGTTGACGAAATTTTAAATTTTGATTGTTTAAATGCATTTATTTTATATTATAAAAATAATCAATCAAATAATTATGAAAATTATCTTAATTTTGAGCTTTCGACAGAAACAATTAAATTAATTAAGCAATTAGAGCTATTTCCACCTATGGATTTTTTAACAATCAACAATATTTTATTATTACTAGATAAATGTGATTGGATATTTAATCAAAACAATGAAAAGATAGACTATGAAATTAATCACATTGCAAGTGAAACAACAATTTACGCACCACAGTATAGTTCAACAGACTATATGTATAATAGATTTATTTCAACTTTAGATATGCTTGCATATGATGTTGCTATCTCTGTTGTAGGAGAATTAGATAGTAAAGAAGACGCTGATGAATTTTTTGCATCTTATATGGAAATAGGCGGATGTCATGATCCCGAAATTTCAAGAATCACTCTAAAATCAAAAGATTTTTCTGATTTTTTATATAATTTTAATCTTTCTAATGAACAATATTATAGTCTAAGTTATCAAACTCAAAATCATTTAAAATGTTTATATACTTTTATTAATACAAATACACCAATAAGAAAAATCACTGAAAAAGAAGAATCCGAAAGCAGAGAGAATTCACCCCCAACAGGACGTGGATTTATTGAATTTAAGTACTTATCGCCGTGCCTTTTTTCCAATTTATGTTTAGATAACAGAATAATGCTTTTTGACTATATAAATGAGTGTAAAAAAAAGTATCGTGTAAAGAATAAAAAAATATATTTTTTTAATGAGGAAATTGACAGTTTATTATATTTTTGTATTCTTTATCTAAAAAAACACAATATGGCAACATTTAAACATTGTAAATACTGTGGAAGAATTACTATGGGGGCAGATAAATGTCCGATTTGTAAAATAAATGCTTGTAAAATAGAAAAAAAGCTAGCTAAGTTTCATAGTAAAATTAGAACTGCTAAAAGTCGTTTCCCCAAGATATTAAAACAAGATGATAAAGAATTAAAAATAATAACCTCTAAGTATTATACTGATTTATTAAATTCGATTCGTTTTCTTTATGAAGAAACCGCAATGTTGGTTGTAAAAATCGAATCACATTCTCACATATACAATCAAATATTAACGATAAAGGAATATGCTGGAGATGATTGGTATTTTTTATCTAGTAACTTTAAAGAATTCGAAGATGCTTTTTTTGAAGAAGACAGCATCTATCAAAAATTAAACAATGATTTATGTGAAATTGAAAAGTTATATATTACTCCAGATAAATTTCATCAATTGGCTACAGATAACAATAAGTTATATAAAATAGATGAATTAATTAATAAGTTGCATAGTTTAAATAATACTTACTATTCGAAAACTAAACTAAATATAAAGCCGTTTACAAAAATAATTAAAAATTATTATAACAATTTTTACAAAGAAAATGAAAAAAACGAATTATTTTTTCATTAGTAAAATCAGATGATGTTCTATAATAACTTTCGTTAAAATCCAAACACTAAAAAATAATAGAAAGATAAATAAAACCCTTGACGCGGAATGAAAAGAGCGTTAATATAAGAGTCCGCCGATAAGGTGATATGCTCTTTGATAAGTAAATAGTATTTTAAATGAAACAAGTCCTGAGAGTATACTGCCGAGCGGTAACTGTCAGGACTTTAATTTTTGAATAGATATTTCGGATATATATGAACCTTGAAAATTAAATAAAATTACTGTTGATACATAAACATCAGACGAGCGAGAGAAAGCGCCAAGACTACGAAAAATTGTACGAGCGATAAAACTTTCAAATTGCCATGACTCTGGTGTTAGAAATTAAACACAAAGGGAGCGAACTATCAATTACCAAACTGCAAACCAACGAAGTGTTTGTAGTTTGGAGAGGAGCCGCAGTGAAATGAGTAAGCCTTGGAGCTTGCTCCATTGCGAACGATATGCAACTTGCGGTGACGAAGGGATAGGCAAGCATATTGTTTGTATATACAAACAGGAATCGGGAGAACCCGGACCCCTTTAAATTGACAGTGGTGTATCCCACAGAAAGAGAGGTATAGACTAAAAACAACAAAACAAAAATGGTTGCAATGCGTTTTCGTGAAAGCGAATATGAAGCAATCAAGCGAAAAGCAGATAAGGTTAATCTGAACTTTACTGAATTCGTTACAAGGTCTGCATTGGATAAACCGATTATCATAGTAGATGGTTTAAGTGATGTTCTGAAAGAACAAAAGGCAATCGGAAGAAATTTGAATCAGCTTACAACACTCTGCAATATGGGAAAGATTGATTGTCCTGATTTAACGGAAATGATTGCAGGTTATTCAGCCATATATGACCGTTTGAATGATATTACAGAGAGGTGCAATTAAAATGGCTACCTTCACAGCAATATCAAATAAAACGCAAAACAGAACAGCAATGAGAAAAGTTCTGGACTATGTAATGCAGGATTACAAAACAATCTACAACGGCATTAAATTAGTGAGTGGACAAAATTGTATTCCAAATAGTGCTTACCCCGAATTTATGGCAACAAAGAATCAATATGGCAAAGCAAACGGAGTATTCTTCAAACAGTATGTACAATCCTTTAAACCGAACACTGCAACACCTGAATTGATTCATCAAATAGGAATAGAAACCGCAAAATTCTTTGATGGATTTGAAGTTGTAGTCGCAACACACATTGACAGAGATCACTGGCATAACCACTTTGTAGTAAACAGTGTGAATTGTGAAACGGGATTAAAAATTCAAATCAATGAAAAAGGTTTGGAAGAATTAAGAAACCATTCCGATAAGATATGCCGGCAGTTTGGTATTGAAACTCTGAAACCATATACAAAGCCTAAACAGAAAAATATGAACATCAGAGAATACAGAGCAGCAATGAAAGGCGAAAGCTGGAAATTCGCACTAATGGCTATGATTGACCAAGCAATGAAACATTGCAGAACAAAAGACGAATTCAGAAAATATATAAGGCGAAACGGATATGATGTCAAATGGCAGAACAATTATAAATACATTACCTATACTTGTCCGAACAATATGAAATGCCGTGACATCAAATTACACGAAGAGAAATACAGAAAGGAGAACATGGAGCTTGAGTTTAGATTACGAGGAACTCAAACGAAGGAACGATACAAATATCAGCAAGCTGCAGCAGACGCCGAGTATAACGATAATCGACAGCGAATCGTGGCAGACACTGATAGATTTGAACAAGAATCAGGTGGAACTATTAGAGAATTCAGCAGACAGGAATATGATGGTGAATCTGTCACAGTTGATAATCAAACAGATAGAGAAAGAGATACAAAATCAAACGAGTTCACTGAAAACGGAAATAACAGATTTACAGAAACAGGTTGGGAAGATGAACGAAAATATCTCTTCAACGGAAAAGGAATTGAAGAAAGCGATCAATATATCGGAAGAGCTGAAAAAGAAATGGATGCCGATACTGATTGGAGTGCCGATAGCAATACCAATCCTGTTCTGGACAGCCTTTACACTCTGACAAGCGCTGCAGAAATAATACGAAAACCAACAACAAAAACGCCAAGGCAAACTAAAAATAGAAAGAAAGGTCTTGGGCAAAGAGAAGATGACCACAGCGGAGATTATCAGAATAACAATGAACTCTACTATGGGCCATCAATGTAACAAAACAAAAGTCCCGGTGATTACTCACCGGGCAGAAAGGATAATATGAAAATACAAATTACTAATACAATAAATAATTCAAGATAGGAGTGATTTAGAAAACTAATGAAAGATTTGTTGCCGCATGGCAACAGAAGAAAAAATCAATATTCCAAACTATGAATTGGAAAAACTCGCAAAACATTTACTTCCACAAATACAAAAAGATTTTGAAAAATGGCAAAAAGAACAAATCAAGCAAGTGGATAAATCCAAATCATAACGAACAAGGCAGAGAGTCTATGCTTTCTGCCTTAATTATATAAGTAGACCGATGTACTTTAATTCAAATCATCTGTTTGATTGACTATTGGACAATTAACGGATATAATTATAATTGAATACTAAACAAAAGATATTTAAGGATGAATAAAATGTATAAACAAATTATTAGAATTGAAAATCAATTAGAAAAAATAGCAAATGAGAATATCGAATACAAAGAACTTTGGTCAACTTGGAACTTAAATAAGGAAACACTAAAAGCAGTTTTACATTCAGTAACAAAAGATTATCCACATTTTAGTTTACATGACAATACACATTCAGATAATATCATATTAAATATTGAAAGATTCCTGGGTAATGAAAATATAGAAAAATTATCACCAACTGATTTATGGTTATTACTTCATGTGGCATATCTTCACGACCTTGGTATGGTTATCATAGATACAAAAATCCATGAAATATGGAAATCAAAAGATTTTCAAGAATATTTGAAAAATAAAACAAATTCAAGCGATGAAGATTTAAAAAAAGCTGCTAATTTAGTAGAAAATTTTGATATAACTGAAAACAATAAAAATTTAGAATGGCCTCTTGAAATAAAAAATGCCACTACTATACTGATATCAAATTACTGCAGAAGTTTGCACTCCACTTATTCTAAAGACTATATTTTAGATATAAAAAACATATGGAATATAGATTTAGGTCATAACGAACTTATCAAAAAAAGATTACTTTCACTTCTGGCAGAAATCAGTTCAATGCATACAGAACCTTTTGAAAAAATATACACCTTACATAAAGAGGCAAATGGATTTAAAGGAGACTATGTTCATCCTAGACTTATTGCTGTTTTATTAAGAATCGGAGATGTTCTTGACCTTGATAATGGCAGATTTAATCAATACGGAGAAAAAATATATGGTAAAATGCCTAAAACTTCAAAGATTCATTATGACAAACATGAATCGACAAAACATATTTTAATTACAAATAAATTAATAGAAGTAGAGGCAGATTGTCCAAATGATGAAATATACCGTGAAACACGGCGTTGGTATGATTCTCTTAAAAATGAAATGGATAATTTGCATCTAAATTGGAGTGATATATCACCAGCGTATTTATCTTATCCCCCAAAACTTTTACCATATAAAATACTCAGAAATGGTGCTGTTGATTCCAATAATTTATCTAATTTAAAATTTTCAATATCACAAAGCAAAGCATTTGAAATAATAGAAGGTTCATCAATATATAAAGATAAATTTTCTTGCATTAGAGAGATAGTTCAAAATGCTGAAGATGCAAGTAAAATTCAGCTCTGGCGAGATATTAAAAGTGGTATGTATTTCTCTGATGACATAATAGATAAACAAAAAGTAGATGACCGTACTCTGCGTCCATGGGATGTTCCTAACTGGATTTACAAAATATATTCAATAATAATTACTGTAGAGATAAATGAAAATAATAACGCTGTTCTTTGCGTTACAGATCATGGTACAGGAATAACTATAGATACATTAAAATCAATTTGTAATGTAGGTCAAAGTTTTCATCAAAAAGAAAACATGAAACAAGAAATTAATGATATGCCAGTTTGGCTTAAACCAACTGCAAACTTTGGAATCGGATTACAATCATGTTTTATGGCGACAGATACAATAACTATATACACCAATGCAGGCAAAGAGAACAATTACAAAATCATATTTAAATCAGGAAAGAACGAAGGTTATGTTAATGTAGAAACATTAACAGAATATACTATCCATAGAGGAAGTAAAGTTGAAATAGAATTCAATAATTCTCTTAATTTTTCATATGATATGTTTGGTTTTACAGCTAACAATTTAGCTAAAATAGAACCATTTGAAACCAATTGTATAATTATATATAAAATTATTGAATCTGTTTTTAAGGAATGTAATCAAAGCATTTTTGATATTAATGTTTTATCTGAAAGCATTAATTTTTCGGATAAAATTAATGCATACAAATTTAACGAACTATTTGAATCTGATAAAACAATAAATGTTTTTTCGCGTTCGATTGATTTTGAAAATGGTGAATTTAATTGTTGGTATGAAAACAACATATATAAAATTAAACCAAATAAAAATAGCAATGGGACAATTAATGTTAACTTTAAAGGAAAAGAAGTTAGTAAATCCAGAGTTCTTACATCAAGTTTTGCCGGTTATGTAATCGATATTGATATTTATGGGTTATCAACAAAAGAAGCATTATCACTTAATAGAGAACAACTCTCTTCAAATGCATCAAACATAATAAATGAACAATTAGAATATGTTATGCAACAATATTTTAAGACTTTGTTTTCTAAAATTGATAATATAAAAGACAACACAGAACTGGTTAACATATTAATGTTATCCTCTTGGATTTTTGATGCTAAATTCCCTGAGGATTTGTATTCCTATGTTTCAAATGAAAAAAATATCAGAGTTTTATCGTATAATGAAAGTGAAAATATATATCAAATTGATAAGTGTTCTTTAAGCGAAATAGTTAATGAATATCCAACTATATCGTACATTCGTAATGATCTTATCAATAGTACTGTAATAGATAGTTCGCATAAGGAAGAAGAAGTTATCAATAAACTGAATCAAAGTAATTTTGATAAATCGAAATTCAAAAAAATATTCATTGATTCAAAATTAGTCAAATATTTCTATTCAAGCTATCACGATATAACATATATAGAAAATTGTGACGACATTTTAATATTTACTATTAATACTAACGGAGCAATATATCCACCTGAAAGTTACACAAGAAATATATTGTTAAAGAAACTAGTTTATAATGAAGGTATAAAACCAATTTACAATAATGCCTTTATTATGAGACGGGCTATTCCGGCTTTCAATGAATTTTCAAAATTAGCAGTAACTCTAAATAATATATATTGTTTAGGAGTTGAAGGAAAAAGTAAATATAAAATTATTTCTCCGATTTCTCTTAACGATTGCAAAGAATTAAAATGTCGTTCAAAAGAAAGTTTTGTAGACTATATTATAAACAAAGAAACATTTAACAATCTTGTTGATTATGTTGTAAAAAACAGCAAAGACTCTCAAGACAAAAAAACTATTATAGAAGAATATAAGCGACTAATTGAACAGTATTATGATATAGTCTCCGACGAAAATCAAGAATCAAAAGCTAAAAACTAAATACAAACAAGGCAGAGAGCATCAACTCTCTGCCTTTAATACTATATAAAAACAGAAAATCCGAAACAGTTACCAACGATAACAAGTTTCGGATTATTCTTTTCTGGTGGAGCATAGGGGACTTGAACCCCTGACCCCCACACTGCCAGTGTGGTGCGCTCCCAGCTGCGCTAATGCCCCAAATACTATATTATAGATAATAATATAAAAAGACGTTTATGTCAATTATATTTTTATTGCCAAAAACAAAAAAAGTATATATAATATTCTTGGTGATAAAATGAAACAGTTTTTAGAGGTTGGCAAAATAAATAATACGCACGCAATTAAAGGCGAGGTTAAAATGCAGCTTTGGTGCGATGATATCGATTATCTTAAACAGTTTAAAGTTTTATATATGGACAACAAAGGCGAAAAACAGATTAACCTTCTCTCTGTAAGAGCACAGAAAAATTCGGCGATATTAAAACTTGAAGGAATCGATACGCTTGAAGAAGCGCAGGCACTTAAGGGTAAGATTTTATATTGCAATCGTGATGATGCAAAGATTGATGATGATGCAAATTATATTGCAGATTTAATAGGCTGTTATATTGTTGATATGGATACAGAAGAGGAGTACGGTAAGGTAGCAGATGTTCTCAATTACGGTTCATGTGATATTTATGACATGGAATCGCAGGGCAAGCACAGCCTGATTCCCGCGATACCTGATATTGTTAAAGAAATCAATACGGAGTATCAGGTTATAAAAATAAAGCGAATGAAAGGACTTTTTGATGAGGATTGATATTCTTACACTTTTTCCCGATATGTGCAACACGGTTATGAGCGAGTCTATTATAGGCAGAGCAAGGCAGGCAAATAAGGTAGAGATTAATTGTGTGGACATACGTGATTATACGCTTGATAAGCACAGACGAGTTGATGATAAGCCCTATGGCGGCGGTATGGGTATGGTTATGACCGCACAGCCGATTTTTGACTGCTTTCAGTCTTTGTGCAGAGAGATAGGTGCCAGACCGCATTTCATTTATCTTACGCCCCAAGGCAAAACCTTAACTCAAACACGCGTTAAGGAGCTTGCAAAGCTGGATAATATTGCCCTTCTTTGCGGCCATTATGAGGGTATAGATGAAAGGGTTATTGAAGCACTTAAGCCTGAAGAAATATCAGTTGGTGATTATGTGCTTACCGGTGGTGAACTGCCGGCACTGATTGTTGCAGATGCTGTGTCACGTATGCTTCCGGGTGTTCTCAGTGATGATGCGTGTTTTGAGGAAGAAAGCCATTTTAACGCACTTCTTGAATATCCGCAGTATACACATCCATCAGTTTGGCAAGACAGGGAAGTGCCTGAGGTGTTGCTTTCCGGTCATCATGCCAATGTTGATAAATGGAGACGCGAGCAGTCTCTGAAAAGGACGTATGAACGCCGTCCTGATTTGCTTAATCATGCCGAGCTTTCCGATTTCGATTTAGCTTTTTTGTCGAAACTAAAAAAAGAATAAAAAATTATGTGTATATTGCACAAATAAGCGAAGATTATTTTAGCTGAAATTAACAAGTCAAACGAACTTTATCTTAATTTGTTGACCGATTGGATTTTGGTGATATAATATGTAAAGAAGGATAATATAGAGTTTAATTAACACAACATATTGTATTTTTAAGGAATGAGAGGTTATTGTTATGTTCGTTAAAGATGTAAAGGTTGAAAATCAGGTAGGTCTTCATGCACGTCCTGCAACATTCTTTATTCAGAAGGCTAACGAATTCAAGTCATCCATTTGGGTTGAAAAGGAAGAGAGAAGAGTTAATGCAAAGAGCCTTTTAGGTGTGCTTTCACTGGGCATTATGGGCGGAACTGATATTCGCATTATTGCTGACGGTTCTGACGAAGAGGATGCAGTAGAAGGTCTTGTAGCTCTTGTTAAGAGCGGTTTTACCGAGTAATTGCAATATCTTTATAAAGCGCAGTAGAATGCTGTGCTTTATTTTTTTGTTCGGTTTTAATTTGCGCTTGCAACCGGTAGATTATTGAAAGGAGTGATTTGATGACTGAAAAAGAGCTTAGAAAAAAGGCTATGGCACTTCCGCTTCAGCCCGGTGTCTATATTATGAAGAATAAGGATAGAAAAATCATCTATATAGGTAAGGCAAAAAAGCTTAAAAATCGTGTGTCATCCTATTTCGGTTCACATACAAATCATTCACTTAAGGTTATCAGAATGGTAGAGAATGTTGATGATTTTGATTATATTCTGTGCGACAGTGAATTTGAGGCACTGGTGCTTGAATGTTCTTTGATAAAACAGCATCAGCCTAAATATAATATTCTTTTAAAGGATGATAAGGGCTATAATTATATAAAGATCACAAAAGAGGCGTTTCCGCGTATACGCGAGTGCAAGCAGATGGATGATGATCAAGCCTCTTATATAGGCCCCTATACATCAAATTTTTCGGTAAAGCAGGCAGTTGAGGAAACACTAAGAATATTTAAACTTCCGCGGTGTAATAAGAAGTTTCCGAGGGATTACGGGAAAAGCCGTCCGTGTCTTAACGGGTTTATGGGTATTTGTGCTGCCCCCTGTGCAGGACGTATAAAGCAGGAGGAATATGCCCATAATGTTGAGGATGCCATAGCTTTTTTAAAAGGCGGTAGTGTCAAAGCAGTGAAAGAAATGCAGGAACAGATGCTTGAATTATCTGAAAATTTGAAGTTCGAGGAGGCTGCTAAGCTTAGGGACAGAATAAAAGCAATAAAAAACCTTGAGGAAAAGCAAAAGGTTGTTTCAATCAATGTGCCGGAGGAAGATGTATTTGCTTTAGTAAACACGAATAAAAAGGCGTGTTTTGAGGTAATTCGTTTTGAACACGGAAAACTAACGGATACAGAATACTGGCTGATTGACTCGGTCGATGATTTGGTGCAGTCGCGCTTTGAACTTATTGAAAGATATTATTCAATGCGAAGCCGAATTCCGTCGAGAATTGCTGTTGACGGTGAAATAGCTGATGAACAGCTGTTAAAAGAATTCCTTGAAAGCAGGCGCGGTAAAAAGGTTGAGTTTATACATCCTCAAAAGGGTGAGCATCTTTCTATTGTTAATATGTGCATCAGTAACGCCAATGAGCATTTAGCCCAGCAGCAGGGAAGACTTGGCAGAGAAATTGCTGCACTTGAGGAGCTCAAGGAGCTGCTTGGTCTCAGCAAAATTCCGGAATACATTGAGTCGTATGATATTTCACATACCTTTGGAGCAGATAATGTGGCCGGTATGGTTGTATTTCATAACGGCAGACCTTTAAAAAGTGCATATAAGCGGTTTTCAATTAAAGGTTTTGACGGGCAAAATGATGTTGGTTCAATGCAAGAGGTGCTGACCCGCCGATTTAATCATTATTATAATGATGAAGAGGGCAGTACATTTAAAGTTTTGCCGGATTTAATTCTTCTTGATGGTGGAGAACCTCAGGTAAACGCAGTTTTGCCAGTTGTAAGGGCTATGGGACTAAATGTGCCTGTTTACGGTATGGTTAAGGATAATAAGCATCGCACAAGAGCAATTGCCGTAAGCGGCGGCGAAATTGAAATCAATTCTCATCGCCGTGTATTTACACTGGTTTCTCAAATTCAGGAAGAAGTGCACCGCTTTGCTGTTACCTATCATCATAAAAAACATAAAAAGAGCAGTCTTTCAACCTCTTTAACCAAAATTGAGGGCATAGGTGATGCAAAAGCAAGGGTGCTTCTTAAGCATTTTAAAACTATTACAGCTATTAAGAATGCTTCTGTTGATGAAATGATGCAGATTCCGGGTATAAGCGAAAAAAATGCACACCACGTGTTTAATTTCTATCACAAAATGTAAAAATAATGTTAATCGGCTTGACTAATAAAAGCCATATTTGTATAATGTAAATTGGTAATGGTGTAATTTGCCTATTTTTATTATACCGTTTAAGGAAGAACAATAATGATGCGTGTTATAACCGGCATAGCCAGGGGCAGGCGGCTTGAAACTTTGCCCGGCGAGGATGTCACAAGACCGACAACAGAGTCTGTTAAAGAGGCGCTGTTTTCAATGATACAATTTGAGCTCGAGGATAAAAAGGTTCTTGACCTTTTTGCCGGTTCAGGTCAGCTTGGTATTGAAGCTTTGTCACGTGGGGCAAGGCATTGTACATTTGTTGAGAATAACAGACAGGCTGTCAACGTCATTGAAAGTAATCTTGTGCATTGTAAGCTTGAAAGCAATGCTCGGGTTGTGCTTAGTGATTCGTTATCTTTTTTGATGAGAAAGGATAATTTTGATATTGCCTTTCTTGATCCTCCTTATAATCAGGGCTTGATGGAAAAATCTCTTGAAATGCTTTGTCCCTTGATGTCAGAGAACGGTATAATCGTTTGTGAAACCTCATCAAATGAAAATCTCCCTGAGAGCTTTGCTTCATTCAAGGCTGACAGAGTGAGAAGATACGGTAAGACAAAGCTTACTCTTTATAGGAGGGATAGCTGAATATATGAGAATTGCTATTTGTCCGGGCAGCTTTGATCCCGTAACACTCGGGCATCTTGATATAATTGAACGTGCAAGTGAACTTTTTGATAAGGTTATTGTTCTTGTTTTAAGCAACAGTGCCAAAAACTCTATGTTCACAGTTGAGGAAAGAATGGGCCTGATAAAAAAATGTATTAATAACCCTGATATTGAAGTTGATACATATGATGGCCTTTTGGTTGATTATGCTGAGCAAAAGGGTGCTGCCGCTATTGTTAAGGGACTTCGTGCTATGTCTGATTTTGACTATGAATTTCAGCTGGCACTTATTAATAAAAGTCTTTATCCGAAGATTGAAACGGTGTTTCTTGCTGCTAAGGGTGAAAATATGTTTCTTTCTTCAAGTATGGTGAAAGAGGTATGCAGCCTCAACGGTGATATTTCATCATATGTGCCCAAAGAAATTGTAAAAGATATAAATTTAAGGTGTAAAGGAGAAAAATAAAATGACAAATACTGATATTTTGCTTGAAGATTTAGAGGATGTGCTTGATGACGCTACTTCTATACCGCTTAGTAAAAAGTATGCTGTTGATGTTGACAAGATTAAGACAATTATTGAGGATATCCGTTTGAATACGCCGCAGGAAACGAAGCAGGCAAAGGCTATTGTTGATTCAAGAAATAATATTCTGGAAGAGGCTAACAAGCAGGCTGCTGATATTATCGCAAAGGCGCAGGAACAGGCAAGAGAGCTTGTTGCAAGAGATCAAATTACACAGACTGCCCAGGCTGAGGCTGCTGACATCATTGCTAAGGCGAAAGAGCAGGGTGACGCTTATATTAACGACGCTCAGACTCAGGCTTCGGAAATTTTAGGCAATGCTACAAATCAGGCAAATGAAATGGTTACAACTGCTCAGAACAAATCGCGTGAGATGCTGACGGCAGTTAACAATTATGCTGATGATACACTGCTTGCAATTGATGATTCACTTTACAAGGCTCTTTCCGATGTCAGACGTATTCGTCAGGGTATTATGAACAGTCAGAACAAAAACAGCTGATTAAGCAAAAATAGTAAGGGACGGTTTGATCCGTCCCTTTTTTATATCCATATGTTTAAATAATTCCGATAAATATGTCATCAATAATTTCCCTGAGCGGTTTGCCGTAGAAAGCCTGTTCACGCTCCATTTGCAAAATGTCGCCGTATTCGCTGACCTTTCCGTTATGCACAACGGCTATTTTACCGTCTGCGTTTTTGATAATATACTGCTCGTTTTCAAGAGAAATTACAACCGTTTTGAAATGCGACAAAGCACGCTCAATATCTTCAACGGTATTTTTTTCTTCTTTCAATGTATGACGCTTTTTGATTTCTTCAAAGCAATCTTGGCAAATCCATACATTACCGGTTTTTGAGTGATAGCCCTGCATATCGCATTCCTTAAAGTTTAAATATGCCTCATTATCCGTTATTTCTTTTGCGTCAAATAAGCAATGAGTGTGATCACCGCTTGTAAATGCTGTTTTTTTATATATCCTATCCTTTAAAAAATCGTCATAATATAGATTATAACATCTTTCAAATGTGTCTTGTTTTTTATTCAATATTTTTCACCATCCATTTCAAATATTTTTCGTTCCCAAGAGCCGTCGGGAAAAATTCTGTACTCCTCATCAATATCTCGGCGAGTGTAATCCCAATGAGGACCAATCGGTTCGGAATGATCAATGTCCCAATGAAATGATTCCCCTGTTTTTTTATTGTACCAATTGCCTTTATTGCTTTCTATTGTTTCCGTGCTTCCCCATTCAAATCCCTTGCCAGGTGATTTGTTTTCCCAGCCGGGAAATTTTGGCATATCAAGGTTTTCATCAAATTCATGACTCGGATTCCCTGAGCTCTGTCCGTCTGCCGAGCCGCCGCCTTTTTCAAC
>DKZG01000007.1 GCA_002493595.1 Ruminococcaceae bacterium UBA7080 | reverse complement strand
TCCTCCTGCTTTTGTATCGTCACTTTCACTGCTGTTATTTATTCTGTTTGTATCTGTCTTTCCCCCTTGGACGGGATTTTCGGTTTGCAATTCACGTCCATGGTCGAATGTGGTCGATTGCAAACCGACCTTCCCGTTTTGTAAACGAGATTCACATTTTGAAATTGATTTTCAGATTTTAGATTACGTGCAGAATGATTTATCGTTTTAAAAATGTTTTCTTAAGAAGCATACGCTTCCATGATGTTAAGTATGATTATCATCTTAAATATATTATCATCCACATCAATAATAGTCTCGCCATGGTAAGAATCCACTACCTTTTTAATTGAATGAATTCCGTAACCATGACCGATACTTTCATTTTTTGTTGTCATAAAATTTTCTTGCTTATCCTGTCTCAATTCATGTTCAAATGGATTTTTTATTACAATAACTAAAGCTTCCTTTTTTATTCCCATTGAAACTTCTATTACTTTTTTACTATTTTCACACGCACTCACAGCCTCAATGGCATTATCTAATGCATTTCCCAAAATAATACCCAAATCGCATGGATTCATTATCATATTTTCAGGCACAAATAATTTCAGCAAAAACTCTATGTTCTTTTCTCTTGCAATGGCATACTTAAAATTAATAATGGCATCAATCGTAGAATTCCCCGAATTAGACACTTTCTCATTTACATCACATATCTTCATAATTTGATTCAGATTACATATCGCTAAATCCAGATCCCCATTCTCCACTATATCCTTCAATACAACTAATTCATTTACAAGATTATGCTTTTCTTCATAATAGTCTTCCATAATCCTTTTCTGTTCCTCTGTATTTTTTGCCATAATATCCGCTTGTTGTGCATAAACCGTCATTTCCTTTTCTCTTGAAAAATCCTTCATGAGTTTTGCATATATTTCAAAAGTTACCATATTAAATATCAATAGAAAACTAAACGTGACCATAGATGACACCACGTTGATTTCATATCCCACCACAAAAAATTCATGTGCAGAAATATATACACTTCCGATTGGAATTATAATCAGATAAAGGAAATATTTCATGGATATATCTTCGGTTCTGACTTGCTTCCAATAAATTGAAAACAAATTTACGAACAAAATAATAATAAGTTTAGAAATTACCACACCAATCAAATCTGACTGCTGTTTATTCTGCATTACGTTATTCAGACAAAAATATACAATCATTTCAACAATCGCACATAATACATGAAATGCCATCACAATTAAAATCTTGTTTTTTTCTGCTTTCTTATAGCAGAGCAAAGCAATAATAAAAACAAAAACCATACTTGATATAGTTATAAAAACTGATGCATTCCCTTTATTGCATTCTAAGTAAAACTGGAAAAGAAAATACAGTGTCCATAAAAGAATATAACATACACGCCCTTTTCTCCGTTGAAAAAAAGTATCCAGAGCTTTTTGTACAAGCCATACTGTTATGCCCGCCATTAAAAAATCAAATAATACCTCTGCCAAATCAAACATCAATCTCCCCTCCAAGCAATCTTCCATAATGTAACGCAAAACTCTTTTGTCTCTCTTCACTGATTGGCAGCCGCATACCGGTAACAAGTATCACCTCAGACTTTGCCCATGCTTTTATCATATGATAATTCACCAAATAAGACTGATGAATCCTTAAAAACGGCACCTTCCCCGCAGCCAGACTTGCCTCTACATCCGAAAGCTTACTATTAAAATACTCCTGTTCACCATTTCTTAAATTAACGTATATTTTTCTGCCTATACTTTCAAAATACATGATTTCTCTGCATGGAATTTTAAATTCCATCCCATTATATTTAAACTGAAAATAAAAATTTTTACTGCATATTTTTTTATGGGCACTTAAGAAAATATGTTCCAAATTGTGTTTGTCAATGGGTTTTTGAATAAATCCAAAAACATCATATTGAAACAATTCCCTCATATACCTCTCGTAACCTGAAACGAAAACAATCAAAACATTTTCATCAAGTTCCCTGATTTTCTTTGCCACTGATATTCCGTTTATATTTTCCATTTGAATATCCAGAAAAATCAAATCATACCTTTTTTTAGAAAGATACATTTGTTCTAAAGAAGCTCCACTGTAGAATACATCAATATCAATCGGTATTTTTTCCTCATCACATAATTCAAGAATGCAATTTTCAATTTGATTCGTAATTGCATTTTCATCATCGCATATTGCAATATTAAGCATAACAATCTCCCCACATGGCTGTACCTGCCACAGCCTATAATTATTACTTTTAAATGACTTAATAAGTATATCTAATTTGTCATTTTATGTCGACACAAATTTTGGAGATATTTTCAAAAAATACAAATAAATATGTAATAATCTTTCTTTTTCACTGCTATTTTGAATTTTTAGAACACTGTATTTGATATTTTTAAAAAAGTCACTTAGTTGATTGTACTACTTTTATAATGACACGCACTAAGTTTTGCTTTTCATTTTGGCATCCTACTTGGTAAAATACTTGCAAAAAGGAGAATTCCATGAATACTTTAAGGACAAACATTGACAATTATCTGTCTTTCTGCAAAACACAAAAGCGTCTGGACGAAAAAACCATTAAAGCATACAGAATTGATTTAACTCAATTTTCTGAATGTTTTAAAACTCACGACATTACTGACATTACAGTAGATTCCCTGGAAACCTTTATCGGTTTTTTACACCAAACCTACAAACCCAAAACAGTTAAGCGTAAAATAGCTTCAGTAAAGGCATTCTTTCACTATTTGGAATATAAAGATTTAATTACGATAAATCCATTCAATAAAATACAAATTAAATTCAGAGAGCCCGCCATTCTTCCGAAAATAATTCCACTGCCTGTTCTGGAGACTCTGTTTCGTACCATTTACAGGCAGCATGAATTGGCAACAACCACCTATCAGAAGAGGAAAACTTTGCAGGACATTACCATTGTTGAACTTCTTTTCTCAACGGGCATCCGAATTTCCGAGTTGTGCATGCTCAGAGCGTCAGATGTTGATTTACTGGACAACACAATTCTTATATTCGGCAAAGGGGCTAAGGAGCGACGGATTCAGATTGAAAATACAGATGTGCTTAACATTTTAAAGGAATATTATAATTGTTTTTGCGACCTGATTGCTGAGAGCAATTACTTTTTTACAAACAGAGCCGGGCAACCCATCTCCGACCAGTATGTGAGAAAAATGCTAAATAAGTATGCTACTCTTGCCGGCATTCATATTCATATCACCCCTCATATGTTCCGACACACATTTGCAACCAGCCTTTTGGATGCGGATGTTGACATACGATATATTCAGGAGTTGCTTGGGCATAGTTCTATAAATGTCACTGAAATATATACACATGTTACTACTGCTAAGCAGAAGGATATTTTAAAAAATAAACATCCAAGGAAAGATTTTCATATTTGAAGGAGGACTACGGGGCTTGATGCCCCGTAGTTTTGGGTTGGAGAAGTGATGGATAATCAAGTGTTATCTGTCAGTCTGGAGAGAATCGGATGGATAATTGAAAGTTATCCATTGGATTTATAATGAAAGAATACAATGATAATCCAATGTTACCCGTCAATTTGGTGAGGCAGGAATGGTGCGGATAATTGTTAGGTATTCACTATTTAACTGAATAGCAAAGGGGAAACTAATGAAAGAAGATTTATTAAGTGTGATAATCCCAACATTTAATCGTGAAGTATCAATTATTAGACGTGCCGTTGAAAGTGTAAAAAAACAAACTTATCCATATATAGAAATACTAATAATTGATGATAATAAAAACCATTCACATCTTTCAGAAGAAATTAAAAGATACTCTAAAAAAGAAAATATAATTTATATTAAACAGTTTGGAAATTGCGGTGCATGTATTGCTAGAAATTTAGGTGTAATTAATTCTAACGGTGAATATATAGCATTTCTTGACGATGATGATGAATGGCTCCCTTCAAAAGCCTGTGAACAAATTGAAGTATTAAAAAAAGGATATGGGCTTGTATTTAGTAAAGGAGTAAATATTTATACTAATATGGCGGGAAGAATAACGCCTTATGGAAATAATGATAATTTTATACAAACTCCTCGTTTTGAAGATTTACTTGTTAAAAACTACATAGGAACCACCTCACAAATAATGATAAAGAGGGAATGTTTTTTCCGAATTCAAGGTTTCGATCCAAAGTTTCATGCTCGCCAAGATTATGACTTTTGCCTTCGAATAAGTCAATATTATAAATTATATGGTATAAATAAAATATTATTTAAACATTATAAACATTCCGAATTACAGATTTCAAAAAATAAAGATAGTACTTTACAAGGATATAAAATGTTATTTAAAAAGTACAAAATATATTATGTAAAACACAATTTAGCATATGTAAATATTTGTTGTAAAATATCGAAATCATATTTACACAAAAAAATGTATCTCCATTGGTTTATCTGGTGTTTTAAAAGTATTATCAAATCACCATCTCGGTTAAGTTATATTTTGAAAAAATCATGCGAATCAAAAATTATATGATGAGAGGAAAATGGAAATGAATTTATTAATGATTTCCTTGCATGCGGATCCTACTTCGCCGGCTGGAATTGGTGAAGGTGGAGGCACACATAGTTATATTCGTGAGCTACTTTCTTATTTTGCTAATATAGACATCAAAATAATGCTCATTACTAGAAAATGTCATCCTAGCTTACCTGAATACGAAGAAATTTCAGAAAATTGTATGATTCAAAGGATAATTGTCAATGGGATAAAAACTATAGATAAAAAAGAGCTTTATGCGCTTCATAGTATTAGCCTACAAAAAATAGAAATAGCATTAGAAAATAGAAAATTCAAGCCAGATTTAATTCATAGTATTTATTGGAATTCTGGACAAGTTGCTAGAGATTTAAGCTGTAAAAGGGGGATTCCTTATGTACATACAGTGATTTCAAATGGACTTCGACGATTTAAAACAGGAATGAATGAGCCATTAAAAAAACGGTTTGAAATTGAAAAACAAATTTTTCAATCAGCCACCTATATATTTTGTATAACTCCATCGGAACGGAATGATTTATTTCAATTGTATCAAATTGATGAAAGAAAAATTATGATTCCTGGTAGGCCAATCTCGAATGATTTTCTATATCCATCACATGACGATTTTGGTGTGCCATACCGCTTTGTAGTTGACAAAAAAAATATAAATAATAAATCAAGTTTAAAAATAGAATGTACATTTAATCAATCTAATTTTAATGGAAAATGGTGGTTAAAGCAGGCATTTCTTTATTGTGGACGGTTGGCTCCAAACAAAGGAATACATATCGTTTTGAAAGCATGGTATAATTTAAAAGTAATTTATAAAGAGTTATGTCCAGCACTTTGGATTGTTGGCGGCAGTTTGGATGAAATAGAATCATTTAAACTAAATTTGGATGACAAATTCCTTTTTGAGCAGTATGAAAAATGTGGTGACTTAATTTGGTGGGGATATCTAGACCAAAGGGGTATAAGTACATTAATGCTAAAATCTCATGCATTGATTATGCATTCTTCTTATGAACCAGGCGGAAGAGTAATAATTGAGGCTTTAGCATCAGGAATTCCTGTTATTTCAACATGCTGTGGCTTTGGTGCGGATTATATTTATAATTGGTATAATGGATTTCGAGTTCCTTTTGGAGATATTGATTTCTTATACCATGTCATGTCCCTATTTATAAAACAACCATACTTATCAAATAATATGGGAATCAATGCCAAAAAGTACATGGAGAAAATTTTGAGAGAATGGAATTTTTATAAATCTCATCAATTTATATATGCTTTGGCTATAACGAGTACAAATGTAAATTTACAGAATAGTGGCTTAGTCGAAATTACAAAACACTATAAGAATTATATAAATGTGTATCCTTTTTTTAATGAAGTTATCTCACTGAAAGATCTTAAAATACAATTAAAAGCAACGTTGAAGGAAAGCAATTTACAAATAATTCCCGTTTATTCTGACGAAGCTGCTACATGGAAAATAAAATTTCTTTCAAAAGAATATGAGGTATGGCAGCCATATGCGAAATTAATGGACAAAGCATATATCTGTTCGTTTATTGATACAAAGGTTGATAAGCGAAGCGATCAATATGAACGTGAAAAATATGTATCTGCATCTGATGTCAATCCTATTTTTAAATATATTGATAACTATTATATTTACATCAAAAAATATTATCCTATTTTGGATGGAAAACAACTAGAAAAAGAATCTATTCAAATTTCTGTCAAAAATTTGTTAAATGGTTTTGGGAAAAATTGTGTAGAGAATGTTGACACTATTTCTATATTCTTTAACAAAGACTGGAATAATAGTAGTGTAAATGACATCAGAAATATATATGACGAATATTATAAAAAATATCCATCTCATTTCTTTCACAGCTGCAATATTGACTATGGTTTATCACTTCGTCAGTTATATTTGATTTTTGAAGATCAAAGCAATATGATATCAAAAGAATTACAAACCTTGTATTCTAAATGTAAAGTTTTTCTAGAAAGTATTAATATCAGAAAAAACTTCCGATATGGTTTATGTTTGGAAAATTGTTCTTTAGAAAATATCATTATTATCGATGAAAAGCAATACACCTGTAAATTCAAAAATGCTTCTAGTCTTTATATAGGGGATATTACGAGAATGCCCGCTCATTTTCTTCATAGTTATCTGCTGTTTCTAATTATGTCTAATATAGAAATAGATTCATTAAATGAATATGTAGATGTATTTGTGATGGAACAGTATAAAACAGCATGTATTGGATGGCTCTTTATTATTGTATTTGAAAATTTGGTACTACACCAAAACACATTAGAATACGAAAAATACCACAATGAATTTAAAATACTAGATAAATTAGAAAAAACATATATTAGTATTGAAGGAACTTCTTAAATAATCAAGAAGTCCCTTCAAAAATTTTATCTTGTCAAAGTTATTACATCTTTATGGATAATACAAGTATTAAAAAAAACTTCATCGGGATATGTACCATTCATTAATTCTGCAACATGCTTTGGAAGGGCTTCTATGCTTATATTACTTATAAGCTTCTGAGTTTGTACCGTTTGTTTTAAATCATTCCCATATTTTATGAGAGCTAAAAGTGCTACATATTCACGATGTCTATGATATGCTTTTGTAATTCCAATTTGAGAAAAAAGAACTCCAAAAACTTTTATAATACGAGAACTAGCTACATTAAATTCTAAAATGGCATCATCAAATTTAACAAGTGATATCAAGAGACCAATATAATTTATTCTGGTAATAATTCCATTCATTTGATTATGTACTAATCCAAAATAAAATAATGAATTTTGAAAAGACTCCTTAGCTGTTAGCAAATCGCCATTTAACCAGTAGTATAATCCATCCAGATTATATAATCGCCCTTCTTCACTATATAATACATTCGTTTGTAGATACTCCAATACTTTCTGAAACTGTTTTTGAAAATCTTCCCAATTTTCTAAAAGAATATAACAATTCAATATATCAACATATGCATGTCCTATGCTCTTATTATATTTTTTAGATGTTCCAGAATAATTAACAATATTTTCATAAAAACTTATTGCCTTTGCGGGATTATAATTTAAATACTTTGCAGCTTCATGTGATTGGTAATGAATATCTAACTCAATAGAGTGTGGAAGAAGACATTTTTCTTTTTTTAAAAAGTCAACTGCGCTATCGAGGGAAATATACTTTTTTTCAATTAATGCAAAAACAAAGCATATACTAACATACAATTCCTCGGAAATTTCATTATAATACTGTTTGGCGTATGTTAACATATTTAAGCTAAAATTATATTGATTTTCCGGTCCAGCCTGTCTTGCAAGATATAGCTTTTCCAGTGCAAGTATATTTTTTTCGGGTTCTTTTTTTGTAAAATTCATTTCTAACTGTATTTGCTTCTGGAAATCTTGAAACAATTTTTTTGCAGAACCACCTCTACCCATTTTTTCATATGCTAACAGTTCTTTGTACATAATTTTTAATAAATAGATGCCTTCTTTGTTTTCCAGTTTATGGTAAATCTTACGGCACAATGATAAATACTTTATACATTTATTGTATTCCCCTATTATAAATGCATCTTCGCTTATTTGAATAGAAAGATTAATAAACTTTCTCCACTGCTTCATAATGACGAGTAAATCTGCGCTTTTACATCTTACAAATTCGTCATCCTTTATTACTCTAATAGCATCATATAACTTAGAGGCTGCACATAGCTGATAAAATGAAAGGCTTGTATTATTTAAAGCAGCAAATACAAGTTCATGGTTCGTGCTAATTCCGATTGATGTCTGCATAAATAATCCAGTATCAAGCAATGTCTGAATAATTCCTTTAATGGGCATGGGTTGATATATTTTTTCTATTATAGAATAACTGATTGACCCATCTAACAACACGATCATTTCAAAAATTTCTATAATAATGTCTTGAAATTTTGGTGTATTTGATTGATAATACCGAATTATATCCTCAATAATTCTTTGGTTTTGATCTGGTGTTATTCCTTCAAAAAATTCTTCTGGCTTTGCTACTGTACAATAGTCTTTTTGAGAATTGTATAAAACCACTTCATTTAATATAAGCCAATTAACAGCATAATGTAAAAAAACTGGTTTCATTCCTATATGAGTTAATATATAGTTATAGTAATTGTCGGTCAAGCCGGGAAGGTTTTTCGACAAATAGTATAAAGCATCCTCCTTCTCGAAATCGTATAATTCAAATAAATGACCATTTTTTTTAAAATAACACAATGCATTACGGCCTGTTTCCCAATCATTCCTTGCATCTTCTTTTGCTTCTTTAGGAGCTAACTCTATAATCAGCCCAACGTTGTTTTGTATTAAGCACTGAATTAGCGATATCATAAAATCAAATGTAAATTGTTCCAAGTGATGCAAATTTTTTATGGCTAATATCGTTCGGTTATTTCTATGTTTTTTTTCTAAGATGATATTTAAATATCTTAGAAGATATGTTGTATAGAGGTCGCTTTTAAAAATATAAGAACTATTCTCTAACGTAAAAATTTCTCTAATTGTATCTTTTATATTTTTTTCTATCGGTGTATTTGCCACAAGGCATACTAAATCTACAAACTCTGCTATATTGTCATTTGTATATATTTTGAATGGATCTATCCCCCATAAGGATTTTAAAACCCATAAAAAAATACTCCTTACTGACAGGGCATCCTCAGTATCACAGTCTAATATATTAAAAATAAAATTTTTTTGTTGCATTTCATATCCTACATTTGAAATAACTGTAGATTTTCCCGTCCCAACTGCCCCTGATAGCAGAACTATTCTGTTAAGATTATCTATTCTTTCGAGAATACGAACTATTTTCGTTTTGATATTTTGAGCGTGTTTCCCATACAGTTCTTCGTTTTGAAGATAGGGAGCATCTATAAAAATAGCTGACGCAAATTCTGAGGTGTTTTTGCAATCATTTGCAGATTCATCCTGAAAAGTATTTTTATTATTTATTTTTATAGATTTTATTAACTCTGATATAAATATATTATTGTTTGGATGCACATTTTTTGAGTTTATCCAATCTAATAAATATATCCCATCTATTAATACAATTTTCAAATTAACTTTATTAGAAAATATAGAGGTTATTTTCCGAGTGCCTTCTGTAAAATTTACATTAGATACAACATATAGGATTTGTGCCGAAAAATTATATGCCGCTATTATGGATGCTGCGAAATCGTGAATTGTAATGTTAGTATCTGTCCTTAATTTTGCTTCTATTAAGCTTAATATTTCATGTACAAAGGGAGCTTCTTCCTTTGTTAAAGTCGAAGTAAGACTACCATCAAATCCTCCGTCATTTATAAATGATGTATGAATACACTGTGCCGACACATCTTTATATTGGTCATGTATATATTCTAATGATAACAATTCAAAATCTTTCCAATATTTTTGAGCAAATGTAGTAGTCGACATTATCTTTTCTCCTGATTCTTTGAGCGAATAGTGAATACCTAACAATTATCCGCACCATTCCTGCCTCACCAAATTGACGGGTAACATTGGATTATCATTGTATTCTTTCATTATAAATCCAATGGATAACTTTCAATTATCCATCCGATTCTCTCCAGACTGACAGATAACACTTGATTATCCATATCTTTTATTCACTTCCATATTAAACCATATTTCGATTATACTCTACATCTTCCCAAAAATCACTAAGTTCATTGTCCTAGTCACCAATGACATTGTCCTACCCCATATTCTTTCCAACCAATATATCCTCCCTTCGTCTACTTTTGCATAATAATCATGAGCAAAATCAAATTCTTTTATTATCCTTCCCAAAGCACGATTGCATTGCCATCTATTCCAGGCAAAAAAGAACGATAAAACTCACTTGTTTTACCGCTCTTCATGTATTTCTTTCCTATTTTCTTCGTTCCAATTTACTTCACATCATTATGATTACTGTACGCCTAAAAGCTTTTCCAGCAACGCTCCCGCATAAAATTGCTGATTACCTCTATCGCTTCACCCTCATAAAAATCTATCAGAAGCTTTTTAAATTCCGGTACATCCTTTTCGGGAATAACAAGAAATCCTTCTCCGTGGGCAATCAGATAGTGGTTTGCAAAAATTACGGATGCCCTTTTGTTTCCGTCCGTAAAAACCTGTGTCTTCATGCAATACAATCACAGTTCAATCGCTATATCCACAGCATCCTTCTCCTGCAAACGAATTTCATCAATCCGTTCCACAACAACAGATTCTATCCGAATCGGCGGAACATAAGTGCTTCCTCCGATTGTCACGGGAACACCTCTGATGCGTCCTCCATCATAGGGTATCAGATTTAATCTTGCCTGATAATC
The DNA here is from genome assembly GCA_002493595.1 of Ruminococcaceae bacterium UBA7080. GTDB lineage: Bacteria > Bacillota > Clostridia > Oscillospirales > Acutalibacteraceae > Eubacterium_R. The sequence continues at coordinate 5,137 of DKZG01000007.1, read as the reverse complement.
TGCCCTTTGCTGTAACAATTCCTGAATTTCCGAATAGTTTACACCCACAATCCAGTCTTCTTTCTACAGGGAACATTTTTTATGTATTATGCCCCATATGTTCCCTATATATCAACTGTTTTTTATAGTACCTTCAATTATGTTCGTTTATCCTGCCGCAACCCACTTTTGCCATGTCATTACTCTCGCTTTAGCACCCCCATACACAATCTTAACCCCATTAACATTACCAGTGGCAAAAGCTCATCAAGCGCTACCTCATATTTCGGATAATAATCTTTAAGCTCATGCACATTGGCAATCTCACAATCAGATTCCTCCAGCAACACTAGATTACGAAAGCCTTTTCCCTTTCAGATAATAACGCTTACCGCCAGTCATCTTTTCCTTAATGCCATTGTACATATCCTTATCGGTCATACTATCGTCAAAATACTATATTTATTTCACACAGAAACCGAAATGCTTGTCCCCTGCTCCATAGAAACTGCCTCTCCTACTTTCGTATACGTTACCGGCTCTTTAACAGCGTCACTCTTTGTCATATCTGTTCCTGCGTCCGTCGCGTGCGTATCCGGATTATTTTTTACTAACGCCTTTCCTTCCCTGCTGAGCTTCACGGTATCCGCATCCGTATTGACATTCCTGTTTTCCTCGATTGCTTCCTCCGATTTTTCACGTTCTTCCTTCCGTTTCCGGATAGCCTCCTCCTGCTGTAATTTTGCTTTTTCCTTCGCTTCCTTTGCGTCTTCTTTCATTCCTTTTTCAGCTTCCGCCTTATATTCCTCCACCTTATCGGAAAAATCACCGACATACCCCATTGCGCGCTCCATTGTCGCCGTATCGCCTTTACGCTCCGCTTCCTTGAAAACACGCATTGGGGTATTCAGCAGGTTCATGTTTGTCATTGCGCCCACAAGTCCTTCCATTGTTTTTGTATGCATAATACAGTCCTCCATTTCACCATTTTTGAGAATATAAAAACCCTCACTCCTTCTTTCGGTAATATGAATTTTCAATATTAGATTTATGTTTTAAACAGTCGTTTGGATGTCATGTGCGGTGTCAGGAAACGGCATCAGAATGGATATTCCGAAAATACCCTTTTGGGCTTCCGTTTTCACTACCCCGTTATACTTATTCACCACATCGCCTACATTCAGCAGACCTATTCCATGCTCATGAACATTCTCTTTATTTGTAGCTCCCTCTGTATACTTTTCCGTCCTGTCCATGCTGTTTTTCACTTCAATCAGAAAACATTTTTTAACCGGTTCCGCGCAAATGTCTATAAAACAATTTTCACCACTCGACAACCGTTCACACGCTTCCAACGCATTATCCAGTATATTTCCAAATAATATGCACAGATCAAACTCATTGACGTAACCTTCCTTCGGCATCTGCACATCACATTCCCATTTAATATTTTTCTCCTCCGCCTGTTTCCGTTTCTGATAAAGAAGTGCATCCACCGCCCTGTTTCCTGTCATATCCTCACCGGTATCCAAGGCAACGCCTCCCATATTTTTCAGATAATCATCCATTTTCTCCCATTCCTTATTCCGTGACAGCGCCGATAGGGCAATGATATGGTTTTTCATGTCATGCCGCAGCCGTTCCGACCGGCTGTGCTGCTCCGCCAGCATTTTATAAACCGCAATCTGCGCATGGTATCTGCCGTTTTTTTCCTGTTCCAGATAAATCCGGTTCATTCCAAACACATAAACCCCCGCCAAGGACATGGCCAGGACTGCTAAAACCAAAAAACCGGCATGACTGAAAATCTGGTCATAATATAAGCCCATGCCACCCCCGCTCCTGACCATAATACCATTGCTCGCACACCAGCCCGCCACATCAGACACAATAATAATCACAAGCAACGGAATAGCCAATATGGCATACCACCTTCCCCTCCTGCCACAGAAAACAGGCTCAAGGTTTTTGGTCATCCAACATACAACATATATTACGAAACAATAACCAATACCGTTAATCACTCCGTTTTCCCACTCTGTCAAAAGCGGATCCGGAATTTTTTTAACTGTGTGCCGGAAAAATAACAGCAGGCATGATAGAAAAGAAGCGCAGAAATTTCCTGCCAGTCTTACAGTCATCATCAGCATGGAAGCCGCAAGAATCCGTTTTTCCCTGTCTGAACGAAATAACAATAGAACCAATGCCATAAAGAATATGGGATTAATGGGATTGAGCACCAGAGAAAGAATATATAAAACAGCATACCGTCTGCTCACAATATCCATAAACAGACTGCCGCAAAAAGAGAGAAATATAAACAGCAATTCATTCTTTTTGGAAGCTCCTAAAAATTTTTTACAAAATTTATCCGCCGCCCATAACCAGCCCAGATAACTGGGCGCCGCAATTAAAATATCTGCATAGTCCAAGAGCTGCTTCATAAAATCCCTCCATTTTCCCGCATAACCTTGAGCATCTCTCTGCAAAACACTTCATATCTTCTCTTTGCAATTACGATTTTTTCCCCGTTCTCCAGAATCGCTTCCTGCCTGTTATACCCGTCAACATACTTCAGGTTTATCAGATAGCTTTTATGACATCTGAAAAAACCTTTATCTCCCAATTTGTTCTCCAACTCCCCAATCTGCTCATAATAAGCAAAAATGCCTTCTCTCCCATGAACGTCAACCACTCTGCCCTTTATCTCAAAATAGTATATATCGTCAAGAAACAATTTCTTTTTCTGCCTTTCTTTACTGACAATAATAAACTCCTGTGACCGGCTTTCTGTTTTGAGAACGGCCTTTTGCAATACTTTTTTCAGCTTCCTGTCATCCACAGGCTTCAGCAGATATTGAAAAGCCTCCACATCATACGCTTCAAACACATACTCCCTGCTGGACGATACAAAAATGAGTATCTTATCAGCTGCCTTTCTTCGGAAAATCTGCGCGGTCCTCATGCCATCCAAATCCTGCATGATAATATCAAGGAAAACAATATCAAAGCTTTCCATTGCCTGCAGCAATTCCCCGCCACTTCGGAACTGCCGGATAAAGCATGGTATTTTCATTTCTCCCATAATTTCTTCAATTTTCTTTGCCATGTTGCAGCATTCTATGACTTCATCATCACATACTGCTATCGAAAGCATTTTATCACCTGCCTTATATAGGTATAGATTCATGCGCAAAATAACGATATTGACCGTTACGAGCGACACATAGCAAAAGCGTGCCGTGCGGTAAATTAGCTATATAGTAAAATGGATGTCTGTGAAAACAGCGTTTTGCGCATGGCTGTTGTTATACCTTATATATCGACAAAAACAAAAAGAAATCATTGTCAATGCTATAAACGGACGTTTCCATGTATTGACCGTTTTAAGCTTTACAATTTTAAAAGCTGCACCTTCTGTTGGTAACATCAAAGGCAAAGGCTCAGACATTTTCGCTATTTATATTCCTCAAATTCAAGCGTTCCATTTCTTATATAAATGCACACTGCCCCACTCTTATCTGTTCGGCAAATACTGCAGCTGTGCTGTTGCAGCTTATCTAAAACCTCATTATGAGGATGTCCGTAGGAATTATCCTTACCGCATGAGACGACAGCCGTCCGCCCTTGAATCAAATTATACATCGGTTCATACATTGATGTTTTGGAGCCATGATGGGGAACCTTGAGATACATATACTCATCCTGCAGCAAAGCGCCGTTTTTTGTAAACATATAATCCAGTGAAGCCTCCGACATATCTCCCGTAAAAAGGCAGCTTAAGTCAGAGGATAAATAGCTAAGTACAAGAGATGCATCGTTTGTGCCATCTGCCACATAGTCTTTGTCAGGATGACAGCATACCATTTCCGCACTGCCATCCTCTATCTTATCCCCTGCGCCAACATAAACCGTATCAATACCGTTTTCATCCGCAAGCCGTCTTATTTCCTCAAGCCTCTCTGAGTTACCCCTATACCCTGCCATCAAAATGCAGTCAATACTTATGTTAGACATATCATAGTTTTCAAGTATGTACATAAGTCCGCTCACATGGTCCGTATCTCCATGGGTTACAACCCAGAAATCCACGTCAGCCATTCCAAGCGCCTTCAGTGCAGGCTTCAGGGTATATTCTGCCAAGCTTTCCCCGCCCTCACTTGTGGAACCGCCGTCTATGACAATGATCGTCCCCCTTGGCGTTGACACGAGAATACCGTCTCCCTGACCCACATCTAAAAATACAATCCGTTCTCTGCCAATTAAAATCCTCACGCAAATAATAACAGCAAGAAACAGCGTGCATATTCCCAATGAAAGCATGGCTCTTAACCTTCTCCATTTTCTTCGGTTAAGGCGAATCCTCATCCGCGCATAAAAAGCCTCGCATATTTTATTATCCGAAAGTGCCAGAACAAAAATCAAAATCAGATAATAGAAAATAATGAACCATATACCCGGCTTCCCCGTATTTATCACGGAAAATGGCAATTCCGAAAATATTTTGGCAAGCCACTCGAACATATTTAACACCAAGCCGCCCGGTGCAATAACAAGCCGCCCCGCAAAAACCGAGACTGCCGAAAAAATAATTCCTATAAAGCCTGCATAAACAACAACCGTCATAAGCGGCACAACAAAAAGATTAAGAAGAAAGCTGTATATGGGAATTTCAAAATACATATATGCTATGACGGGAAATGTGACAATATTAACGCACAGGGACGTTATAAGTCCCTCGGCAAGCAGTTTTACCAATCTGTGCCTTTTAAAATATTTTTTTATTTTTTTCCTTCTCATCATAAGACGCAGTATCTTTATTCCGAGACATACGCCTGATACGGCGCACACACTTAATATAAAGCTTTGGTCCCTTATGCTCATGGGATTATATATAAGCATAAGAAGAACCGCTATTCCGAGCCCCGTAAGCATATCATAAGACTTGCCAAGCCATTCCCCCAAAATGGCAACGACAAGCATAATAACTGCCCTGACTGACGCCATTCCAAAGCCTGCCATAGCCCCATAAAATACGGCTCCCAACACCGAAAGCAGTGCAGAAAGCCAAAGCGGCGCATGAAGTCCCCTTAAAACCAAATAAATAAGTCCACTTGCAACCGATATATGAAGCCCCGTCTGAACCTACTATAGTAAA
>DKZG01000028.1 GCA_002493595.1 Ruminococcaceae bacterium UBA7080 | reverse complement strand
CAGTATTTTATCCTTTTTGCATTTCTCTAATTGCAAGGAATGAGGTCTATAATGAAAAAAACAGAATGGTACGCTGTCCTGCTTGCGGGAATTGAAATGACGGGGCAAGGGTTTTTAATATGTCTGCCTTCAAAAACGGCATTCTATTGCGTAACAGAAAAGCAGAGAACCGACTACTAATGAAAGTGATAGTTTTCTGCTCTTGCTTTCACCCGGTTTGTCAGCGTTATTGATTTGTTGTTGTAATTACTTCCGTATCACTGTAAAACTAAAGTTTTCGGCGGTTTTTATTTTCAAAAAGAATTTGAATTTGTAAAATGTGCGATTAGCAGAAGCAAAAATCCTTCTAATTGAAAAGGACGATGATATTTATAAGCGAAAAGAAAAGTTATTTGTTATTTTACTACATAACCTTATAGAACTGAAAAACCAATTCATACAGCAGGGCAAATATACAGACCGTGTTCACCTGTGCGGCGCATGCAAGAGAACTCTGCGGCGCTTTAATGAATAATTCTTTGATGAAATCGTCTATGTATTTATTAGGTGAAATTTTTATGATTAATCAAATTGCATTACAAGCTGAAAATTCATTTATTACGTTATCACTGCAAGCAAAAACAGCCTGCAAAGACTCTTAAATCTTTGCAGACTGCTTCAAGCTATATCATCTTTTTTATGGTATCGTATTAAATTACATAGATTGATATATTGAAGTAAGAAACTCAATAATATCTTCCCAATTATTTGTAGCAGTATTAATACAAAAGTCATAATATGAAACTTTACCCCAATCCTTTCCGGTATGGTAGCTGTAGTAAGCGCTTCGTTGTTTATCCGCTTTCCTAATGATTGCAGCGGCATTTTTTTCATCTGTATTTTCGTTTTTCATAGTAGATGCAATGCGGTATGACATAGATGCGGCGGCAAATATACTTTTTACAGAGTGACCTGTATTTTCCTTTAAAATAAAGTCTGCACACCTGCCAACAATTACGCAGTCGCTTTTTTCCGCATACTCTAAAATCATTGATTTTTGTGCCATATATAAGATTTCGTTTGCGCTTTTGCCATAGTAATCATTGGAATTTCCCTCATAGTAAATAGAGTGCAGTAATGGATTTGGCAGACGTTCTTCTGCATTTTTAAGTATTTCAGCCTTCAATCCGCTTTTGACAATAGCGTCTTCAAAGATTTTTTTATTATAGTACGGAATTTCTAAACGTTCCGCCAATATGCGGGCAAGCTTATGTCCTCCGCTTCCATATTGTCTGCCTATGCAAATTATTTTTTTCATAATTGTTTTTCTCCTTTTTTAGTAATAATCCGGTCAACTAACAGCAAAATTGCAGGAAGAATAAAAATAACCATAATGACCGAGGCAATTGCGCCGTATGCAATCATCATACAAGTCTGTGATATTACCTTCTGCGTCATTATCACGCTTACGGTCAGGCAGGTTGCAATAAGAATCAGCGATGAAGTTAAAATTGTTTTGACAGAACAATTCATAGCTTCGCCTATTGCATCCATCTTTTCCAAGGTCAGACGCTTTTCACGGTAATTATCAAACAGAAGAATACCATAATCGATCGTAGCTCCCATAAGAATACACTGTACAAGGATAAGAGCAATATAATTGACGCTGTAACCTTGGAGGGACACTATTGCTGTCGTAATAAATACAGCTGCTTGAATAACCGCAACCAGTATTGCTGAGCTTACAAATGAGCGGAATGTGATGAGAACAACAATTAAAATTGCAATAACAGTCAGAATTGTGACAAAGTTCAGCTCGTTTGTAAAACCTTTATCCATTTCATAACCCATTGCAGAATCACCCACAAGGTATGTGTTATTTTCAAAACACTCGTCCGCCGTGTCAGCTATTGAACCGATACATGAAAACGTACTTGTTCCCTCTGACGGCTGATTGACGGAAATAATCATTCGGTTATATTTTTTGCCAAGCATCATTTCACGATTTTCTCTGATCTGTGTTACACCGTCAGTTATTTGTGAACGCATTTCCTCGTCAATTGCTGCGGAATATGTTTCATTAGGCATAATTTCATCTGTAATAAAACTCAAAAATTCATCAAGAGTTAAGGTATCGTTTTCTACATTAAGCATAGATATTCTGCGTATTTTTAACATTTCTTCGACGTCAGATTCGTCTTGCTCCATGATTTCTGCAAGCTCTTTGGAATTCATTTCCTTTTCATAAATAGCCTTGCTCTGTTCAAGTTGTTTTTTTCCTTCCTCAAGCTGAGCTTTCCCAGCCTCTATTTCTGCCTCTTGGCTGCCAAGCTGCACAGATATCATTTCATCTGTCATACCGGCAAGCTTCAGCTGTTCTTTCGCTTCAATAAGCTGCTGTTCTGCTGATAAAAGCTGTTCTTCGTTTACCGATATTTGAGCTTCGGCTTCTTCCAGCTTATTCTTACCGTCTTCCAATTCTGTTCTTGCTTCTGAGATCTGTTTTATTTGCTCCTTACTCATAAAATTGGCATATAATGGATTTTTTGCAATATTATCATCCATATAACATATAAGTTCATACATCGTTACTTTTTCAGACTCAGATTGACTTTGATTATCCTTGTACATCTGGTACATCATTTTTGCTTGTTCTTCCGTCATATCCATATTTTCGGCAAGTTCTTTATATTTATATGACTTTCCTATTGTATTTGAATAGTCCTGTACAGAATTGACGTCTTCACGCTCTTCAAGTGCAGAAATAAATTTCTTGATATTTTCAGGAGATTCGTTATTTTCATACAAAAGAACCGTTTGATTATCCTTACCAAACACTTTTTCAATAGTTGTTTGTCTGGGATTATCAAATGTTTTAATGTATGTAACGCTCAAATCGTCTTTTACAAAATATGCGCCTACTGCTATAACTGCGACCAGCGGTACTGATATAAATCTGATTTTACCCGCAATTTTCATAACAGGTTTCATATTTGGATTTAATGATTTTTTATGAGTCTTGGTCATGATTTTATCAAACTGTACAACCAGACACGGCATTATAGTAAAAATACAAATCAGGCTGATAAAAACGCCTTTTGCCAGTACGATACCCATGTCCTGACCTATTTTAAAACTCATAAAGAGAAGAACCAACAAACCTACGATAGTTGTTACAGAACTGCTTGTAATAGCGCCAACTGCATTGGAAAGCGCATTTTTCATAGCAATTGACGGATTCGGATTTTTCAGTTTTTCTTGATTATATCTGTTCATAAGCATAATGGAATAATCCATGGAGAGTCCCATCTGCAATAAGGCGCCAACTGCAAATGTCATAAATGAAACCGATGGTAAAAATGCATTGCTTCCCATGTTGAGTAAGATTGCTATTCCGATACAGCCCATATATATAAACGGTTCGATCCAAGAATTGCAAAGCAGGAAAAGTATTGCAAAAATAATAATGACAGCTATTATAGCTATAATTGGTATTTCTTCAACAAGTGTGCTTACCATCATATCATTATCTACAACGGCTCCGCTGCAATACGCTTTATCGCCGTATTTACCTTCTATTACTTCCAGCACATTGCGTGCCTCTTTAGAATATGTATTTGCTGATATAGTTATCATATATTTTGAATGATTATCCTTCTGATATGCTTCATCATCCTGCATATAAACTACAGATTTAACATTTTCAATGGCTTCCAGTTCAGTTTTACAATCAAGCTGCTCTTGTTCCGTCAAATCTTCAAACATGACAGTAATACTTGACATATCACCGAATTCATCTTCCATAATTTCCATACCCTTTTTAATGGAGGAGTCATTTGGAAGATATTTTGACATATCATAATTGACGTTCGTTAAAAAGATACCAAGTACGGCGGCAGCCGTCAAAAGTGCTGTGACAATAAATACCGTAATCTTCTTATCAACTATCCAGTTCGCAATTTTCTTCATTTCCATGACCTCTTTCTTTTATAATTTGACAAACACTTTAAAACGTGCTAATTATATCAACAATGTGTTGCTTTTAAAATAAACAGTTTTTATTTAAATGCTGTCAAAACAACAAACAATAAACATTTTGTTGTAAATTCGAAATATAATTAAAAACTTGTATTTTTTTAGGAGGGTATAATGAATAAAAAGGACAATCAGCGCACAAGGCTTACAAAAATACTGTTTCGAAATGCTTTAATATCGCTTTTGCAAAAAAAATCAATTTATCAGATTTCTGTTACAGAACTTTGTGAGGCTTCGGAAATGAATCGTTCCACTTTTTATAAATATTATGGAAATGTCCGTGACGTTTTAACGGAACTTGAAGAAGAAACCCTTAAACAGGGTCAACAATGCATGCAGGAAATTGAAGTGTCAGAAATTAACTGTGCAATACAGCCGCTTTATAGGCTCCTGTGTTATATTAAGGAACACAAGGAACTATATAAGTTACTTTTAAACAACAGCACTGATGACAACTTTTCATCTGTTATGATACAGGACGCTATCAATTTGTTAAAATATAAATCTCAAAATGTTCTTACTGACAGTAATAACTTTTCAGATTATGTTTTTCAGTATATACTGTTCGGCTGTATTCATGTCATTCAATCATGGATTAACGGTTCTATGACCGATTCTCCGGAAGAAATTGCACAATTGATTTATAACGTATCCATTAGTGTGATAGAAGCATATAAATAAATTTAATGGTTAATATTAAAATAGCTTGGTCTAATGTTCAAAGTACAATCTTTTTCATATGACTTCATGCTTTTGACGTTGCACTATTTTCAATTTTTTATATTTGTGAAATATTCAGTATATGTTGTTAAAATAAAAAATCCGCCAACTATTACAGTTGACGGATTGCTTCTAAAACGGTTGTTTTATCTTCCCACTTTCCACTATCATATATTTTTTGTGAAGCCACAATAGGAACTATACCAATTATATGTAAAATATCATAATATTCCTTATCTTTAAAAAATATATACTTTTTGACAAAAGCTGTATACTTCCTCATCAATGCTATAATTTTCTGGAAATAACAGCCGCCTCTCATTTTTGTGCAAGAAAAGAGAGGAAAAAGTTAAAAATAAGCCTTATAATAATAAAAAAATATATCCGTAAAGAATAATATATGCGGATGAGGAGGTATCTCATGGAATGGGTTGAAAGGTTAAACCAGAGCATGAATTATATTGAAGAACATTTGACGGAGGAAATTGATTATGAACAGCTTGGGCGGATAGCCTGCTGCTCCGCCTATCACTATCAGAGGATGTTTACTTATATGGCGGGTATCACTTTGTCAGAGTATATCCGAAGAAGAAAAATGTCTTTGGCGGCGGTGGACTTGCAGGGCGGGGATGAACGGATTATTGATATTGCAGAGAAATACGGCTACCGTTCCCCAACTGCATTTAACAGGGCGTTTCAGGCTTTTCACGGGATAGCACCATCGTCCGTAAAAGATGAAGGCGTATCCGTGAAATCATTTTCCCCCATTGTATTTAGAATTGCTGTGAAAGGAGCGACAGAGATGAATTATAGAATTGAAACAAAGGAAGCATTTCGTATCATAGGTGTATCTGCCCCCCTTGATAAGGAAATCGAAAATAATTTTATGGTAGTGCCAAAGATGTGGCAAGAGGCATCTGTGAATGGAACAATACAGAAATTGGCAGGAATCATGGATACACCGCCAATGGGACTTTTGGGTGTAAGTGTCTGCAATGATGAAGAACAATGGAAATATTTTATTGCTGTTTCCAGTACAAAAACAGGTGATGAGTTTGAAGAATATACCGTGCCTGCGTCTACCTGGGCAATTTTTTCCGGAATTGGTACAAACCGGTCAATACAGGAGTTGGAGCAGCGTATTATAACAGAGTGGCTTCCGACCTCCGGATATGAATATGCAAACGCTCCCGATATTGAGGTTTACTTAAATCAGGATCCGCAGAACGCACAATACGAGGTATGGATACCTGTGGTAAAGAAAAAGGGATAACGGAGGGACTTATGGACGAGAAATTCAATATGTTTATGGAAACGGTTGATGAGCATTTCCGCAGCTTTGTAAACCAAATCAACGAGTATCTGACAACAAATGGCTGTAAGTGTGATATAAAGCTGCAAAAGAGCGGCTATGTTGTGTCCTATGTATTAAACAGCAGCAAGAGGACTTTGGCAACATTTATATTCCGAAAAACGGGGATGAAGCTTCGTATTTATCCGGAACATATACAGGAATACCAGAGCTTTCTTGACACATTGCCCGAAAAGGTAAAAAAGGAAATCAAGAAAGCGTCCGTCTGCAAACGGCTTATCAACCCTGATGACTGTAATCCCAAATGTGTAATGGGATATACCTTTGTACTGGATGGCGAGCAGTATCAGAAATGCCGTTATATGGCGTTCCAGCCTGCACTAAGTGAGGAAAACAATCCGTACATAAAGCAGTTTTTAGAGAAAGAATTGCAAAAATAAAATGTGGTTGCGGCTATGGAGGGATAAGGTAAAATTTCAGAATATCTTTTTAAAATACGAAAAGCAAATGTTTGTGGTTAGGGGGAAGTAATTTCAGATTAGGCGGTATAGCTTCGAGTACAAGGGCTGTACCGCTTTTTTGAGTTCTTATGCGTCTTGACGTATATAATGGTGGCTGATAATATTTTGAGAAAAAGTGACAATTTGACCGTTTGTAGACTTTTTTCTGATAGAATTATCATGCCGCAGTCTTATATAAATGGAAAAATGAAAGGAAGAAAAAATGACATCTAAAATTCTATTAGTTGATGATGAAGAATCCATATGCAATATGGTAAAATTACATCTTGCCTTTCGGCAGGTCTCTTTGCGGTCTATTGTCTTATTGCGGACAGTGCTTTCTATAATCGGCTCAATACTGTTGATTTTGGCATTTGAAATTTATATGAAAATTTGCGGCTGTTCCTTTCCGCTCTTTCCATATGCTTTTCGGACTTTGGCTGCAAGCATGGCATTGGGGTTTATAGGGCTGCTTATATCTTCCATAGTGCAGAATACAATCGGTGGTTATCTATGTGCATTTTGTTTTTATCTTATTGTGCAAACCGGATATTTAGGAGAGTTATTCAATCCTGTAACAAATGGAATCCGGTTTATGCTGGTGTTGTTTCTTGGAGGTATTAGCCTGGCAATTATCTATTTTAGCAAACCAACTTATTGTTGATTTTATATGCTGATTCATTAAAACAAAATTTATCTGCCGCACGACGGCAAAAGAAAAAGCCCCTTACTGAAACAACACAATTTGATATAAAAAGCTTGATATATGTTGTTCGTAACCAGCAGGTTATGATAGATAGTGATTTAGCGATGCTGTATCAAGTTTTCATAATAATGGATATGGCGGGTGTAGCAAATTGTTATTTGTCCAGCAGCCAATCTGCCACATCAACAATTTTAATTCCCTCATATTGATATTCGGGGTTTCTTGTCCGTGCTATTATCATTTTGGGATAGGCATCTTTAATTTTAAGCAGAGGATCTACTTCTCGACTGAAGGTTTCGGGCAGGGTAATGTTATCCGAAACTTGAATATAAATCTTTTCGCTTCTTTTTAGAGCGACAAAGTCAATCTCTTTTTTATACAGGACGCCGACATAAACTTCATAACCACGTCTGAGCAATTCCATTGCAACAATATTTTCAATCACTCTGCCGCTATCTAAGTTTTTTGTACCGAGCTTTGCATAACGGAAGGCATGGTCGCCCAAATAATACTTATCGTTAGAAGCAAGATACTTTTTTCCCTTAATATCGTATCTGCGGAACTTATAGAAAGCAAAAGCGTTGCAAAGATAATTCAAATAATTACCAACAGTCTTATGATTGATTTTATCCTTGTTTGATGTGAGTGTATCCGTGATACTTCTTGCCGATGTTAAATTGGACACGTTATCCATTAAGAATTGAGAAATTCTATCCATCAGAGCAGGGTTCTTAATGTTATACCTTTGCCGTATATCCCTTAAAATCAAAGTATCAAAGACGGTTTCAATATAATCATATTTATCCTCCTGCTCTTTATACAAATAAGAACCGGACATACCACCTTCAAGCATATAGTTATCAAAAGCAGTATATTTGTCTGTTAATTCAAAGTAATGCATATACTCGGCAAAGGAAAACGGATATACCTTGATTTCAAAGGTTCTGCCGGTAAACAACGTTGCCAGGTCTGAGCTAAGCAGGAAGGCGTTGGAACCCGTGATATAAATATCGTATGTCTCGGTTGCGTGCAGATTGTTTATGCACAGTTCAAAACCGGTGCACATTTGAATTTCATCAATTAAAACAAAATTATCCTTGCCTTCTATATAATTGTTTTCAATATATTCGTTAAGAGTCTTGTATTCTTTTAGGTTGTCGTACTTAGATAAGTTAAAATTGATGTGAATAATATTAGCATCAGGAATACTTTTTTGCACATAGGCTTTGAAAGTTTCCAATAGCTTCGATTTGCCTGAACGGCGTACGCCTGTCAGGACTTTAATATCAGGAGTTCCGATGACATTAATCATTTTATCTAAGTATTGTTTTCTTTCAATCAGCTTCATAGAAAATCACCTCGCAAAATTATTATGCCATATTTATTTCCCAAAATCAATAAATTTTAATTTTTGGGAAATTAAATTATATCAGCACAAGTAATCAAACTGTAAAATGCGTTGATAAAAACAATTAAATTATGAAAATAAATGTATCCGTTCTGAATTACTTGGAACGGATTTTTTTAAGTAGATTATATCATTTTTCCGCTTGATGAAATGCTTTCAATTGGTAAAATTGCAAACCCGATTGACAATTTTGTTAAAAAACAATATAGTTTACGTTATATAACATAAGTTATAAAAGGAGGAAAAGCAATGCCGCCAAAAGCCAAAATAACAAAAGATATGGTTATTGCCGCTGCATTTGAGATTGCCCGTGAAACAGGCGCAGAAAATATCAATGCAAGGACAGTAGCAAAAAAGCTGAATTGTTCCACACAACCGGTTATGTACCATTTTGCAACGATTGAAGAATTAAAAAGAGCCGCTTATGAAAAAACAGGCGAATATCATACGGAATATCTGATGAGCATTCCGGAAACGCAGGGAGGTATTATGCTTGGAATTGGATTAAATTATATCCGTTTTGCAGTTGAAGAACCTGAATTGTTCCGTTTTCTTTTTCAATCGGGGTATGCCGTTGAAAACAGTCTGCTTGAAATGATAAATTCCGAGGAGCTTGTACCTGTTATTTCCGCAATGCAAAAACAAATGGATATGAATATGGAACAGACAAAAGAGGTTTTTGTAACGCTTTCGATGTTCGTTCATGGATATGCCAGCATCATTGCCAACAATTCATTTGAGTATGATGAAAAGCTTATAACAACCTATTTAAAGCGGGTATACAAGGGCGCGGTGTTGGCAATACAGGAGGAAGTAAAATGAAAAAATTATATGAGAAAAACGAATTGACATTTGCAATTGTCTGGATTGTAATTTATTGCGTTGTGCAATCATTGGCAAATTCATTTAATGACAGCGGTATGGACCTGGTAAACAATTTGTGTCAGATTTGCTTTGCCGTTGCGGTAGGCTTCCTGTTTGTAATGATATTTTATCGCAGCGGAAGTCTGCTCCCTTGTATTATTACCCATTCTGCCATTAACACGCTCAATACGTTTACAAATGGAGCGGGAGTGGAAAAGCAAATTATTCAGGCTTTGATTATGATATTTATAACCGTTTCCTATACCTTAATCCTTACAAAAACGCTCCCCCAAAATGAGCCGATAAATCAGTGAGCATATTACAAGGGAAAATTTATTGACAAAACCATAGATAAATGCTAATTTGTAAAAGTAGTAATTCAATTCGTCCATTCGCGTGTTACTACCGTAGAAATTGAAAATCATGTTAATGATTTGAATAATGCAGGATGTTGAAAATCTTCCGCATGAATGGCAAAACAACAGGTTTTCGCATTAGGAGTATTTATTGATACAAATATTTTTAGTGCGTAAGCCACTGTTTTTGCTGTTTCATGGGAAGATTTTTTTGTTTGGGAAAAAAGGAGTACAGTTATGCATTATATGAAAGAAATTTTAAAGAGTAACAGGAAATGGGTAATTATCTATCTGTTTATAGGCTTATTCAATGCTTTTATGTTAAATTACAAGACCGGTTATTTTCAAAAGCTTGTGGACGGGCTGACAGACAGGACAATAACAATTTATGGGATTTTGTTTTATGGCGTCGTTCTTTTTGTCAATTATGGGATGAACTATTTAGACAAATATCCGTCTGCTAAACTGGAGAATGAAATTTATCTGGATTTTAAGTTATCAGCATTGCGTAAAATAGGTAAAATGGATTATTCCGAATACCAGAAGCTGGGAACGGGAAAGCTGGTACAGCAAATTGAAAATGGCGCTGATGCAGGAAAAGGCGTTCTCTATGATTTTGGGTTCTGCGTTGTCAGAAATTTGCTTCCAACCATTCTTTTCAGTTTGTATTTTATCTGGAAAATAGACAGAACCATCACGTATTTTCTTCTG